>DAIOEK010000038.1:0-28313 GCA_036746315.1 Anaerolineaceae bacterium | reverse complement strand
ACGAGAATCAACAAGAGGCAGCCGGATTGGCTGCCTCTTGTGCATCACAATGCGTAATAGATTTCTAGCTTTTCGTCCAGACGGCCAACTCGAGCGTTAATCTCTCGAAATAGCTGTTTTGCGGCAGCGGACCCTGGCCGTAGCTCATATCCACGATGCGGGCTTCGAGCTGCAGGGTGGCTGTTTCCAGCAGAATGCGCTTGCCGGGTTCCGCCAGGATGGGCTCACCCTTGGAGAGCAGTTTTTGCTGCATGGCCGGGTCATTGAAGGTGTGTTCGCTCATCAGCACCTTCGTCACGGTTTGAATGTCGTTCTTATCGAACAGCCACACTTCAAAGGCGGCGGTTTTCTTGGGTTCACCCACTCCGATGGTCTCGGTGATGCCAACTCCGCACTCACCCAGGAATTCACCGATCGGATTATCGATGCTGAATGAATCGTCATACTGCTCGTCGCCAGCCATATAGGTGGTCATAAATTGTGAGACAGGCGACTCACCACCCGACGGACGGAAGTATTCCGCGCCCTTATCGGCTGTGTTTTCGGGGACATACGGCTGTGAAGGGATCGCTTCAGCCCTGGTGGGTTTCTTGGCCAGTTTTCCGCCGCGTTTAATGAAGATGTATCCCACGGCAAATACCAGCACCACGCTTAATACACAGAAAGCGCCCAGCGCCACCGGCATCATGGGATTCTTCTTGGGTGCAGTTGTAGGGATGGTGCCAATGACTGTTGTGGTTGTGGTATCGGTGCTTGTGACGGCTGTCGCCTCGGTTTCGGCGTCAGTGTTCTTGGAGGTTGAAGTATCATCAGCTGCTGAAGCAGCCGCCGAAGTTACTGCCGTATCCACAGCTTTTGCGAATCCGGTCAGTGCCGATAGTTTCGCCCCTCTGGGCTCATCCTGCACCTGTTGGAATAATGCCACGGCATCGCCACCCAGGTTCGCCCAGCGCAGTTTGGCAAGGGAGGTATCGCCATTCACGCCATACGAATCAATCGCCATGCGCAGATAATCAACTTTCAGGTCCTCACGCAGGTAGGCAGGTGTGGCGTCCGTCCACTCAACGGGGAAAAGCCCCCAACCGAATACAAACCATCCGATCAGCACACCCACCAACAAGTAAAGTGCCGGTTTCGCCCACGGATGTTCCAGATATTCCTTTAGTCTATCCATACAATCAACTCCTGCTTGCGTAGAGTACACAACGGCATGACCCGCCATCCGGCGAATCATGGCTTACAGGAATGTTGCAACCTTCATGCCGCCTCATCCTTCTCTTTTTCGCCCAGATCATCCAGCAGAAAAGTTTTATTGCAATTCATACATTGCGCTTCCCGTTTGTTTTGGATGGTGAGCAAACCATTACAATCAGGGCATGGCGTTGGAATGGGCTTCTTCCAGGAGGTAAAATCGCAGTTCGGATAATTGGCGCACCCGTAGAATACCCGGTTCTTGCGCGTTTTCCGTTCCACCAGGTCGCCGCCATCCTTGGGGCAGCTGACGCCAATTTTTTGCAGAATCGCTTCGGTGTAGCGGCAAGCCGGGAAAGTGCTGCAACTGATGAACTTGCCGAACCGCCCCCAGCGAATCACCAGGTCTCCGCCGCACTGCGGACATGCCCTGCCGACCTTTTCGGGTTCAGCTTTCACTTCGGGCATTTCCGCCTGGGCGGTCTTCACCTGTGCGGCAAACGGGGTGTAGAACTCGCGGATCACTTCCACCCACTGCTTCTCGCCGCCGGCAATCAAATCCAAGTCTTCTTCCATGGTGGCGGAGAACCCCACATCGATCAGATTGGGGAAGTGTTCGACCAACAGGTCATTAACCAGGATGCCGGTATCCGTCGGGAAGAGGCGTTTCTGTTCACGGATGACGTAGCCCCGATCCTGGATTGTGGAAATAATGGGGGCATAGGTCGAAGGTCGTCCAATGCCGTATTCTTCCAGCTTTTGCACCAATGTAGCCTCGGTGTATCTTGGCGGCGGTTGGGTGAAATGCTGCTCGGGATGCACTTTTTGCAGATTCTGTTTTTTGCCTTCTTCCAGGTAATTAGGGATTTTATTATTCTCCCCTTCGTCTGCAAGCGCATCCTCATCTGCCGCCTCCTCATATACCACCAGGTATCCGGGGAATTTCACCGTGGAGCCAGCCGTGCGGAACAGATAAGCATGTTGCTTGCCTTCGCCTTCGATCTCCACCGAGAGCGTATCATACACTGCACTTTCCATTTGAGACGCCACAAATCGTTGCCAGACCAGTTGATACAGGCGGTACTGGTCTCTGCTGAGATACTGTTTTACTTTTTCAGGTTCGCGAAAAACGGAGGTCGGGCGGATCGCCTCATGCGCTTCCTGGGCGCCTGCCGCCCGGGTTTTATAGATGGGCGCGGATGCCGGCAAAAAGTCCGCCCCGTGGCGCCGTTGGATGTAATCGCGCGCTTCATTCTGTGCCTGTTTGGCCACCTGGGTGGAGTCGGTACGCATGTACGTGATCAGACCGGTATTGCCTCCGTCGCCTACATCCACACCCTCGTAAAGCTGCTGGGCAAGCATCATGGTGCGGCGGGCGGTAAAGCCCAATTTTCGCGAGGCTTCCTGCTGCAGGGTGCTGGTGGTGAAAGGAGCCGAGGGCTTTCTGCGTCGTTCTCCACGCTTGATCTTGCTGATCCGATAATTTGCTGTTTTGATGTCAGCCACGATCGGTTCGACCACATCCTGGCGGTCCAACTCATTCGTTTTATCCTGCTGATCGATCTTTGCCAGCTTGGCAATGTAATCCTGCTGGCTGCCTTCCTGACGGAACTCAGCCAGGATCGACCAATACTCCTGGGGGATGAAAGCATCGATCTCCCGTTCCCGTTCCACGATCAGGCGCAGTGCAACAGATTGCACCCTCCCCGCGGAAAGGCGCGAGCGTACCTTCTCCCACAGTAACGGACTGAGGTTGTAACCCACCAGCCGGTCCAGTATCCGGCGCGCCTGTTGCGCGTTCACCAGGTCCAGGTTGATGTGTCGCGGGTGGTTGAAGGCATCCTGGATGGCTGATTCGGTAATCTCGTGAAACACCACCCGCTGTGAGATCTCTTCGGGGATTTCCGTCGCCTCGCGCAGGTGCCAGGCGATGGCTTCACCCTCCCGATCAGGGTCGGTCGCCAGGTATACTTCCTTCGACCGTTTCACCAGTTCCTTCAGTTCCTTGACAACGGTGCGTTTTTCATTGGGCACCCGGTATTTTGGTGCAAAATCATGCTCCACATCCACCGATAGGTCGGAGCGCAGCAGATCGCGCACATGCCCTACCGATGCGCGCACCGTGTAGTCCTTGCCCAGAAAACGTCCGACGGTTTTTGCCTTTGCCGGTGATTCCACAATGACCAGCTTCCCCGAGCGGACCGGTTCTTTCTTGCTGCTTTTCCGGCTTTCAACCATCGGAACGGGCACGCCGTCATGTTCGGGAGTCCGTCCCATTTTGAACATGGTCGTTCCGCACATCGGGCAGACACCTTTGGTAGCAGGTGTGCCGTTACTGTTGTATACCGCTAATGGATTGCTCATCTCCCGACGAGTTTTGCATTTAAGACAATAAGCTTCCACTACGTTATCCTCCTAGAGGTATCGATCCTGGTGCCGCCGTTTCACGTCTGACACCACATCGCGAATTCGCTGTGCCTCTGAGCGAGGACAAACCAACAACGCATCCGGTGTATCGATAATCACCAAATCTTTCACGCCAAGCATGGTGATCAATTTTTGAGAGTTTTCTTCATAGATAATACAACCCTGTGAATCTATGGAGCTGTTTTTTTCAGCAAGCATGATATTACCACGATCATCGGCATCTATCACTTCCGCCAGTGAATCCCAGCTGCCCACATCGTTCCAGCCCAAATCGGCAAGCGGAATGACGGCCACGTGGCTGGCATGTTCCATAATGCCATAATCGATCGTTTGCGGTTTGATCTGTGCCCACAATTGCGGGAGTTTTTCATCCTGCGCCGGGGTACCCCAGATCTTATTGATCTCCTGCAACAAGGCATATAGTTCCGGCATCTGGCGTGCAAATTCCGCCAGAATAACGTCGACCCGCCAGAAAAACATGCCGCCATTCCACAGGTAAGTTTTTTGTTCCAGGTATTTAACGGCGGTCTCCTGATCCGGCTTTTCAACGAATCGCCTGACCCGGTTGGCGGTTAAATCGGTTGCACCTGGTAAGACATCGCCCAGTTCGATGTAACCGTATCCGGTTGCCGGGTGGGTGGGGATCATTCCCAGGGTGACCAACTCGCCTGCCTTTGCCAGTTGATACGCCTGGCGAAGTGCCCGCTGGAAGAGGGCCACATTTTGAATAACATGGTCAGCCGTCAACACCGCCATCACGGCATCCGGTTTACTCCGCGACAAAACCATCGCCGCCAAACCGATTACCGCCGCGGTGCCCCTGGGTTCCGGTTCCAGGAGGAACTGGTACTGTTTTAACTGCGGTGTGGAAGGCTGAAGCTGGTGATACTGTTCCCGGGTGGTGACCACTCGGATGTTCTGCTCATCGAGCAGCCCATGCAGCCGGCTTACCGCCATTTGATACAACGACTGCTTCCCAAAGATCGTCAGCATTTGTTTGGGGTGATCCCTGCGGGAGAGCGGCCAGAGCCGCGTTCCACCCCCGCCTGCCATAATTACCGCGTAATAATCGTTCATCGCAACCTCACGTCCGGTATTCCGCCTGGTCTTCCATGATCGCCTGATAAGCGGAGCCATTCACCTGTCGTACCAGCCCCTTCAATTCCAGCATGGTCAACCCGGCGGAAATTTTTTCTACTGCCAGACCGGATTGTGCCTTGATTTCATCAATTTGCATAGGCTCAAGTTGAAGGATTTTCAAAAGCGCACTTTCCACCTCATCCGCCGGGAGCATTAACGAAGCCTGTTTGTATTGATCCACATGGCGGATATCCAGTTGCTCGAGGATATCCCTGACATCCAGCAGGGGTGTGGCGCCCTGTTGGATCAGCCGGTTGGTACCCTTGCTCTGCGGGGAATATATCCCTCCGGGAACGGCAAACACATCCTTGCCCTGCTCGGCGGCAAAAGTGGCGGTGATAAGAGCGCCGCTGGTTTCGCCGGCTTCAATCACCACTACGGCAGCCGACAGACCCGAGATCAATCGGTTTCGGGGTGGAAAGTTAACCGCATCCGGCGGCGTGCCCGGCGGATAATCGCTGATGATCGCGCCATGCTGCATGATCTTCTCGGCAAGCTGGCGATGCTCGGGAGGATAGATCTGATCCACGCCGGAGCCCAAAACAGCCAGTGTTCTTCCGCCCTGGAGGAGCGCCGTGTGATGGGCGATCCCATCCACCCCGCGCGCCAATCCGCTGATAACCGTCACCCCCTGGCGCGCCAGGTAGGTGGCGACCTGCTCGGTAACCTGCCTGCCATAGGATGTAACCCGCCGGGTTCCTACAATGGCAACCGTCCAGTGATCGTCCGCCAATATCTCCCCGCGCACATAGAGCACCGGCGGCGGATGGGGGATGTTCTTCAACCGGATCGGGTATTCGGCATCCGCCCAGGTGTAAACCTGAATACCTTCAGCGGAAATCCTGGTATAAAAAGCATCCAGGTCCAACTCATTGCGGATTTGCAGGATGTTTTCGATCGTTTTCTGATTCAATCCCGCCGATTGATACTCGCCTGCCCTCGCCATCCAGGCAGACTCAATGGAACCAAAATGGTCCAATAGCGATTGTAATCTTACGGGACCTATCCCCCTGACCAGGTTGAACCCAATCCAGTATAGCTTATCATTCATTGCAGAGATCTATAGCCATTCTTGAGGCCGCACAACCATCCTTTTTTGGCGGATATCGATAGACAGGATCACCGAAGGGATTGCCGGCAGTAATGTTTCTTCACCGTTGTCAGCGACAACCACATAGACATTATTCGCCCCGGTGAAAATCACTTCATTTAATACCCCGATTATAGCCCCCTTTTCATCTTCCACGGTCAGACCGATCAACTGGTAATGGTAATATTCACCCTCAGGGAGTTCGGGCAGGCTCTCGGCGGTTACGTAAACATCCTTGTTGCGAAAGACACCGGCTTCTTCGGGCGTATCGATGCCTTGCAGATGGACCAATTGCATCCCATCCGCATCGCGCCGGGAGTCAACGACAAAGCTGATGTGGTTCTGCCCCACGTAGATGGTTTTTCCCGCTTCGAAATGTCCGGTGGATTCCGAGAAAGGCTGCAACAGAATTTCGCCGACCACACCGTGTGGACGGCGAATCTTGCCTACCAGAATGAAGACAGACTCGCCCGATGAGGGCGAGGCTGTTTCGTTTCTTTTCGTCTTTGACTTGATGCGCTGGATCGAACTCATTTGGGTTCCATCACATCCAGGTTGGCTTGCATGCCTTCAGATGCAGCAGCAACACGGAGTAATACCCGCATCGCATTGGCTACCTTGCCGCCCTTGCCGATCACCCTGCCCATGTCTTCCTTGGCTACTTTCAACTCCAATTGGAGTTTGGATCCGGCGTTTCGTGCAGCCACTTCCACCTGATCGGGTTGATCAACCAGAGACCTGGCAATATACTCCACCAGCCCCTTGAGGGAATTGCCTTTGCCTGCGTTAGTGTTTGCCATTGTTTAAAGATTATTTGGCATCAATACGGGTCTTGGGGTTCACGACCCGCTTTGCTTTGGCTGCCGCTGCTTCAGCCAGTAATGTTTCCTGCGTTTCGCCCTTCTTCAGACGGGCAAAACGATCCATCAAACCAATGGTGTTGAAGATCTGTACTACGGAATCGCTGGGCTGGGCGCCTTTGGACATCCAATCATAAATGCGATCTTCTTTCACTTCGATGGTGGAAGGATTGGTGCGCGGATTATAAAAGCCAAGAATCTCAAGGAAGCGACCATCGCGGGGGGATTCCTTGTCCGCGGCAATAATGCGATAGCTGGGCTGTCCGCGTAAACCGACACGGCGTAAACGAATACGAACCATTGAATACTTTCTCCTAGTCTAGGTTATCTATTTAACTTTGCACTGCCTTTTCAGATTTCCAGCTGAGGGCGTTGAAGGGACGCTACCGGAGCTCTTCCAGGGCAGGATTTAACCAAAGATACGGGGCATTCCTCTGCCACCGGATTTTTGCAACATCTTAATCATCTTCTGCGCTTCACGGAACTGCTTCAACATCCGGTTCACCAGTTCGACACTGGTACCCGACCCGGCAGCAATTCTGCGACGTCGCGAGGCATTTAGTATATCAGGATGACGCCGTTCCGCAAGGGTCATCGAGCTGATAATTGCTTCTGTCAATTTTAACTGGTTTTCCGCATCTTGGGGAGATACATTACGGGCTGCAGCGCCCAAATTCCCCGGCAACATGTCCATTAATTGCGAAAAAGGACCCATTTTGCGCATTTGCTTGAGCTGGTCGGCAAAATCTTCCAGGGTGAGGTTACCCGAAGCCAGCTTTTCAGCTTGTTTCCTGGCGCTGTTCTGGTCGAAGGCTGCTTCGGCTTTTTCGATCAGTCCGATCACATCTCCCATGCCGAGGATGCGCGTGGCGAGTCTCTGCGGCAGATAGGCTTCCATCGCTTCGAGATTCTCCCCGGTACTGAGGAACTTGATCGGCACGCCGGTGACCGAGCGGATGGATATGGCTGCCCCGCCGCGCGAGTCGCCATCCATCTTGGTCATGATCAACCCGGTGAGCGAAACGGTATCGCGAAAGCCTTCCGCTACATGCAGGGCTTCCTGCCCGATCATCGAATCGACCACCAGCAATGTTTCCACCGGTTCGATCTTCTGCTTGATGGCTTTCAATTCGGTCATCAGCTCGTTATCCAGCTGCGAACGACCGGCAGTATCGATGATCAGCACGGTGGCGCCGGATTTCTGCGCCGTCTTGAAGGCTTGCTGCACAAGCTCCGGCGGTTTTACGCCTGCTTGGGCATGGACGGGCACGCCCACCTTTTCACCCAGGATTTGCAATTGAGTCACCGCAGCCGGGCGGTATGGGTCCGCCGCCACCAGTTCAACCCGCTCCCCCTGGCCGCGCAGGTACCTGGCAAGCTTGCCTGCCATGGTCGTTTTCCCCGAACCTTGTAAACCGCAAAGCATCACCACCCGCGGTTTTTCTCCCGTCAGGTTGATGCGCCCGGGTTCCCCCAGCGTGTTGACCAATTCCTCATGGACGATCTTGATCACCTGCTGGGCAGGGTTGAGCGCCTGAGAAACCTCCACCCCCACCGCCCGGGTACGGACGCGGGCGATAAAGTCTTTTACCACGGAATAATGCACATCCGCTTCCAGCAGGGCAAGGCGCACCTCGCGCAGCGCGGCGTCCACATCCGCTTCGGATAACTTTCCACGCTTGCGAAGCTGTGCAAAGACAGAATTTAACCTGGAAGTGAGATTTTCAAACATAAATGACCCTCAAGCGAAGGGATTGTATTCTGGTTGGGATGTTTTGTCAAACATTGTGCCGGTCTGCCACCCTCACCCGCGATCAGTGGATGTTTTCCAAGACCCTGCGGATGACCGCATCCACCGTCTTTTCATCCACACCGCCCTGCATACGTGCCATCACCTTTTGCTTGATGACCGCAAATAATGGCTGCTCTTCCGCCGCGGGCACAGCGGCGGCATCCCGCTGCACCAGTTTCATCCCCAGCAGGGCTGCCTTATCCACTGCCAGCCCGGTCAGGATGACACCTTCGCCCACCTCGATGCTCCGGCTGCCTTCCTGGTACATGCGGTCGATGTCCGCTTCTGTGTAGATCGTTTTTCCAGTCATGGCTTCCTTTCCGGTGTTGCCGGGTGCAGCAGTAACGTAGCGGTAATTATTGTGGGATGCCTGCATGGATGCAGTTGGTCCGGCGCCCGGCTTCCGCACGATCCGCATGCCCAATTTAAAGGCTTTTTCCTTTGCCAGGTCGGTGAGGTACACTTTTTCTCCCACCTCAATTTCGCGTATCCCCTGCTGATACAGGTCGGTGAGATCTGCCTCGGTGTATATCTCCCGGGCAGTTCCCCGGCGTTCCCCCATCCGGTCATGCTCCGTCACCCGGACGGGCAATGGGATGCCTGCCGCCGATTCCGAAAAGCGAACGGTCAGATGATTGTCTTTCAAAAAGTCCTGCGCGGCGGGTGTGAACCGGGTACCCAACGGAAAAACCGGCAGATCGACTCTGCCGTTTTGCCACAATTCGCGCAGTTCAGCCTCGGATATCAGCACGACCAACCCCAAAAGCTATTTTTCGGCGCTGCCCTGAATGGATTCGAGTGCCGCCACGGCTGCATTCCTGGCTTGCACAATCTCCGATTCCGAACCCGAAAGCCACATCCTGCCAAAACGACCGACCGAGGAGAAATGGATCACTTTAATGGAAGCGCCTTTTTCAGCTTCGTTGACCGCGTAATTGATGTATGCCGCAGGTGCGCACTCCAGCACCAGCATCGTCTCCCCCGGAACCAGCAGCGAGCCGCGGCGAAATCGGTTGATCAATTGTGACTGGTATGGATCGATATTCGTAATCACCTGCGTTGAGGCGATCATCGGCTTGATACGCTCCTCCACCTTGAGGTTCAGGCGATCCAGAACGATGCGGCCTGCTTCCAGCACTTCCGCCTGCGAAGGGGAATGGACTTCGAACATGCCAAATTCGCGTTCCACGATCTGTGCGCCCGGTTTCGCTTCGGTGGATTTCACGGCAATATCCACCAGCCGGAACACCTCGTTCCCGGGGGCAACTTCAACGTAAAGCGCCGCCATGCCCTCGGTGGGCAGATCGCCCTGGGTTATGGTCCCGACAAAGGCGGCATATTGCGGCTGCATGCGATCCAGGTAGGTATAGCACCTTAAAGAAAATTGATCACCCATGTTGATGACTTCCTTTATTTATGTTTGATCGAGCAAACCGTCTGCAATCGCCAGTCACCCGGATGGGCAACAGGCGGGATGTGGATATTCATCCCTGCATTGGCGATTGCAGTCCGGGATGATTGGCTTGCGTCAATCATCCCCCGGTTGCAAAAATGATTGGAGGCAGGTGGCTACTTAACGGCTGTACGGCCGCCGATCTGACCTTTGGTATTCTGCGGCAGGATCTTCTCCACATCCATGTGCGGCCGCGGGATGACGTGCACCGATACCAGTTCGCCCACGCGCTTGGCGGCTGCCGCACCGGCATCCGTGGCAGCCTTTACCGCGCCGACGTCACCGCGCACCATCACGGTCACATACCCGCCGCCGACGTATTCCGAGCCGATCAGGCTGACGTTGGCTGCCTTTACCATGGCATCGGCTGCTTCCACTGCGCCGACCAGACCGCGTGTTTCCACCATACCCAATGCTATTAATGAAACATCTACTGCCATTGCTTCCTCCATTTATTTGATCGTGATTCTTCTTATGAACGTCCCAGTTGGTTTAACACCCTGCGAACGATTTCATCCACATCCACGTCTTTCACGCTGCTGCCGCCTGCGCCGCTCGTCTCTTCGTGCATGGCTTCTTCCGGCGGTTTGCGGATTTCATACGCCAGCCGCTTTACACTGAAAAGATGTTTGACCGTAATGTTGTCTCCGGTGATGGCGCCGCCGACGCCGCCTGGTCCCAGCGTCATGCTGGGTGCAACGCCGGTCGTCATCCCCACCCCGCCCAGCGAACTCATCGTGTTCACCACAATGCGGTGCACGGGTTTTTCCAGCCCGAACGCCATGATCACTTTTTCATCCCGGGCATGAATGGAAAGGGAATGTCCATCGCCGCCGAACTTGATCAGCTCGATGCAGCGTTCACAGCCTTTTTCCCAGCCATCGACTTCATACCATCCGAGAACGGTGGTCAGCTTTTCACGGGAGAGGGGTTCCTCTCTGCCCACTTTGGAAAGCTTTGCCGCCAACACCCGCGTTCCGGCAGGGATCGAAAAACCTGCCATCTGCGCCAACACCGCGGCGGATTTGCCCACCGTTTTCTGGTTAATGCCGCCGGCCGCGTCGAACAACAGGTTGCGCAGCAGGTCAGCCTGCTGTTCGTTGACAAAATACGCGCCTTCCTGTTCCATCAGCCGCTGTAATTCGGATGCAACCGGCAGGTCCGCCACCACTGCCTGCTCGGTGGCGCAGATCACGGAATGGTCGAATGCCTTGCTGGCTACAATATATTTTGCCGCCTGCGCCACATCGGCGGAGCGGTCGACGTAGCAGGGCACATTGCCCGGCCCCACGCCGTAAGCCGGCTTGCCCACCGAATGGGCAGCCTTCACCATCGCGCTTCCGCCCGTTGCCAGGATCAGCGCAGTGTAATGGTGTTTCATCAATTCAGAGGTGCCCGGCAGCGAAACATGCGTGAGGCATTGGATCAAGCCCGCCGGAGCGCCTGCCTTTACCGCCGCATCCGCCAGGATGCGGGTGGCTTCTGCCGTGCATTTGACTGCGGTCGGATGCGGTGCAACCACGATTCCATCCCGCGCCTTCACCGCAATGATGGCTTTGAACATGGCGGTGGATGTGGGGTTGGTGGAAGGCACCAGCGCCGCGACCACGCCCATCGGCCAGGCGATATCGTACACTTTGTGCGCCTCATCCTGCCGGATCACGCCCACGGTTTTTTCGTCTTTGATCTGGTCCCACAGAACCCGGGTTGCCAGGAGATTCTTTAGCTTTTTATGCGCCGGCACCCCATACCCGGTCTCTTCGTTTGCCAGCCTGCCCAGGGATTCTGCCACCGCCTCTCCGGCTCCGACCATCGCGGCGCACACCCGGTCGACATCCGCCTGGGATGCGTGCTGCCAGATCAACTGCGCCTGATGTGCCTGCATCACCGCATTGCGTGCCTCTTGAACTGAAATCAGATCTTCATCAAAATCCGGCATAAGCTCTCCTAATAGAGCAGGGGTCGGGCTGCCACTTCCAGGATCATTTCCTGAAATGCGAGGGCAGCCGCCTGACAGGCAGACTGTTCACCGGTCAGGATGACGCCCATGTAGTTCGTTTCGGATGGCGGCGCCGTATAGGAAACCATCCGCACGTCCGCCGCCTTCAATGCGGCGTCCAATCCCATTATACCTTCCAAAGGCGGGGCGATCAGGTAAGCGATCGGCTCGCCCACCGCCAGCTTGCATACTTTGGATAAATAAGTGCCGGTCCGCGAAACGACATGCGGAAAGAAGGCAATGCTGGCTTCCTCGTTGGCGGAATACCACAGCGCCGAGTTCTCCAGGTATTGAACGGCAGCATGCAGCCCGGATTTCACTTCCGCCGGATCGGGTCCCGCCAGCATGGCGATGATCTCGCCGGATAGCAGCCCCGAGGCATGCTTTGCCCCGGCGTAGAACGAGTGGGCATACACCACTTCCACATCCGCCATCTTGGTCGCTTCATCGATGGAAACATAGGTGGCATCGTCGTTATCCGCGGTGAGGATGCCCAGCGAATGCTGCCCTTCCTTCAAATTCAACTCACGCGCCAGGTCGGGCGCCACCTTGGGGATCACCCGCACCGCCAGCGCCTTCGCCCGGATGGGAGACAAGATGCCCATTAAGCCTGTCCTCCTTCCGCCAGCTTCAATCGCACTCCGGCGGCTTGATGCAGGATCATTTTCTGTGCCAGTTGAACGGCATATGCTCCGGCTTCCAGCGGATTGGTTCCGCCGTTGAATACATTGCAAATCACATCGCGATCCGCATCGGACTGCCCGCCCTGCGGATGATAGCCCATGTAGACGCTCATCGAATCCGCCCTGCCCAGCCCGGGACGTTCGCCGATTAGCAGCATCAACACGTCCGGCTGCAGAATGTCACCGATATCGTTCATCACCCCCACCCGGCAGTATTGCACAAAGAAGGGTGTGCCCATACTCAAACCGGCTGCCTGGCAGCCCTGTTGAATCACCGGCATGATCTGGTCCAGGTTCGATTCGATTGCCTGTGCGCTCAACCCATCCCCCACCACCACCTGGATATTGGGTTTCGGAGTGCAGCGCTGCCGGATCACGCTTTTGGCTTCTTCACTTAATTGCCTGCCCAGGTCGGGTCGCAGCAGGTATTCCTGCTTCCCCGCCGCGATGCAGGTCTGCACCTTGAACAAGCCCATCCGCGCCAGCAATGCCTCATCCACATCCCGGTAGAGTGTGTCCTGGGTGATTGCCTGATCCGCCTGGAATATCAGCCAGTGCTTCGTCCGGTAGCGTGGACCTGCCCGCCCATATCCGATCCGCGCCGGGGTTGCATCCATTAACGCCTGCAAACCATCGGCATCTTCCGGGTGATCCACCGCCGGCTGTTCCCGAAAACCGGAAGCCGTCAGGTCGGGCAAATCCAACCCCCAGCCGGAGGACGCTGCCGCAGCAGGCGGATATGCTGGTTGGGTCCGTACAGGCGGCACGGGATGCCCCGGCTCGCGTGCTGTCGCCGGTTTTTGCAGTAAAGTGAGTTCCGCTACGATCGCGTTGACGATCTTCTCGATTTGATCTGCATCCATCGCTGCCTCAACGTTTCAGGAAGATCGAAGGATCTCCTGCCTTTTCCGTCAGGATTCCGTTCTTCATCAGCCCCATCGTTTCCATCCATTTTTCGAACTCGGGGGCGGGGCGCAAGCCGAATAATTGCCGTAATGTCGCCGTATCGTGGAAGGAGGTGGATTGATAGGAGAGCATGGTGTCATCCGCCATCGGGACGCCCATGAAATAGTTGCATCCGGCGGCAGTCAGCATCACCGCCAGGGATTCGACCCCGTTCTGATCGATCCGGGCATGGTTGGTATAGCAGGCGTCGCAGCCCATTGAGATGCCGGTCAGCTTGCCCATGAAGTGATCTTCCAGCCCCGCGCGCTGGATCTGCCGCGCGTCGTACAAATATTCGGGACCGATGAACCCTACCACGGTGTTGACCTGGAAGGGGGAATAACGTTTTGCCAGCCCGTAATTGCGCGCCTCCAGGGTCAACTGATCCCAACCGTTGTGCGCATTGGCGGAGAGGGCGGAGCCCTGCCCGGTCTCGAAATACATGAAATCCGGTCCTGCGGGGTAGCAGTGTTTTTTTGCCAGTTCGTAGGCTTCATCCAGCATGCCCACGGAGATGCCGAACGTTTCGTTGCCCTTCTGGCTGCCGCAAATGGATTGGAACACCAGACCCACCGGGCTGCCGTTCTTCAGGCAGCGCATCTGGGTGGTGACGTGCGCCAGCACACAGTTCTGCGTGGGCACTTCCCAGGTTTTGATGATATCGTAGGTCATTTCCAGCAGCCGGGAGACGGACGAATAGCTGTCATCCACCGGGTTGATGCCGATCACCGAGTCGCCGCTGCCGTAGCTCAACCCCTCGTATATGGATGCCCGCACGCCCTCCGGTGAATCCGTCGGGTCGTTCGGTTGCAGTCTGCTGGAGAGGGTGCCCGGCATCCCGATGCTGTTGACACAGTGTTTGACCACCCTGATCTTTTGGGCGGCATAGATCAAATCCAGGTTTGACATCAGCTTGGTGACCGCCGCCACCATTTCGGAGGTGAGCCCGTTCGAGATACGCCGGATCTCCTCCGCTGAGGTCGTATCCCGCAGCACCCATTCGCGCAGATCGCCCACCGTCCAGCCCTTGATCTCCCCGTAAACCTGCGGATCAACTGCATCGCGGATCAAGCGGGTCACTTCATCCTGTTCGTAGGGCACAGCCGGATTTTCATACAATACCCACAGCGGCACTTCAGACAACACCAGTTTGGCGGCGGCGCGTTCCGCGGTGGTGATGGCAGCTACGCCGGCAAGCTGATCGCCGGATTTCTCTTCGTTGGCTTTCCCCATCAACGTGCGGATGTCCGGGAATTCGTATGGCTTTCCAAACAAGATTGTTCTCAGAAGCATGTCATCCCTGTGCTAAGCATGATGATAGAACACGAGCGTCTTAACTGTCAATGGTACCACCCTGCCGTCCATTAATGGAGCGCCAATATCCAGGTAATCGCCCTCTTCCAGACCGACCTGGTCGATCACCAGCAACGGACGGGCAGCCAGCATCGTCCGCAGAGTCTGCCCCAACGATTGTGCGTAATCCTTCTGGATGATCACGATCAGCGGCAGGCTGGATGGCGTCTGCTCCGCAAACATGCGCAGCCCTTCCGCCAGCCGCACCAGCGTCTGGTAATCCAGCACGCGGTCGATATCCAAAGCAACGGCGAACGGATTCTCGGCTGCCAGGATGTCCCAGCGGTTGAGCGCATCCCGGATCAACGCCGGCAACTCATCGGATTTCGGCAGCCCGTCCAGCACCGGACGCACCACCGGAACATTGCGCAGCGGCAAAATCCCCTTCTCCGCCCAGATGGTGGACCCCGAAAGGGTGATCAACTGCGAGGCGGCGCCCAGTACGGTTGCCCGCATCGTCTCGGGCGGCTGCAGCAGGGTGTAATCCTGTAAAATGCCCGAGGTCTTCAACCGGCTGGCAAACAACGGACCGATATCGCCATACGCCGCCACATCGCGAATGCTGCCCGCCGGAACGTCATCGAAATAACTGCGCCCGATCCCGCCCGAAAGCATGATCAGCCGGTTCTTGCCCGAAATCCCGATCGGCGGGGTAAGGTAAAGCTGCCGGGCAAGCTCTGAATCAGTCCCCTCAATCAGCTCGATGGTCAGTTCGCACATGCAGTCACACACCCGGATGAGATCAGCCATATCCGCTGTTTCACCCACCTTAAGGCTGGCATGCACCTGCCGGCAGATGTGCTGTCCCGGTTTGGTGATTTTTTTCACCACGCCCGAAGCGGCATCCAATTCGATGATCCTGCCGCCGTAATTCATCGCCGCAGCCGCAACCAGCTTTCCCTGTTTGAACACCGCACTATTGGCGGAGCCGCCGCCAATATCGATGTTGGTAACCGTGTTGAAATGCTGCCGCGAATATTCAGCCGCGCCCGATCCCCTGCCCGCCGCGGCGCTCTCCACGTTCGGGCCGGCGACCGTAACCACAAAATCCCCCGCCCAACTGGCGGCAGCCTTGAGGATCTCATCCGCATTCTTCTTTTTGGCGGTCTCCCCGGTGATGATGGCGGCGCCGGTCTCCACCTGCGAGGGCAGCACTCCGGCGGTATTGTATTGTTGTTGGATGAAGTCGATCAGCCGCTGCACATCCACGGTTTCTTCATCCAGCAGGGGGGTGAAGATGATATCACTCTGGTAGAGCACCTTGCGGTCGGTGATGTTGATGCGCGGAATCTGCCCCGGTCGGGCAACATCCATTAAGGATAGACTGCTGAACACCAGCTGCGTGGTTGTGGTGCCGATATCGATGCCTACACTGAGAAGTTGACGAGGTTGATCCAAAGTTCAATCCTTGATTGGGTCGCCGGTTGATTATTGCGGTTCGAGCACCAGTCTGGCAGCCTGGTTGGCTTCCACCTGCTCGCGGGTGAATAGCATGAGATGGTACCTGCCGTTCAGGTAATCGGGAATGAAATCATCGTAATGCCGGCTGCCCAGCTGCCCCGACTGCCCCACCGGGGTAACGCAAACCGATTTGGATGGATCGCTCATATCCATGATGAACCGCACCGATGGCGACCATAGTTTATTGTCATACGGTGCATCGGGTGAAATAGCGCTTTGCAGGGGCGTGTCCGTGTCACCGCCCATGGGGTACGGACCGCGGTTGAACACCCGGTCGAACGGTTTCTGTGCCCCGATGGCATGTCCAAAGGTAAGCTGGTGCAGGCTACCCCACTGCCATTTCTCCTCATCCGTACCCAGGCGTTTTTGCAGGTAGGCGATCGATTGCTTCAGGCTGTTCGATAACAGCGCCTGCTTTCCGCCGGCCTTTTCCATCCACCAGGAATCTTTATCTCCCAGCATGCGGATCAGACTTACGGTATCATACCCGAAGTATTCATGGTCCGTCAGCAGGATGGGGTTGAAGGCAATCCCCAGCACCTGGTTGGTGAAGGCTTCGCCCAGCACGGGCTCCAGCAGGTTGCGAATGATGGTGTAGCGGAAAACTTCGTAAATGGCGCCCTCGCTGGAACGGACGCTCAAATTCGCATCCCACGCGCGCAGCCGCTGCAGGTATGGCAGCAGGGTTTCATCCTGCGGGGTGAACCCTTCCAGCGCCCGCAGAAAATCCACCGCCGAAAGGCACTTGACGTCCACCTGCATTTGCGTAAACTCGCGCGGGCTCAGCTTCGCGACGCCCTCCAGCATTTCCGTCAGGCGGCGGGCGCGGTAGCCGTTCATCCACACCTCGCCCAGGTGATGCGGATAATCATCGGGAATGATCTTGTGATTGCAGGTCAATACATAACCGCTTTCGGGGTTGAGCGCGTGCGGCATCTCCTTGAAAGGAACCTCCCCTTTCCAGTCGTAAGCCA
This sequence comes from Anaerolineaceae bacterium, assembly GCA_036746315.1. Taxonomy (GTDB): domain Bacteria; phylum Chloroflexota; class Anaerolineae; order Anaerolineales; family Anaerolineaceae; genus DAIOEK01. The sequence continues at coordinate 10,945 of DAIOEK010000038.1, read as the reverse complement.
CCTCCCAGCCCGGCGCAGGTATTCTGCCGTCACCCTTGCCCCGTATGGGATGGCTGCCGGTGACCCAGTAGCCGATATTGCCATCCACATCGGCATAGCCGATATTGAGCTGGGTGGCATTCACCCATTGCATCGCCGCGACAGACTGATCCCAGTTCCCTGCCTGGTTCAACAAATGCCAGGCATGCAGACCGCGGGTCGGCTGCAGCGCCATTGACTGTACCGCCACCTTCTGCTGCGGATATCCCACCACGTCCGAGATCACCGGTCCGTGACGGGTGATGACCACCTTTTCCACATGCTCGGGCGCCTTTTTCACCCGGATTGTTTCTTCCACCACGGTCGCTTCCGCCACCCCCTGGGGAGTGTGGTAATGGTTGCCATCCGGTTCGAATTTTTCAAGGTAAAGATCCTCACAATCGGTAAACGCCAGTGTGATGCCCCACGAAATGCGTTCATTATGCCCCACCAGAATGTACGGAATGCCCGGCATGCTCACCCCGGTGACATTCAGCCCGCCCCCCGCCAGATGCGCCTCGTACCAGATCGTCGGCAGCGTGAGCACCAGATGCATGTCGTTGCACAGGAAGGGCTTGCCGGTCACCGAACGCGCACCGCTGACCGCCCAACAATTGCTGCCCTGTCCCCGGCTCGCCAGCGGATTATCCGCCCCCGCCAGTCCACCGAAGGAGTTTAGGCGGTTGAATTCGATCCCTTTGGGCAGGATGGTCGGATTCTCGACCGGGTAGTGTGGCTCCCACTCCGCCGCCTTTTCCGCGCCCACTTCGGCGATCAATTTTGCCCGTACAATCTCACTGTACCAGGCATGCGAAAGCTGCCAGAACATCAGGCGCGAAAACGCCATGCTGTCTTCGATGCACCACGGTTCCGGCTGGATGCCCAGCAGGGTGTATTCCACCGGGTTCTTTCTGCCGCGCTGCGCCAGAAAAGCATTGATCCCCGCCGTGTAAGCATCGATGGAAGCTCGGGTCACCTCATCCAGGTTTTGATAATCGTTCTTTCCCAATCGATCCCAGCCAAAGGTCCGCGCCGCCCGGTCGGTATCCAACGCCATGGGACCGAACAATTCGCTCAGGCGTCCCCGCGCGGTGCGGCGGTTCAATTCCATCTGCCACAGGCGGTCCTGGGCATGGACGAATCCCTGCGCAAAAACGGTGTCTGCCAGCGTATCGCCGTAAATGTGTGGTACTCCCCATTGGTCACGGATGATTTCCACGCGCCGGGAGATGCCCGGCAGCGAGATGCTGCCCTCCACTTTGGGCAGGCTGCTTTTACTGATTTGGGTGATACCGGATTTCAGAACAGGAACGATCAGATCGGATAAAGGTGACACATTGTCCTCCGGCGTGAAAAGCTCATCGGGAATGAAGAATGAACCGCAATACATTTATTATACAGCCGGGCGCGCCAGTCAATGGTTTCGCGCAGGCAGGGCTATCGAATCTAGATTTCTTCTTCTGGAAAGGAACAATTTTACCCTTTCCCTGACCCTGCAGAATTAGAAAAAAGCAGTGATATTGGATCGTATCCCTTTTCCGGGTTGCGGGTTATCAACATATAACCCTTTGATACAACCGCTCATCATGAGGAGAAACAATGTCCAAAGTTGCAATCGTAACGGATAGTACCGTTAATCTGCCCGAGAATTATGTAAAAGAATATGGCATTATCGTAGCGCCGCAAATCGTCATCTGGGACGGGGTGACCTATCAGGATGGTATCGATATCCATACCGACCAGTTCTATCAGCGTCTGAAAAATAGTTCCACCAGCCCCACCACTTCCCAGGTCAGCGTGATCGCCTTCAAAGAGATCTTCAAGCAGCAGCTCGATGAGGGCAATCAGATTCTGTGCGTCTGCATCTCATCCAGGTTGTCGGGCACGCTGAACTCCGCCACGCAGGCGAAGGAGGCTTTCCCCGGTGCCCCGATCGAACTGATCGATTCGCGCATGGCAAGCATGGCGCTGGGTTTTCAGGTTTTACAGGCTGCCCGCGCCGCCCAGAACGGCGCTTCCCTGCCGGAGATGAAATCAGTCGTGGAAAGAGCCATCTCCCAGACAGGCGCCTTTTTCGTGGTGGAAACACTGGAATATCTGCACCGCGGCGGGCGCATCGGCAACGCCGCCCGTTTTGTCGGCACCGCTTTGAACCTCAAACCCATTCTGCACCTGCAGGATGGCGGCGTGGAATCGGCTGCCAAGGTACGCACATACAAAAAAGCCGTGGAGAAAATGTTCTCCCTGCTGGATAAGGAACTGGAGCACTCGCGCCAGAACCGGTTGAGTGTGCTGCACGCCGCATCGCCGGTGGAAGCGGATGAGGTCTTCCAGGAACTCAAAGCCCGTTTCGCCCCGGTGGAATTGCTCACCACCGAGGTCAGCCCGGTGATCGGTACCCACACCGGTCCCGGTACCATTGGTGTGGCTTTTATGCGTGATATGTAAAACCCAAATGGATGACGGAAGCCTGACCGGAATGGGTCGGGCTTTTTTTATTTTCCCGGCTTTCCCTACCCACAAGCGGGACATCTCAGCTATACTTAATCATAATCATCCATCCCACAGGAGGAAACATGAGGAAATACGAACAACTGGGCATCATGACGCCGCAGGTGTATCTTCCGCGACCGGATATCGACTTCAAGAAATGGGCTGTCATTGCCTGTGATCAGTTCACATCCCAACCGCAGTACTGGCAGCAGGTGGCGGATTGGGTCGGTAATGCCCCGTCCACCTATCATCTGATCCTGCCCGAAGTGTTTCTGGGAAAACCCGAAGAGCAGAAAAGACTCGAGACCATCAACGGCAACATGCAGCGCTACCTGGATGACGGCATCCTTCAACCGCATGACGGCATGGTATACGTGGAGCGCACTGTTGCCGGAAAGATGCGCCGGGGCGTCGTCCTCTGCCTCGATCTCGAACAGTACGATTACAACAAGGGATCAACCAGCCTCATCCGGGCGACCGAAGGCACCATCATCGACCGCCTGCCGCCGCGCATCCGTATTCGCGAAAATGCCCTCCTGGAACTGCCCCATATTCTCGTCCTGATCGACGACCCACAGCGGACCGTCATCGAGCCGCTGGCAGCCGGTAAAGCAAAAATGCAGACACTCTACCAGACGGATCTCATGCTCGGCAGCGGACACGTCGACGGCTGGCTGGTGAACGATGCGCAAATGGAAGCGCAGGTGGTTGCTGCTTTGCAAACTTTGGCTGATCCTGCCGCCTTCCAGGCCAGATATCAACTGCCGGAAGCGAAACCAACCCTGCTCTTTGCCATGGGGGATGGCAACCATTCGCTGGCGACCGCCAAGGCGATCTGGGAAAAAGTGAAACCGCAGGTCGGTATGGATCATCCCGCCCGCTACGCGCTGGTGGAGATCGAAAACGTTCACGATGCCGGTCTGGTGTTCGAGCCGATCCACCGCGTGCTGTTCGCCTGCCGGTGCGATATTTCGGCAAAACTGCAATCCTTCTTCGGCACATCGTGCAGGATCACACCGCTCGCCTCGGAACAGGAGATGGCAAAGCAGGTAGCCGCCTCCACCGCCGGGAACCAGCGTTTTGGGTGGATATCCGGGGGAAAATACCATCTGGTCGAACTGACGCAGCCGGCTTTGAACCTGCCGGTCGGCAACCTCCAGGCGTTTCTCGATCAATTGATGAGTGACAAAATGGCAGAATCCCTGGATTACGTCCACGGGGAGGATGTGGTGTGCGACCTGGGCAACCAGGCCGGCAACGCCGGTTTTCTGCTCCCCGGCATGGATAAGAACGACCTCTTCAAAACGGTCATTCTGGATGGCGCCCTGCCCCGCAAGACCTTCTCGATGGGCGAGGCAATTGAAAAACGCTTCTATATGGAAAGCCGCCGCATCCGTTGATGCTAAAAAGAGAGAGCCGGCCGGCTCTCTCTTTTTTTATGATTTTCGCAATCCCAACCCCATATACACCAGGATGCCCAGCCCGCAGACCACCACCAGCACCAGACCAATGGTCTGCACGGAACCGGAAAGCGGCTTGCCCTCCGTCTCTGCTTTAGCGGTCTCGACCGGCTGGTCGGTTACCGCCAGCGTGGGCAATGTCTTCACCCTGGGCGTATACGTGGGAACCGGGGTGATGGTCTCCGTCGGTTCACCTTCCACGGTCGGGGTGCCTGCCGCCGGGGTAGCGGTGGTACCCGCCTCTCCGGCTTTGCGGATGATCAATTTTTGCTCGGGATAGATCAGCGTGGAATCCTCCGCCATGCCATTCAACTGGCGGATGTCAGCCACCTTGACCCCGTAAGCCAGCGCGATCTGCACCAGCGTTTGTCCGTAATTGACGATATGGGTGATCGAACCGTCCGCCGCAGCCGTCGCCACCAGCACCTTGTTTATGTATTGTGATACTTCTTCGGTGGTGACAACGCTGCTGCCATCCTCCTGCCCGGAAACGATCACCGCGGTCGGTTTGTTGGGCGAAGGCTGCCCAGAGATCATACATACATCCAGCACAAACACATATTGCCCGTTGCCTTTCGAAGACACCCCAGCGCCGACATCGGTGTATCCGTTGCCCCAGTAGTCGAGCATCACCGCCTGGTGGATGTAATCCGACCATGCGGTGTATACGGCAAATTCCACGCTGGGACCGCTAGCCCAGGCTTCGTCGCAATGAATGGATGCGCCGTCTCCGTACCCGGTCCACAGAACGCGGATCGTCTCATCCGAACCGCCCTCGCCGGTGTGCCCGCCCTGCCCGGTCTCCACGATCCAGTCGGCATGCGCCTGGGCAGCCGACATCACGTGCGATTCCGGATCGAGCGCATACAACCCCTGTGAAAGGCGGTAACTGTTCACCGCATCGATCAGGTCGTAGGGGCTGATGCCACCCGCTTGGACAACCCATCCCGGAATTACCAGGAAGGGCAATACAAAAACAAGGAATAACAGGCGTTTGACTTTATGATTCATTTGAATTGACTTAATTGTTCCGTCTGAAAACCAGAGCAATGAAGCCGACCAGTCCCAATCCGCATACGATGGTGACGATCAGCCCCAACGTTTGCCTGCCGGTCAATTCGCCGCTGTCGCCTGCAGGAGCGATCAATGGAACAGCCGTCTCGGTCGCTTCGGGGGTGCGGGTGGGGTGCGGACGCAGGGTGAAGGTTGGCACCGGGGTCACCGTCGCCGTGGGTCCGGATGGCGTTCCGGTGGGAATATCCGACTCATCCACCGAACCCGCCGGCTTGATCAGCAATTCCTGGTTGGGATAGATCAGCACATACCCGGTGGGCATGTTGTTCAGTTCCCGGATGGTCTCGACCGATACACCGTAAGATTCGGAGATCAGTTCCAGCGTCTCGCCCTCCTGAACGATGTGTGTGATCGATCCATCCGCCGCCGGCAGGGCGGTCGCCAGCAGCGTGACGGTATTGTTCGCCGCCGGACCAAACGCCCCGGTGGAAGAACTGATCCCCGAGGGGGATACATATGCCTGGTCGCTGGTAATGGCGCCTACGTCCACCACGTAATAAACGATGATGCCCTGTTTGGCTACCCCGACACCCACGTCGGTGTAGTTTACCCCCCATCCGTCCAGCATTGTATTTTGGTGGGCTGCATCCGCCCACCACGGGTTGTATACCACCTGTGAAGCCGTAGTCGCCGGACCCAACCCCGCCCAGTTTTCGGAAACGTCGATCTGGTAGCCATTCCCGTATCCAAAGGCAAAGGCGCGGTCGATGGGACGGCTGTTGCCTGCGCCGACATGTCCATCGGCATTGGATTCGATATCATAGGTGGCTGCCAGGTAATCCGCCTGGGATTGGGCGGCTGCCATCAACTGGCCGTTCACCTGCAACGCCGGCAGGCCGTTGGCTGCCCGATATGCGTTCAGCGAATTCAGCACTTCCCAAACCGCTTCATCCTGTGCCTGAACCGGCTGGGGAGTGAAGGAAATTATCAGCGAGAGCAGAATGAAGGTGATTGCAAACTTCGTTTTAATTTGCGACATGTGCAGATTATAAATCATCAGTGCTTATTCTTTCAGAGTGGTATTTTACTCGAAAATGCGCAATTCAGTTACGTTATAATCACTGCATGAAAAACAAGTCTGCTTCCGGTCTGATCCTGCTTGCAGCGATCCTCCTGCTCAGCGCCTGCGGCAGCGGATCGCTCCCCGCTGTCACCGAAACCCCGCCGCCAGAACCGACCCTCCCGCCCAGCCCCACGGCGACGCTCACACCCGTTCCGCCGACGGACACGCCCCAGCCAACCGCCACGCCCACCCTGCCGCCTTATGCCGGTTTTGAATTGCACTCCCCGCTGCAGGATATTCAGCTTTCGGAAATGCGCGAGATCAAAACCACCGACTTCATCCCCCCTGCGCCCGGACACGATGATGGTCACCACGGCGTCGACTTTGCCTATTACAGCCGTGGCACCCATCAAAAAATGGAAGGGCTCGAAATTTATGCCATGATGTCCGGCCGGGTCGCCGGGGTGAGTAAGGAACTGCCCCCCTATGGCAACCTGATCATCATCGAGACCCCGCTGGAGAACATTCCCCCGCAGCTGCTTGCCACGCTGCCCGATTACCCGGTCGCCACCCCCTACCCGTATAACCCGCGCATGGAGGCTTGCGGCGATTATTTATCGGATACATCCGCCTTCACCCCCAACGCACTCTACATCCTCTACGGACATCTGCAATTCCCCGCCACCCTGCAGGTAGGGGATGAGGTAAAAGCAGGAGATTTGATCGGCAACGTCGGCAATACCGGCAAGGAATACTCCGGCAATCCACACCTGCACCTCGAAATGCGTTTGGGGGTAGATGGTACCGAATTTGCATCAATGGGTTACTACACCACGTCTGCGACGGACGCGGAGCGGATGCAGTATTGCATCTGGCGGGTCAGCGGCAGGTACATTCTGATCAATCCGCTGGATGTCATGGATGCCTGGATGCAGATTCAACAACCGGGCAATTGATTCGTGCTCGTCTTCTCGCGGGGAAGATCCTTGTGAAAAATCTTCTAGAGCGTATTAAGCGCATACAACTACCACCCCTGGAACGGAAAACAAAACTGATGCTGGCGGCCGCCGGTATTCTATTGGTTTTGAACATCTTCGTCATCCTTGCCTTTTACCTGCCGGTGAGAAACAAATACCAGTCGCAGAACACCTTGCTGGCTGTGGTCATTGAAAAAACCCGGGAAACGACCCAAACGCCAACACCCGAGCCGGTTGCCGAATCCGCCGAACCGTTGGACGATGATTATCAACTGCCAAACCTGATGTCCGGCTCCGCCGTTGCACAGGGAATGGTCGTTTTCAGCATGGAAGATGACGGCTTCAGCCATTTGTATGCGTTCTCCCCCGGCAACCCCACCCTGCTCAGGCTCACATCCAATCCGTGGGATGATATCGACCCCGCCATCAGCCCCGACGGTAAACAGGTCGCGTTCAGTTCCAGGCAGAACGGTTACTGGGATATCTACATTCTGAACCTGGAAGATGGGAATCTGACCCGCGTCACCGATACGCCCGAATTCGACTCCTCTCCTGCCTGGAGCCCGGATGGCACCCGCCTGGCGTTCCAGTCCTTTCAGCAGGATAACATGGAGATCATGGTTGCCAGCCTGGCGGAGCAGCCCTACCGCATCACCCGCATCACCTTCAATGAGGATCAGGATTACGATCCATCCTGGTCGCCCGATCAGGATCAGCTGGTTTATATATCCAGTTATCAAAACCAGCCCGCCATCTGGACTGCCATGCTGGGCGGCAGTACCATCCGCCTGCAGCCTGTCGAAATCCACGCCGGCGACGACCCCCGTTACCCGGTCTATTCCCCCGACGGCACCCAACTCACCTGGAGCAGCCTGGTGCAAAATCACCGCACCATCTTTACCTGGCAGATTGGCAACCGCACCAAAGCCGCGGATGCCGTTGTGGAGGGGGAACAGGCAGCCTGGAGCCCGGATGGCGAAGTGCTGTTTGTCGTGGTATCCGAACCCAACCAGGATTATCTTGCCGCCTACAGCTTTCCTTCGGGGAACCTGGTCTACCCGGTGACGCCCGGCGCGGGCAGGATCAACGGGCTTGACTGGCAGACCTCCGATTTTGTTTTCGTTGAGCCCGAATGGGTGGCCAGCCAGCAGCAAAAGACGCTGCCACCCAAATACCAGCTGGAGATCACCCCCCCGGTGGATAGCCTCCCCAACCGCTACCAGCTGATCCACATCGACGGTGTACAGGCGGCTTACCCGATGCTGCACGACCTCACCAATGAATCCTTCAGCGCACTCCGCGAAAAGCTGAAAGCCGAGACCGGTTGGGATATCCTCGCCAATCTCGAATCAGCTTTTCAACCGTTATCCAGCGTCAATGACCCCGGCATGGAAGACAACTGGCTCTATACCGGTCGCGGGTTCAAGATCAATTACATCCCTATGAATGTCGGCTGGTTGATGATCACCAAGGAGGAATACGGCACCCAGACCTACTTCCGCCTGTATGCCCGTCCGCTCTACCAGGACGGCTCGATGGGCAAGCCCGTTCTGCACCGCGCCTGGAATATCAACGCCCGCTTCGATAATGACCCGGGCGCCTACGAACGCGGTGGGGAACTGGCGCCCGCATACCCCACTGGGTATTGGGTGGATGTCACCGACATGGCGCTGCGCTATGATTGGGAGCGCATCCCCGCCACACCCAACTGGACCACGTATTTCCAGGGTGCACAGTTCAATCTGTTCGTCATGCGTCAGGGATTGACATGGCGAAATGCCATGCTCGAACTCTATCCGCCGGATATCTTCATCACCCCCACCGGCGAAGTGCCGCCGACCGCCACCCCCACCCCGACCCAGCGTGTATTGCGCACCAAGACGCCCACCATTACCCCCACGTCTACGCCGACCTCCACGCTCCGCCCAACCTGGACGCCTCTGTCGCCATGAAAACCAACCGTTCGCTGCAAATCGGTCTGGGAATTCTGCTCATCCTGTTGCTGAGCATGCTGATCGTGGCTGCTTCGGGGCAGCAGCTTTTCACCCCCCGGCAGCAGACTGCCGCCCGGCAGGACGTGGTGCTCACCGCCGTCGCCGGGACGATCGCCGCACTCACCCAGAACCCGTCTGCGGATATTGCCCCGCCCACCCCCACCGATACCCCTCAGCCCACCGCCACGCCGCAGCCAACCGCAACGCAGGCGCCCGGGCTTTCCATCAGCGCCACGCCGCCTCCCACGCTCGACGCCCTGGTGCTGGATGTACCCACCCCCGGACCGCTGCCGGTATCCGCCTGGAGACCGCCCCTCTATCCCGTCCCCTGGGCGCTGACCGAAGAGGATCATTTCTACTTCATCCGCCCCATCGCTGCCGATACCATCAACTGGCCCGTGTCGGATTACAAATATGGCGGCATCGTCTTCGGTCCTGATACGGTGCATACCGGCATTGATATCGACGCCCCCAAGGGCACGCCCGTTCTGGCTGCCGCCTCGGGAAAAGTGATCTGGGCGGGGTACGGCCTGCTCGCCGGAGTTCCCGGCGCCAAGGATGATTACGGGTTGGCGGTAGCCATCGAACACGATTTTGGCTACAAAGGGCAGCGGCTTTTCACCCTCTATGCCCACATGGGCGAGCTGGATGTGGTCGACAACCAGTATGTGGAACCCGGCGATGTTCTGGGCAAGGTGGGCAGCACAGGCGAAAGCACTGGTCCGCACCTGCATTTTGAGGTCAGGCTGGGCAAGAATCTATTCTGGAATACCCGCAACCCCGAACTCTGGATCGCCCCTCCCCAGGGCTGGGGCGTCCTCGCAGCGCGCATCATGGACGAAAGCGGAAAAACGCTCAATCATGTGGTGGTCAGTCTGCGCAACCGTGAGACCGGAAAGACCTACGAGGTGCGTACCTACGGCGGTAAAACCGTCAACGCCGACGACCACTATCAGGAGAACCTGGTGCTGGGTGATCTGCCCGCAGGTAGTTACACAATTTGGGTTGACTATCCGGATAACTCAAAGTACCATAAATTTGATATCAAACCGGGTGCGGTGTCGTTCATCACCTATTACGGCAGCAAGGGTTTTCAAATCAACCCCACCCCCACCCCGGGGCTCGACTTTCTGCCGAACGATATCCCTTGACCATTCGAACAGATGTGCTACAATTAATTGAATAGTAAAAACAATTCGCCATTTTTCCGGAGAAAATTATGCCCAAGAAAATGACCAATCCGCCGCTGCCAGAGCAATCCAGTCAGGATAATAATGGAAGAAGTGCCGTATTGGATCGCGCCCTTACCGATATCGTTAAGCGTTATGGTGAAGGCTCGATTATGCGTTTGGGAGAGGCCCATCACATGACCGTGGAATCCATCCCCACCGGCTCCCTTTCCCTCGACATCGCCCTGGGAATCGGCGGCATCCCCCGCGGAAGGATCACCGAGATCTTTGGACCTGAATCCTCCGGCAAGACCACGGTCTGCCAGCATATCGTGGCGGAAGCGCAGAGGATGGGCGGCACCGCCGCTTACGTGGATATGGAGCACGCGCTCGACCCGGCTTACGCCGCAAAATGCGGTGTGGATGTCGAGAGCCTGTTGATTTCCCAGCCCGATACCGGCGAGCAGGCATTGGAAATCTGCGAGACGCTGGTTCGCTCGGGCGCAGTGGACATTGTGGTCATCGACTCGGTCGCAGCTCTCGTTCCCCGCGCGGAGATCGAAGGCGACATGGGCGACGCCAGCATGGGCATGCAGGCAAGGTTGATGTCGCAGGCGCTGCGCAAACTCTCCGGTGTGATCAACCAGACCAAGACCGCGGTCGTCTTCACCAACCAGCTTCGCCAGAAGATCGGCATCATGTTCGGCAACCCCGAGACCACCCCGGGCGGACTGGCGCTCAAGTTCTACGCCTCGGT
>DAIOEK010000037.1:0-30193 GCA_036746315.1 Anaerolineaceae bacterium | reverse complement strand
AATACAACTGGGGAATTTGACTACCGGGGATCTCGATCTCCCGGCGGGCGACGCCCAGCAGGCTCATTTCAATGTAACCCAGCGAGCGGCTCGGAAGCGTATTCTTCCACAACTTGCGGGTGACGTGTAACAAGTCCAAGTGTTTGTGCGGTGAAAACGGATCGGGCAGCCGATGATAGCGCAGGCGGGAACGAAGAATTTCCAGATCGAAGCTGGCCCCATTATAGGTGACCAAAGCATCCGCCGCCTCCACCAGACGAATCAATTCCGCCAGCGCGGCTTTTTCCTCTTCCGGTGAACGCATAAAAAGCTGCATGGTGGTGAGTTGGTCTCCGGTAACCCGGCACAGTCCGATCAGGAAAGGAAGGGTGCCGGACGCGTTCGAGAGGCTGGTGGTTTCAATATCCAAATATAAAATTTGATCGAGAGGTGTTTCGATTAGTGTGGGCAGATTTTGCAACTTTGCCACCCAACCGACCGGGTGATGAACATCGAGGGGAATTCTGCCATGCGTATACGGCTGACCGGCAGACTTATCCACACGGTAGGAGGAACCGAACATATTGGAGAATTCATACCCACCCAAAAGCTGCTGTAACTTTTGGGTATCGGAAACAGCGCGGGGCTTGAGATGCAGATCGTTGATCCCAACCGTTACGCCCAACTCGCCAAGCTTTTTGAGAAAGTTGTCATCCATCATCGCAGCATACTTTCCAAGAGGGCAAGCGCTTCCTGCTTGCCGCCATAACCTTCCTCACCGGCAGGTCCGACACAGGAGGGACATCCGGTGGTGCAGGTGCAGCTGCTGATGACCTCGCGAGCGGAAGCGAGAATTTCATCCCAGCGTTCAAAGGCTCCGCGCGCCAGACCGATGCCGCCGGGAATCGTATCGTAGAGAATGACCGCGGGGCGCCCATCAAAGTTTGCCGAGCGAGGATCACAGACGATCTCAATATCCGAAGCGTCGCACATCAAAAACAGGGGGGCGAGGGAACGAACAGCGAAAGCCACCCCGGCAATACCCGAACGCACACGGACGGCGGTCTCGGCATCCCGGTGACAGGCAGAGCACAAGGTGACCAAGTTGTCCAATTGATTGGCGGCTTCTGCATTGGCAAACAACTTGAAAGGGGCCATGTGGTGCACATGATGGTGTTGCTCCTTTTCACGTACACCACAATTTCGACAGCGGAACTGATCCCTTGCCCTGACAGTGTCGCGGATTTGCGGCCAAAAGGGACCATAGTCGTTCGCATCGCTCAACCATAAGCCTTTCTGGCGCAGGACGTCTATCTCTGCATGGTCGATCACATGCGACATGCCTACGGTCGAAAGTTCAGTTACGGGCATATCCAGGGTGTGGGTATCCAACACCTCATGAGTAAAGAGCTTGATGCGTTTGAAGCCGGTCACCTGAGAATTGACCTGCAGCCTGTCGAAACTGAGCATGCCGGACGATTTGAAGCGCTCATCCAGATGTTCCCTGGTGATGATCTCGAGCGTCTTCTGCGGTTGGGTCTGGTAATCTTCATTGCAGACCTTAAGCACGGCAAAGCGATGTTCCAGGTCAAGATTCTCTACCAGATAGGTGTCGCCCTGGTGAAAATAGACGGCACCCGGATGGACCATCCAATATGCGCTGCTCAAATCCACAGTGCCGATGGTATTGTCTTCGGTGCGCAAAAGAACAACATCCCCGGAAGCATTGCGGAGCGAAGAATCCCGGGCAGGGTAATTCGAGGACGACCAGTAAAAGGATTGATCGCGCTGGACCAGGTTATTCTGCGTGGTGAAATACAGCAAAAATTGCAGGATACTTTCCTCATCCAGGCTGCCAAACCGATATGGACGGGTGAAGGGCAGTTCATAGGCGGCGCACAGCAAATGCTGGAGCAGGATGAGGAGATGATCGGGATCAACATAGGCTTTTTCGGGCGACAGGCTTAAAAAATATTCGGGATGGGCTGCGAGATATTGATCCAGCGGATTGCTGGCTGCCATCAGGATGGAAAGGGCTGTGCGGCTTTGGCGACCGGCACGCCCCATCTGCTGAACAGTAGAGGCAATCGAACCAGGGTACCCCACAGAGATAGAGGCATCCATCGAACCGATATCGATGCCCAACTCGAGTGCGTTGGTGGTAATGACCCCTTTGGTTGCGCCATTACGTAAACTTGCCTCGATGGCGCGACGTGTAGCAGGCAAATATCCGGCGCGATAGGTGGCCACGTGCGCGGCAAGCTGCGGATAATAGCGGCGAAAATAATGAAAAATCAGCTCAACCGTCTTGCGGGAACGTCCAAAGGCGATGGTCTGCAATCCGGAAGCGATCAGAGGCTGCAAGAGTTCAAGACTTTCAAAGAGTACACTATTGCGCAGCCCCAATTCCTGATTGACGATGGGCGGATTGTAGATGCCGAAGATGCGCTCCCCCTTTGCCGACCTATCCAGCGCCACAGTTTCGATTGACGCAACATCCAATAACGCACGGGCATGTTCAGCGGCATTGGCGATGGTGGCGGAAGTCAGAACGAAAACGGGATGGCTGCCGTAGTACTCGCAAATGCGATTCAACCGGCGAATGACGTTGGCGATGTGGGATCCGAAAACACCGCGGTAAATGTGAATTTCATCCAGAACCACCAGCTTGAGGTTGGCGAAGAAATCCGCCCAGTTGTTATGACGGGGCAGAATGCCCAGGTGGAGCATATCCGGGTTGGTGATGAGCAGATTTGCCTGCTCGCGGACCACCTTACGCTTGCCGGAGGGGGTATCGCCATCGTACACGAAAGGATGGACGAGTGGCTGCACATTCTCCGGCAGTGCAGCAACCAGCGCATTCATGGAAGCCAGTTGGTCCTGTGCAAGTGCCTTGGTGGGAAAAATGAAAAGAGCCTTTGCATTATGCGCAGAAAGCGCGCCATCCAGTGCGGCTAATTGGTAGCAGAGTGATTTACCGCTGGCTGTGCCGGTTACGATCACCTGATCCTTATGAGAGCGGTAAAACCGCCAGGCAAGCTCTTGATGTGCGTACAGGCGATCTATACCAGATTTGCGCAATGTGGTGCGAAGTTCAATGGGGAGATCATCCGGCAGGTCGACAAACTGTGCATCTCTGGCGGGCAGAGAGGTGAGATAGACGAAATTTCCCAGGCTCTTTTCATGGAATTGCCAATTGCCAGACTGTAAAATATCCAGTGAATTACCGCTCATATGTTCGGTTATTATACACTTCCTGAAATTTTCTGAAAATACAGGAGTTAAGTTATTTGCAGAGGGGAATAAATGCGTTTATACTTTTCATATTCCCTTTTGGAGCATTCTATGACAACGAAGCGTGTGCTGGTAATCGTTCCCCATCCCGATGACGCAGAATACCATGCCGGGGGACTGATTGCGAAGTGTATAGCGGAAGGCTGTGAGGTGCACTACGTTACCGCAACGGATGGACGCTGCGGCAGTTACGACCATCCACCGCTGGTGCTTGCTGACCTGCGGCGCCAGGAGGCGATTGAAGCGGCCAAGTTTATGGGCGCCAGCGTGGAGTTCCTGGGGTACGCCGACTTCGAGCTAGATCATACTGCTCCCGAAGTATTGCGGGAACAGTTGGTGCGAAAAATCCGAGAGTACAAGCCGGCGGTTGTTATTGCAGAGGACGCTTTTCAAAAAGATCAGGTCCATCCCGACCATCGGTACCTGGCGATGGCGGCATCGGATGCAATTAATTTTGCCCAACTGCCAAACGTATTCCCTGCTCATCTGGCGGAGGGACTGGAACCGCATTACATTATCGAAAAATATCTTTACACGGAAGAACCAGGCAGAATAAACCGGGTTATCGATGTGACAGAGTTTGTAGAAAAGAAACTACAGGCAATGCAGCGACACCAAAGCCAGGTGGAATTCCTGGTGGCGGATGTGTTGATGCAGGCGGAAACGGCGGGACTATCCGCTGAGGTGATGCCGGCCGGCATGGATGGCGATCCATTTAACCTGCTTGCGTTCGCGATGACAATGCAGATGAGCGAAATCGGAAAGACGGCAGGAGTGCAATATGGTGAAGGTTACCGATATTCCAGGTTCCACCCGGAAATAGAAGCACTGTTACAGGCAAATCATTCTTAATTCAAAAAGGGAACTGCATATGAAAAAGCCCGGTAAGTTCTATCCCGTATTTGTTGTTATCGTTTTTTCTTTATTCATGCTGCTTCACCAGACTGATAAACTGATGATCGGTTCATTGCAGCTTCCCATCAGTGAATCATTCAACTTGAACGACTTCCAATGGGGGTTGATCAACTCCGGGGCATTGATCGTCGGCACCATTCTTTACCCGATCTGGGGATATCTGTATGACCGATATTCACGCGCCAAACTGCTGGCGCTGGCTTCGTTTATCTGGGGTGCAACGACCTGGCTGAGTTCCGTGGTGCGCACCTATACCGGGTTCTTATTCACCCGGTCTTCCACCGGCATCGATGACTCTGCCTATCCGGGTTTGTATAGCCTGGTTGCCGACTACTTCGGACCCAAAATCCGCGGGCGGGTGTATGGGATATTGCAATTAACCCAACCAATCGGCTACCTGCTGGGGATGATCCTGGCGCTGATGGTCGCTCCATTACTGGCGAATGTGATCCCCGGAATGGATGGATGGCGGATGGTTTTCATCATCACCGGTTCACTGGGACTTGTGATGGCGGTTGTAATCTTCTTCGGCATCCGTGAAATCCCGCGCGGGCAAGCGGAACCGGAATTTCAGGGGATGGAAGATTTCGGGCAGTTCAGGTTTAGCTGGGCATCCTTGAAGGACGCCATGAAGAAAAGGACCATGTGGTTCGTTTTTTTACAGGGGTTTGCGGGGGTCTTCCCGTGGAATGTGATCACTTTCTTCTTCTTCGGTTACCTGATGACAGAACGCGGTTATGACAACGATTCGGTCTTGATGACCATGGCACCCATTGTATTGATCCTCGCGGGCGGTTATTTCGTAGGTGGAGCGCTGGGCGATTGGCTGTTCAAGCGTACCTTGAAGGGGAGAATACTGGTTTCAAGTGCAGGTGTCATTTTGGGTGCAATCTTCCTTTTCTTTGCCCTGCTGACGCCGGTTGAGAACAGAACGACTTTCTTTATTCTGATGAGCCTGACGGCGTTATTTATGCCATTCTCATCGCCCAATGTTATTTCAACCGTGTTCGATATTTCCCTGCCGGAAGTGCGCAGTTCCGCCCAGGCAGTGGAGTATTTTGTGGAGAACAGCGGTGCGGCATTAGCACCCACCATTGCCGGTGCAATCGCACTATCCACAGGCAGCAAACAGACTGCCATTATGGTGGTTTGTATTACTGCATGGGTATTGTGCTTTTTCCTTTACCTGGGCGCACTGCTGTTCGTGGAAAAAGATATCAAATCGCTGCGCGATACGCTGGCTGAACGAGCCGAAAACGTAAAGAACCCAGCGGTGCCTGTATAGTATCAGTGACCGCAAGAGCTACAACTTTTTCCGCTGCATCCTGCACAGCCTCCGCCTGATCGGGCGGAGGCTGTTTCACCAGAAGAGCGACAAAAACAGGTGGTCAGCATCCGCGAGGTTTGCGTATGGCCGCAATTGCTGCATTCCATTGGTTGATCTGCCTGTGCTATTGGCCTGATCGCCTCAAAACGGCGCCCGCATTCGTTGCATTGATATTCGTAAATGGGCATAAGTTCCTCAAGCTATGGTGGGGAAGAGATAGTGATTTCGATATTGAATGATGAACAAAAGAATTAGAATATGCGCAGTTGCCAATCCAATGGATGAAAACTGTTCATAATAGAAGATGAGCAAATTCAGGGTGGTAATCAGCAGGATCATGCCCAGGTAGGCTAAAGACATGCCGAGATTTTCCTTTTTGAACAGCAGCAGAATGCCTGCCACCAAGAGGATGATACCAATCAGCGCTTCCAGAATTACACGGGCGGCAAGCCAATCCAAACCTGTGGCGGGCGTGATGATCTGTGACCGGAGATAGGGCTCGATCACTGCGACAAGTGTCTCCACAGAATTGATCGACCAGAAGAAACGAAACGGGTAGACGAACAAGATCATCGATAACACGAACATGGAAACGGTAATCAAGAGATAAGAGCTCTTTTTCGTAAAAATCTTTTCCCAAAGCTTCTGAAAAAACCGGTAAATGCGATCGGTAAAATATTGCTTACGCGTGATCGTGATCACTTTTTCCGATTTAACAAACTGTAGCAGTTCGGCAGCAAGGTGTTGATACGCGGAGTCTTTTGAATTGTCGCGGATATTGGAAAGCGAAGTCACCAACTCAGCTTTTTCTTCAGCGTCAAGTTCGTGCTCCAGAATCTCTTCCATCTGATCGAATACATGGTACAGGGCAGCCCGGTCACTGATGAAGGTATTCTTTTTTGCCTGCAAATACAGGATGGAAGCAATAATAAAAAACGAGTAGATGATGGGAGCAGCGGGCGGGTAAAAGTAGTCGTTGTTACTGGTGATGAATTTACCCACTTCATCCATAAAGAGGCCCATACCCAGACCGGTAAGCACAGCGCTTAATGTGTATACCCAACGATTGGCAAATTGCAAGGGGAGCACGGCAGCAATATATAGCAGCAAACCACCCCAGAGAACGTGAGCAAGATGAAGGTTGCCACCGCCCAACTGCGGGAATCCGGTTAGATTCAGGAAGAGGCGCGTTGCCGTTACCGATAAAGCGAAGCTGATGAGCATCACCAGCAAGTAGCTGACCGCCCGCGACCGTTGAACCGACCGACTGATCCTGCCCAGACTTTCCAACATGGAGATTAATATACCATACAAAAAACCCGCCTTTGCGGGTTTTCCAGCTTTGTGTGGCGAGGGTGGGATTTGAACCCACATCCAAGGGCTTATGAGTCCCCTGCTCCACCGTTGAGCTACCTCGCCGAGTGCTTCAGCGGGATGTATCTTACTATATGCAACAGTCTTCGTCAAGGGAGGGAGCACAGGGAGAGCACGTAGAAGCCCAAAATGGGTACCGAAGCGAAAAAAGCCTTTATAATCATAAACATTCTGTTTTCGAGGTGAATATTTTGGGCTGGAATACACAAGGTACCGAAGCATGTGAAGGCGATCTGGTGGAGTTGGTCGGGATCAACCACAAGCATTTCATCATCACACTGACAACCGGCGGCGAACTGCAATCACACCGCGGAGTGGTCAAGCATGACGACATCATCGGCAAACCGTGGGGATCGCAGATTTTGAGCCATATGGGCAGTCCATTTTTTGTATTGCAGCCGGCCTTGACGGATATTTTGCGCGGCATTAAACGGAATACCCAGATCATCTATCCCAAAGAGATCGGCTACATCCTGCTGCGCCTGGGTGTGGGGCCAGGGATGCGTATTGGTGAAGCCGGCACCGGA
Organism: Anaerolineaceae bacterium; assembly: GCA_036746315.1. Classification (GTDB taxonomy): domain Bacteria; phylum Chloroflexota; class Anaerolineae; order Anaerolineales; family Anaerolineaceae; genus DAIOEK01. Next base: position 22,777 of record DAIOEK010000037.1, on the reverse strand, counting down.
TCCGGTGCATTAACCACGGCTTTTGCCTTTTCCATTGGCGAAAGCGGCAAAGTATTTACCTATGACCAAAAAGAGGAAAACCAAAATCTGGCAAGAAAAAATCTCGAAAGAGTTGGGCTGGTACAACGCGTTGAATTCTTCCACCAGGATATCGGGGAAGGTTTTTTGCAGGAAAATCTGGATGCTGTTTTTCTGGATATGTACAATCCGTACGACTATATGGGGCAGGTACGCAAAGCGCTGAAACCTGGAGGATTTTTCGGCACCATTCTGCCGACCACCAACCAGGTATGCAAGGTGCTGGATGCCCTGCGACAGGAGCGATTTGGCTTCATTGATACTCTGGAAATATCGATGCGGTTTTTCAAAGCCGAACCCGAAAGATTTCGCCCGGTCGACCGGATGGTTGCGCATACCGGTTACCTGGTCTTTGCGCGACCAGTTGTGATCAGTGAATCCGAGGAATCCATGGCGCTGCTGAAAGATACGATGGAAAACGAGGATTGACACAGGTGGATTTTAACAAACTTACCCGCGACGAGTTCATTGCGATCATCCAAAACAGTGGGTTCCGTTTAAATTCCATTGAGTTGGAGCCAATCCACGGTTATCTGGAAGCAGCCGTGCTGATATTGTTCTCCCGCATTGACAACCAATGGCAGGTGATCCTGACCCGACGAACAGACACGGTAAATGATCATAAAGGTCAGGTGGCTTTCCCCGGTGGAGCAAGAGAGGAACAAGATAACAGCCTGATGGAAACTGCTCTGCGCGAGGCGCAGGAAGAAATTGGGATTTTGCCGGGAGACGTACAAGTAATCGGCCAGATGAGCCCCATGCAGACAATCAGTTATTACCGGATCACGCCCTTTCTGGGAATTATTTCACATCCCTATCACTTTACAGCTGCAAAAGATGAGGTTGCACGGATTTTTTTCATTCCACTGCCATGGATCGCCGATACACAGAACTGGTCGATGGAATGGTTCGGCGGTTTACCGGATGGCAGCAGGCGGCAGGTGATCCGGTACAACCCGTATGACGGTGAAATTCTATGGGGGATCAGCGCCATGTTTATGCAAACCTTTATCCAAGGATTAAAGAACAACACCCGGTAAAAGCCGGGTGTTGTTTTCTGACGAATTCGGGGAAAAAAGGGAATTATTCTTCCTCTTCTTCTTTCTTTCCACGCTCGATTACCTCAGGTTCAGCTTCTCCTGTACCTTCCGTAGCCACTTCTTCCTCTTCTTCACGGGCGAGGTTGACAACTGCAATTACTTCATCCGCATGGGCAAGGATTGCCACTGCACTGCCCAAATCAATATCTTTTACGTGAATGACGTCACCGATCTCAGCCAGTTTGCTTAGATCCACGGTAATCATTTCGGGAAGATCACCGGGGAGACATTCCACTTCAAGACTTGAAAGGTTGGTGACCAAGATACCATTCAGGTCTTTCACAGCAGGCGCGACACCGACAAATTCAAGAGATACCGTGGCGCGAAGTTTTTCGGTGAGGGAGACAACCATGAAATCAATGTGCTTCAGGGTGCCTTTGATAAAATCGCGCTGCTTTTCTCTTACCAGAGCGGCATTTTCTTTACCATCCACCACGACGTTGACGATGGAAGAGCTGGTGGTTCCGGCAAGAGCCTTGCTGGTTTCATGCAAATCCATGCTGATGGCGGTGGACTGAAAATTGTGCCCGTACAGTACGCCGGGAAGCTGCCACTGGCGGCGAAGTGCCCGCACTTTTTTGCCGGTTACGCTACGAACAGTTGCTTGAATAACTACCTTTTCCATTTGATTATCCTTCGAGCCCTCTCACCCGTTCGGGTTACCCTGCTCTAATTTGATTTACCGCTTAGTTGAGGCGGCAGGTAATTTTAGTCTGCATGCCCATTTCAGTCAAGGAACAAGAAATTAGGGCGATCGAGGATGCAAACGGTATTCACGACGGGATAGAAATGATGAAGCAGCTATAACCAACCGCGTTTCCGGAATACCCATATCATCAAAAGGACGATGGCAATAAATACGATCCAAACAAAAAGATAACCGTATGGCCAGTTGATTTCGGGGAAGTATTTAAAATTCATTCCGTAAACGCCCGCAACAAACGAAAGGGGCAGGAAAATGGTGGAAACAATGGTGAGGGCTTTCATTACTTCGTTCAAGCGATTTGAAGTGGCAGAGAGGTAAATATCCAGTGTGCCAGATACGATATCCCGAACCGAATCGGTAAGGTCCTGGATGCGGACGAGATGATCGTAGATATCACGAAAGTAGATTTGATATTTTTCTGCAATAAAATCAATGGAATCACGACTTAAGCGATTCATAATTTCGCGCTGCGGCGAAGTGATACGGCGCAAAGTGAGCGTGGCATGTTTCAGGCTGAGGATGCGCTGCAGGGTCTCCGGGTTGGGCTTCTCCAATACCCGATCTTCGAGCCAGTCGATCTCTTCATCCATTTCATCCAATACAGGCAGATAATCATCCACCAAGGCATCCAAAATCGCGTGGAAGAGGAAATCCGAACCATGCGACAACAAACGTTCATCCCTGACCAGCCGGTTCCATACCCGTGAAATGGGTGGGAGCTCTCCTTCGCGGGTAGAAGTAACAACAAAATTGTGCCCAAGAAACAGGTCCAGCTCTCCAGTCCTCAATGCCTCCAGTTCATCTTGATGGGGGATGAGTGCGTGCATGATGAGAAAGATATAATCTTCAAAGATATCCAGTTTGGGGGGTTGATATCCCTGACTTAAACAGTCTTCAATTGTCAGGTCATGAAAATGAAAAACATCGCGCAAGATGTTGTTCATTTCTTCTTCATTCGCATCCTGCAAGACCAACCATAGCAGACCTTCTCCAGACCGGAGAATATTGGATACTTCGGTCAGAGGAAGATCATGCTGTAATGTGTTTTGATTAGAAAGAAATACCAGTTTGTACATAACTTCTCCTGAACTGATCAAAATATCACCACAAATTATAATATCGCAGGTATACTTTATGCTAATTTTAACGGAGTGGGAGTGATGAGATGGAAAATACTGGTGATGCGTTCATTGCGCGCTTTTCAGACAAAATATCATCAGAAAAGATTGCAGGCGTCAACGCCATCATTCAAATAGAGATTACCGGTGAAAAACAGGACGTCTGGCACATTGTTTTGGATCACGGTAATAAAAGAGTCGTAAATGCTCCCGCAGAAGCACCGACTTTGACCTTTTCGTGCGACGCTGAAGAATTTGCCAAGCTTTTGGATGGTCAATTGGATATTATGCGGTCATTTATGACCGGCAAACTGAGATTATCGGGGGATATCTCTGCCGCGATGAAACTGGCGACTTTGCTTTCGTAATTTTTTGTTACTGGTAGAGTCCCCAGTCAAAAGCTGTCGGGTCTTCCATCATGGAGAAATCCCAGGGTTCCATGCCGAACGAGATCGAAACGGGATAGGGGGAAACTGTTTCTGCTTTTTCCTTGGAATTTTCAAGCAGTGTGGGCGCGTATGGACAGAACGGGGTGGTCATGATCATGTGTAAAATCAGCATCTCATCCTGTATCTGAACATTGCGAACCAATCCCAGTTGAATAATATTCATCCCTATTTCCGGGTCCGTTACTTCACGCAGGGCGGTTTTCAACGGCTCCAGCAATTCAGGGTGGGTACTTTCAATATCCCAGACCAGCGGTTGAGGTGTGGAGGAGACATTCATAAATTAATCACTTTCCAAAGCGGGTCTGATAATATAGCTACAATGCTCTCCGCCGCCCAATACGCAGCTAATCTTTTCCACCGGTATGGATAGAATGTTAGCGATCATCGTTTTATCCACATTGCATACTTCCGGATGTTCCTGGCTGACGTGATAGTAGGGGCAGGAGTTTTCCACCAGGATATAGTTTTCACCATGCTTTTCCCATTCGACCGAAAAACCTTCACGGGAGAGCAATGAAGTAATGAGATCCAGTTTTTCTTCCAGGGACATGGATTTTGCTTTTTCCATGTAGTCCTGGGAGAGATCAAGTGCGATGGAAGTGAAAAGGCTATCCACCAGTGCGGCGGGCATGGAGCTTTTCAACTGGCTCAATAAACGACCCGTCAGACGCAGATAGCTGGTGGGGAATTTTTCCTGCCCGGCTTCGGTAAGGAAGTAAACCAGGCGGGGACGCCCAACGCCATGCCGCTCTTCATCTGTGGAGATTAGATTCTCTGCGAGCAGAGCATTTATATGGTGCCGGACGGAAATTGCATTGATACCTACGTAATCAGCAATCTCCTGGATGGTTGATCTGGGCTTGGATAACAGTGATTGCATCACTTTTTCGCGTGTAGTTTTCATAAAACGCTGTCCCTCATATAACATCTGTGACTACTATACCATAGGCAATAGAATTTAGCAATAATTATGAATATTATAATAATAATTGACGTTATTACCCCGTTATGCTATAATCCGCAAGCTAATTAAATTTCGTAAATAAAAGTTTGAGGAGTACCATGTCTCAATTAACCATCGAAGATTTGCATGTCAACATCGGTGAAAAGGAAATTCTGAAGGGTGTGAACCTGGTTGTAAAATCAGGCGAGGTTCACGCAATTATGGGACCCAACGGAACCGGAAAATCCACACTTGCCAATACACTGATGGGGCACCCCAGTTATGAAATCACAGCCGGGCGGGTTTTTTTAGATGATATTTCCATTCTCGATCTCGAGGTGGACGAACGGTCGCGTTTGGGTATGTTCCTGGCGTTCCAATATCCGGTAGCAATCCCCGGGGTTACGTTAGCCAATTTCCTACGTACCGCCTTGAACGCGCGGCGGAAAGCGGATAACCCGGAGGATAAGGGCATTCCGGTTCCAGAATTTCGTAAACAGATGATCGAACGGATGGATTACCTGAAGATGGATCACAGCTTTGCGGGAAGGTATCTCAACGACGGTTTTTCCGGCGGCGAAAAGAAACGCGCGGAAATTCTGCAAATGGCGATGCTAAATCCGCGTTTTGCCATTTTGGATGAGACGGATTCCGGGTTGGATATCGATGCCCTACGGATCGTTTCTGATGGCGTAAACGCGCTTCGCGGTCCCAACCTGGGCGTGCTGGTAATTACACATTACCAACGAATTCTAAACTATGTCAATCCGGATTTTGTGCACGTGATGATGGACGGTAAAATCGTTGAATCGGGCGGGGCGGAACTGGCACAAAACCTCGAGCAACACGGATATGACTGGATCCGCGAAAAAGTAGAGAACGGCAAAGCAGACCAGCGTTAGGGGGCGGAGGTTCTTATGGGTAAGGAAGCACAATCAGGATTTTTGGATCAAATTACTGATTACAAGTATGGGTTCAAGGACCCGGATACATTTGTATATAAAGCCAAAAAGGGTTTGGATGCGGAAGTTGTGAATCAAATTTCAACCATGAAAGGCGAGCCACAATGGATGCGTGAGTTCCGATTGAAAGCTTTGGCGCATTTTCAACAACGTCCGATGCCCAACTGGGGCGCCAATCTGGACGGTTTGAAATTGGATGATATTTATTATTACATCAAGCCAGCCGAGGCAGAGGGTAAAACCTGGGACGACGTTCCTGACACCATCAAAAACACTTTCGACCGGTTGGGAATCCCAGAAGCAGAGAGGAAGTTCCTGGCTGGCGTTGGCGCACAATATGAATCCGAAATGGTGTATCACTCCATTCAGGAAAATTTGAAGAAGATCGGCGTTATTTTCCTTTCCATTGAAGAAGGACTGCGCCAACACCCGGACCTGTTCCGCGAATACTTTGGAACGGTAATCCCAATCGAGGATAACAAATTCGCGGCGCTCAACAGCGCGGTGTGGTCGGGCGGATCTTTTGTGTATGTACCCAAAGGCGTGAAGGTTGATCTGCCTTTGCAGGCATATTTCCGCCTCAACCAAGCCAACATCGGGCAGTTTGAACGCTCACTGATCATTGTGGATGAGGGCGCTCAGGTCCACTATGTGGAAGGATGCACAGCGCCCACATATACTACCGATTCCCTGCACAGCGGGGTTATCGAGATCATCGTCAAGAAAAATGCCCGAATGCGATATACGACCATACAGAACTGGTCCACCAATGTTTACAACCTGGTGACCCAACGAGCACTCGTTTACGAGAAAGGTACCATGGAGTGGGTAGATGCCAATCTGGGGTCCAAGATCACGATGAAATACCCATCGTGCTATCTGCTGGGAGAAGGCGCGCATGGCGAGATCCTGTCGATGGCATTTGCCGGTCCGGGACAATACCAGGACACAGGCGGAAAAGCGATCCATCTGGCTGCGAATACCAGCAGCAAGATCACCTCTAAGTCCATTTCCAAGGGCGGCGGGCGCACTTCCTATCGCGGTCTACTGAAGGTTTACAAGGGCAAGGGCAACGTCAAATCCAACGTGGTTTGCGATGCGCTGCTGTTGGACCCCGAATCCCGGTCGGATACCTATCCGTACATTGAAATCGATGATGAAGATGTCACCATCGGACACGAAGCTTCCGTATCCAAAGTTGGTGAAGAGCAACTCTTCTACCTGATGAGTCGTGGGCTTTCGGAAGAAGATGCGACCACCATGGTGGTATCCGGTTTTATTGAGCCGTTGGTGAAGGAACTGCCCATGGAGTACGCGGTAGAAATGAACCGATTGATCCAATTACAGATGGAAGGGTCGGTTGGGTAGAATATGACACTGTGGAAGATAAAAGATGATTGAAGCACCCATAATCGTAAAACGAACCATTACCGCAACATCACGCGGGACGCAGGAGTTTTCTTTTGGAGAAAGCGATCTGCCGTTGGGCGGAAATAGAGCACTGGATGAAAAGCGCATTCAAGCATGGAATATATACAAATCTCTGCCCTTTCCGACCGACAAGGACGAAGCATGGCGGAGAACCAGCCTATCCGGGCTGAGAAGTGCACAATACCGTTTCTGTTTCGATCGGGACGAAGTCCCGGCAATTGATCAGATGTTATTGCAACCGCCGGCAGGGGATATCCTGGATGGACAGGTTGTTGTGCAGCCGCACCACAAAGAAGCTACCCTGGCCGATCTATACATCCGCCAGGGCGTTATCTTTGCACCGATCAAGCAGGCATTGGAGAGCTATCCCGAGCTTTTGCTGGATAAACTGGGCAGTATTGTGCCGGCTTCGGATGGCAAATTTGCCGCATTGAATACTGCTTTCGCCCAGAACGGCATTCTGTTATATGTTCCGGCTGGAGTAAAGGTGGAACATCCACTGCACGGCATTTTTTGGGCGGGCGGCGATATGACCATTCATTTTTCCCGCATTTTGATCTGGTTGGAGGAAGGCGCCGAGGTAACCTATGTGCACGAGTATGCTTCATCGCAGGAAGCGAAAGAGCACTTTTTCCATAGCGGAATTGTGGAAGTGTACGCGGGACCGAATGCGCACCTAAAAATGGTGGAATTGCAATCCTGGGGAAGCGATGTATGGAACATCAGCCATCAGCGGGTGATCGCACAGGAAAACGCACAGGTTGAATGGATTTTGGGCGCTCTGGGAAGCCAAACCACCAAGGATTTTACGGATTTCAACATGGCGGGCAGTGGGTCGACGATCAAGGCTTCAGGTTTCTATTTCACTGAAGGGGATCAACATTTCGACCATGATACCCAACAAAATCACCTGGTGCCCAATACCACCAGCGATCTGCTGTATAAGGGCGCGATGACCGGAAAGAGCCGGTCGGTATGGCAGGGGATGATCTATGTTGCCCCCGGAGCGGAAAAGACCGACGGCTACCAGGCAAACCGCAACCTGGTGCTTTCCAAAGATGCGCGCGCGGATTCGATTCCAGGGCTTGAAATTCTTGCCGATGATGTCAGGTGCACACATGGTGCAACGGTCGGAAAGATCGACGAAGAACAGACCTATTACCTGATGGCAAGAGGTTTACCGGCGGCTGATGCCAAGCGGTTGATCGTAGACGGCTTTTTTGAGCCGATCATGGAGCGCATCCCATTTGAGGGAGTTCAGGAACGTTTTAGGCAGGCAATTCTGCAAAAAATGAATACAATTTCTTTATAAGTACATCTGCGCATTGGGAGAGTCAGTATGGGTCAATTCCAGTTTATGAAGGCGCCGGAACCGGAGTATTCCTACGATGTGGGAGACCAGGTTGAGGTTTTTTGCGATCATGAAAAAGGCAGCGAGCGAATTCGCGGCTGGCTGAAGGGTATTGTGGTACAGGTAGATGCAAAAATGGTGGCGGTGCAGTTCAGGTCCAATGTTTTCCTGACAGACGGATGGATGGTGCCGGATCATATTCTCTGGTTCCCGCAAAATTCCGAACATCTGCGCCCCGGTCAATCAAAAGCCAAAAGCGAACAAAGCAAGATGATCGACTATTAAGTTGGAAGCTATTCATGGATATTCATTCGAGCAAGGCTGATTTCCCCGTTCTGCAACGTGAAATCCGACCTGGAATTCCATTAACCTACCTGGATTCAGCGGCAACATCCCAGAAGCCGGTGCAGGTCATCCAGGCGATGTCTCATTACTACCAGTATTACAACGCTAACATCCATCGCGGTGTGCACACTCTGGCGGAAGAAGCGACGGCTGCCTATGAGCTGGCAAGAAAAAAGATCGCCGCATTTGTACATGCCGAGAAATCCGCTGAAATCATTTTCACGCGAAATGCCACCGAATCCATCAACCTGGTTGCGCACAGTTGGGGACGCAGCAACTTAAAAAAAGGTGATGTGATCCTGCTGACGGAGATGGAACACCATTCCAATCTGGTCCCCTGGCAAATGCTGGCAGCGGAAAAAGAACTGCAACTGGAATTTGTTCCCGTGGACAGTGACGGTGTGCTCGATCGCGAAGCCTACCAGCAATTGCTCAGCTTGCAACCCAAACTAGTGGCATTCACACACATGTCCAATGTGTTGGGCACAGTCAACCCGGTGAAAGCAATGACGCAATCAGCCCACCAGGCAGGCGCACTGGTATTGGTTGACGGTGCGCAATCCGTCCCGCACATGACGGTGGATGTTCAGGATCTGGACGTTGATTTTCTGGCTTTTTCGGCGCACAAAATGCTCGGTCCCACCGGGATTGGGGCACTTTTCGGCAAACAGGCGCTGCTGGCAGCCATGCCGCCGTTTTTGGGCGGCGGTGACATGATCAAACAGGTGAAGCTGCGCAGCTTCACCGCGAATGAACTGCCGCACAAATTCGAAGCCGGTACACCCGCTATTGCCGAAGGGATCGGTTTCGGAGCGGCAATCGACTACCTTTCCGCGTTGGGCATGGAAAATGTGCACAAGCACGAGGCAGCCCTCATTCAGCATGTGCTGGAGCGAATGGAAGAAATTCCAGGGGTGAAGGTCATCGGGCCAACGGCGGACAAGAAAGGCGCCGTGGCTGCATTTGTTGTAGATGGGGTGCATCCGCACGACGTTGCGCAGATACTTGATTATGACGGGATCGCGGTGCGGGCTGGTCATCACTGCGCCATGCCCTTACACGAGAAATTTGGATTACCAGCCACCAGCCGTGCAAGTTTCTACATCTACAACGATTTCGAGGATGTCGAGAAGCTGGTGCAGGGGATTTGGAAAGTTAAAAAGACATTTGGAGGATAGGGCATATTTATTTATGGACGATCTCTATCGTGAAGTAATATTGGAACATTACAAAAATCCGAGCTATCACGGTGAACTGGACCCGCACGATTATTCTTATGAGGATGAAAATCCATTGTGCGGCGATCATATTCGGATAGACCTGCGCGTAGATAAAGATGGAATCGTAACCGAAGCCGCCTTTACCGGACATGGCTGCGCAATTTCCCAAGCCAGTACGGACCTGCTGCTGGAATCGATCATCGGCAAAAACATCGAAGAGATCAAGCACCTCGAAAAGCAGGATATTCTGGACCTGCTGGGCATCGACCTGGGTCCGGTGCGATTAAAATGTGCCCTGCTGCCTTTGAAGGTGATCAAGGCGGGAGTGTATGGCATCAACTTTGACGATGAAGCGTGAGCATGTATAACTATCACACAAAGCCCGAAGCGGAATTGCAGTATCTGGAGATATGCAGCGTGGATGAACTGCCTGCCGGAGAGCGGCTGTTCTTTGTCGTTGGGGATACATCTGTTGTGCTGCTGCATATGGGGGAGCAGTATTTTGCCATTGCCGACAAGTGCAGCCACGACGACGGTCCGGTCGGCGACGGCGAGGTGGAGGATTGCGAGATCATCTGTCCGCGGCACGGCGCCAGGTTCGATTTGACCAGCGGAAAAGCAACAAAAATGCCGGCTGTGGAAGACATACCGGCATTTCCAGTTCAAATCAAAGATGGAAAGATACTTGTAGGTTTCCCGCTATAGTCTCAACAGGAAAAACTGCCAATAATTCTCAAAGTTTCGAAACCTTCCGCGTAGCGGCGCTCCACGAGAGCGCCGTTTCTGATTAATGTGGCACGGGTAATCTCTTCATCAAAGTAATACTTGGTTTTATACGTTGAGTAAGCAGCCAAAGCGGTCACCTTTTTATCGACATCCGCCCGGGTGACTTCCACCAGGAAATTTGGGAAGAACCCATAACTGGAGCGGATGACATCGAATCCAAGCACGGTGGTACCGCGGAAAGCGCGCAGTGTTTCCTCCGTCACCGTTTTGTGGTCCTGATGGATATCCGCACGGGTGTGGGTAAACACAATATCGGGCTGAAAGCCTTGATTTTGTTTGATCAGATATTCCAGAATCTCCTGGCGCTGATCTTGAAACTTGCGCGTTTCAAACTGTCCAAGCACGACGTGTTCCCTATCTATGCCAAGCAATTCCATGCTGCGGTAATGCTCGGAGACCAAGTCTTTCAGGGCAGGATTCTTTTGATTATTGCTCAGAGTAAGGCAGCGAATCTCTGCACGATTGGCAATATGTGCTATCAGTGCGCCACAACCAAGTTCAATATCATCCGGATGGGCACCGACGAAGAGGATTCTCTTTCCGAAAAAATTCATACACGATCCTATTTGGCGGCGATAATTCCGCCCACGACCTTGGTCATTACCAGTTTGCCATCCTGACGAATGCGTTTTTCGGCGACAGCGGCTATGGAAGACATGAGGGCTTCAAATTCTTCCTTGGTAGAGAAAAGACTGGTCCACAATTTTCGATCTTCAGCTAAAGATGCACGGGTGTAATCGACAAAAGGTTTGACTTCGTTGAAAGTCAGGGGATTTTCAAACAGTTCAAGATCAACGCTGCTGAATGTATTTTTAACCGATGTCAGGATCTCACTGCCATACCTGGAGGAACCCGGCATGGGGGGGATGGGTTTTCCGGTTGCTTCGCGGATCACATCATAAAAGACCTGCTTATTGGTAGGCATGGGACCGGTGGTGAACAAACGTCCGCCCGGCTTCAAAACGCGGTGCATTTCGCGAATGGTAGCCGGAATATCCTCGGCATAGTAGATGGCAAAGCAGCAGGACAGGAGGTCAAAGGCATCGGAGGGAAGGTCAAATTTCTTGTTAAAATCCAATTCCATAAATTTAACTTTGTTGTCCGCTTTTTGGGGATTTTCCGCCACCGCCTGTTTGAGCAGTTCCGCATTTACATCACCGCCGGTGATATCGCAATCGCCTTCCAGAAAGTTGTAGAAAGAAAAGCACTGCTTCCCAGCACCACAACCAACATCCAGGATTTTGGTGCCCTTCTGCAGGTTCAGTACTTCCAGCATCCATTGGTCGATATCCCGAGCGCCAAATTTGTTGTGGATATCAATGCGAGTAAGCAGATCACTGGTGGTTTCCTGATAATTAATTTTCATTTTTCCTCGTCTATGAATAGTGTAGCCGTAAGTATGCAGGTTGTAATTTACTTTGTCAAGGGACAAAGTAAATTCATCGATCAGCAAATTCGGGGCAAAAGCTCCCCACTCAACATGGGCACCAGCCTGGAGGATCCGTACAGGGTGTGCATGATAACTTTTCCGGGGTAATCGGTGAGGACTTCGCCAATGATGGCTGCATGCTGCCCGTAAAAGTGTCCCTTCAGGGAAGCCAATACCGTATTTGCCCGGTCAGCCGGACAGATGATGATGGCTTTGCCTTCATTGGCGACATATAACGGATCGAACCCTAACATCTCACAGGCGGCAGCAACGGCTGGCAGAATCGGCAGTTTTTCTTCATGAATATGCAATGACGCCTGGCTTTGCCCGGCAATTTCATTTAGCGTAGTACCCACTCCGCCACGGGTGGGGTCACGCAACACGTGAATATTCACGCCCAAATCATACAACCCATCGATCATTTTATTCAAAGGGGCAACGTCCGACTTTACATCCATCTCCAGTGAAAGGTCATTCCGTGCAGCCATTACCGCGATACCATGATCACCAATACTGCCGGTAAGAATGATGGCATCGCCCGGTTGAGCGTTGTTGCCGGATATGACGCCTCTTTCCGGAGGAATTTCACCTATACCGCTGGTGTTGATAAAAATCCGGTCGGCTTTCCCTTTTTCGACCACCTTGGTATCCCCAGCGGCGATCTCCACTCCCGCCTCGCGGGCGGCATCCGCCATCGACTGAAGCACTCTTTCCAGCGTGGCAATCTCCAACCCTTCTTCAAGGATAAACCCGGCAGTAAGAAAACGGGGAATAGCGCCATTCATGGCGAGATCATTTACCGTGCCGCAAACCGCCAGACGTCCGATATCACCACCGGGAAAGAAAAGCGGTGTAACAATATGCGAATCGGTGGTGATGGCCAGTTTATTTGCAGGTGACAGCAAATCGAACCGGGCGGAATCATCACCCTGATCCAACAGCGGATTGTGGAAGTATTTGCCAAACACACCGGTAATCAGTTCGTGCGATAATGTACCGCCGCTGCCATGCCCGAGAATAATGGTATCGTGGTGCTGCAACGGAACCGGGCATACCGGTCCCTGAGAAAGATCAGCATTCATCTAGTTCTCCTTGCGATACCTGAAATAAGCAGAGCAGGCACCCTCGTTGGATACCATCGGCGCACCGATGGGAGAAGATGGCGTACATAATGTTCCAAATACAGGGCAATCCAGCGGCTTTTTCACACCCAGCAAGATCTGCCCGGCAATGCAGATTTCATTCTCCCTGGTTTGTATGGCATCCACATCAAACTTGGTCTCTGCGTTGAAATCGGCATATTCAGGGCGCAAAGCGTATCCGCTATCGGGAATCACACCAATGCCCCTCCAGGCGCGATCTGAGGTGGCAAATACACGATTGATGATGTTCTGAGCGGCCTTATTGCCCGCTTCGGTCACGGTCCGCTCGTAGGCATTATCCACGACGAATTCGCCCTTTTCGAGCAAAGTAACACAGCGGGAAATGCCGCGCAAAATATCCACCGGTTCAAAACCGGTAATGACAATCGGAACCCGGTATTTTGCTGGAATTTGCAGATATTCCCAGTAGCCCATTACCGCGCAAACGTGCCCGGCGGCCAAAAAACCCTGCACCCGATTGATCGGTGAAGAGAGGATCGATTCGATTGCCTGTGGCACACGAACATGGGAGACAAGAACGGAATAATTACTGACACTCTGTGCCCTGGCTTTGAGCACGCTCATAGCGTTGGCAGGGGCGGTGGTCTCAAAGCCAATGGCGAAGAAAACCACCTGCTTGTCGGGGTTTTCCGCGGCAATTTGTACTGCATCCAGCGGAGAATAAACCACCCGAACATCAGCCCCCGAGGCACGCACAGAAAACAGGTCTGCCTGGCTTCCGGGTACCCGCAGCATATCACCGTATGAGGTGAAGATGACATCTTTTTGGCGGGCAATGTGTATTGCCCGGTCGATCATTTCCAAGGGTGTGACGCATACCGGGCAACCCGGTCCATGTACCAGTTCGATCTCAGGTGGAAGTAATTGGTCGATGCCATATTGCATAATGGAATGGGTCTGACCGCCACAAATTTCCATCAGAACCCAGGGTTTGGTCGTATCTCGATGGATCTTTTCCACCAGTTTCTTTACAATATCGGCATCGCGGAACTGAGGGAAGATCACGACATCTCCTCCAACTCACCTGCCTGATCCATTTCACGCAGCAAACGTAATGTTTCCTGTGCATCTTCCTCGCTGAGCAAAGAAATGGCAAAACCAACATGAATGATGGCATAGTCATTTACTTTTGCTTCAGGGAGTGTTTCAAAACAGGCTTCTCGAAAAACACCACCAAAATCCACTTTGCCCATACGGATACCATCTTTGATATATATATCGACTATCTTTCCAGGAACACCCAGGCACATATCCTATTTCCTTTCCATCGCTTTTGTCCCGGCAATGACAGCCTGCCCATAACTGATGCAGCCGTCATTGGTGGGCAAGATACGATGACTGAAAATTTTGAAACCACTTTTTACCAATAAGACATTGGTTTTCTCAAACAATGTTTTATTTTGCCATACGCCGCCGCTCAAGGCAATATCATTTATCCCCAATTCCACACCAAACTGCTGGCAGATTGTCAACGACAACCGAGCCAGGGTATTGTGGAACCGGGCGGATATGGTCGGCGGTGAAACGCCCTGACGCAGGTCAGCCAACACCTGCTCAAAGAGACCCCGCAACCGGATTTGGGGAGGCTCAAGCACCATCCGGTAACTCTCCGAACATTCAGGGTCGGCAATGTTTTCCAATTCGATGGCTGCCTGACCCTCATAGCTGATCTCGCAGCAAACTCCGATCAGCGCGGCAACAGCATCGAACAAACGGCCCATGCTCGACGTGAAGACCGTGTTCAATTGTTTTTCAATCTGACGGGGCAGGACGGACAACTCCACCGCAGGACAATATGCGACCGGTGGCAGGGAACGGTCCAACGGCAGACCCAGTGCAAGCAGATAAGCCAGCGCTATGCGGTAGGGTTTGTGAATGGCGGCATCCCCGCCCGGAAGAGGCATATACTCCAGGAAGGCCTCCCGCCGGCAGTCGGTATAACCGCCAACCAACACCTCGCCGCCCCAAATTGCATCATCGTCGCCCAAACCGGTGCCGTCATAACAGAGCCCAATCGCTTGATCGCCCCGCCAGTTGTTTTCCGCCAGGCAAGCTGCGAGGTGAGCGTGATGATGCTGGACCCGGAAAAGCGGGAGTTGCTTTTGTAAAGCATACTCCTGCGCAAACTGTGAGGAAAGAAAATCGGGGTGCAAATCACAGGCGACCACCTGCGGGTTTATCTGGTACAGGTTTTCAAAATGAGCGATAGTGGATTTAAAGGATTCGTATGTATCCAGATTTTCCAGGTCGCCAATATAGGGGCTGACAAAAGCGCGGTTCGAACGGGTAAGCGTAATGGTATTCTTAAGCAGGGCGCCACAGGCGAGCGTCTCCGGCTGCGGATCGGGAAGCAAAACCGGTTCGGGTGCGTATCCACGCGAGCGCCTGACGGGCACCGGGGTTGAAGCGAAAAACCGAACAACGCTATCATCGGTGCGAATGTGAATGGGGCGATTATGCGTCAAGACGACATCTGCCAACTCGAACAACCGGTTCATCTCAGCATCCTGATAGAGGATCGGTTCATCAGAAATATTGGCGCTGGTCATTACCAGTACGTCCGGGTAGCCCTGCTGCGGTTCACAGAGGAGCAGATGCAGCGGGGTATAGGGCAGCATAAAACCAAAATTGTGCTGGGTCGGAGCAATTTCCTGCGGCAAAGTGGAGGTGCTTTTTTTCGCGAGCAGCACGATGGGCATCTGACGGGATTGCAATAACTGAAGCTCCCCATCCTCCACAGTGCAGTAATTTTGGATAATTTCGGATGAAAAAGCCATCAGCGCAAAGGGTTTCTGGCTTCTTTTCTTACGAGATCGCAATGCTTGCACAGCATGAGGGTTGTGCGCATCACAGGCAAGCAGATATCCACCCAAGCCCTTAATGGCGGCAATCCGCCCCTGCCGAATCAATTTTCGGGTCTGTTGGACCGCTTCTTCCTTTTCCGCCAACCTGCCACTGGCATCCAGCAGGGTTACCTGCGGACCACAGACAGGACAGGCGATGGGTTGTGCATGAAACCGCCGGTCCAGCGGGTGATGATATTCATGATCACAGTCTGGACACATAGGGAACGTCGACATGGTTGTGTAAGGGCGATCATAAGGCATATCGCGAATAATGGTGAAACGCGGTCCACAGTTGGTGCAATTGATAAAGGGGTAGCGATAGCGGCGATCACGCGGATCGAACAACTCCCGTGCGCAATCAGGACAAATGGCGGCATCGGGGGATACCAACGAATATGCCTGGGAAATTTTTTCACTGGGTTTTATGGCAAAGCCGGAATAACCTGTGTGGGGGATCGTCTCTTCGCGAAAGGTCTCGACACGGGCAAGCGGTGGGAGATCAAGCTGAAGGAGGGATATGAACTGCCGTAAATCTTCGTCCCGCCCTTCCACCTCAATGATGACACCACCCGAGGTGTTCTGCACCCATCCGTTCAGGTTATTTTCCATTGCGATACGATAAACAAAGGGGCGAAAGCCCACCCCTTGAACAATACCGTTTATCTGTATCCTGCTTGCCTTCATGATCGATGGCTATGCGTGTACGCTACGAACCCGTTCCAGCAGCCAATCCGTCCATTCTGCAATTCCTTCGCCGGTGCGGCAGGAAACAGGGAAATGAATCAGATCGGGATTGAGCATCCGCACTCCATCCAGAAAATAATCCATTTTAAAGTCGACATAGGGAAGCAGATCGATCTTATTGAGAATCAGGATATCCACAGCACGATACATTCCGGGATACTTGTAAGGTTTGTCATCTCCCTCTGGGATGGAGGCAACCAGAACGTTTTTATGATTACCGAGCTTAAAAGAAGCCGGGCAGACCAGATTTCCCACATTCTCAATCATTACCAGGTCGAGTTCGCTCAGCGGCAGGTTATCCAATCCGAGACTGACCATGGGGGCATCCAGGTGGCAATTTCCGCCGGTATTGATCTGTGTGGCAGGAATGTTGACTGCGTGCATGACCTTTTCCGCATCGATGGTAACCGGCGCGGTGTCGCCTTCGATCACACCAACACGACAACGGGAAGCCAAAGCCTGAATAGTCTTGATGATGAAGCTGGTCTTGCCCGCACCAGGGGATGCCATGATATTTATGGCATACGTTCGGTGCGCTGCAAGTCTTTCTGCGTTTTGAAGGGCAATTTGATCGTTGGCATTAAATATATTTTCGACTAGATTGATGGTTGATTTTTGCATTTATTTATCCGCCTTAATGACTTCGATACTTTCCACTCTAAACTCATCGCCAGTAAGAATTTTTACACGAACTGAATTGCACTGAGGGCAGGGCACCATATCGGAATCAACCAAATATCGATTGCCGCAATCCAGGCATTGAATCTCAGCAGGAAATCTTTCAAAATGAAGCAGCGCCTTTTCACAGATTGTATTTTGGGCAATCATATCCCAATAGAATTGCACTGAATCATCCACAATACTGGAAAGCCGTCCGATGTGAATATGAATATCGGTTACCTGGCTGGCTCCCGCTTTCAAGGCGTTCTCATTGGCAATTTTCAGAATGCTCTCAGTGATAGCAAGCTCGTGCATGCAATAATTATATCTCCAATAAGGCTGATAATCAGAGTATATCTCTCTTAATTAGCAAGATTGGTGTCACTAATTTGCTGATACCATTCCGTGGCTCTGACAACCGCTTTTTCCGCCAATAAATGGCATTGGGACGACAAGCGCTGCTCAAATTGAAATTCGTAACCGCGAATAGTCAATAAAACAGCCTGCGGGTGTTTGCGATAGGAGGCGAGGGTAATATCCATCAGGAACTGGGGAGTCATGTGATGCGAGAGAGTGGAAGGCTCAAAAACGGGTTCCAACGGGCGAAGTTCCAGATCGTCAAACTCATCCCCAAGGTGGGCATCGATAAAACAAACATATTCATACCCTACGATCAAGTCATGCAATTCGGGCGTCAACTGGAGGGTAAAAAAGAAATCAGGTTCGGCACCGAGACAGGAATAGAAATCTTCATTCCAATCTGATACCCGGCTGTTAAAATGTTCGGCGAGCTGCTTGAGAACATACCATCCAACGCCGTCATCTTCCCGATCGGGATTTCCGTAAGCAATAAACAGTGTTCTTGGGTGCATATGATTACTATGACAGGGACGATGCATATTTTCTGCATCGTCCCTGAAAGTGAAAAATCAGTTTTTTTTGTTTTAATCTCTCCGCAAATTGCGGACCAGATTGCCCTGTGCGTCAACAATATCGACAGAGATGGGCATCTGTCCCACCGCATGGGTGGAGCAGGAGAGGCACGGATCATGAGCGCGGATGGCTGCTTCAACCCGATTGAGCATCCCTTCTGTTACATCCGGACCCTTGACGTAGGTTTTGGCGACACTATCCACTGCATTGCTCATCGCCCAGTTGTTGTGTCCGGTCGAAACGATGAGATTTACCTTGGTGATCTGCCCGACTTCATTAGTGGTGTAATCGTGGATCAGTGTTCCGCGAGGCGCTTCAATGACGCCGACACCATGACCTTTGAAATCCTTCTTCGTATTAAGGATGTCATTGCTCAAGATATCAGGATCATCCAGAAGCACTTTTAATTTTTCGATGGCAAAGAGACATTCAATCAGGCGTGCATAATGGTAATAAAGCGTGTTCTCGACCGGTTTGCCCCCGTTTAATTGCTTCCAGATCTTGTGCTCTTCGTTTGCCAGCGGGGTATCAATCTGTTTGGAATTGTTCAAGCGTCCCAATGGACCGACACGATATACGCCAGCGGGATAGCCCAACTTCTTATAATATGGGAACTTCAGATAAGACCAGTTTTCGACGTGTTCGGCAATGTAGTCGAGGTATTTACGTGGGTCAAATTTCTCAAGCTGTTTGCCATCCTGATCGACCAGGCGAATCTTACCGTCATAGAGTTCGAGGCTATCCTGCTCGGTAACAAGACCAAAGTAACCGGTCTTGAATACGGCGAATTTATCCACATCTTCCTTGTTTGCCTGCGCCCATTCCTTCATGATTGCAATCCCAACCTGAGTGGTGGCAATTGCCTCGTCCATACCGGCAAGAATGGAATCCCGTTCACTGGATTTGAGCGCTTTGTTCACTCCACCCGGAACAGCAAAAGAGGGATGAACCCTGCGACCGCCCAGAGTGTGGATGATTTCCTGCCCAAACTTGCGCAAATTCACCGCTTTCACGGTGAGATCGGCATTTGCCTGGATCAAGCCAACCACATTACGGATGGCGGGATCGGCATCAAACCCCAGCAGTAAATCGGGACCAGCCAGCTCAAAGAAGTGCATCCCATGGCTTTGAATGATCTGCCCCATGTGCATGAGTTCACGCAACAATTTTGCCGGGCGTGGAGGCTCGGAACCGGTCAGATCATCACTGGCTTTTGCGGAAGCCAGATGGTGACTGACTGGGCAGATGCCACAAATACGGGGCGTAATCATCTGCATTTCAAAGTACATACGTCCTTCGCAGAATTTCTCGAAGCCACGGAATTCATTGACATGCAGATAGGCACGGTCTACACCGCCCTGTTCGTTGAGATGCACGGTAACTTTGGCGTGACCTTCGATCCTGGTGACTGGCTCAATCGTAATTTTCTGTGTGCTCATGTCTCGCTCCTATCAATGCCAGTCAATCTTTTCATCTTTTAGTTCAGGAACACGCCCCTGGGCAAGTTCACTCAGAACATAATAGATCACATCCGCATCGGGAGGGCAGCCGGGTACATGCAAATCAACCTTGACCACCTCATTGACCGCGCGAACCTTGGTTGGAACAGCCAACTCGGGATCAGAAGGAATTTGCCCGGATTCATCGGTGCTCTCGGTTTCAACATAGGCTCGCTTCAATGCTTCTTCGATGGTGAAGAAATTGCGCATGGCAGGCACGCCGCCAAACACCGCACAATCTCCCAACGCCACCAGGAATTTGCAGCGTTTGCGCATTTTGTGGGCGACTTCTTCGTTGGCGGTATTGTTGATGCCGCCTTCCAGAATCCCCACATCCACACCACTTTCGTCCGGCTCTTTCAGGTCAGTGATGGGGGTGGCGCGGATATCAGTCAGCTCGGCAACCGTGATGATCCGTTCATCAATGTCAAGCAAAGACATATGGCAGCCAGCGCAACCAGCCATCCAGTCAGAACTTATTTTGGGTTTTGCCATTGGATCTCCTTTCAGAATTACCAATAAACAAGGGGTTATGCCCCAACTAATTCATTTACAAGGCGAGATTTGTCGATGCTCTTCTGCCAGTCGCCATCCACCTTGACGCCAAACGATTTGCCAAGATCGTCCAGGACAGTTTCGTAGTCCACCACGCCCTCAGGTGATTGCAGTATCCTGGCGGCTGATTGGATTTTGCCTTCCAGATTGACAAACTGTCCGGCAATTTCCGACCAGAGCGGGGCGGGGAATACCACATCCGCCCTGGCAGTCAGCGGCGAAGCGTAGGCAGCCTGTACAACCAGGAATGGTACCTTCTCCAGGTCTTTGATCAACTTCTGGGAGGGTTCTTCTTCACCCAGGAGTACGAAGGCTGCTTTGGCATCTTTGAGATTGGCTGATTTATCCAGATCCATGAGGTAGGCGGTGTATGCATTGGCATTGCCTTTGAAGCTGATGACGCTGACCTCTTTGCCAGCCTTTTTCAACTCATCGACAAGCCCGGCAATCCCGGCACCAACCGCATCGTCATCCCCAGCAACATCCTTGCCGAGTAATACGGCAACTTTTGTTCCGGCAAATTTTGCTGCCGCTTCGGCTGCTTTGCCAAACCCGGCTACATAATTGCCTGCCGCTTCGACGAATACATCGGCATATTCCCTGGCAAGGCTGCCTTTGTCAGCCAGAACGATCAATTTCTTGCCAAGCGGCTGACCACGTTTGATCATGAAACCGGCAACCTGATGATCTTTGACGAAATCCGCGCCCATAGCAACAACAACATCGGCATCTTCAATCGCCTGCAGGTTGGCTTCATACGGTTTCTTGAAGGCGGATTTGACGGCTGTGGTAACGCGGAAGTATTCGCCTTCATCAATTGTGCCAAAGGTGGCTGCTTTTCCGCCATCGGCAAACAATTTCTTGAATGCAAACAGCGCTTCGGCGGGCAGGGATGAAGAAATCAACGCCGCAGTAGAGCCGTTCTTCAACCCGGCATTGGCAGCCGCCACCGCGTCTTCATAGCGGGCGGCTTTCAATGTGTTGTCCTTGCGGACCATGGGGGTCACCAGGCGATTCCGCTGGCTTTCCATGGGTTCGAACCGTCCCATGCTGCACAAAATACCCCGGTTGATTTCGGCGTCCCAGTTCCCTTCAATGCGGGAAAGGTGGTTATCGCGATGGAGGACATCTATGCCACAACCAATGCTGCATTGCGTGCAGATGGTATGCGTGCGGGTGGTATCCTTTTCCCGACCGAGATATGCGCTCTGGCGGTCGATGATCGCGCCGGTAGGGCACACCTGAACACAGGTACCACATGAAATACAGGTTGATTCTCCCAACGGAGTACCCAGGTCTGCCACGAGATAACTATTTGCACCGCGCTCTTCGATGCCGAGGGTAAAGTTCCCGGCAAGTTCGGCACAGGCGCGAACGCAGCGGCGGCAAAGGATACAACGGTTGTTATCCAAGACAAAATAGGGATGGGAAGCATCCACTGCATAGGGCTGCCAGTTCGGCTGAAGCGGCCAATGGGTCATATCTTCTGCGTAGGCGGCATTCTGCAACTCGCAATCGCCGCCCGAAACCTGGCAGTACATGCAAAAGTGGTTTCTTTCGCTGAAGATCAGGGTCAGGACGAACTTGCGGGCTTCCTTGACCTTTTGCGAATCGGTCTTAATGACCATGTTGGGACTGACCGGCAGCGTGCAGGAAGGCTGCAAAGTACGCATTCCTTCCACTTCCACCAGGCACAATCGACAACCGCCATATGGAGTCAATGATTTGTGATCACACAGGGTCGGGATTGTGATACCGGCGGATTCAGCCGCGCGCAGAACAGTCGTACCTTCGGGTACTTCAATTTTCTTTCCGTCAATCGTTACTGTGACCATGCGCAAACCTCTCTGTTTGAGTTGATTTGTTTATATTTTTTTGCCGCTCATACGGCAAACGCCGGTAGGACAAACCTTCAGGCGGATATGAGCTTCCACTTCGGCACGGAAGTGTTTGAGAATGTCTTTGATGGGTGTAGCTGATGTTTGTCCCAAACCACAATTGGACATTTCGTAAAGGAACGTGCTGATTTTTTCCAGATCATCCAGATCAGCCAAAGTGGCTGTGCCTTCCGAGATATTGGTGAGGATTTGATGCGCGCGGTCATTGCCAATCCGGCAGGGGTTGCATTTACCGCAGCTTTCCTTCATAAAGAAGTTGATCAAGGTCTTTGCCAGATCAATCACACAAGTATCCTCGTTGCAGATCAGCAGTGCGCCAGACCCGAGGGATACACCGGCTTTGGAGAAGGATTCAAAATCCATCGGTGTATCCTGCAAGGCGGCAGGAATGATCGAGCCACTGGATCCACCAGTTTGGGCAAGCTTGAAGGTGCGATTGTTTTTCATGCCCTTCGCATAGATATTGATCACTTCGCGCAGGGTAATACCCATGGGCACTTCAATCAATCCAGTGACATTCACATTTCCGAGAATGGTGTAAACCTTGGTGCCGGGGCTGGA
>DAIOEK010000036.1:0-30605 GCA_036746315.1 Anaerolineaceae bacterium | reverse complement strand
CCTTACTTTCCTTAGACAATCTGTATAGTCTTGTGCCCTTAATCTTTATAATAAGAAAAAACCGAGGAAATAAATAATGGAATACAGACATTTGGGAAAAGCCGGGCTCAAGGTCAGCGCGCTTTCATTGGGCGCCTGGGTTACCTACGGTGGACAGGTTGGCGAAAATCCCGCAGAAGAGTGCATGCGGGCAGCATATGATGCGGGAGTAAATTTTTTCGATAATGCTGAAGCCTATGCAAAAGGAAATGCCGAAATTGTAATGGGCAATATCCTTAAGCGAACAGGCTGGCGCAGAGAGTCGTACATTGTCTCAACCAAGATTTTCTGGGGCGGGGATGGACCCAACGATACCGGATTAAGTTACAAGCACATCGTGGAGGGCGTAAACAATGCCTTGAAACGATTGCAGTTGGAATATGTTGATCTGGTGTACGCGCACCGGCCAGACCCGGAGACTCCCATCGAAGAGACGGTCCGAGCCATGGATTTGATCGTCCGGCAGGGCAAGGCTTTTTATTGGGGAACCTCCGAGTGGAGCGCCGCCAGCATCATGCGGGCAGATGCCGTTGCCCGCGAGAACCATCTCACTCCGCCCAGCATGGAGCAACCCCAGTACAATATGTTCTGGCGTGACCGTGTGGAAGCTGAGTATGCGTCTGTATTCAAAGAACTTGGGTATGGCTCCACCATCTGGTCGCCGCTGAATTCCGGCATCCTTACCGGAAAATATAATAATGGCATACCAGAAGACAGCCGGCTCGCCATGCAGAGTTATTCATGGTTACGAAAGGAAGTCACCCCTGAGAAAATATCCAAAGTCGCCAAGCTAGAAAAAGTAGCCGGCAAGCTGGGATATTCGGTCGCACAACTGGCATTAGCCTGGTGTTTGAAGAACCCGAATGTATCCACAGTGATCACAGGCGCCAGCCGGGTGGAACAGGTACACCAAAACCTCAAGGCACTGGAAGTATTTCCACTGTTGACCGATGAGGTGATGGCTGAGATCGAGGGAATTCTAAGCAACAAGCCAGAATAAGGTAATATGAATCAATCCACTGGTGGAGCTGCCGCAGCTTCCGCCGGTTTTTTTATTTCAATTACCGGAAATTGGTAGGGAAGTTGAATATTCGAGCCCGCCAACCAGTATTTATCCTTATAAAATACCAGGATCGCCAACGAGGCCGGGTCGGCAATTACCTGCGGAAAAGAACTAAATGGAATCCCCATGGTTCGAGAGAGCATCATCTTAATACAATCAGAGTGTGAAAAAACGGCTACACGGTCACCCACCCGATGTTTGGAAATAATTTCTTGAAGCGCAGTCCATAGCCGCTCCCAGGCAGCCGAAAACGCCTCTCCTCCCGGAAAGGTACTCAGGTGTGGGTTGGCACGGATCTTTTTCCAATCTGCATTCTTCTGTAATTGTGCGAATGGAACGCCGGTAAATTCTCCGGTATTCATTTCGATCAAACCAGGGATGGGAACCACCGGCAAGCCGGTCACTGCCGCCAATGGTGCCGCCGTTTCCACGGTCCTTTCAAGTGGACTTGCATAAATTGCATCCAATTCCACCGAGCGCAAGCTTTCTGCAACCTGCCGCGCCTGCTCCATTCCCTTTTCATTCAAATGTACATCTGGAAGCTGCCCCGGCAGAAAATTGCCCAATGAATCATTGGCACCGTGTCTGATGAGATAGATGATCATTCTTTTTGAAGCTCCAGGGTAATGGCGTCCAGTCCGAAGTTGTAGCCCGAGGATAAATCATTTTTCTTGGTCACTTTAAACAACATCTGGTGTGTGCCCTCAGTGAGATAATACGGACCCAATCCAATTGGTCCAGATGCATAAGTAAATGGCGCATACAGGTCAACATAATCATTCACCAGAATATCATCCACTTCCACCTCCAGCACACCGTAATCCGGAGATTGCGTAGCATACAGTTTCATCAGGTAGACGCCATCCTGATCCACACTGAATTCAATCACCAACCCTGAGCCGTACCCGGCAACGACATGCAATTGTTTCCCTGCACTCCAGTTTCGGGCACTATAAGGTGTCATATCCATTACCGAACTGCTGCTCCAGCGGTGCTCTAAAATGGTGGCGTTCTCCAGCTCAAAACCATATTTCAGGTCACGATTACTCGGCATGACCATTCCATTACTGTAGCGCTTTGCCAGCATATAACGGGCTCTCGTGATCTGCTCGGTTGTAAGCATGGAGCGCGGGTAATAAGTAGACATCAGATTGCCGCGCGTAATGGGCACCGACGTATTGGAAATGGATAATGCCTCCTGAACCCCGCACTGATACTCTGCACCCATCACAGCAAGGTCTGGGGGTGTATCGGTGAAGGAATCACCATCGAAAGAATTCAAATCGTAGCCAGAGCGGTTGTACGCATCCTCCGCAGCCTCCACACTCACAAACTGTTCGGTGAATGTGTTCCCCAACCCCAAATAATGACCTATCTCATGTGCCAGTCGAGTATCATCCTCGTTGCCACAAATATCATCACCGTGGAGCGGCAAAACTGCAAAGTTATAGTCCCACCAGAAGAAATTCCCTCGACCGGCTGTTTCCTCCACCGGTTCCTGCCTGACGAAAACCACCAATTTATCTGGATATTTTGCCGCAATGCTATCAGCAACATCCATCTCTTCACGCCAACGCAAGTCATCCTTGCCCAACATGTTGGCGATCACGGTCGATTGCATGTAATCAACATCTTGTTGTGGATCAAAGATGAATCGAATGCTTGCGGGGGCAAAAATCTCATTCGCGCGGTTAACCAGTTTAATAACCTCATCCACCGAAACGTTCGCGAGGTTCTGCCCATCATCATCGGATACTCGTATGATTTGAATATGAACAGAAAACAATTGCAGGTCAGCGTTATGATCAGGAAATGTCTGCACAAAAAGGGTCGCGGTTGGTTCTGGTTGCGGTGTAATTGTGGGGAGCACAGATGTAGGTTCTGCCACTGGAGTCGACGTTGTCCCCCCCGCACAAGCTGTCAGCGTAATCAACAGCAGAAAATAGATTACCTTTTTCAGCATATCGTCCTCCATAAAGAATTAATAAAAGCCGAGCTTGCCCAAAAGTACCTTTGTGCTACCATGTAGATAAAACATAGTTGCACTTTTTATGCAAATTAAATTAAAAAAATTGTAACAAAGTGATATTCTCACAGAGGAGGAATGTCGTGAATCAATACCGGGTTACCCTCAAGAAGGATTTGAAATTAAAAGAGTTCGACGCAAATGAAACCAGTGCATTCAAAGGGGGCAAAAAAGAAGGGCTGACTGCTCTGGCTGAACTCAACAAGCAGCTTGAAGAACTGCAGGAATTACTATATGCCAGGCAGCAGGAAAAGTTGCTGGTCGTGTTTCAGGCAATGGATACCGGCGGAAAGGATGGCACAATCCGCAGTGTATTCGACGGTGTTAACCCGCAGGGGGTGAAGGTTGCAAGCTTCAAAACACCTACACCAGAAGAATTGGCGCACGACTATCTCTGGCGAATCCACAAACAAACACCCGGAAAAGGGGAAATCGTAATATTCAACCGCAGTCATTACGAAGACGTACTGGTGGTGAGAGTTCATCAACTGGTTCCCGAAAAGGTTTGGACAAAACGGTATGATCAGATCAACCAGTTCGAGAAAATGCTCACGGAAGAAGGGACTACCATCCTTAAATTTTATCTGCACATAGATCGGGATGAGCAGAAAGAAAGACTGCTGGAGAGGATCAAAATCCCGGCCAAGCAATGGAAATTCAACCCAGGTGACATCGAAGAACGAAAACGTTGGGATGATTATATGAAAGCCTATGAAGATATGCTCATAAAAACCAGTACCCGCTGGGCTCCGTGGTATATCATTCCCGCCAATCGAAACTGGTACCGTAACTTGATGGTTTCGTCTCTCATCGTGGATACCCTGAAAAAGATGAAATTGGCGCATCCGCCGGTTGTGGAAAATATTGCTTCGTATGAATCAGTTTTACTGAATGAGAATACACACCAAGGAGACTGACTTCTTACATGGATCGACTGGGTAATCTGCTGCGCAAATCATTCATCCCTGGCGGGATTGTGTCCGCTGTTCTTGTCTCCCTGTCAGCCTGGCTGCTCTTTCCAATATCATCTCCTGTCTGGCAATCGATCATTACCGGGGGCGTCGCTCTGTTGATCTATGCACTCATTTGGCTGGTAACATCCAAAATGATGCAAAAAAATGAAGAGCGGCTCCAGCAGTTGAAGCAAAGCCAGCAAGAACTTTCCAAAAACAACGATGAATTGGAGCAAAAGATCCAGCAGTATGAAGATCTTCAGCAGATCATCAGTTCCGCCAAAAAGACATGGGAGGCGATCTTTGATGCAGTCAGCGATATGATTTTGCTTACTGACGAGCAGCAGCATATTATCCGCTGCAACAAGGCTGCCGTGACCATACTCAATACCAGCTTTAAAGATTTGCTATCCCGAGATTACCATGCTGTATTCAAAATCACCAACCAACGATTGGAGCAGGACGTTGAAGTCGTTGAATTTGCCGGGTTGGATGGATTGTACAGCGTAACAGAATACCCAGTAGAGATTGAAGATCAGAAAGAAGCCTTGATCCATATCATTCGCGACGTTACCCTGCAGGTTCACACCTCCCGCGAAGTGATGCGCCAGAAGGAATTCTTCCAGACACTGGTGGAGAACAGCCCGGTCGCAATTGTGATCCTGGATGCAAAGCAGAACATCATCACCTGCAATCCAGCTTTTGAAAACCTGTTTGGATACGAGAAAGAATTGGTGGAAGGCAAGAATCTGGATCGGCTGGTAGCACTGAACGATGAATTGGATGAAGCTGAAAGCTATTCAAAGAAAGCACTGCAGGGAGACCTGGTACATCAATACGGCACACGTTATAAGAAAGACGGCCTTCCAGTGGATGTGGAAATTTTTGGCGTACCGGTGATGGTGGATAACACTCCTTTGGGCGTCTTGGGGCTGTATCATGACGTCAGTGAAATCGTTCACGCCCGCAGGCAGGCGGAAGAAGCGGATCGAGCCAAGAGCGAGTTCCTGGCTAATATGAGCCATGAAATCCGTACCCCCATGAATGGCATTATGGGGATGGTCGAACTGGCTTTGGATACCCCGCTGACCGATGAGCAGCGTGATTATATGAACACAGCAAAAGAGAGCGCCGAAGCATTGCTGAGCTTGATCAATGATATTCTCGACTTTGCCAAAATAGAATCCGGGCACCTCGCCCTGGAAAAGATCGATTTTGATATCCGCGCAACCGTGGAAGGGGTCGTTTCCACACTTGCTCCGCGGGTGGATAATAAGGGGCTGGAAATAGCCTGCCTGATCCAGCCGGATATCCCGACCAGATTGAAAGGCGACCCTGGCAGACTGCGGCAAATACTGTTGAACCTTTCCGGGAATGCCCTAAAGTTTACCGAACACGGCGAGATCGTCATCCGGGTTGCGTTGGAACGTGAAACGGATCGTTTCATCACCCTCAAATTCGGGGTCAGCGATACCGGGATCGGCATTCCCAGAGAAAGACAGGCGGCAATTTTTGAACGCTTCATCCAGGTCGACAGTTCCACTACCCGTAAATTTGGCGGGTCAGGCTTGGGGCTTGCCATTTCCAAACAGCTTGCGGAATTAATGCACGGGCAGATCGGGGTGATCAGCGAACCCAATGTGGGCAGTACTTTCTGGTTCACAGCTGAATTTGAAAAGGGAAAAGAAGCAGAAGAACAGCAGCTCGAAAAACCGGAAATACTCAAGGATTTGCGCATTCTCATCATAGATGACAACCCCACCAATCGGACGATCTTCACAAAAGAACTGGAGTCCTTTGGTTGCCGCCCCGATAGTCTGGCTTCCAGCTTATCGGTAGTGGAACAAATGGAAAACGCGGTACTGCAAAACGACCCCTACCATGTGGTTTTGTTGGATATGCAAATGCCGGAAAAAGATGGTGTGACCACACTGGCGGAGATCAAGCAAAATGAACTGGCTGGTTCGGCTAAGGTTATTATCCTCACCTCCATGGGGCAGCGTGGGGATGCCACCAAACTGGTTGAACTTGGCTGCGCTGGTTACCTGGTAAAGCCGGTAAAGAAGAACCAACTTCTGGATATGCTGCTGGCAGTGATGGGGCAGCGAGCAACAGATGAGCGCCACCAGCAGGCACAATTGGTAACCCGCCACACCTTATCCGAGCATCGCAGAAAAATGGCGCGTTTGCTTCTGGCAGAGGATAATGCCATTAATCAGAAACTAGCCGTCAATCTGCTGCAAAAAGGCGGCTATTCTGTAGATGTGGTCGACAACGGCAGGATGGCTCTGGATGCAATGTTGAAGAACACCTACACGTTAGTGTTGATGGATGTTCAGATGCCGGAAATGGATGGCTTCGAAGCCACACGTTTCTACCGCGTGCATGAAGGCAAAATCACCAATCACACACCGATCATTGCCATGACCGCTCATGCGATGAAAGGTGACCGTGAACGATGCCTGGCAGCCGGAATGGATGATTATCTATCCAAACCACTGGAACCCAAAGAATTCTTCAGTACCATTGAAACATGGCTAAACAGATGTCTTCCTACAACTGGAGCACTTCCACCTCTCGAGGCGCCAAAGACCACTGAACAAACCCCAGTTGACGAATCAAATAAATCACTAAATATTTCCGAAGCTTTGCCGCGTTTTGGAGATGATGTGAATTTCTTCATGGAAATGCTGAACGAGTTTGTTAACTCGCTGCCCGAGCGCATTACCCAAATCGAAGAGGCATTTACCCGCGGAGATTTAACCCAAATGAGCCGCCTCGGACACAACCTGAAGGGTGCCTCTTCCAACTTCAGCGCTGAAGCCATCCGCTCATTGGCATACGAAGTGGAATTAAAAGGCAGAAGTGAAGATGCTCAGGGCATCCCAGCTTTGATCGAAAGGCTGAAACTGGAAATGCATAATATCCAGGTGACGGTGGATGAACTCACACTGACAGAAAACAGTTAGTGGATGCGCCAGTATTGCCAGCAGGAAGATTTACAGGAAGCATATGCCAAAAATATTGATCATAGATGATGACCCGATCTTTCAAAAGATGATCTCTCACGCCCTGGAACCCATGGGATACGATCTCGACACGGCCGGGGATGGTATGCAGGGATTAAGCAAAGCCATGGCAAATCCTCCCGATCTGATCATTTCAGATGTAATGATGCCGGGGATCAACGGATATGAAACCGTCCGCAGATTGCGTCGTACCCCCCGCTTTGCGCATACGCCTGTACTCATGTTGACCGCACAATCGGACCTGGATGAGAAATTGGTGGGGTTCGAAGCCGGCGCTGACGATTACATGACCAAGCCTTTTGCCCCACCGGAATTAATTGCCAGGATCAATGTTCTATTACGCAAGGCGGAGTTGTTTAAAAACACTCCCGCTGCCCAGCCGGAGAAACAGGGGAGCATTATCTGCGTTCACAGCCTGCGGGGAGGGAGTGGTTGTAGTTCACTGGCGACCAATATGGCAGTCGGATTAGCGGGTCTCTGGGGACATCCAACCATCCTGCTGGATATGGTATTAACCACCGGGCAAATCGCCTTGATGCTCAATGGATCATTGAGACGTACCTGGGCGGATTTGACCAGTCTGAAACCCGATGATCTGGATCCAAGTATCATCAGCACATTAATCGGCAAGCATGAAAGTGGTGTTGACTTCATTGCCGCTCCCACTTTTCCGCCAGAAGCGGAACTGCTGACAATTGATTATTTCGAAAAATCCCTGGAAATCATCCGCTCGCAATATGATTACATCGTTATCGATCTTCCCCATGATTTCCGCGAGATCACTTACAAAACGCTGGATGCGGCGGATCAAATCGTGTTGATCACCAACCCCGAAATGGCGTCACTCCGGGCTGCCGCAGCTGCCATCGAAACCTATAAGCGCTTGAGCTATCCATCCGAAAAAATCCGGCTGGTGTTGAATTACACCCTCGAGCAATCCGGGCTCACCCGCAAGAATGTGGAAACCGCCCTAAAAAGAAATGTGGACCTGGTCTTACCGTATGATTCCAACTCGGTTACTTACGCCATCAATTACGGGCAACCCTTCGCCTACCACAAGCCTGAAATCGTACTTTCACAAATGGTAGAAAACTTTGCCATGATGATCAGCACTGAGGATGACCGCAATATACCGCCGGTCTCCCCCAGTAAAGCCTGGCAGCGCACGATGAAACGGATTCGGGTGAATTGACACGTGTCATCCTATTCATGAATATTCCGGCAGAAGTTTCTGCCGGTTTTTCATCTATAATGAATAAATAGTACCAAAACAAGAATAGAATATTTGTGCTATAATAATTATATGGATCTTTTTGATCACTCCCTGCAAGATAGGTTAAAGACCGAAGGCCCTCTGGCTGCGCGGATGCGCCCCCGCAGCCTCGACGAAGTCATCGGACAGGAACATATCGTCGGCGAAGGGCGGCTACTCAGACGAGCCATCCAGGCAGACCGCCTGTTCTCATCTATCATTTTGTGGGGGCCACCGGGAACAGGAAAGACCACTCTGGCAACGGTTATCGCGCAATCGACCCAAAGTCACTTTGAGACCATCTCTGCTGTTCTGGCAGGTGTTGCCGAGTTGCGAAGGGTCATTGAAGATGCCGTACAACGGCGCAAACTCTACCAGACCCGCACCATTTTGTTTGTCGACGAAGTACACAGATGGAATCGCGCCCAACAGGACGCATTACTCCCCCACGTGGAAAGCGGGCTGCTGACATTGATTGGGGCTACCACCGAAAATCCCTACTTTGAAGTCATTAAGGCTTTAGTCTCCAGAAGTCGAGTTTTCCAGTTGCAGCACCTTACCCCGGAACAGACGGGCGAACTGCTTGATCGCGCCATACACGACCCCGAAAGAGGCTACGGATCGCTCCCTGTTCATTTACATGACGATGCACGCCAACATATCATTCACGCTGCCGGTGGGGATGCGCGCAATGCACTCAACGCACTTGAACTGGCTGTCGAAACCACTCCCAAAGACGCTTTGGGTAAGATACAAATCACACTCGAAGTTGCCCAGGAATCGATCCAACAAAGAGCCATTCTCTACGATAAAAACGGCGACGCCCACTTTGACACCATTTCCGCCTTCATCAAATCCGTGCGCGGTTCAGACCCCGATGCTGCACTGTTCTGGCTGGCAAAAATGCTCCATGCCGGTGAGGACCCACGCTTCATCCTACGCAGGTTGTTAATCCTGGCGGGAGAAGATATCGGGCTGGCAGATCCGCAGGCGCTGGTGGTTGCCAGCGCAGCAGCCAACGCATTCGATCATGTCGGTCTGCCGGAAGGCATCTTCCCTCTGGTGGAGGTAACCCTCTACCTGGCAACAGCGCCCAAATCCAATTCTTCGATGGCTTACTTCAAAGCTTTGGAATTGATCGAAAAAGAAGGTGCCGGCGACGTCCCCCTGCATCTGATGGACTCGAACCGGGATGCGCAGGCTTTGGGACATGGCAAGGGATATATTTATCCGCACAATGAAGCGGGGCATTTTTCTTTGCAACAATATCTACCTGAACAATTCCAGGGACTGCATTTTTATCAGCCATCCGATCAGGGCTATGAAAAGATGGTGCGTGAGAGATTGGCGGCCTGGTGGCATACCAATTTCGACGACAACCTGTCTGAAGACACCACCTCACCTGCCGGCACTGAATAAGATCCCTCGTTGTAGCCAAAACCCTCCGATTATGGTTTAATCACCTTATGCAGTCACCCAAAGTGGGGATAAGGATGTTTCTCGAACAGCACAAAGTACGAACCTTGTGGTCTGTGGTTTTAAGTTTCCTGTTTTGTGTTCCATCCATTCAACGATTAACTCCCATGATTATGCAGGGTAAAGCATTCTTCGGACGCAGCCTGCCCGTGCAGATCACATTATTAATCGGTATATGGCTGGCTGGCTTCCTTCTCTTGTCCGTTCTGTTCTGGGCGATCGGGAAAATCGTTAATCACAGAACCATTCGAGAAAAAACGATCCGGGCGTTGGATATACTTTCCACCAGCCGCCCGCTTTTTAAGATCGGCATGGTCACTGCCACAGCTTTGCTGGCTTTACTGGCGATCCTGCATCTGAGACTGGTCTTTTATCCCTACCAGATGGAATTCCGTGAAGGCGCCATAGTTTTAACAACACAGGCGTTTTTAGAGGGCATCAACCCCTGGTCTCTGGAAAACAATTTGACCTACATTAACGTCTACGGCATTGTCTACAATGCCGTAGTCTTACCTTTTGCCGCCCTGTTTGGCAATACACTCTGGATACACCGCCTGGTCAGCTTTCTGGCAGTCATCGGGCAGTTGATCCTGATCGCGAGTGTGATGCGCAAAAAGGGGATTCGTTGGTTATATGTCCTCTTCACGGCCGTTTATATCTGGCTTGGGCAAATATATTACACCACCCCCATGGCAAGACCGGACACCCTGGGACAATTGTTCTTCCTGCTGACAATTCTGCTGCCCGTGCTGGGTAATTTCTCCCGCAGAAGTCTGATCTTCAGCATCCTCTTTGGCTGGCTGGGCTTTTTTACCAAACCGTATTTTGTCCTTGGTTTTCCACTGGTGGCTGCCTATCTCTTCCTCTTTGAGAACAAACGAACAGCCATCCTGTATGCCCTTGCCGGAGGAGTGTTGATCGGCATCAGCAGCCTGGTGATAAACCATTTCTTCGAAGCGTATTTCCTCAACGTCATCTTTTCTCACGTGGCAGATACCAATAGCATTTATGAATTCATGCTCAAGCAATCGGCACGTTTTGTCGGGGAATACTGGTCCATATTATCAATTGCACTGGTTGCGGTGATTATTGCTGCCGTCGGAATAAAGTGGGATGAGTTTCGAGGACACATTTTGAATTTCAAGGCAAAACAACCATTTTTTTACTTCAAACTGGATATTTTGCTCTTCTGCCTGTTGATCGCAGCTGTTCTTATTTATGCCAGCCTGGGAAGACACAACGGCACACAAATGGCATATTATTATCAGCTCATCAGTCCATTTCTGCTGATCCTGGTCTTTGGTTATCTCGAGCGTCATCCACAATTGAGCGGATTGGCGGTGATATGCATTTCCATTAACCTCATCTTTCACGGATGGGGCAATCTCAAACCGGACTTAAAGCCCTGGCCAACTGAAAATTGGATCAGAATCCAGCATTATCTGGAGGGTCAAACCGAGGTCATCCATTCACCTGCCATTACTTATGAGGTTATGAAGGCAGGAATTCCGGTAATGAATTCCGGGCAAACCTCCTATTTTTACCCCTATCCGAAGAGTGATTTCTTCCTCTACCCTTCCAAAGACCGGATTGCACAAATCGGCGATGCCTTTTTTGCTGAGCTGGCGCAGCGGATTGCCGCACAAGAGTATGATATCATTCTGGTCGATGCCCCCTATCCGGCATTTGCCAAACGAAAGTATTATGAGACTTATTATCAGCCCGGCGAAGAGATTGTGATCTCGATGCCGCATACTGAACAGACCTGGCCAATTCAAGTAATGACCCCCATCCAGAAAGATGCAACTGCGCCATGAGAGAAAAAACTTCATCCAAATTTGCCGAGTACCAACAAGCCCGTATCGCTCACTGGGATACCGTAGCCAAGCAACGACGTGGCTGGCATGGATGGGGCGGCAGATACCACCGCCGTTTGGAACAACTTTACCGGCTCACCATCCCTTCCGGGAAAAGAGTGTTGGAAGTCGGCTGCGGCAATGGGGATTTGCTGGCTGCAGTACAGCCCCAACACGGCGTGGGGGTGGATTTCTCACCCGAAATGGTCACCTATGCGCAAGAACAACATTCGGAACTGACCTTCAAACAACTGGATGCTCATCAGGTTGGCAATTTGAACGAACAGTTCGATTTCATCATCCTGTCAGATCTGGTCAACGACCTGTATGATGTCCAACAGGTGATGGAAGGCTTGCGCAAACTCAGCCATCCGGGAACTCGAATTGTGATCAATGTTTACAGCCGTATATGGCAGCTTCCATTACTAATTGCCGAAGGTCTGCGCCTGGCAACGCCTAATTTGAATCAAAACTGGCTCACCATTCCCGATCTGCGCGGATTGTTGGAGCTATCAGGTTTCCAGGTGGTAGCCACCGGGCATGAAATCCTCTTTCCCTTACCCATCCCACTGATCAACGACCTGTGTGATCGTTTTCTGGCGCACATTTTCCCCTTTTCCCTCTTCGCCCTTACCAACATGCTAATTGCCCGGCCGGAGCCCATGCCTGCCCCAGCCACAGAAAAACTGCCAACCGTTTCCGTGGTCGTCCCTGCCCGCAACGAAGAAGGCAACGTACCGGCCATTTTCGCCCGCATTCCTGAGATGGGCGGCGGTACCGAGATCATCTTCGTGGAGGGCAACTCGCACGACCAGACCTATGAAGCCATCGAGCAGGAGATTCCCAAACATCCTGATCAAAAAGCATTTCTATATAAACAGCCAGGCAAGGGCAAAGCCGATGCAGTCCGGGTAGGTTTCGAGAAAGCCACCGGAGATATTTTGATGATCCTGGACGCAGACCTGACCGTCCCACCCGAAGACCTGCCGCGTTTTTACCAGGCGATCGCTTCCGGTAAGGGGGAATTCATCAACGGTGTCAGACTGGTTTACCCGATGGAAGAGGAAGCCATGCGTTTTCTCAATTTCCTGGGCAACAAATTCTTCAGCCTGGCTTTTTCCTGGCTGCTCAACCAAAACATCAAGGATACATTGTGCGGAACCAAAGTGCTATGGAAGAGAGACTACCAGATAATCACTGAAAACCGGGCATATTTCGGAGACTTCGACCCATTCGGTGATTTCGATCTGTTGTTTGGCGCCGCAAAAATGCGATTAAAAATCCTGGATCTTCCCATTCGTTATCGGGAGCGCACCTATGGCAGCACCAACATCTCCCGATGGAGTCACGGTATGTTGTTACTCAAAATGGTTCTGTTTGCTGCCATCAAGTTGAAGTTTGTCTGATTAAGTCCAGCAGCCCGGGAAAATACCCGGGCTGCCGTTTATTCGCAAATCGTCGTTCGCCGCAAACCACGATTTGCAGAGATGTAGCTTAATCTGCCGGCTTGAGATATCCCCCGCCACTCAAGTTGTATACCTGGTTGTTGAGTTCGGGGTTTAGCGTTGCATCATAGAAAACGGTAAACCCGTTTCCCTGGATATTCGTGATCGACATCCCTGATATTCCCGCAGAATCAGCAAGCTTGCCCAAATAGGAATCGGCAGTCACGGTCCACACGCTTGTTCCATCCAGCGTTACCGTAACATTTGCTGTGCTGTTTTGGGAATTGATTGCCCCAACAAAGGTCGAGGTGTTTCGCAAGTCCAACGCCAGCGAACTGATGGCATCGACTATACAATCACCTTGCAGCGTCTGATGATCGCCGATCAATTCCACATGTCCCCCATTGGTCTGGTCGTTTCCCCATTTTCCTGATGCTGCATTCATCAATACGCCTGATTGCGCCAAGACATCTACATTCTGTAGAGAGACGATGCCAGTCGTATTGGTAACATAGAAAAGGGGACCGCTCACCGCCGTATTGGATAAACTTCCGCCGGACATTGTAAATTTGCCTTCACTGCCTTCGGCATCACCAGACATACTCTGATAAATCAACACCCCCCACTTATCTTCTTTGCTGGAGGCAAGGGTCGCGTTGGATAGTTCAATGGAATTGGCGCCTTCGATAACCGCCACTTCCGCTCCGCTGGAGGCAACATCAGTATCTGAAACCTGTATCAAGCCGGTGGAATAGATTCCCGGTGAGTCCTGCCCCGAGGCAGCTATTGTCCCGCCTTTCATGACGATGGTCCCGCCGCCTCGATCCGTGGCAATTACACCCGAGTTTGCTCCGCTTGTAGTAAGATCCACATTGGATAGTGTGAGCTTGCCGCCATTGGTGGCCATTACCCCGTGTGCATACTGACCGGTCGCATCGATCGTTGTATCTCTCAGGATAACCTCTGTTCCACTACTCTCAGCAAAAACTCCATTGGCGCCATCGCCCGAAGAACTGATCCGGCTGTTGGAAATTTCCACGTGACTTCCTGCATTGGCCAGTACCACAGCATTCAATCCATAAAAACTGCTGTTATCAGATGAAGATGAAGCACCGCTGCTGGTGATGGTGGCATTAAGTAACGTAAAATTTCCGCCATTGGTTACCCAAATGGCGGATTGATCAGCACTGGCTGCTTCATAAGTTAGCCCATTCTGGACATCTGTTACCCCATCCAATAGATAAATTGCCGATGCAGTATCTGAAAGTCCATTATTCTGGCTCATCCCTGTGCTGCCATCGCTCTCACTGAAGTTGACCGTTTCTCCGTTGCTTACTTTTTGCAGATAATCGATGACAGCATTTACCAGGCGTAAATTCATTCTGCAGCCACCCCCCGGCATTCCGTCTTGATCGGTGGGCATTGACGGCGGCTGCTGATCGGATGTTCCATCAGAAGGTCCCATCTGTCCCGGCTGGGCCGGGGGTTGATTTCCGTCCGAACCCATTTCAGGTGCGTCACCCGGCATCTGCCCTTGTGGTGGTTGCCCTCCTGGACCCTGTGACGGCTGGCTGCCATCAGCATTATCCTCACCAGGTCCGCCCATGCCAATTCCGGTTTCGCGCTGGATGGCAAGCGCTTTCTCAGCGGTGATCTGAAGCTCGGAAATAGCCTGAATTTGTTCCACGGTAAGTACGGTCAGCATCTGGCTGATGACCTCGTCCATTTGTGCCTGTACATCCGGGTCTTCGGTGGGCATGACAGGAGGTTGAAGCGCATCATCTGACGGTGTATCTGCCTGCGATGGAGCTGGCCGAGCCGACTCTTGAGTATCCAGAATGGACAGGAACTCTTGAGCCAGTGGCAGAAGGGTATTTGCCTGTTCCCGGGTTAGCGCAAAATCAGAATTGTTCAACTTTAACATGCCCAAAAACAATTGCATTTCCACAGGTACTGCATTTTCAAAATCTGTGTTTAGTTGCACATCGCCTGTCTGATTCTCCGTTGTTGGGGTCGATTCCGCAGGTGATTGTATTTCCGATGCGGGTATTTCTGTCGAACCCGGCGCAATAGGAGTTGCCGCCGGATTACCGCTGCATGCAGCAATCAACAGGATCGCAGCCACTAAAGTGCAATATAGAAAACGCTTCATTTCTTTACCTCAATGCATGTATGGTTATGAAAAGGTCATACAGCTATCTTTTTGTTTGAAAATGATTTTCCGTTTGCGATAGAATATTTTTCGATCCAAACTTGCAGTTCAAGCCTTGTTTGGTCTCACAAGAAAGGCAGCCGTTGGGCTATTCCCAATAAATCATATACTGGCGTAATGAAAGGTATGTAAGTAAATTGTGTAGATTTTTTGCAGATATCTGCTTGCAGAAAATGGCATAAAATCATCTGCCTGTAAAATAATATGCACGTTTGCTCCCCGGCGGAATTCTGGCAATCATTCGCAATTATTTCATTTACAGCCTATAATTAGCCTACATTCCAACAAAGGTTCCACATTCATTAGTGAGGTAAATGATGGCACAACAATCCGTTGATCTTATTAGTCTATTCAAAGCAGTCACCAAAACGATGAAACAAAATCAAACTGAGTTAAATCAGGCTGATGAATACAACCACAATCATGGCGACAACATGGTTGAAATCTTCAAGGTCATCACCCAGGCGATGGAAGAGAAGAAAACAGCTGCCCCGGCAGACCAGCTTGAATATGCCAGCCAGCTTTTGCGGCAGAAATCGCAAACCGGTTCAGCACAGATGTATTCCCAAAACCTGGCAAATGCAGCAGCCAGCTTTCAGGGAAAACAGATCAATGCACAAAATGCAATGGAACTGATTTCCCAGTTGATGGGATCTACCCAATCACAGACACAAGCTTCCGCCACAACAGAAGACCCGTTGACCGGTATGCTCGGTTCACTGCTGGGCAGTGCTTTAGGTGGTGGGACGCAGCAAAGTGCCCAGAGCACTTCTGGTACCCAACAACCTCAGAATGGTATCGATGCGGCTGATTTGATTCAGGCAGGGATGAGTTTTATGTCCGCCAAACAAAAAGGTGCCAGTACCGGCGAAGCATTGATCGGTGCACTGCTGAATAACAGCTCGATGAGCGGATCTGCTCACCGGCAGCAATCCGGCACCCTGGTTGCCAACACCTTGCTGCAAATGTTGGGCAACATGACCCAAAAGTGAACCACCTTCCAGTAAAACTGGCGATTAAAAAAGCAGGCGGATTTTTTTCCGCCTGCTTGTCTTTTACCAATCTTATTTAGCCACGCATGGGACAACTATTTACCGGAATACGGGTGGTATCCTCGTAAGTTGCATAAGACGCCCAGCGTCCATATTCCCGGAAGGAGTAAGCAGCGATACCCATCTCGTCGTTGGGTATTGAGGGAGGCACCGTATGTGGCGCTTCTCGTCGATACAGCATACTCTTCACCAGGTAGTCCACAGCACAAACAGCCAGCCACGCTCCACCCTGGGTGCCCACCTGTAGCGAATCAATGCTGGAAATAATTGCATGTGTATCCATGAAACTGATCTCAGCGCGATAAACCAACATTCCCGTCCAACTGCGTGTAAAGTAAAGATGGTCATTGTAGAGGAAGATATCCCATTTATCTTCCATTTCCTTGGACATAAAGAGAGGACCATCACGGGTGGCGCCTTGATGTGGGTAACGCAATTGACATTCTATATGAGACGCATTCTCCGGCACCGTGCCATCGTATTCCTCCCCCTTCGATTTACGGAGGTCACGGAATAATGTTGCCTGGCGTTGATCAGCCGCAGTTGAGATCATGGTCGTCGTAAAACTGCGGACGTCCAGGCATCGTACATTGAATGGGTTCTGTTCCCTTTCCAGCCACACCAGTTCAGGAACAGGAGGCAGTGCTTCCGTCATCGATCTTCCTCATTATATTTCTTATTATTATAGCCCCGAACAGCCTGAAGAACAGCAAAAATACTACCCTTGCCACATTTAGGTTGCATACTTCATACCGGCAGGATCAATTCTCTTTTGTCAACCCGTATTTCTGCCACAAAGAGCTGCAAGTATCCTGCAATCTGTCGCCCAACCGGTCACCACCAGCCGTGGTTACATCATCTTCGTTATCCATTACTGCATATGGTACACAAAAACCTTGAATATGCAGATAGTGTTGATCCGGTTTACTCACCTCCACCCAATCATTGTAGCGATAAAGCCGTTCCAATTTGGCGTCAGGCAAAGAATGCTGCAAGATGCTGTCCGGTTTATCCGGGTTGAAGCGTTTTCGATTCTTTCGCAGGGATTCTTCCCAGGAAACTTGCAAATAAATGACCGCCAAATTGGAAAGGACTTCGGAAGAAAGATGCTTAAATGCACTCCTATATCCACCATGCTCATTACCACGAGAGAATTCGATCAAAACGGTATTTTTCTCACCTACATCCGGTTTATCCCGAAGCAACTTATGATAATCGAGGCAGATTCGTTCGATCAGCAGATCCCACAAGTGCTGCCCCAGAAAGTAACCATCCGTATCGCTATGCAATCGTGGAAAGCCCATCTGCTGCAATAAATCGTCTTCCTCAAACCAGGTCCACAACATGGGAAAATCGTCGATCTCAAGTATTTCACCCACATGGAAGCGTGACAAACGTTCTTCCGGTGTAAGGTTTTTCAAGAAATGAATTACCTCACTCTTTCCCGCTCCAGGACGGGCTAATAAAAGTAAAACCGGAAAATGATCCCTCATGCTTAATCCTCCTTGCCTCGTCAAAATAAAAGCAGACTTTCTACAAAACATCGACAGTTCTGTTATACAAATGCTACTATACAAAAATGGAAAGACAAACTTATAACGACTTATACAGACCTTCTTATAATATCAAGGCTGTTGCCCAAATGGTAGGGTTATTACCGGTGACATTGCGCGCCTGGGAACGTAGATATGGTTTGCCCACGCCCAGCCGGGGTGGACAGGGTTATCGCCTTTACTCCGAGCACGATTTGCAAACCCTGCGTTGGTTAAAATCGCAGGTGGAAAACGGAATGAACATCGGACAGGCTGCGCGAAAACTGGCGCAATTACGCGAGGCTGGAATCGACCCAGCTATTCAAGAGCATCTTCCAACCGAGAAGCCACTGTCGCTGGATAATATTCGTCAAACATTAATTACCTCGTTACGCTCAATGAACGAAAATCGCGCTGCGGAAACGTTGAGGCAGGCTTTGGCACTTTATCCGTTGGAGCAGGTGTTCAGCCAGGCAATCAAGCCGGTGCTTATAGAAATCGGTGATATGTGGCAGCAGAATGAACTACCGGTTGCCATAGAACATTTTGCATCCGGTTTCTTTCAGAAGCAACTGCTGAGTTTACTCAATGCCGCCCCAGACCCTTATCACAATGGGCTTCTTCTTGCAGGCTGCCTGCCGGGTGAAGAGCATCAAATTGGGCTCCTTATGCTCGTTGTTTTGCTCCGTTTTCGGGGTTGGAATGTCATTTACCTAGGAGCAAATCTAAGTTTGGACCGATTGGAAGATGTGCTTGCCACCTTGCACCCACGCATGCTGCTGTTCAGTGCGACCACAACCGAAACCGCCCGTAATGCCGAACAACTGTATGCGCTTGTAAAAAAACTGCCTGGTTCTTTGCCGCAAGTCATTCTGGGTGGACAAGGTTTTACCGATTATCCATCTGAAAGGCTTTCTTCAAATACCATCATCGTCAATCACGAAGAAAAGACCATCCGCGAAATTGAAAAGATCCTCGAAGCGTGATTTGGTTGGCAGAAAACGATCTTGACAGCATGTTGTAGTTACCCTGAAGCATATTCAGCACGGAGATCGCCTATCTCACATATACTTCATACAGTATGAAATTCCTGGCTTTCCAATGCGAATGTGTGAATAATTCCAAAATCGCTAAAAGCTTTTCCCTCTCCAGGCATAATTATCGCCGTATTGTATGAAAACCAGTCAATGGCGAATGACTTTTTGCACGATTAAGCAATACGGATGCCATAAATCTCTTATCCCGAATTGACAAGTGTTTTAGTGTCCAATATACTATTGGACACAAGTATTCAATTATTGAGTTATTATTTTATAATTAGTTGCGATCAACCGGCGGCACGATAAAATCACTTTCAAGTCTCACAAAGGAGCTTTATATGAAAAAAGTCATCTTAGGTATTCTGGTTGTGGTCTTGCTTAGTGCCTGCTCGCCAACAAGCAGTGTACCTGCTGCCATGGAAACAAAACCGGCAGTAGAAAATACGCCTGAAGTTGTTGAACAACCCACCCTGGAACCGACCATGGAATCTGCTGCTGAAGGTTTTACGGTGGTTGATGCTCTTGGGCGCGAAGTTACTTTCACCACCCCGCCAACCCGAATTGTCGTCACCGGAAAAGCACTTTTCATGGTGCTCGACGCAGTTTACACATTCCCGCAGGCATCAGAACGTATTGTAGCGATCGGAAATGCAACCCAGGGAAGCAGTAACTTCATCTCTCTGATCGATCCCAAGTATGAAGAAAAAACGATATTACCGCAAGATGCCGGAGCGGAACAAATCGCTGCTTCACAGCCAGATCTGGTCATTCTAAAAAGCTCCGTCGCCGAAACATTGGGTAAGCCATTGGAGGAATTAAACATCCCGGTGGTTTACATTGATTTCGAAACGCCAGAACAATACGAGCGTGATTTAACCATCCTTGGCAAAATATTCCAGGCAGAAGCTCGTGCACAGGAAGTCAACAAATATTTCAAGAACAATGTCGAAGAAATCCAAAACACTTTGAGTTCCGTAACCGAGAAGCCTTCGGTTCTCATGCTTTATTACTCAAATAAAGATGGGGCAGTTGCCTTCAATGTCCCTCCACTGGAATGGATGCAAACTCAAATTGTTGAACTTGCCGGTGGCACCCCGGTGTGGGCTGATGCCAATCCCGCCAAAGGCTGGACCAAAGTAACGCTGGAACAGGTGGCTGCCTGGGATGCAGATAACATCTACATTATCGCTTACACAGCCAATCCAGTAGAAGTTGTAGAGCAATTGAAGCAGGACTCGCAATGGCAATCTTTGCGGGCAGTGCAGGAAAATAAACTGTTTGCGTTTCCTGGCGACTTGTATAGTTGGGATCAGCCAGATACACGTTGGGCGCTAGGTCTTGACTGGCTGGCAGCCAACCTGCATCCAGAACAATTCCCTGATTTTGATGCCAGCCGAAAAGCCACAGAATTCTATCAAACCCTTTATAATCTGGACGAGAACTTCGTTAAAGAAAACATCCAACCGACATTTAGAGGTGTTCTGCCTTGAATTCTGCAATAAAAATCGCTGCAGTTTCAAAAACTTTATCCGTTACGGCCACCCGCCGCACAATTCTTTTTTGGTTAGGAACAGGCTTGATTGGCTTGTTCCTAATCTCGCTTTTCCTGGGAAGGTACCCCACACCGGGCTTTATTTCCCTGGAAAAACTCTCTTCCGACGAACTTGCCCAGCGTTTGATTTTGAACCTTCGCCTTCCGCGCCTGCTC
This sequence comes from Anaerolineaceae bacterium, assembly GCA_036746315.1. GTDB lineage: Bacteria > Chloroflexota > Anaerolineae > Anaerolineales > Anaerolineaceae > DAIOEK01. The sequence goes on along the minus strand of DAIOEK010000036.1, from coordinate 9,922 downwards.
ACCGCTCTACTGCTGGGGGTCAGCCTGGCCGCATCAGGTACTGTCTTTCAAATGCTCTTCGGAAATCCGCTGGTCGAACCCGGCTTTCTGGGCGTTTCACAAGGGGCAGCATTCGGGGCTGCGTTTTGCATTGTCTTTCTGGGTGGTGTAGCCGTCTACGTGCAGGGGATGGCTGCTTTTTTTGCACTTGGCGGATTGGCCCTTTCCTATCTCTTGGGCAGAAAGATCCGCTATGGAGGCTGGGTTCTACGACTGGTGCTGGCTGGCATTGCAGTATCGGCGCTGTTCTCAGCCGGGCTGGGGGTGCTCAAATATATTGCCGACCCTCTCCGACAATTACAAGAGATCACCTTTTGGCTGCTGGGGGGATTATCCAGCATTACCTGGAAACAACTGATATCCATTCTCCCGGCAACACTCCTTGGCTTGCTGGTGGTGTATCTGCTGCGCTGGCGATTGAATTTGTTGGCGCTTAGTGAAGAGACTGCCTTCTCCATGGGTGCCGCTCCAAAAAGAGAGCGCATCTTGCTGCTAACCGCGGCCGTGCTGCCTACTGCGGCAGTGATCTCGGTAGCGGGGATGGTCGGCTGGATCGGGTTGATTATGCCGCATATCGCCCGTCGTTTGTTCGGCTCCGACACCCGTAATACACTGCCGGCGTCCATGCTGCTGGGTGGAATTTTTGCCATTCTTTGCGATGACCTGTCACGGACGCTCTTACCCGGAGAGATTCCCTTGGGCATCCTTACTTCTTTATTAGGTGCCTTGGTCTTTGTCTTTCTGATGATTTCACATGGGGTGAAGGTGGAAAAATGAATCAAGATTTTCTCACTTTCACAGGCATTCTCTTTGGGTACGATCCTAAAAAGCCGGCTGTGATCAATGAATTAAATCTGACGATCACTGAAGGAAAGATCGCTGCGATTCTTGGACCCAATGGCGCAGGAAAAACCACCCTGTTATTCCTCGCCCTGGGATGGCTGCAAGCCTGGCAAGGTCAAATATCACTCTTGGGGAAACCGCTGAACCAGTACAGCCGAAAGTCGCTGGGAAAAAGAATTGCCCTGATCCCGCAGAGTGAACACATTCCGTTCGAGTATTCCGTACTCGAGTACGTCCTGCTTGGGCGCGCTCCCTATTTGCCTCCTCTGGGAATGCCTACCGAAGCAGATCAGGAAATTGCTTTTGAGGCACTGGAAAAGGTGGGAATATCACATCTCTATAACAATTCCATTCTGGGAATCAGCGGGGGCGAACGCCAACTTGTGCTGGCGGCACGCGCACTTACCCAGAGGCCACAATTGTTGTTACTGGATGAGCCTACCTCGCATCTTGATCTGAGCAATAAATACCGCCTGATTAAAATCCTGCAAAAGCTGAAGGAAGATGGGACCACCATCCTGATGACCACTCACGAACCGGATATTGCCCTATCCCTGAGTGATGACACCATTCTGATGAACAAAGGGCAGGTAGTTTCTTATGGCAGCACAACCGATGTGGTAAACGCCACCAACCTGACGAATATCTATTCGGTACCGGTAAAGATCATTGAGTATGAAGGTAAACGGCTGGTGCAATGGATTTAAATATCTGGCTGGTAAGCGGGTGGCGCGGTGTTGGGAAAACTCCCTTTTGTCAGAAGATCATTTGCCAGGCGCAGCAGTCGGGTTGGGATGTGGCTGGCATCATATCCGTTCCCGTATATCAGGATGGAGAAAAAATAAGTATCTGGGCGGAAAATATCCGCTCAAAAGAAAAACGATTACTGGCATCCACCTCCCGACAAAATACGAACGAAATCATATTAGGCAAATGGTTTGTGCAGCAGGACGCGATCCACTGGGGGAATGATGTCATTACCCAGAGTACACCTTGTGATCTCCTGGTAGTGGATGAACTGGGGCCTTTGGAATTAGAATCCAACCAGGGATGGAATTCCGCATTAAAGGTGTTGCTAAAAGGGGAATATAAATTCGCCCTGGTTGTGATCCGCCCGGAGTTGATTCAAAAAGCCATTGAAATATTTGCACCACGGCAGATTGTCGAAATTACCAATGCGGATGAGATCGATCGGAAAGCTGAATATTTCGCTGCGGAAATGCTCCGCGGATAAGATGGTGTTGAAATTCAGACTGAATTAACACTGTGATTGACAAGAAACCCCTATAATATCTACATGACCGAAGCAACTCACGATCTTTTGGTACGCGGATCAGCTGCCGCCAGAGTAGGTGAAGAAAAAGAGGCCAGGTTTTTTCTCGAATGGCTGCTCACGTTAGATGCGGATAACGATGAGCGCCTGGAAGCACAATACTGGTTGGCAAAAATTTCCACCAATCCTGAAGAAAAGAAACGCCTTCTCGAAGAAGTGCTTTCCGCGCAGCCATTTCATCTCCTAGCCAGGCGCGAATGGATGATTCTGCAGGGCAAACTGTCTCCCGGTGAGATTATAGACCCTGATAATATACCTGCGGGTAAAATTCAGGTTTCAAATGCCAACCCCCAGCGATTTGTCTGTCCGCAATGTGGCGGCAGAATGGTCTATGCACCGGATGGTGCTTCATTAACTTGTGAGTATTGTGAAGTGAAAAAGCGGCAGGAGCAGGGTTCTCCTGATGAAGAAGGTGATTTTTTCTTATCCATGGCTACCCTCAAGGGACACTGCCAACCTGAAGGGCAGGCAACCTTTACCTGTCAGGGTTGTGGCGCGGCTTTTATATTGTCTCAGACCGACTTATCTATCACCTGCCCTCATTGCAAGAGCGTGTATGTAAAAATCTTTCCCGACTCGGATGACCATATTGGACCTTCAGCCATCTTTCCTGCTCGAATTACCCTTCAGGCGGCCAAAAATATTATCCAACAATGGTTAATTGAGCAAAATGATGACCGGAAACATTTATCTCAGGAACTGACAGGGATTTATCTGCCCATCTGGTGGTTTTCCATCGGAGGCAACCTGCATTACAAGTATCTAATCCCGCAAAAGAATAAACCGGCAAAGGTCTTTACCCATACCCGCCCCATGATGCAATCGGATGTATGTGTACCGGCCTGCAAGCATCACGAGGATGAAGTTAAGCAAATTATCCAGGCTGCGGACTTCAAAGATATGCTGGATTACACTCCCGAATATATTGCAAACTGGCTGGCTGAAACCTACCAGATAACACTGGCAGATGCCTCATTAAAAGCTCGCCAAATTGGCTTACAACGGGAAAAAATAGCAGCCGGCATGTCCATACCTGATACCGCAGAAGATATCAGCTTCAGTTCACATGAAATGGTGGTGGAGTCTTATCAATTGGTGCTTTACCCCATCTGGTTCGCTGAATTTTGTTACCAGAATGAAAAGGAAAGTTTTGCAATCGATGCAGTATATGGAAAAGTTCTCCAAAGAAGGCAAGATGAGCCCACATTTTGGGAAAGACTAATGAAATTCGGGCGTGATTAAAAGAACAGGTGCTGCCAGCAAAGCAGCACCAAAATCCCGAAATATTTGGCTTGGATTAGGTTGGGCAACCATCCAGTACTTCACGGGGTTTACCGGTGGAATAAGCTGCAAGCGCACGATTTTTCACCTCTTTATGGTCGACCATCGGGAAGGGATACTGTTCTCCGATGCGAATACCCAATTCCGCCTGCATTTTTTCCGACATCAGCCAGGGCTTGTGGATAAACTCGTCGGGTACGGTCGCCAATTCCGGAATCCATTCACGGATATAGTTTCCCGTGGGATCGAACTTCTCACCCTGCAAAACTGGATTAAAAATGCGGAAGAACGGCGCAGCGTCCGTTCCCACACCGCTTACCCATTGCCAGCCACCGTTGTTAGTTGCCGGATCACCATCGAGCAGGTTTTCCATAAACCATGCTTCACCTTCCTGCCAATTGATCAGCAAGTCTTTCACCAGGAAGGAAGCGGTTATCATGCGTGCCCGATTGTGCATCCACCCGGATTGCTTCAGCTCTCGCATCCCTGCATCCACTACCGGATAACCGGTCATTCCCTCTTTCCACTGTTCAAAGTCTCCAGGTGCATTCCGCCATTGGATGTTACGCAAGTCCTTTCGGAAAGATCCCTGCAGAACCTCAGGGAAATAATGCAAGATCGAAATATAAAACTCGCGCCAAATAAGTTCATCCAGCCAAGTTTCTGCACTGAGCCTGACTTTTTTATCCTTAGCTGCCTCAACCGCTAAAATGGCTCTGGATACCGTGTAGTGGGGAGAGATCAGCCCAAAACGCAGGTAAGGAGATAACCTGGATGTGCCATCCAAATCCATTCGATCACGCTTTTCAGCATATTGATTAAGTTTGGCATCAAAAAACAGATCCAATTGTTGATTGGCAATTTGTTCACTCGCCGGGAAATTCTTGGCGGGAGTGTGGTCTGGTATGGGTTCGCTTGCCAGGTTAGCTTTATTGGTGGAAATCAACTTAAGGGCAGAGTCGTGAATGGAAACAGTAGCCGGCAGCGGCAATGCTTTCCAGGCACGGTTGAAATGCGAAAACACTGTGTAAGGGCATCCGGTATTCTTTACAACCACACCAGGCGGAAAAACCGTCAAACCATGCACCAACCAGAGCGGCAGAGAGATTGCAATTTTATGATCGCGCTGTCTGGCGTAAGGAGAGTAATCGGCTTCTGCAAAGACCGCTTCGGCTTTTGTTTGTTCCATCACCTCCTGCAATACCAAATACGGATCACCGCTTTTAATCCAAAGCTGACTGCCGCGCTGTCGCAATGTCTGATCAAGGGATGCAATCGCCTCGAACAAAAAGGTTAATCTCCGGGGCGCCTTTTTGGAAAGCAAGTGTGGATCCAGTATGTACAGCGGCAATACTACATCACTGTTGGCTATTGCTTCTTCCAATGCCGGATTGTGTTGAATGCGCAGATCTCTTCTAATCCACCAGATGCTTGTTTTCATATGCGATGCTCCCTAACCATTTTCCCGCAAAGGATGAAAAATGGCAAAGCACAATATAATGTCTTGCGATACAAATAGTTAAATTCTAGTATTCATTTTCGGGGTTATAAACATTGAACAACGATTCTCCAGCTAAAAACCTGTGCAGGTTGTCAATAAATAGCGTAATGGAACGCTGGTTGTAATAGCGACTATTACCTGCAATATGCGGTGTGATCAACAGGTTGGGTAAAGACCACAATGGGTCTTCAGCTGGTAGTGGTTCTTGTTGAAAAACATCCAAGGCAGCTCCGGCGAGCCGGTTCTCCTGCAACGCTTCTGCCAAGGCAACCTCATCCACAATGCCTCCACGCGAAACGTTGACTAGATAAGCAGATGATTTGCAAACACTCAATTCCTCCTTCCCAATCAAAAGCCGTGTTTGGGAAGTCAATGGTAATGTAATTACGATGAAATCACTTGCGCGAAGAACAGATTGCAAAGCCTCGATCGGGTAAAGCCTGGTAAAGTAATCCCCACCAGCGTCACCCTGTCCTTCCAAAATATAACCCTGGTCTTGTGGCTGAAAAACGTTGCGCTTCACTGCCAGGATTTGTGCGCCAAAAGGTTGAAGCAACCTGGCTGTTTGTCTCGCAATACTGCCATATCCGATCAGGGCAACTGTAGCACCACGCAATTCCAATGGGCTGAAGAGTTCCCAGCGTTTGGGCGACCACAATTTTTCGGACTGATGATGCATCATTTCCGGAAGTTTATGCCCCGTGGATAAAAGCATCATCAGAATATACTCGGCAACCTGACTGGCAGAAGATCCGCTTTGGGTCGTAAAGGTAATTCCACCGGTCTGCATCAGCGGATGCTGAACAGCAAAATCAATCCCCGCATAATGAAACTGTACCCAGCGTAATTGAGGTACCCATTCCGGTTGCGGCAGGACTCTGTCGGTATAAAGTATCTCGACTTTTTCCCAAACCTCCCGGGATATCTCTTCCGCTTTCCTGGTTGGCTGGAAACGCACCTTAACCTGATGAGATGCCTCTTTCAGCATATCAACTTCGTCTTCAGTAAAATTGATCGTGGTAAGTAACTCTACCGGTTTCATCCTTTAATCCTCACTGGCAGCCCTGATAACTAATAATTTGGCAATGACTTTCATAATATAAATCACAGATTCTTCCCGCCAGCAGACATGCTCACGGATAATGCTACATTCAATTATAACCATAGCATCACATTTCCAATCTGATATATAAGTTACAACATTATTTTAATGGTAATCCCGGTTAAAACGCTTCTTCAATCACAATACATTCCACAAATAAATGCTGGCAGCCCTTAGATAAGGCAAAGTTCTGTTGCTCCAAGGCAATCCGTCAACCTGATAGCTTTTTTCGGGTAGAATTACACCAATCGAATCACTAAAAACAGGTTCTTATGTCCCAAAAAGAAAATAGACAAACGATATTTCAAAATCCAATCGCCCATCAATTACTGAATTTAGTTCTGGTTATTCTGGGTATTTGGTTCTTCAGTTTTCTTACCAAGGAAAACCCGCCGAAATCGCTGGGAGCCATTTATAAATTCTATGTACAAGAAAACAGCATCCTGCTGCTCACTTTAGTTGGGGGGTATTTTCTTCTCAATCTGATCCCGGGAAAATTAGGCAAAGCGTTACGCTGGTTTTGGATGTTATTCGTTTTTGCCGGATTTATGCAGGGCATCTGGTTGACCAAACGAACGGCCTATTTCCAGCTATATGGCATTCAACCCTGGGTCGATGCGACTGAATACTATGCCAATGCCCAAAGGCTTTTGCTTGGATACGCTTCACAGGGGACCACCAATGCGCGACCGTTTTTTTCGGCGTTTCTGGCCGTTCTGCTGTGGGTCGGCCAGCTGGATATGATCCGGGCAAGCATTTATTTGCTCTTTATCGTGGCAGTAGCATATTATATTTTCTCCGAAAATTTGCGCAAACAATTTGGATACGTCGCAGCCGCATTAGCCATGGCGGTGACCTTCATGTTCTTCCGCAATTACCTCGGTGCATTCAGTTCCGAAGGATTGGGTATCAGCCTCGGCATGGGGGGCTGGATCATCCTGTTCTGGGGGGCATCCCGAAAGAATCTACCCGCTTTCTGTGTCGGATTATTTTTCACCACCATCGCATTTATTACCCGCGCCGGGCCATTCATTGTGCTGCCCACGGTAATTCTGGCAGGAATCTGGATTTTTCGTCAACGGTATAAAATCTGGCTTTTTCTGGTCAGCACCATCGCCACCGTGGTTTCCGGATTTGGCATCAATTCCATTGTTTTGAATACATTCTCCAGTGGAAAAAGCGTAGCTTTCACCAGCTATATCTACTCACTCTATGGCATGGCAGCCGGTGGAAAAAGTTGGGGGTACATCAAAGTTGCCCACCCGGATGTCTTCTTTGGCATGGCTGAGCCCGAACGAACCCAAAAAATCATTTCACTAACTATAGAGCTAATCAAATCGAATCCGTTTGATCTCATCAAGAGTATGCTTTCGCAGTATTACTTTTTTACTGCCAAGATGAATACATCCGTATTCTCATATCTCTTTGCCCGGGTCGACAGCTACAACATAGCCATTATGGTTATTTTTTACGCCCTGTCCATCCTGGGAATCGTCATCTTGGTCCGAAAATGGAAGAATAGTACTTCATTATTGATCCTTGCCATTCTGGTGGGGGTTCTCATCTCGGTCCCATTGGTACCTCCTCAGGACGAATCTGATATGCGTCCATACGCAGTTGCCGTTCCAATAATCAATCTCATCCCGGCTCTTGCGATGGAGTTTATCTTTAGAAGACTCCCGTTGATCTCCCGCATCCAACATCGTTTCCCAATTTTTCTATCAGACACCGCAAAGCCCAGCCTATCTTTGCCAGCGTTGGTTTATTCCGGCGCATTGCTTGTGATTCTTTTTACAATACCTTTCGGGTTATATAGCACTGCAAAACCCCAGCAAATCGAAACGACAATGTGTCCGGCAGGAGAAATGCCATATGTTTGGATACATCTTGATCAGAACACCACCTTCATCCGCAAGAATACGGAATGGAACGGGCGCAATTGGATGACAATTGGACAGGCAGAGAGATTAAAGCATGACATTCTTTATAAGTATGTGGAATTCTTCGATGAGCTAAAAGTGGAGACAGAATTTTCCCAATCTGTGAATATTCTGGATCACCGCTCAGCATGGCTAATCGGCGACGGCGGAATCTATCAGCCGGGGAACGGATATTACCGCGGCTGCGGCATCTATGTGGATAATCCCACCTGGTGGGGATTCAATTACTTCCGATTGTCGTCAGCTGAATTTGTGCAAAAGCTGGAGTGATTCCACCTACTTCGATGGTTTGTATAGTCCATCCGGGTTGGAGATACTCAAACCAGCCTCATAGACCACCCGGTCTGCCGGATTCAGGCACTCAATAATACTCACCGGTAATATAGGCGTGGAGCGCAGCTTATACAGCTTTTTTTCTATCAAATCGACGCCTTCATCCATTACCATCCATTCATACCGGTCATAAGGCGATAAAGAGATCGGGCGCGTATAACTGCGCAATGTTTTCTTTCCATCCACATTGAAGTATTGTTCGAAATACGACATCACCAATTCCCGCAGATTCTTGTAAACCGGTTCGCGGAAACGTAACCCGAGAAAATTGGATTTTGCCACTGCCCCCCAGTATCCTTCAACACGATAAATCGCCAGTATATGGTCGTCATCCGTACCCGGTTCAGGCAACATATCCACGATCACGGCAGGGTAACCAATGAAAGAAAGCATTGCAGCTGCAAACAAACCGCCATCCAGACAATGTGCTTTTCTATCCCGCAATACGCTTAATACACTGCGATTACGCGGACCGGACGGATATTGCACTGCATCGAGGAATTGCTGGATCTTGACAGGCGCATCCAGTGAGTGGATGAGTTTCCGTTCTTCCGAAGTGAGCTTGCCCAGAAATTTGGTCTTCTGATCCGTCATACTGCCTCTCCTGCTGCATACAAAATCCGGTGGACGCTGCTCAGCGCCCGTACCTGCTCTGCTGCATGGTAAGAACTGCGTACCAGCGGGGCACTTTCGACCCAGCGGAAACCGATACTCAACCCGTAATCCTTCAGCCCGGCAAACTCTTCCGGCGTGTAGTAACGTATGATCGGCAGGTGCTGCCGGCTGGGTTGCAGATACTGCCCGATGGTAAGAATATCCACCCCCCACTGACGCAGATCATACATGACTGTCTTTACTTCCTCCATCGTTTCACCCAACCCGACCATGACGCCTGACTTGGTGAGCACTTCAGGGTCGAGTTTTTTGGCGTTACGCAGAACCGCCTCTGACCAGTCGTAATGATCCTGCGGCTGTACCAGCTTGAATAGACGGGGAACCGTCTCGATGTTATGGTTAAGTATTTCCGGACGAGCATCCATCACCATGCCCAGTGCTTCAAGCGAGGCCTTGAAATCGGGAATGAGCACTTCCACGGAGCAGCCGGGCGCCAGTTGGCGAATACGGCGAATCACCTGGGCAAAGATGGGTGCCCCACCGTCACGGCGTTCATCCCGATTAACACTGGTAATGACCGCGTGTTTCAGCTGCATGGCTTTGACCGCCTGCGCCACCCGCTCCGGCTCCAGCCAGTCGAGGATCTCGGGGCGACCATGCTTGATGTCGCAGAAACCGCAGGAACGGGTGCATACATCTCCCAGCATGAGAAAGGTGGCAGTTCCTGAACCCCAGCATTCGCCCATATTCGGACAGCCGGCTTCTTCGCACACCGTATGCAGGGATTTTGCCCGCATCAGGTTATCGAGCCATTCATAGTTCTCACCTGCCGGTGCACGGACTTTGATCCAGCTGGGTCGGCGGGTGGGGGTGGTGTTGACGACGGTCGGGTCTACCCTGTCGCGAGTGGGGATGGCTGCCATAATGATTCTCCT
>DAIOEK010000035.1:28058-30760 GCA_036746315.1 Anaerolineaceae bacterium | reverse complement strand
ACTGCTTGACGCCTGTTCCTTTTGCCCGTAAGATAATCAAGTTAACGCCTATACCATTGACAAGAGTTGAAGATGACAGATTCCCCCAATATTCGTAAGATTGACATCGACCGGGAAATGCAGCAATCCTATCTGGATTATGCCATGAGCGTCATCGTGGCGCGCGCGCTGCCGGACGCCCGGGATGGATTGAAGCCGGTTCAACGGCGCATCCTTTACGCCATGCACGACCTGGGGCTCTCCCCAAATTCCGCCTATAAAAAATCCGCCAGAATTGTCGGTGAAGTATTGGGCAAATATCACCCGCATGGCGATATGGCAGTTTACGATGCCATGGCCCGCCTGGCGCAGGATTTCACCATGCGCTGCATGCTGGTGGATGGACAGGGCAATTTTGGCAGCGTGGATGGCGACCCGCCGGCGGCGATGCGTTATACCGAAGCAAGGCTGACCTCCGCTTCGTTGGAGATGCTCAAGAATATTGAAAAGAATACGGTCAATTTCACCCCCAATTTCGACGGAACTTTAAAGGAACCGGTGGTATTGCCGGCGCAACTTCCCAACCTGCTGGTGAATGGCGCCACAGGCATTGCGGTTGGCATGGCTACCAACATTCCGCCGCACAACCTGGGTGAGGTCGTGGACGGCTGTGTTTACCTGTTGAAAAACTGGGAGAAGCTGGATGATATTTCGGTGGAAGATTTGATGAATTTCATTAATGGACCGGATTTTCCGACCGGCGGGATCGTGCTTCAAAATCCCCAGGGGGAGGGTCTTTCCAGCATTTACGGGAGCGGCAAGGGCAAGGTGATCGTGCAGGCGCGCGCCCATATCGAGGAAATGGAGCGCGGGAAGAGCCGCATCATTATCACCGAATTGCCGTACATGGTCAACAAGTCATCGCTGATCGAGCGGATCGCGGACCTGGTACGGGAGAATCACCTGGAGGGAGTGGCAGACCTGCGGGACGAATCCGACAGACAGGGGCTGCGCGTAGTCATCGAGTTAAGCAAGAACATTGAACCTGAAGATGTGCTGCGCAAGTTGTACAAACAAACCTCCATGCAAACCACCTTTGGCATAAATTTGCTGGCACTGGTGGGCGGCGAACCCCGACTGCTGACTTTGAAACAGGCACTAAAGGTTTACCTTGACCATCGCCTGGAAGTGATCCGACGCAGAAGCGAATACGATCTGGAAAAAGCCCGCCAGCGCGCACACATTCTGGAGGGGTACCGGATTGCGCTGAAGAACCTGGATGAGATCATCACCCTGATCCGCAATTCGGCTGACGCAGATGAAGCCAAAGCACGCTTGATGAAGCGTTTCAAATTAAGTGATATCCAGGCACAGGCGATCCTGGATATGCCGCTGCGCCGGCTGGCTGCCCTGGAACGGAAGAAGATCGAGGAAGAATACAAAGAAGTGATGGCGCTGATCGCCGAGCTGGAAGGTCTGCTCAAATCTCCGCAGAAGATCAGAGCTCTGTGTGCCAGCGAGTTGATGGAAGCCCGGCAAACCTATGCCGAGAAACGCAAGACCCAGATCATCGGCATGAAGGAAGGCGTCTCCATCTCAGAAATGTTGACGATCACGGATGTAACGCCATCCCAGACCGTTTGGGTGGGGATCAACGAGGCGGGTGATATTGCACGAACCAACCATGAGACGGCGAGTTGGCTGAGCGGCAAGAATGCGCCGCTGTGGGTGATCAAGGCGGATACGCATCAGACGTTGTATCTGGTGAGCACCACAGGGAAGGCGGCAGCCATTCCGGTGCATGCCGTTCCCGAAGCTGCACAGGTTGAGGAGGGAGTCCCCTTCTATAAGATTTCTCCGCTGACAGATGATGACCTGCTCGGATCGGTGTTCAGCCTGCCTTCCAAGAACCAGATCCCCGCGGACAGTTTTATCGTGACCATTACCCGGGGTGGGATGATCAAGAAGACAGCCATCAGCGAACTGCCCGGACCTTCCGCGCAGACTTTCACCCTGTGCAAAGTTAATGAGGGAGATTCGCTGGGCTGGGCATTTATCACAGAGGGCAAGTCGGATATCTTCCTGGCGACAGGTAAAGGAATGTGCATCCGCTTCAAGGAAGAGGAAGTGCGCCCCATGGGGCTGATCGCCGCTGGCGTGAACGGAATGAAGCTGGCGGTGGGGGATGAAGTGGTCAGTGCAGATCAGATCGTTCACGCGAAGGAGATTGCCCTGATCTGTTCCGACGGGCGCGGCAAACGTACTGCCACTGCCGAGTTCCCCGTTCAGGGGCGGTATGGTCAGGGCGTAATTGGCTGGCGGCTCAAACCTGGCATCCGCCTGGCGGGGATATGGGTGATCTCGGGGAAGGAAGCTATTACGCTGCACTTCCTGAAAGCGGCATCCAAACTCAAACGGGTGGATGAAATTCCAACCGGCGGCAGGGCGGTGTTGGGCAGGGAGATGGTGGAAGTCAAACCCGGTGACCAGATCATTGGGTTGACCGGAGTGCTGCATTATCAGAGCGCAAGCACCGGAGAAAATGGTGGGGCGGAACCGCCAAAGCGCAAACGCGGAAGCGGGGACGACAACGGTACGAAAAGTACTGCCAGTCGTAAAGCGCCGGCGAAGGCAAAAGCAACCACCCGTGCAGCCAGAACGACCGGCGGCAAGACAACCGGACGCAGCAGTTCGAGAACATCCACGACTGCCGCCGCCCGGAA
>DAIOEK010000035.1:0-27958 GCA_036746315.1 Anaerolineaceae bacterium | reverse complement strand
GCAAGACAACCGGACGCAGCAGTTCGAGAACATCCACGACTGCCGCCGCCCGGAAAACCACCGCCACAACGAAACCGGCAAAAAAACCGGCAAAGAAGAAGCCGGGACAATTAAAACTCGAGATCTAGAATAATCCCCGCCGGATTCACTCGACGGGGATTATATTTATTAATAGTGGGTCAGATCAGACAACTTTGAAATTACTGTAATGGTATACGATCTTGTCGTTGAGCAGACCGAACGTATCACTGCCGTTGGTGACAGTTCCCCGGCTGGAAGTTGCATTCCAGGTGATATGCCGGGTGTTACCGGTCCCGGTCGCCCCGACCAGGGTGAACGTGGCGTTGGGCAGAATCTGGTTGAAGAGGGTCGAGTACCAGGTTTTAATGGCTTCGGTGCCCTGAACGATTTGCGAAGAAGTAATTTGAACTGCGAGAGAACTGTAAAGACTGGCGAGCGTTTCGGGGTCTTTGGAATTCAAGCCATTGATGTATTGCTCCTGGAAGGAAGCTGTTACGATCGGCCAGTCGGTGTCACGGATCAAATTCCACAGGGAGATCAAATCTCTTTTACATTCATCCCAGCTAAAGAAATTCACACCGTCCAGATTCAGATTCTTTGCGGTCTTGATGAATAGATTGATGTCTTTGGCTGTCGGCGCCCAGGTACCGACCTTGTATGTCGGTCCGGTGGGGAATATGGGGCGGATCACACTCAATGCACGATATTCCTGCACCGTTCTGGTCAATTGGGTATCGGCGTTGTGGGCTTCCTCCCAGTAAACCTGCGGCATGGAAAGATCGCATTTTTCCAGAAAAGCGGCAAAAGGGAACAGGGAGTGGTAGGTGGGGTAACGAAAGGTGCTTAATGCGATCGGCATGGATGGAAGATACTTGCGCACCTCGGTCATAAATGAGCGGGCACTGGCTGCCTTGCTGGAAGATTCCCATTGCATTTCTGCGTCGATCACGTAGCCTGCCAGCCCTAGCGCTTTTGCCCTGGCCCCGCCAATCTGTGCCTCGCGCACCGGATCGGAACCGTAACAAAAATGCCAACCCCAGGTTTCGATTCCCCGGTTGCGCAGTGCGGATACCACTGCGGGCACATAATCCACTTTCTTGGTCGAATCGTAGTTGTAGTACGAAGTACCATCCGCGATCTTAACCAGAACGTGGGTAAGCTGTGCATTGGCAGCATTGGTGGCAATTGACTCCGCATTCCCATTTTCACAGCTGGGAATTTTCCAGATAAAGAAACCTTTTCCTTGCAACGACATGCTGTTTTCTCCAATCAGGGGCTGGAATCCGGTGACAGGCTGCCCACCAGACCCAATTGCGGGGCAATTGCCCGCATTGCCAGGATGACTTCATCTACGTGCTGCCATAAATCCACACCAAACTCTTCAGCGCCTTTGGCAATTTCATCCCGGTTGGCACCCGCCGCAAAAGCCTTATCCTTCCACTTCTTCTTTACCGAAGAGGCGGTCAGATCATACAATGATCTGGAAGGACGGACGAGTGCAACCGCGGTGACCAGGCCGGTAACTTCATCACAGGCAAACAATGCTTTTTCCATTTTTGAATTGCGGGGAACACCAGTATGGTCGGCATGACTCATAATGGCGCGGATGATATCCGCGGGCACGCCTTTTTCACTCAGCATGGGTTCACCCGCGGAGGGGTGTTCCTCGAGGGTGGGGTGGATCTCCCAGTCGAAATCATGCAAAAGACCGGTGATGCCCCATAATTCCTCATCTTCACCCAGTTTACGAGCATAATGCCGCATGGCTGCTTCAACCGCCAGCATATGATTGAAGAGGTTGGGGTTCTTGATATATTGATGGACAATAGCCAGCGCTTCTTCGCGATTCATAATTCTTCCATGTAAAAAAAGATGTCCCGGTAATCCATGCAAGGATTGTGCCTAAATACACACAGAACCGGCATTGCCGGTTCTGTGGAGGCTGTCCTTTGTTATTCTTCAGGGAAGATGGGTTCGGGGTCACCCAGCACCGGCAGGGGGTGGGTGATGTGATTTTCGATGATGGAGATAAAAGTTGCCGGCACCTCGCGCACCTCCCAATAGATATAAGAAAGCTTGCGATATTGCGTGCCGGTGGCTGCAACGCCACTGACATCCATGCTTAGCGCGCGGCAGGTGTAGAGGGCTCGAGGCAGGTGAAATTGCTGCGTAACCAGGATGGCAGAATCCAGCCCAAAGATCGCCTTAGCCCGGTAACAGGTATCGTAGGTACGTCTGCCGGCGTAATCCAGAACGATATCCTCTTCGGGAACGCCCAGGGAAATGGCATATTCACGCATGGAGGCAGGTTCGTTGTATTCCACAAAACGGTTGTCGCCGCTCATCAAAATCTTTTCCACTTTGCCGGATTGGTACAATCGCACGGCGGTTTCCACCCGGTCACGCAATACGGCAGTGGGCTTTCCATCACGACGTAAACCTGCGCCGAAGACAATGGCGGCAGGTCTGGCAGTAACCTGGTCTTCCGGCTGGATCATGCTTCTGGTGGACAGGATGACATAGAGGCGCAGCAAGATACTCATAGCCACCAGCGAGACGACCATCCAGAAAATAGTTTTCATCAAGAATACGATCATTTTTCGCATTTTCCGATTGTATCATTACTCCAGGATGTATTTTTTATATGCGTTGATTCCATTCCGGTGATGCGTATTTGTCATTCATGAGCTTCTCCGCCAGATGAAGCTCATCAGAGGTCAAAGGTTGGTATACAAAGGTCAGTCCATTTAATTCCGTTTGCGCCTGAAGAAAGGCGGTCACCAGGGTACCCCAGTCGAAGACTTCTCCTGAAGCTGTCTGCAGGGTGGTTGCCCTTTGCGCCATTTTCGAGCGGGCAACCCGCTTTTCAGTTTCATCCGGATATGCCAGTGCATCCACAATTCGGGTGATATCACCGAAAATGGGAATGGAACCGTGCTGCAATACGTGGCTGCCCTTTCTCGCCTGGGCGGAACCAATGACCTTTTTCCCCTGCCAGGTGATCTCATACTGGGAAGGCACCTCAAAGCAGATCGGATTTTGACTGCCGGAAGGCTGGCCCGCATCGTTCCGGTTCATATCGGCATCGACCCCAAGACTTTTCAAAAATAGAATCAACCCGGCGGCAATGCGGTGGTAACTTTCCAAGATATCACCATGAAAGAGTGGTGCATCCAGCGAAGCGGTAAAGCAATAGGTCAGTTCATCGATGTGCAGGATCGCCCGCCCACCGGATGGACGGCGGACAACATCCCAGCCATGCTGCCGTATCCCCTGGATGTCGACATCCAGGTAAGGCTGTGCCCTGCCCAGTGATAAACATCCTGGTGACCACTGGTACAGGCGCAGGGTGGGGGGAGATTTGCCCTCTCCGGCGAGTGTGGCGATCGCTTCATCCAACGCCATATTCCAGGCACCGGTCGCACCGGAGTCAACGACGACCCGCCAGGGTGAAGTTTGTTCTGATTTCGTGTTCATCAGGTTGATTTTAGCATATTGATTCCACACCCTGGGTGCGGGGTGAAAGGATGAAACCCAGGATTTGGGCAAGAAGAGAATATGTGCGTGCCTGACTTCTGGCATACGATGAGAGGTGGTCTTATGTTAGAATTATTTTTATCAAGAAATCAGGTGGAAAAATGTCCGAAGTCAAGTTTGTTCAACCCAGAGACAACATTGAATTGCATTTACCCGACGGGAAAGTGATCAGTGGTCCCCGTGGCTCTTCCATCGAAACCCTGATCCAGGTGTTCCCGCAGGAAGAGCGGGAACTGGTGGTGGGTGCGGTGGTAAACAATGAATTGCGCGAATTAACTTATCCGTTGAACATGGATGCGAAAGCTTCCCTGATAAACATGGATTCAGCAGATGGAGCGCGCATCTACCGGCGTTCGCTCACTTTTTTGCTCGAGGCAGCTTTTGAAGATCTCTTCCCGGCTGCCGAGCTGACCGTGGATCATTCGGTTACGTCAGGTGGTTTCTACTGCGAAGTATCCGGGCGTGAACCGTTAAATCAGCATGACATTGAAAGTCTGAAACAGTTGATGCGGATATTGGTGCAGACCAATCTCAAATTCGAACGGCAGCAAGTTCCCCTGCAAGAAGCGATCAAACTATTCGAATCGCAGGGCGACGAAGAAAAGGTGAAGCTGCTCTCGTACCGGCAAAAAGAATTTCTGGTGTTGTACCGGCTGGGAAACCATCGGGACTATCATCACGGGTACATGGTTCCCACCACCGGATACCTGAAGTGGTTCGATTTGAACCTGATGGGTGATGGGTTCGTGATCAATTATCCCCGGCGGATCAACCCGCGCCATACCCAGCCCCTGCCGGGATACCCCAAACTGCTGGCCACATTCAAACAATACGGCAAATGGCTGGAAAGGCTTGGCATCCAAAGCGTTGGCGCTTTGAATGATGCCATTCACGAAGACAGGATCAGGGAGGTCATTCTGGTGTCGGAAGCGCTCCACGAACAGCGGATATCCGAAATCGCGGCACAAATTGCCTCGCAGGCCGACCGAATCCGGGTGGTGCTGATTTCCGGCCCATCTTCTTCAGGAAAGACCACTTTTTCGAAACGCCTGTCCGTGCAACTGATGTCTCAGGGGGTGTATCCTTTTCCACTTGAGATGGATAATTATTTTGTCGACCGCGATTTAACCCCGCGGGATGCCAAAGGCGATTTTGATTTCGAATCCCTGGATGCGCTGAATCGCACTCTGTTGAACGAACACCTGGCAGATCTGATTGCCGGGAAGAAAGTAACGCTGCCGCATTACAACTTCCGGACCGGGATGAGTGAGCCAGGCGAGGAGATCCAATTACATGAAGGGCAGATCATCATCCTGGAAGGCATTCACGGGTTGAACCCCAACCTGATCACCCGCGTCGACCAGAGTCATACCTTCCGCATCTATGCCTCCGCCCTAACGCAGCTCAACCTGGATCGCTATAACCGGATTTCCACCACCGATACACGTCTGCTGCGCAGAATCGTCCGGGATGCCCGCGAGCGAGGTTATTCGGCGCAACAAACCATTTCCCGCTGGGAATCCGTACGCGCCGGGGAAAAGAATCATATTTTTCCGTTCCAGGAAAATGCGGATACAATGTTCAATTCTGCGCTGGCATACGAGCTTTCAGTGCTGAAGCCGTTCGTTGAACCACTGCTGCGACAGGTGCATTATGGCGCGGTGGAATATATCGAAGCCAAACGCCTGCTTGCCTTTCTGGATTGGTTCCTGCCGGTGAATAGTGAAATGATCCCCGATAACTCGATCCTGCGCGAATTTATCGGCGGATCGATCCTGGCGGATTTCAAGGTGTGGAAGAATAGCTGATCGTTGGGTCTTTGTTAAATCAAAACCGTCAGGCAATTTGCCTGACGGTTTGTTATTCCAATTTTATGCCGAATGATCTTTTACCATCTTTTTTACCACTCTGCCGAGGCGGGAAATGCCTTCATTGATGACCTCCGGCTTGCAGAAGGAGAAGTTCAGGCGCATAGTGTTGTGACCTCTGCCATCCGGATGGAATGGACCCCCGGGAACGAAGGCTACTTTTTCTTCGAGTGCGATCTTCAACAATTCGGCTGAGTCGATGTAATCGGGCATGGTCGCCCACAGGAACAGACCACCATCCGGGTGAGTCCATTTCACCCCTTCGGGCATGGATTCCACCAGGGTATCGAGCATCACATCGCGCCGCTCACGGTAGGTTTCACGAATGACCTTGATATGCTGATCAAGGAAGCCACCCTTGGCAACTTCATGAGCGATCATCTGGTTAAAGGTGGCGGTGTGCAGATCGGCGCCCTGTTTGGCAAGTACCAGCTTGCGGGTCACTTCCGGCGGGGCGATGATCCATGCCAGGCGGAGACCGGGTGAGAGCGTCTTGGAGAAAGTGCTCAGGTAGATCACGTTCCCGGAATATAAAGAGCCATTGGTGTTGGAGCGGAACTGGTTATCCAGGTGGACAACCGGTGGAATGTGCTCCCCTTCAAAGCGCAGCTGACCGTAAGGGTCATCTTCGATGATCGGTACTCCGTAACGATCTGCCAACTCGAGTATCTTCAACCTTCTGTCCAATGGCAGGGTTACCCCGGTTGGATTCTGGAAATTGGGAAGCAGGTAAATGAATTTGGGACCATAGCGCAGTGCTGCTTCCAGCGATTCAACGATCATGCCGTGGTCGTCACTGGGAACGGAGACATATTCTGCGCCATACGCATTCCATGCCTGGAGTGCGCCCAAATAGGTGGGAGACTCGACCAAAATTCTATCTCCGCGGTTGATGAATATTCTCCCCAGCAAGTCCAACGCCTGCTGCGAGCCCGAGGTGATCATGATATTTTCGGCGCCCACTTTCATGGCATACCGTTCCGTGTGTCTGGCGATATACTCGCGCAGCGGTAGAAAACCTTCGGTGGAGCCATATTGCAGAGCGGTACTGCCATGTTCCTTCAGCACCCGATTGCAGGCTTCTGCGATTTCTTCGGTGGGAAACACATCCGGCGCCGGAAAGCCACCGGCAAATGAAATAATATCTGGTAATTCGGCGAACTTAAGCAATTCGCGGATCACAGATGCAGCCATCCGTTGCGTACGCATCGCATATCGATGGTCCCATGGGGTTTGCATAAAATCATTTCTCCTTATCTGTTGTTTTCACGAAGATGCCTGTCTGGTCATTTAGAGCTTGGGGAAGCGGCTCACAATGACTGCCTGGGTGGGTAATGTTACCTTATCTCCCGGGATAAGTTCGTTGGGCGCTTTACCATGCGCAGCAGGTTTACCCTGATAGATGTAAATTGCAGTTCCCTCTTCTGCAAACTTATTTTCGATATATGCCTGACCGGTCAGATAGCCTTCGCCATCCACGGCACAGCTGGTCACGAAGCCGATAACTTTGCCTTTTTTATCGAGCACCGGATCGCTATGGTGTGCCATGCGGACGGATTTCTCGGCAAAGCGGAAGCGGGCAACAACACTGCTGCGTTTGCCCTCCTTTTCAATAAAGGCTTCCCTGCCGATGAACCAGGGTTTGTATGTTTTTACGTAAGAGCCAAAACCGGCATCCGCTACGCCTAGGTTATCTTCACCGCCCATTTCATGACCATAAAGTGGCAAGCCGGCTTCGGTGCGGAGTGAATCGCGGGCGCCCAAACCGCAGGGCTTCAAACCCAACGCAGCGCCTTTTTCCAACAGGGCGTTCCATAGTTGAACCGATTGATCGGGGTGAACGAACAATTCAAAAGCCATTTTCTCACCGGTATAACCGGTGCGGGAGACGACCAGGTCCATGCCGCCGACGACAGCCTCGCAGAGCTGGGTTCGCTTCAACCCCATGATGCGCTTGCGGGTGGCGGCATCCACACCCAGGGAGAGCAGAATATCACGTGATTTTGGACCCTGCAGGGCAATATCCACGCGCATGTCTTTGCCCTCTTTGGGATTGCGCAGATTGCGGAGGATCACGCCGCGGCCGAATGCTTTGGCGCCCGGTTTGCTGCGGTCGATTCGTACCCTGCCATCCCGGATGGCGTTCAACCAGGTCCAATCCTTGTCATCGTTGGAGGCATTGACCACCACCAGGTACTTGTCTGCACTGCGGCGATAAACCAGCAGATCATCGATGACATTGGCATGTGGATCGAGGAAATGGGTATAGCAGGATTCGCCGACATCCAACCCCGAAATGTCGTTCCCGCAAACACTATCGAGGAATGCTTTGGCATGTTCACCTTCCGCTTGGTAAACACCCATATGAGAAACATCGAACAAGCCGGCAGCCTGCCGGGTGGCGAGATGTTCCTCCAGCACGGATGAATACCAGACCGGCATATCCCAACCGGCGAAGGAGACCATTTTGGCACCCAGGGAGCGGTGGATCTCATGCAGAGCGGTTTGTTTGAGCTGTGCTTTTCCTTCCTCCCAGGTAAACTCGGGGAGTGCTGCGGTAGCGGCATCGGTCTGACCGATGAAATATGGTTTTTCCGGGTCGACGCCTTTGCCGGCGATGAGTTCCAGTTTTTGATCCACTTCGCTGATGGTGATTGGACCGGGCATGCGCCGGGTATAATCCGGATCGAAACCGGTGAAACCATCAGAGAGATCGCGCAGCCAGGTGACTACCGGCTGGAAATCTTCACGGGAAATGGCAAGTTGGAAGGTGGTTGAATCGATGCAGGCAAGTGTACCGGCAACCGGCTTTCCGGCGACGACCAGCGAGCCGGCCCGTTTTTCGCCGGGTTCAAGCGCATCTATGTTGGCGGCAAACGCATAATTTGCAAAACTGCGTACATGCTCGCCTCTCAGTTCGAGGGTGATCACTTTCTCGCTTGATCTTGGTTGATCATCCAGATAATAGAAGTGCGGGTAACCATGCTTGACGTAAGTTTCCGCGGCACCGGCTTTTTCGGCAAGATCACGGAGCTGCATTTTGACCTGGTTGAAGACGGTAAAGTCGACCTTGGCGCGCGAGGCTTTTCCCTGCCTGGTTTCGATGGTGTAAGGTACGGTTGCCTGGAGCAGATCGGCGATGAGGTCGGCAACCTGGGTCATTTCGGCCTCCTTGAAACCGCGTTGGGTGAGCCAGGGGGTGCCCATACGAATGCCGCTAGTGGCAAAAGAAGACTTGTCTCCGGGGATGGTGTTACGGTTGCAGACGATGCCAGCCAGATCGAGGATGCGGGCGGCAATATCGCCCGAAAGCGTGGTGCCGTCCGGTCCAACCACCGATTTGCAATCCAGATTCATCAGATGGGTATCCGTGCCGCCGTAGGGGATGCGGAAGCCGCGCTCACGCAACCGCTCTACCAGTACGGCGCAATTCTTTACCGTTTGCAACTGCAATTCCTTGAATGCGGCGGTCCTTGCCAGCTTGAAGGTCAATGCCAGTGCGGCAAACACATGCACATGCGGACCGCCTTGCTCGCCGGGGAAGATGGAACGATCGATCTTGCGGGCGAGGGGACCATCGGTGGTCAGAATACAGGCGCCGCGCGGACCACAAAGGGTTTTGTGGGTGGTGAAGGTGATCACGTGGGCATAACCCACCGGGGAGGGTACGGCACCCGCTGCCACCATGCCGGCAATATGCGAAATATCCGCCAGCAGAATTGCGCCGGCACTATCGGCGATCTCACGGAATTTCTTCCAATCCGGCATCCAGGGATAGCTGGTATAGCCGGCAATCATCATTTTCGGTTTATGTTCCAATGCCAGTTTTTCAACCTGGGCATAATCAATCTGCTCTGTTTCAGGATCCACCAGGTAGTGGACGATATTGTAGAGCCTGCCGGAACGGTTGACCGATGAACCGTGTGTGAGATGCCCGCCATGCAGCAGGCTCATCCCTAGCACGGTATCGCCGGGATTGACCACGGCGGGGTAAACCGCATTGTTGGCAGGCGCGCCGGAGAGCGGCTGCACGTTTACCCAGATGTCGTCGGCAGTTTTGCCGTTGGCTGCGAACGCCTCAGCACAACGCCGGCGGGCGAGCGATTCGATCAGATCGGCATACTCCACACCCTTGTAGAACCTCGGATCTGAATAGCGCCGGTAATCTGCCAGCCGGTCAGTGTAATCAAGCAATTCCGTTTCGCTCATTGTTCGCAACTCTTCATCCGGGTATCCTTCCGCGTAAATATTCTGGAAGGATGTTGCCAGTGCTTCGCGAACAGCGAGGGGAGCGGTACTCTCGCTGGGGATCATGATCAATTTTCGAATCTGGCGCTCGGTTTCCAATTGCGCCATTTCAAAAACATCCTGATCCAACTCCTGTAAAGTACCCCTGAATAGATAATCTTTCATGTTTTGCTCCTGAATTTCCGGAAGTTCGAATTTGGCATAAAAGTGCCCGAAAATCCTTTTGGATCGTCGGGCACTGTGAACATGACCTTAATCTCCTCAACCTAGCAACAAGGGTAGCAACAAGAAGGATATGAGGACGATACAAATGACAGGTCTTTTTAATGACATTTGGCAACTCCAAATAGTATTTTAATCCGTCGTAACCGGAAGGTCAAGTTACCTCTGAACAATCTCCATGATTTTTATAAAATCAAAAGGCAAAACCCCAGCCCATTTATTCTCCGGGCTGCCGTCTGATAGATGTAGTAAGGGGTATGCTTTTTTTCCAAGAACAGCGCGAGAACCGTTGGCTAAACCTGCAGCGGGTGAAGGAATACCTCAAGCGAGGTGACTATCCAGCCAGTTCACCATGACCTGAAGCACCTGCTCCTTTTCCGGTTCATTATGGGTTTCATGATAAAAACCCTGCCATTCACGGTATGTGACGCCTGGCACTTTTTGGGCAAATTCCTTTACCTTGGAATATGAGATGAGGTGATCTTCAGTGCCCACCTGGATCAGCAGCGGGACCTTGACCAGTTCCGGATGCTGAAACGCCCATTCGCCGGCAGTGAGGAAATCCAATGCAAAGCGGGCGGAAATTACGCCGTGTACCAGCGGATCGTTTTTGTAGGCTTCGATAACTTTGAGGTCGCGGGAAAGATAGGGTAGTTCCAATCCGTTTGCCAGTGCAAACGTCGGCGCGAGGGTATACATGATCTTGCCGAGTGATAACTTCCAGGCGGGAGCCTTGTTGTAGGGCTCCAACCCGGGACTTGTGATAACCGCACCTTTCAGGTGGGGCTGACGTCGCATGAGAAAATTCAAACCGAGGTTCCCGCCCATGCTGTGACCGTAGATAAAATCTGCCGGTTTTCCATCCATTTTTTCGATTGAATCCAGGCTATCCTGAATGTCATCCAACGCGCGCTCGTAAGAGGGAAAATGTCCGCGCGGTCCCTGCGTTTTGCCGTGTCCGTGCAAGTCATACCCGGTGAGGGCATATCCATGTGCGGTGAGGTATTCCGCCACCCATTGATAGCGCCCGGTGTGTTCACCCAGACCATGGATCAGGCAAATGGACGCCCTGGCTTTCTCATCCGGCAGCCAGCGGTTGCCGATCAGTTCAATGCCATCACTCACTTTCAGACTTATCTCCTGGTGGATCATGCTTGCCTCCCGATTGTGTGTAATTCCGACATAAAGCGAGTCTATATTATGGAGTATATTTAAGCAAGTTGTACAGTTACTGGAATGGTATTTATCCGGAGATAATGCGATGGAAGACACAAATACTTTTAGCTGTAGGGAATTAACCACTGCAAATTGGGATGACCTGGTTGGTTTGTTCGGCACACACGGTGGGGATGGCGGCTGTTGGTGCATGTACCTTCGCTCATCGCGCAAGGATTTCAACGATAACCGCGGTGACGGGAACAGGGAATTGTTCCGCGAAGTGGTAGGCAGAGGAAAACCGGTGGGCTTGTTGGCGTATGTGGGGGATGAACCTGTGGGTTGGATTGCCTTCGCCCCCCGAGAGGAATATCCCCGACTAAACAACTTCCGCGATTACAAACCACTCGATGACCAGCCGGTGTGGGCAATTACCTGTTTTTACACGGCGAAAAGAGTGAGACGACAGGGCGTGACCCGCTTTCTGATCGAGAATGCCATCCGCGTTGCCGGGGAATATGGCGCGCAAATCCTGGAAGCTTACCCCAGTGAACCAGGGGAAAAAACGAACGACAGCGACATCTACACCGGCATTTACCAGGTATTCATCGATGCGGGCTTTAAGGAAGTGGCAAGAAGAGCACCCACCAGCCCGATCGTGCGTTATCAGATCCACTAATACACTATAGATGGGAGATATGAAATGACTGACCCAAGAATTGACAAACTCGCTGATTTGCTGGTGGATTATTGTACGGGGATCAAAGCCAGGCAATCCGTACTTTTAAGCGGATCGTCTGTGGCGGAGCCGATGCTGATGGCTTTGCATAAAAAAGTGCTCGAAAAAGGCGCATACCCCTATATGCAAATCGATTTTCCCAATCTGAAATATCAATTCTTGAAATATGCCAACGACGACCAATTGATGCATATTCCGGAACCATACCAGATAGTCTTCGAAAAGTTCGATGCGCGCATTGTGCTCATCTCGGAGTCGAATACCAAACAGTTGAATAATATCGATCCCGATAGGATTTCGAAACGGAATCAGGCATTTGGCGGTTTGTTGAACCTGATGCTGGAACGTACCGCGCGCGGAGAGATGCATTGGGTCGGCTCTCTGTTCCCCACCCAGGCACATGCCATGGATGCGAACATGAGCCTGGAGGAATATGAAAACTTTGTATATTCCGCCTGCATGCCGGATCTGAACGATCCGGTGGGGTATTGGATGAAAGTATCCGCCAACCAGAATCGACTGGTTGAATGGATGAAAGGGCGAAAGACCATTCATGTGATTGGGAAAGAGACCGATTTACGCATGAATATCGAAGGCAGACCGTTTGTGAATTGCGACGGCAAAGAGAACATGCCAGATGGGGAAATATTTACCAGCCCCGTGGAAAACAGTATGAACGGACAGGTGTACTTCTCTTACCCCGCAATCTATCTCGGGCATGAAGTGAGCGGGATCCGCCTGTGGTTCGAGAATGGCAAAGTGGTGAAAGCGACTGCTGAAAAGAATGAGGAATTTCTGCAAAAAACACTGGATACGGATGAGGGCGCCCGTTACGTGGGAGAATGGGCAATTGGCACCAACGAGGGCATCCGACAGTTTACCGGAGAAATTCTTTTCGATGAGAAGATTGGTGGCAGTTTTCATATGGCAGTGGGGACGGGCTTCCCCGAATCGGGCGGACTGAACCGCTCGGCGATTCACTGGGATATGATCTGTGATATGCGCTCGGGCGGCGAAATATGGGTGGACGATATTCTGTTTTACAAAGACGGGAAGTTCGTTGTAACTCCGAGTGACTAACAGCCAATTTGGGCAATGTCAGTATGAGGGAATAACCTGACGAATTCAGGCAAAAGAGGTAAAATTATGTGCCTACTGCGTCAGGGCGCATTTTCCATCCGAGAGGAGGTGTTCAATGTTCAAGATATTCAAATCAACTGAAAATGGCATTGAACAGTTCACCGACGTCATGTATAACTGCTGGGTCAACGTGGTTGACCCGGACCCGGATGAGATAGCGCGTATTAAAGAGCTGGGCATTCCCTCCGATTTCATCACATATCCGCTGGATGTGGACGAACGCCCCCGTTCCGAACGTGAAGATGATGGAACGTTGCTTATCATCATCCGCATCCCGGTGTACCAAGGCGCAGTTTCAGATATCCCCTATTCCACCATTCCGCTGGGCATTGTGGTGAATGACCGTTTGATCATGACCATCTGCAAGCAGGAGTGCGATGTGCTGACCGATTTTGCAGCCGGCAGAGCCAAAGGTCTGGCAACAGGTAAACGTTACCGCTTTATACTGCGGCTGCTGTTGGGGGTGGCTTCCAAATATCTGAGCTATCTGCGCGAAATCAACAAGATGACCGAACTGGTTGAAGACCAGCTAACTTCTTCGATGAAGAATAAAGAAGTTCTGGAACTGCTCAAATATCAGAAAAGCCTGGTGTACTTTACAACGGCGATCCGCTCGAATGAAGTGCTGATGGAACGTTTGCAGCGGATGAAGCTTTTCACCCAATACCCGGAGGACGAGGATCTGCTGGAGGATGTGATCACGGAAAATCAGCAGGCATTGGGTATGATCGAAATCAGCAATACCATTCTCAGCTCGATGATGGATGCTTTTGCTTCGATCATCTCGAACAACCTGAATGTGGTAATGAAGTTTTTGGCGTCCATAACGATTGTGCTGAGTATCCCGACCATTGTGACCAGTTACTTCGGGATGAATGTTCCCATCCCCGGTGCAAACGGTTCTCTGGCTTACATTGGCATCATCCTGCTGTTCCTGGTGCTTTCGATTGCCACCGTGATCATTTTCATCAAGCGGGATTGGTTCTAGTCGTTCATGTGAATTATTGCAGCCACCTCGTAAGGGGTGGCTGTTTTTCTTTGTATGTTCGTATAAAAAATCCTCCCTGATTGAGAGGATAGAGTGGGCGGAACAGGACTCGAACCTGCGACCACATCTGTGTAAGAGATGTGCTCTAACCAACTGAGCTACCCGCCCGGGCGGCTTATATTATACCGTATTCAACAGATTTTAGTACAATTAAGCAAATTGTTTTTGGGAGCATTTTTTTGAAATTCATTCGCTATCAGGATTCGCAACAACAGGTACGGACCGGCTGGTTGCAGGAAGATATGGTTGGCCCCGTGGAAGGTGATATCTATGGGACGTTTCAACGCAAAGAATGCAACATTCCGCTGAAAAAGGTGAAGTTGTTACCGCCGGTATTGCCGAGCAAGATTCTTGGGGTAGGGCGGAATTATGCCGAACATGCCAGAGAGTTGGGTAACAACGTCCCGACGGAACCGGTCATTTTTCTCAAGCCGCCATCAAGCCTCATCGCCGACCGTGATTCAATCATCCTCCCGGCAGCATCACACCAGGTGGAATTCGAGGGGGAACTGGCTATTGTAATCGGAAAACGGATGAGAGCAGTGTCTCCGGGGGATGTGCGTCAGGGGATACTGGGGTATACCATTGCCAATGATGTCACCGCGCGCGATCTGCAAAAATCAGACGCGCAATGGACACGCGCCAAGGGCTTCGACACGTTCTGCCCTTTAGGCCCCTGGGTGGAGACTACGGTTGAGCCGTTCGATCTGATCATTAGCACGCATGTCAACGGAATTCTACGGCAGATGAGTTCCACCAAGGATATGATTTTTCCCATCTACGAGCTTGTATCTTATATATCCCGGATCATGACGCTGGAAGCAGGTGATGTGGTCCTGACCGGCACACCCGCCGGGGTGGGCGAATTGCAGGCTGGCGATACTGTCAAAGTGACCGTTGAAGGGATCGGAGAGTTGATCAATGTGGTGATTTCGGGGTAAATGGCTTTTCCTTCGAATATGTAAAAGTAGGCGCATTCGATTTTTGGTATAATTATCAGGTAATTATTCATTGAGCGTTCGAGGAGACGTATATGTCTGGACATTCACACTGGGCAACAATTAGACGGAAGAAAGGCGCAGCCGATGCCAAAAAAGGCGCCGTTTTCACCCGTCTTGCAAGAGAAATTCTGATGGCAGCCAGGGATGGAGGCGGTGACCCTGGTATGAACTTCCGCCTGGCGCTGGCTGTCGACCGGGCGCGCGCCGCCAATATGCCCAAAGACAGTATCGAAAGGGCAATCAAGCGTGGCACCGGGGATGCAAAAGATGGTACGGTAATGGAGCAGGTTTTTTATGAAGGGTATGCTTCCAACGGTGTTGCCGTAATGGTGGAATGCTATACCGAGAACCGAAACCGCACCGTGGCAGAGATCCGGCACGTTCTCAGCCGCAGCGGCGGCAGCATGGCGGAAGCTGGCGCGGTGGGCTGGCAATTTAAAAAGGCGGCTTATTTCTCCTTCCCGGCGGAAGGATTGGACCCGGATCATATTTTTGAAGTTGCCCTGGAAGCCGGCGCCGACGATATTCAGAATGACGGCGAAGTGGTCGAGGTCACTGCCCCGGTGGAGCAGTTCAAAATTATCAGCGAACAACTTCGAGCGGAAAATATCCATCCTGAAGAAGCCGGACTGCGCATGATCCCCACCCAGGAGACGGAACTGGAAACGGATAAAGCCCTGGCAGTGATGAAGACCGTGGAAGCGCTGGAAGAACTGGATGATGTTCAAAATGTCTTCCATAACCTCAAACTGACCGATGAGGCAATTGCGGCACTCGAAGCTGAATAATAGACTATGCGGGTTTTGGGGATTGATCCGGGGACAGCCACTACAGGCTTGGGTCTGATCGCAGAGGATCACCCCGGGCAGTATTCTGTGCTGGATGTACGTGTGATCACCACCCCGGCAGGTTTGCCCGCCCCGGAACGATTGATCCAGATTTACCAGCAGATACAGGATTACATTCTTCTCCACCAACCGGAAGCGGCTGCGGTGGAGAAGCTTTTTTTTCAAAGAAATGTAACCAGCGCCTTCGCAGTAGGGCAGGCGAGGGGCGTTGTGATTCTTGCCCTGGCGCAGGCGGGGGTTCCAATCTTTGAATATACGCCGCTCGAAGTAAAACAGGCGGTAACCGGATATGGCGCTGCGGATAAAAAACAGGTTCAACAGATGGTGAAAATATTGCTCAACCTGGAGTTCACGCCCAAACCGGATGATGCAGCGGATGCGCTGGCAATCGCCATCTGTCACGCCGGGGCCGCCCGCTGGAAGGTGGAAGGCGCATGACCGAGATGATCACCAGCACCGCCAACCCGCAGATTAAAGCAGCACGCAAACTGGCAGACCGACGGGAAAGGCAAGCCGGCGGATTGTATCTGGCAGAAGGTTTGCGCATAGCCATAGAAGCTATCCAACAGGGTTCAGATATTCAAAAAATCATCCACGCGCCAGATCTTTTGCGCAGCCATATCGGCTGGGAGAAAATTTCCGAATTCGAGCAACAACACCCTGACCGGGTGCTGCAGGTGAGTGAGAGTGTCTTCCGCTGCCTTGCGCAGAAGGATCATCCACAGGGGGTGGCTGTGGTCATCCGGCAAAGCTGGCATGAACTCGATGACATCCGGCTTATCGCGGGCAGCCTGTGGGTTGCACTGGATCAGGTGGCAGACCCGGGCAACCTGGGTACCATCCTTCGTTCGCTGGATGGGGTAAACGCCGACGGAATAATTTTACTGGACCAGTGTACCGATCCGTACGATCCGTCTGCCATCCGCGCGAGCATGGGGGCGGTACTCACCCGCAAGCTGGTCAAGACTTCATTCGATAAATTTGAAAAATGGGCGCATGGAAATGGCGTCTCTGTTGTGGGAACTTCGGATAAAGCGGACAGGAATTTTCATGATTACAGGTATCCCAACCCGATGATTCTGATGATGGGCAGCGAGCGTCAGGGATTGGATGTAGCCCATCAGGAATTGTGTTCAGACATGATCTCCATTCCCATGCGCGGCAAAAACGATTCGCTGAACCTGGCAGTCGCCACCGGGATTGTGCTCTATGAGATCGATCATCAACGCCATATAAAAGGAAAAGAAAGCAGGTAACCCCCATGATAGCAGCCATCCGCGGTGAGGTAATTGAAGTTGGCAGCGACCATCTGATCCTGATGGTGGGAGGGATTGGGCTGCGTGTGTTTGCCACCCATGCAGTTTGCGGCGAGGCGCGTATTGGCGAGACCATGTATCTGCATACTTACCTGGTCGTTCGTGAAGATGCACTCACCCTGTACGGATTTGACCTGATTGAGGCGAGGGAGTTCTTTACCTTGCTGTTGGGCGTGAATGGCGTTGGACCGAGAATAGCGCTGGCAATCCTTTCCACACTATCGCTGGATGCGATCCGCAGGGCGGTGGTGCAGGAACAGCCCGAACCGTTTGCACGGGTTCCGGGAGTGGGGCGGAAGACCGCACAAAAAATACTGCTGCATCTGCAGGACAAGATTAAGGCTGGTGAAGGGATGGAAGCA
The DNA here is from genome assembly GCA_036746315.1 of Anaerolineaceae bacterium. GTDB lineage: Bacteria > Chloroflexota > Anaerolineae > Anaerolineales > Anaerolineaceae > DAIOEK01. The sequence goes on along the minus strand of DAIOEK010000035.1, from coordinate 10,453 downwards.
ACTGCACCGTTCAGCGATGTCGATGCGGACGTGATCAATGCCCTGGCTGCCCTGGGTTATTCCATTGTGGAAAGCCAGGCAGCCGTGCAGGCGATCCCACGGGATACGCCGCCAGATCTGGAGACCCGGCTGCGCATTGCCCTGCAATACTTTAGTCGATAGTCGTCCTTTTGGACGGTTACTAATTGTTGTCCGAACGTGTTTTACCCAGCCAGCCTCGCTTTACAAGGGATGGTCTTTCAGGTATCATAAAACACGATTATTTACCGATAACAATTAAGATTGATATATCAAACCGGGTTGGAGGATGAATGACCGATCTTATTAAACAAGTCAGCGCAGAAATTCAACAAAAAATAGAGGCATTCAAACCAACCTATGAGACCCGGGAAGTCGGTACCGTACTGGAATCCGGTGACGGTATTGCCCGTGTTTCAGGGTTGACGAATATTCGCTCACAGGAACTGGTGGAGTTCGCGAATGGTGTTCAGGGAATTGCGTTCAACCTGGAAAAAGATTCCGTGGGTATCATCATCCTGGGGCAGTACGATACGATCATCGAGGGAATGTTGATCCACTCTACCGGACGTATCGCCAGCGTTCCGGTGGGGGATGGATTGATCGGTCGTGCGGTCAATGCGCTGGGTGAACCGATCGACGGAAAGGGCCCCATCCATTTTAGCGGTTATCGACCCATCGAAAGAATTGCACCCGGTGTGATCGACCGGGAGGATGTGGATACACCGGTGCAGACGGGCATCAAAGCCATCGATGCCATGGTGCCCATCGGACGCGGGCAGCGCGAATTGATCATTGGCGACCGGCAAACCGGTAAAACCGCAATTGCCATCGATACCATCATCAACCAGAAAGACAAGGATCTAATTTGCATTTACGTTGCCATCGGGCAGAAGAAAGCCCAGGTGGCGAAGACGATTGCCCTGCTGGAAAGCTATGGCGCGATGGAACACACCATTGTGGTGATGGCAGCCGCCGATGAACCGGCAGCCATGCAGTATATCGCCCCTTATGCCGGCTGCGCCATCGGAGAAGAGTTCATGGAGAATGGGCGGCACGCGCTGGTGGTGTATGACGACCTTTCCAAGCATGCGTGGGCGTATCGTCAGGTTTCCCTGTTGCTGCGGCGCCCGCCGGGACGTGAGGCATACCCGGGTGATGTGTTCTATCTGCATTCCCGCCTGTTGGAACGCGCGTCGCGCATGGCGGTAAATTACGCGCTGGCAGATAAATCGTATGACAAGCCCACGGTGGATGCCAAAGATGCCATCGACGGCAAGATTTACATGGGTCCGCTCTCCAAAGACCTGGCGGAAAAAGCGCTCAAGGAAAAAGGGGAAGGATACAAAATTGTTCCGGTCGCCGGTTCCGGCGGTTCGCTTACCGCCCTGCCGATCATTGAGACCCTGCTGGGCGATGTTTCAGCATATATTCCCACCAACGTGATTTCCATTACAGATGGTCAGATCTACCTGGAGAGCAACCTGTTCAATGCAGGTATTCGACCGGCGATCAACGTGGGTATTTCCGTGTCGCGCGTAGGTGGTTCAGCACAAACGAAAGCCATCAAACAGGTGGCAGCACGCTTGAGAATGGATATGGCGGCTTACCGTGAACTGGCTGCCTTTGCCCAGTTCGGGTCTGATCTGGACAAGGTGACCCAATCACAGTTAAACCGCGGACAGCGACTGCAGGAAGTGTTGAAACAACCGCAGTACACGCCCTATTCGCTTGCCAACCAGGTAATCATACTGTTTGCCGCAACCAACGGATACGCCGACGTCATCCCGGTGGACAAGGTGCGTACCTGGGAAGCTGCCCTGCTGCGCTTCATGGAAGCATCCTATCCGGATATCATCAAGGATATTCTTGAGAAAAAGCAAATAACCGCAGATAATGAGAAGAAGCTGCGCCAGGCAATTGATACCTTCAATTCATCCTGGCAGGCAGCCTGAGAAGGGATATTGAGAGATGCCTTCTGCGCGTGAGATGCGGCTCCGTATCCGGAGCGTGAAAAATATCGCACAGGTTACCCGAGCCTTGCAGGCTGTCAGTGCCAGCAAGGTCCGTAAAGCCATTCAGGCTGTTTCTGCCACGCGCCCTTATGCGGAACAAGCCTGGAAAATTCTAAAACACCTGGCGGAACAGCCGGGACATACCTCCCTGCATCCGCTGCTCAACCCACATTCAAAGGTCGAACGCATTCTGGTGGTCTTGATCAGCAGCGATCGTGGACTGGCAGGTGCGTATAACACCAATATCCTGCGGCATACCCTGCTGACGATGAAGCCATTCGAGCAGCCTGTCGATTACGTATCGGTCGGGCGCAAAGGCAGGGATCTACTGCTGCGGCGAAGCAGAAAAGTAATTGCCGATTTCTCCAACCTGCCGGCAGCGCCAAGCTTTATGGATGTCTCCTCCATTGGAAGACTGGTGGTAAACAGTTTTCTGGATGGGCAGTACGATGAAGTGTACCTGGCATATACAAACTTCTATAACATGGTCAAGCAAGTACCGGAGATTAAGAAACTTCTGCCGCTGCAGGTTGATGAGCACGACCATATCCACGACCTGAACGTGCACACAACTTCAGCTGTGTATTCCTACGAGCCGGATCAGAAAGAGATTTTGGATCAGATTATTCCCAGGTTCACAGCTTTGCAAATTTACCAGGCTGTTTTAGAATCCAATGCCAGTGAGCATGCCGCCCGTATGGTCGCCATGCGGAATGCCACCGAAAATGCCGTTGATCTGGCTGGTCTGTTATCGCTGGAGTACAACAAGGCACGGCAGCAAAGTATTACCAACGACATGCTGGATATCGCCGGCGGTGCGGAAGCACTTGCCAAGAGCTCGTAAGTCATACAGGTTAGTATTGGGAGGAACATCTTGATGGAAAAAATACCCGGACACATTCTACAGATCCTTGGTGGTGTTGTGGATGTCGAGTTCGATGAATCCAACCTGCCGGAATTATACGAAGCCCTGGATATCCCGGTAAAGGAAAAGGAAGCCATCGTTCTTGAAGTTGAAAAACACATCGGGAACGGTGCCGTGCGCTGTGTTGCCATGGATTCAACGGATGGCTTGCGGCGCGGTATGGAAGTGTGGCGCTCAGGGCTGCCGATCTCCGTGCCGGTAGGTCCCAATACACTGGGAAGGATCTTCAACGTTCTGGGCAGACCTGTAGATAATATGGGAGCAGTTGAATCGGAACAGTATTATCCGATCCACCGGCTGGCGCCCAAGTTCGAAGATCAATCCACTCGTGTGGAGGTATTCGAAACCGGGTTGAAAGTGATCGACCTGATCGCTCCCTTTACCAAAGGCGGCAAGACGGGTATTTTCGGTGGTGCGGGTGTGGGCAAAACCGTGATCATCATGGAATTGATCCGCTCAATCGCTACCGTTCACCAGGGGAATTCGGTCTTTGCGGGTGTCGGTGAACGAACCCGTGAAGGAACCCAGCTCTACCGCGAAATGGTCGAATCCGGCGTTATGAAGGATACGGTGATGGTCTTCGGGCAGATGAACGAACCTCCGGGTGTGCGTTTGCGCGTGGCACTGACCGCGCTTGCCATGGCGGAATATTTCCGTGACCAGGGCAAGGATGTGCTGCTCTTCATCGATAACATCTTCCGCTTTACCATGTCCGGTTCCGAGGTGTCGGCGCTGCTGGGGCGTATGCCCTCAGCGGTGGGTTATCAGCCGACGCTGGCAACCGAAATGGGCGAATTGCAGGAACGGATCACCTCCACACGATACGGCTCCATCACCTCCATGCAGGCGGTTTACGTTCCCGCGGATGACTATTCGGACCCCACTCCGGTGGCAACCTTCACCCACCTCGATGCGACCATCGCGCTGGAACGCTCGATTGTGGAAAAAGGCATTTACCCGGCGGTGGATCCGTTGGCTTCCACCAGCCGTATTCTGGATCCAAATATTGTGGGCGACGAACATTATCAAACCGCCCGCGAGGTGCAGCGGATCTTGCAGCGCTATAAAGACCTGCAGGATATCATTGCCATTCTTGGCTTTGATGAGCTAAGCGAAGATGACAAAGTGATCGTTTCTCGCGCGCGAAAGATCGAAAGATTCTTTTCGCAGCCAATGGCAGTTGCAGAACAGTTTACCGGCATCCCGGGAGCATATGTACCCATCCAGGAAACAGTGCGTGGTTTCCGTGAAATTCTGGATGGAAAGCACGACGACCTGCCGGAACAGGCTTTCCTGATGGTGGGAACCATCGACGACGCAGTGAAGAAGGCAAAGGAGATAACCCAGGCGTAAGCCTGAGGCAGGCAAACCATGCCCATTCATTTGGATATTACCTCACAGGATCGATGCGTTTTTTCGGGTGACGTGGATATGGTGGTTGTTCCCGGCAGCGCCGGAGAAATGGGCATTCTTCCCCATCATGCACCGCTGCTATCCACTTTGAAGATGGGTGTCATCAAGGTCCGCTCCAAGGGCGAAGAAACAATCTTCACCGTGGCAGGCGGCGTTGTGGAAGTCCAACCGGATTCGATCATCATATTGGCGGATGCAGCAGAAAATGTACAGGAGATCGACCTGGAACGGGCAGAAAATGCCCGTAAACGAGCCGAGGAGTACCTGGCGAAGGCGGTTCCGCAAGATACGGATACTTACCTTGCCCTGCAAGCTGCATTGCACAGATCGAATTTGCGGATCGATGCTGTAAAGAAATTCAAAAAAGCACAGCGGTAGTCATCACAGCCGGCTGTAAATATGTTGAATGTTATACCCAGATTCTGCGGTTTCAATAGCCGATCTGGGTATAATTAATCAATCGAAAGGGTTACATTGCATGGCGTTTTTATCGCGTGAAATTGGAATAGATCTTGGCACTCTGTTTACCCGGGTCGCGGAGGGCAACCAGATTCTGATTCAGGAGCCCACCATCGTCGCCATTCTGGTGGAAGAACTTAAAATGGTGGAATGGGGACAGGCTGCCAAGGATATGTTTGGACGAGTGCCCGAATCGATCGAGGTGGTTCGCCCGCTGCAAAACAGTGTGATTGCTGAATTTGAAATTACCGAAAATTTGCTGAAGGATATTTTGCAGCGCGTTTCGGGTCCGATGCGGGTTTTCAAACCCGGGGTGATGATCACCGTACCTTATGGTGTAACCAGTGTGGAATTGCGCGCGGTTCATGAAGCCTGCCTGGGGGCAGGTGCCCGCGAAGTGGCGCTGATCTGGCAGCCATTGGCAGCGGCAATCGGGATCGATTTGCCGATCAATACCCCCTCGGGGAATATGATCATCTCGATGGGCGGTGGTTCGACGCAAGCCGCAGTCCTTGCGATGAACGGCATCGTTTCTGCAGAAACCTTGCGCGGCGGCGGGCTCAGATTGGATGAATCCATCATCGCCTATCTGCGCAAGAAATATGGTTTGATCATTGCCCAGCCAACCGCCGAGCAGTTAAAGATCAAAATCGGTTCTGCCATTGCCATTTCATCCCAACCTTCGATGGAAATACAGGGACAGGACCAGGTTACGGGTTTGCCGCGTTCTCTGGAGGTAAAGAACGATGATATTGTGGAAGCACTGGAAGACCCGCTGAAGGAAATTACCTTAAGCATCAAGCGTGTGCTGGAAAAGACCCCGCCTGAATTGCTTTCGGATATCATCGACCGGGGGGTGGCATTGTGTGGAGGCGGCGCCATGCTGCGCGGCATCGACAAGCATCTTACCAAATCGCTTGGTATTCCGGCGTACCTGGTCGATAATCCGCTGACCTGTACGGTGGAAGGCGCAGCAAAATCTCTGGGCATGTACGAACAAATCAAACGGAATCTACCACTGGTGTGATATGACAAGCAAAATTCCCGAACCGCAATCAACGCAAAAGATCACGCTGGGTGACAAGATCGCCGCATACAGGCACCGTTTTCCGTTTTCTTTGTATGCGCTGCTGTTGGTGGCTGGTTTTGGAGCGGTATGCCTGTTCATACTGGGGCAATGGGACGCCTATCAAAAGGGTATCCTGTACGGGCAGTTCGTTGCTCAAAAAACCTTATCCGGCTGGCTGTGGGGTGCGGGTGTTTTCCTGTTCATGGCGGCAATCGCGCTGATCGGGATTATGCGCCATCCCCGGTCGAAAGTTGTACTTTATGAGTGGGGACTGGCGATAGAAGGCAAAAGCATTACCCAGGTACGCTGGGATGAGGTGGTCGGCGTGCGAACCGATTACCACATTATCTGGTATCTGATCTTCCCCGTCCGGCGACGGCAGGTTACCCTTGATCTGTACGATAAGCGGCGCATGGTATTCGATGGCAGGTTGGCGAAGCTGGATGACCTGCGAAACAAGATCTGTAATGCGGTTTTTCCGTTGGTCGAACGAAAAATACGCCCCGGTTTGGGGGGCAATGCAGTGTTGAACTTTGGTCCGGTGCTGGTTTACCCGGGAAGTGGAATCAAAATGAAGGGCAAGGCAATTCCGTGGGAGCGGATTTCATCACTGGATGTGGATGGCGGCGCCCTGGAACTGGTCTGTTATTCCGATTCTGCGGCGAAACAGAAGCTGCAGGTAAGGTTGGGTGAGGTGCCCAATGTGCCGGTGCTGCTGGCGACTGTTGATGAACTGCTTGCCCGCAAGAGAGAGTAATGCCGCAATGATTATCCGTTATTACTAGCGCCGCCGATGGTGGCGTTTTTTAATATCTGTTCTTTATTTGTCCAATTCACGGATATGAAATAACGGTTAAATAAAAAGGCGCCCCTGCGGCGACTCGAACGCCGGTTTCCACCTCCGGAGGGTGGCGCCTTATCCACTAGGCTACAAGGGCACTGTAGCAATTTTACCATAAATTGGTCGCCGGCTTTGCTCCGCCTTTTGCCACCGGATGTCCGGACATTTTGCAGCAAGACCATTATTTGGAACAGGAAATGGTGAATTTCCCTGCATTCATGATAAACTTGCCAGCATGCGTCTCAAGGCTGATCTTACCCTGCTGTTCGTTGCCCTGCTATGGGGCTTTGGTTTTCTGGCGCAAAGTATTGCGGCAGGGCAAGTGGGCGCGCTGCTTTTCAATAGTGCACGCTGGCTGCTGGGCGCATTGGTCATGCTGCCCCTGGTTAAGTTCAAGCTAAAAGTAAATCGCGACAACCTGCCCTGGATGCTGGTTGCCGGTTTTGTGCTCTTCATGGGCAGCGGATTGCAGCAGGCAGGGCTCGAATTTACCACGGTGGGGAACGCCGGTTTCATCACCGGGGTGTATGTGGTGCTGATCCCCATTTTGTTGACCCTCTTCTGGCGGGAGAGAATTTCCAAAATGATCTGGGCGGCGGCAGCCGCTACCGCTGTCGGCGTTTACCTGCTTAGCATGGGCGGTCCGTTGCAGTTGAACATGGGCGATCTGCTGATGCTGCTGGGCGCTTTCATGTGGGCGCTGCATGTGATCGTCATCGGCAAGGCGGTGAAAAATGTGCCGGTGCTGGATTTTGTGATCGGGCAGAACATCTTTTGCGGGCTGCTCAACCTGGTCAGCGGATTAGCCTTCCAGAGCGATACCCTGCCGGGGTTGCTGCCGAATTGGCTGCCGATTTTGTACCTGTCTTTGATATCCACAGCGGTGGGGTTTACCCTGCAGGCTTACGGTCAGCGGCATGCCCCTCCGGCAGATGCAGCCATCATCCTGAGCATGGAGGCGGTCTTTGCCGCCTTGATCGGCTGGATTTTCCTGCATGAACAGCTCACTTTGCTGCAATTATTGGGGTGTGCGCTGATCCTGGCGGCGATCATTTTTTCGCAGGTGATCACCATCCGGCAGAACAAAGCTGTCGCTGCCGGATAATCAACGACATGCCGTTTAGATGGGGGCAAGGGCGATTTCGGTGCGTTCCACCAGGCAGTCGAGGGGATCAAGGTCGAGCAGCCGTAGAATCTCATCCGGTCGGCCGTTGGCATGATCTCCGGCGGTAAATTTTAATTCCAAATGCAATCCATCACCGGGTTTGTCTGTCAGCCAGCGGGAGGCAACCCAATACGGGCGGATATTTACCTGCTTCTTCTTCCGTTCCACCCACAACTCCGGTCTGGCTGCCAGGTCGGTGAGTTTTTGCTGCATTTCTTCAGGTTGGGCGTCGAATATCCGCACATGATAGGTTTGCGTATTCAACCGGGTTTGCATTGCCGCCAATGGCAGGGGGATTTCTGCGATGTTTTGAATGCGAATGCCGGGGTGGCGAACAGGATCGAGTTTTGCAAACACCTGATCAGTGCTCAAATCCTCTTCCAGCCAGCATTCCAACAGTTCGTGACTGCCGGTATATCCGAGCGAAAGCGCGGAAGCCAGTTGAATTTTAGGCTGCGGATGGTAGCCCTGGCTGTGGACCAGGTGAATTTTTGCCCGCCTGAACATGCGAATCCAGATGTGGTAGACATCCAGATGTCCGATGTAGCGGATCAAATCCGTTTTGGCGAAGGTAATGCGCATGCGCTTCATTCGTATTCCACCTGTTCCACCTTGTTGGGCGGCGGGCACTTCCAGGTATCCACCCAGGCGGAGGCATACGCAGGCATGATACCGCAGGCATAGCACTGCTCCCGGCAGTCTTCCCTGATCCGACCTGCTTTGCTGGCTTTTGCCTCCTGGATGAGATAGCTCTGACGTACACCGGCATCAATATGACTCCACGGCAGCACCTCGGTAAACGGTCTGACCCTTTCGGCGTAGAAAGCGGGATCCAGGTGGTTTTCGGCAAAGGCTTCCTGCCAGATGCCATAGTGGTGGGATTCCTGCCAGGCGTCAAAGTGAGCGCCTTTTTCCCATGCGGTGTAGATGACTTCCGCCATACGGCGATCTCCACGGGTCAGCCAGGCTTCCAACTGGGTGTCTTCGGTATCCGTCCAGGTGAGCTTGAAATTGGGGTTGCGCAACTGCTCTTTGAGCAGATCCTGCTTTTCCACGACCTGTTCGGGTTTGTCGCAGGCTTCCCATTGGAAGGGGGTGTGCGGCTTAGGGACGAAGGTGCTCACTCCGGCATGGACTTTGGCTTTTCCGCCGAGTACCGCCCGCCCGATACGCAGAACGGACCAACACAAATCGGCGATCGCTTTTACATCTTCCAGTGTTTCAGAGGGGTGGCCGATCATGAAATACAATTTGATCGACGTCCAGCCGCGGCTGTAAATCTCCCGCGCGGTATCCAGTAATTGCTGGGTGCCCACCGGTTTGTTGATGATCTGCCGCATGCGCTCGGTTGCGGCTTCGGGAGCCAGGGTAAACCCGCCGGCGCGGGAATCTTTGAGTTGATCCATCAAATCCACCGAAAAGGATTCAATGCGCAGGGAAGGCAGGGAAATGTGCAAGTGGCGCTCGGAAAATTTCTCAGAGATCTGGCTGACCAATTGAGTGATATGCGTATAGTCGGACGAGCTGAGGGAGAGCAGCGCCACTTCCTCATGACCGGTGTAATCAACAGCCTCCTGGATGGCTTCCAGGATCATCTCCACCGGGCGTTCACGAACTGGGCGGTTGATCATCCCGGCATGGCAAAAACGGCAACCACGGGTGCAGCCACGCATAATCTCCACCGCCACGCGGTCATGGATCACTTCGATGTTGGGTACGATAAAACGGGTAAGCGGTTTGGGCAGGGATGCAACGATGCGTTTGTGCACCCGCGCGGGGATGGAATCATCCAGCGGGTCGATGGATGCCACGGTGCCGTCGGGATTGTAATTCACATTGTATTGGGAGGGGACATATACTCCGGCGATAGCCGCCATACTTCGCAGGAGCGCGCCGCGATCCAGACCGGAAAGCTGCCACTGCTGGTGTGCGTCGATGATCTCATGGATGACCTCTTCGCCCTCGCCAATGACGAAAGCATCGATAAAGGCATGCATGGGTTCAGGGTTGAAACAGGCGTGCCCGCCGGCGATCACCAGCGGATGGTCAGCCGTCCTCCGGTTGCGGCGGATGGGTATCCCCGCCATATCCAGAATGTTCAATACATTGGTGTAAAGGGTCTCATAAGGCAGGGAAATGCCGATGATATCGAACTCGGCGAGCGGGGTTTTGCTTTCCAGACCGTAGAGTGGAATCGCCCGTTCGCGCAGTTGCGCTTCCATATCCTTCCAGGGGGCATAGGCTCGCTCGGCAAGTGCATCGGCGCGCTGGTTGATCTGATCGTACAGGATGGATATCCCCAGGTTGGGCACGCCGACATCGTATACTTCCGGGAAAACGAGGGCGAAATGGGTTTGCACCGAATCCCAATCCTTGCACACCTGGTTCAATTCCCCGCCGGTGTAGCGGGCGGGTTTTTGAACGCGGGGCAGGATGGGCAATAATTCTTTTTGCAGGTCGGTCTTGGTGGGTCGGATTGATGTCAAATGTTTACCTATAAAAGCCCCTTGTAAGAACCGCCATCCACACTCAGCATGACGCCGGTGAG
>DAIOEK010000034.1:0-31270 GCA_036746315.1 Anaerolineaceae bacterium | reverse complement strand
CCGTGCGGTGATGCCGGCGGGTGAGCCGGACGCTGAACCTGCCGCAAACCAGGCAAAGTATCCGCAGGAACCGCTGCCGGCGGTGACTACCGCCGCAGCCCCGCCGCTAAAGCCGGCCATGCGACCTGCGCCTGCCGCCAATCCGCGCGAAACGCAGAGCCGCAAGCCGCTGGTGAACCTGGGCAGCATCCCTGCTTCGGCGGCGGCAAAAGCCGGCGCAGCCAAACCTCATGCTGCGTTAATCAACCGGGATGGCGCGCTTCCACCGCTCTCGATGCTGCTGGATGAACAGGTCATCCGCATGGATGAGGCAACGATCAACCAGTCTGCATCCATCCTGGAAAAGACACTGATGGATTTTGGCGTGCCTGCCCGTGTGGTCGGGTACCGGATCGGTCCCACGGTGACCCAGTTTGCCGTGGAGCCGGGATATATTGAAAAACCCGCCCCCGACGGCGGCGTGATCAAACAAAAGATTCGGGTCAACCAGATTTCCAATCTGTCGCGCGACCTGGCGCTTGCCCTTTCCTCGATGTCGATCCGTATCGAGGCGCCGGTTCCGGGGCGGTCTTATGTGGGTGTGGAAATCCCCAACGTTCGCACCATGACCGTGCGCTTGAAACCGCTGCTTGAAAGCGAGAAATTTGCAAAAATTACGGCTCCGCTCGCGCTTGCCCTGGGCAGGGATGTTTCAGGGCAGCCGATTGTGGCAGACCTGGGCCGGATGCCGCACCTGCTGATCGCCGGCACCACCGGCTCAGGCAAGTCGGTCTGCATTGCGGCGATCGCCACCTGTCTGGCGATGAACAACTCTCCTGAAGATTTGCGTCTGGTGATGGTGGACCCGAAGATGGTGGAATTGGTGCGTTTCAACGGGCTGCCGCATTTGATTGGCAAGGTGGAAGTGGAATTGGAGCGCATACAGGGCGTATTACGCTGGGTGATCAACGAAATGGACCAGCGGTATAAACTCTTTGCCGAGGTACATGCCCGCGACCTGGATGCATACAATCGCAAAATGGAAAAACAACAGGATGACACCCTGCCGCGCATTGTGGTGATCATCGATGAACTGGCTGATTTGATGATGAACGCACCCACCCAGACCGAACCGGCGTTGGTCAGGCTGGCGCAGCTTGCCCGTGCCACCGGCATCCACCTGATCGTAGCCACCCAACGCCCATCCACCGATGTGGTGACCGGTCTGATCAAGGCGAATTTCCCGGCGCGCATCGCCTTTGCTGTGGCATCCAATACCGATTCGCGGGTGATCCTCGACACACCCGGAGCGGAGAACCTACTGGGCAGGGGAGATATGCTCTTCCTTGATCCTGAAGCGGGCTCCCCCACCCGGGCACAGGGCGTGATGGTATCGGATGAAGAGATCGATCTTGTCTTGCAGCACTGGCAGAAGGAGATCACCCAACCGATGGAGAATGCAGCTCCCTGGGAGCAAGTTCTGGAGGAGCAGGCAGAGACCGGCGGCGATGAGTTGATCCACCAGGCGATCGAGGTGATCAAACAGACCCGCAAAGCCAGTGCTTCCATGCTGCAACGCCGGCTGCGGATCGGTTACCCGCGCGCGGCTTCCCTGATCGACGAACTGGAAGACATGGGCATTGTCGGTCCGCCGCTGGGAGGTTCGCGGGAACGGGAAGTTTACATCGATACGAATGAAGATGATCTTGTGGAAGACTGATTTCTTGACACATACACAGGCAAGAGGTACGATAAACCATATACTTGTATTCAGGATGGAATTGTGACAGCATCATCACCCCACGAAAAATTTAATTTGGAAAAATTCCTTCGGGTTAAATCAAAAACATTTCTAGATCGAATCGCTGGTGCAGTAAATCGAATGGGGATCCTCCCCAACACAATTACTCTGTTGGGGCTGATCGGCACCTGTATCGGTGCTATTTTATTGGCAACCGGCAATATTACCTTGGGCGGTCTGGTGATCCTGATCATGGGTCCGGTCGATGCTCTGGATGGGGCGATGGCGCGCTTACGGGGCGACCAGACGGAATTCGGCGCTTTTGTGGATTCGGTTACCGACCGGTATTCGGAACTGGTTATTTTCGCCGGTTTGCTGGCATATTATCTTCAGCAGACCGACTGGCTGAACAGCGGATTGGTATTTCTGGCAGCTTCAGGCAGCATCATGGTTTCTTACACCAAGGCGCGCGCCGAGGGGCTTGGTTTTACCGCAAAGGTCGGAATTCTCTCCCGCCTGGAGCGCTATCTGGTGCTGGTACCGGGGTTGGTGTTCAACATCCCCTGGGTGTCATTGTGGGTGATTGCCGTCTTTGCCAACTATACAGCTTTGCAGCGCATTATGACGGTGCGCAGGCAGGCGGCTGAACAGAAGAAACTCCTGGTCTATCCGAGTCGGAAAGCCCGGAAAAATCCATAACAGATTGAGGTTGAATTGATTAGCAGAACCGGCATTCAATTGGGTCCATTATTCATACATTTTTACGGGTTGATCATCATGATCGGTGCGCTGCTGGCAGCCTGGCTGGCAAGCCGGCAGGCAAAAAAGCACGGCGACGATGGAGAACTGGTCTGGGATTTTCTGCCCTGGCTGCTGATTGCCGGTATCATCGGTGCGCGTCTATGGCATGTGTTAACCCCCACTGATTCCAACCAGAGTATGGGGCTGACCACCAGCTATTATTTCCAGAATCCCATTGCCATCCTCAAGGTCTGGGTTGGTGGTTTGGGCATTCCGGGGGCGGTGATCGGCGGCATTCTGGCTTTGTATTTTTACTGCCGCAAGAAAGGCTTGAACTTTGGCGCCTGGGTCGATTACATTGCACCGGGGCTGGCTCTGGCGCAAGCCATCGGCAGGTGGGGGAATTTCGTAAACCAGGAATTATACGGTTCTCCGACCAACCTGCCCTGGAAGCTGTTCATTGAGCCACAGTTCCGCATTCCTGGCTACCAGGATATTGCCTATTACCATCCGCTGTTCCTGTACGAATCGCTTTTCAACCTGTTGAACATGGGAATCCTGCTGTGGGTGGGCACGAAATTTGCCGGATGGCTGAAAAAAGGCGATGTGTTCCTGCTGTATGTGGTCATTTACCCGGTGGGCAGGTTCTTCCTCGAGTTCCTGCGCTTGGATGCCTCCTCGATTGGCGGTTTGAATGCGAACCAGACGCTGATGGCTGTACTGGCAATTGCGGCTGCGGTCACGCTGATCCTTCGGCACCGCAAGACTGCCGTGGTCACGCCGGAGCCTGTGGAAGCGGAAGCACCCAGAGAAGAGTAGCAGATGTCCAACTTAATGATCGAAGCCGAAGGACTATCAAAATATTTTGACTCCTTCTGCGCCGTCGATCAGGTTAATCTGAAGGTGCCGCAAGGGGAAATTTTGGTCCTGTTGGGACCGAATGGCGCGGGAAAGACAACCACTGTCAGGATGTTAACGTCCATTCTCCAGCCAACCCAGGGCACCGCCCGGGTGGCTGGTTTCGATGTGGTGACGCAGGCAGACAGGGTACGGGCGAGCGTGGGGGTGTTGACCGAGCATCACGGGCTGTATGTGCGCATGAATGCCAGGGAATACCTGCAATTCTTCGCCAGTTTGTACCAGATACCGGCCCCGGTTGCCCGCGCTCGCATGGAGGAATTGATCAGCCAGTTCGGTCTGGCGGATGCCGGCAAAAAGCGGCTGGGCGAGTATTCCAAGGGAATGCGACAGAAGCTGGCGCTGGTCAGAACGCTGATCCATGATCCGCCGGTTATTCTGCTCGATGAACCCACCTCCGCCATGGACCCGGAAAGCGCCTATATTGTGCGGGATTCCATCCGACAACTGCGCTCGAAGGACCGCACAATCATCCTGTGCACGCACAACCTCAAGGAGGCTGAGGAACTGGCGGACCAGATCGCCATCATCCGCCGCGGCAAGATCATCCTGCAGGGGCAGCTGACCGAGATCAGGCACAAGCTGATCGGGGCATCCGAATTCAGGGTCAATTTCATCGACCGTGAAATGGAGTGGCACCCGGACGGGTGGGAGGATATCCAAATGACCAAATCCGGCAGGGGATGGGTGCAGTATCGTACCGCACATCCCGAGCTGGTTAATCCCCGGTTGGTTTCTGCTCTGGTAAGCGCAAATATTCCATTCAACACCCTGGAAGAAGTTAAATACAGTTTGGAAGAGCTGTATCTGCAAACTGTCAGCCGGGAGGACGCATGACCTGGCGGCAGGAAGTTCTACCCGCTCTGCAGATCACCCGCCGTGAGGTGCGGGATCAATTCAGGGATTGGCGGATCATCTTTCCGGTGCTGGGGCTGACCGTTTTCTTCCCCTTCCTGATGAATTTTACGGCGCAGCAGGCGTTGAAATTCGTGGAAAAGTACGGGGCGGCGATCGTTGCCGAAAGACTGATCCCGTTTTTATTCATGGTGGTGGGCTTCTTCCCGATATCCGTCTCGCTGGTGATTGCGCTGGAGACTTTTGTAGGCGAGAAGGAGCGGGGCTCCATTGAGCCGCTGCTGAACACCCCGCTGAAGGACTGGCAGCTCTATTTGGGCAAGCTGCTTTCCTCAACCGTGCCGCCGCTGATCTCCAGCTACCTGGGCATGGCGGTGTATTTGGGCGGCTTGATCAGTTCGGGGGTGAAAATACCCGAGCCGTTTATTTTATTCCAATTGGTGGCGCTGACGACCGTGCAGGCGGTGGTGATGGTGGCTGCGGCAGTGATCGTATCCTCACAGACCACTTCGGTGCGGGCTGCCAACCTGCTGGCTTCCTTTATCGTCATTCCCTCGGCGCTGCTGATCCAGGGCGAGAGCATCGTGGTGTTCTGGGGAGATTACACCACATTGTGGTGGGCGATCCTGGGTATGGCAGTCTTTGGCGGACTGCTGATCAGAGTTGGGCTGGCGCACTTCCGTCGCGAGGAACTGCTGGGCAGGGAGATCGATGTGCTCAACATCCGCTGGGGTTGGAAGGTGTTCAAACAGCAATTTCTGGATGGAGCCGGCAGCATCTGGTCGTGGTACCGTTCGGTGTTCGCCGCCATTGCCCGCATGAAACTGGCGGTGGCGCTGGTGAGTGTGCTGTTGGTGGCAGCTGTTTTTCTGGGGCACGCACAGGCTGCCCGATTCCAGATTCCCCTCGATGACCTGGGCTTGCAGGATTTCAACACCCGTTTTGGCGAGGTACTGCCGGTGCTGCATGGACAAGGGCTTTCGGCTGTGTTATCCTACGCGTGGCAGAATCTTAGGGTATTGCTGTTTTCCCTGCTGCTGGGATTCTTTTCCTTTGGCATTCTGGGGGTGTTGCCCAGCTTTCTTTCGCTTGGGGTGGTCGGTTACCTGATGGCGATCTTGCAGCAGATGAACCTTACGCCCTGGCAATACCTTTTCGCCTTTATTTTGCCGCACGGGGTATTCGAGATCCCGGCGGTGATCCTGGCAAATGCCGCCATTTTGAAAATGGGCGCCGGTCTGGCCACACCCGACAACCGGCGTAGTGTCAGTGAAGTGTGGCTGACACTGCTGGCAGACTGGGTCAAGATTATGATCGGGGTGGTTATTCCGTTGTTGTTACTGGCTGCGATGGCTGAGGCATGGTTAACGCCGCAAATCGCAGGCATCTTATTGAAGTAATTACAGGGTGGAAATGATGACAGGATTAACAATACTGGGTACTTCAAACGCCATTCCGCAAGTGGATCGTGAAAATACGTACTTTCTCCTGGAGAATAAAGAGAGCGTCATCCTGATCGATGCCGGCGCCAATGCCGTTGCCCGTTTATGCCAGATGAAAATATCGGTGGAAAAGGTCACCGATATCATCATCACCCATTTTCATCCCGACCACGTATCTGGGCTGCCGTTATTGTTGATGGATTGGTGGCTGATGGGCAGAAAAAGCCGGTTGACCATTCACGGTCTGCCGCACGCCATCGAGCGCATTCAGCAAATGCTGGATTTATTCGAATGGCACAACTGGCCTGATTTTTTCGAAGTGGAGTTTCATGCCGTCCCCGACGATCCTGGGGTGGTGCTGGAAAACGACTCCCTCAAGATAATCTCGCGCAAGGTGAAGCATCTGATCCCGACTTTTGGGCTGCGCATGGAATGGCGGCAGGGTGGAGAGGTGGTTGCGTATAGCTGTGATACCGAACCATGCGACGCCGTGGTGGCACTGGCTGAGAATGCCGATTACTTGATACACGAGGCGGCTGGCGATGCCAAGGGACATTCATCCGCCCGGCAATGCGGGGCGGTGGCTGCCCGTGCCGGGGCGAAGCGGTTGGTGCTGATCCATTATCCTGAAGTTGAGAATCCGCAACAATTCATCGATGAGGCGCAGCTGGAGTTTGGGGGAGAGGTTATCCTGGCGAAGGATTGCATGACGCTGGAGTAATTACCAGCCGTGAAGGAACGGCTCCCAGTCGATATTTTCCTGCAAATATTTCTGAAAAAAATAATAGACGGAAGTCGGCGGCTGAATGGGCTGCCGGATGAGCTTCATCCCGGCTTGTTCCGGCGTGCGGGCTGCCTTGCGATGGTTGCAGGTGATGCAGGCGGTTACCAAATTCGTCCAGGAGTGCTTTCCGCCGGCATTCTTGGGCAGCACATGGTCGATGGTGAGTGTGCCGCCCTGACGACCGCAATACTGGCAGGTATAGTGATCGCGCCGGAAGATCTCATGCCGCGAAAGCTGAAGGACCGGGCGGGGACGATGGATCATGTATTCGAGACGGATAATGGAAGGGATGGGATACGACCGGCTCACAGTATGAAATTCCCCGCGTCCGTTTTGGATGAGGGCTGCTTTCTGCGAGTAGATCAGGCTGAGCGCTCTGCGAATGTCGCAAACATGTATGGGCTCGAAGTTGGCGTTCAGCACAAGAACGGAATCGGACATACCAACCTGATGGTGGAATTATAGCAGGGTTTTTCAGCGGCAGCATCGGACGATTGGCGGGAACGTCTGCAACGTCGAAAGCTGGTTTCGCAGCCGGGCGCAATCCGGATAAAATAATACTGTCCCTCTTTTGCGGTTCATCAGCGAATATCTGCGGGATGCAGGGATTGGAAAAGATATGAAAGTCATAATTTCAGGTGGCACAGGTTTAATTGGCAGAGCGCTGACCAGCACACTGCTGCACGATGGTCACTCGGTTTGCGTATTGTCGCGTTCGATACCGGTCGACGGCCCGATTACCGGGGCAGACTATCTGCACTGGGGCGCGGAGACGGAAGAATGGCATGCAGCCGTGGATGGCGTCGATGCCGTGGTGAACCTGGCTGGTGAGAGCATCGGTTCGGGCAGATGGACACAAAGCAAGAAAATTCAAATACTGCAAAGCCGTGTTCAGGTTGGTGAAATGCTGGCAGACGCCGTTGCACAGGCTAAAGCAAAGCCGGCGATCTTCATTCAGGCATCGGCGGTGGGCATCTACGGTACGGGTGCCGACATCGTCTTCAATGAGCAGTCCCCGGCCGGGGAGGGCTACCTGGCGGAGGTTGCAATCCAATGGGAGGCAAGCACCCGGGCGGTCGAAGAACTGGGCGTGCGGCGGGCGGTCATCCGGACGGGGATCGTGCTCGATAGGCAGGAGGGAGCATTGCCGCAAATGCTGGCGCCTTTCCGGCTGGGAGTAGGAGGTCCTATCGGCAGTGGCAGCCAGTGGATGTCGTGGATACACCTGGAGGATGAGGTGCAGGCTATTCTATACATTTTGACAAGACAACTTGGCGGAATATTCAACCTGACGGCGCCAAACCCGGTGCGGAACGCGGAGATGGGCAGATCCATTGCCAGGGTGTGGCGCAAGCCCTATTGGCTGCCGGTGCCCGCATTTGCCCTGCGCACCGCGCTGGGAGAAATGTCGACCCTGGTTTTGGATGGACAAAGAGCTTTGCCTGAGTCACTCCTGAAGGCAGGTTACCATTTCCGCTATCCGAATCTGGAGGAGGCACTGCGGGGACTGCTGATTTAGCACAGAATTGTATATCTTCGGTATAATAGGTTTATGCAAGGTTATGCTTATTATCTTGAATGACATTGACGCTCGCGGATACAGGTGCGCCCTCCCCGCGAGGGCGCTTGTTGTTAAATCTACATGGAGGATGGACGTATGAATATCGATGAACAGGTGCAATACTTCATGCAGGGCACCGAATACGGGGATGAATCGCTGAAACAGGCGATGGCTCGTGAGTTAAAGGAACGACTGATCGAAGCCGATAAAGCCGGGCGTCCTTTGCGAATTTACACCGGTTACGACCCCCGCAAAGCCGATCTGCACCTCGGGCATACCGTTACCATGCGCAAGATGCGCCAGTTCCAGGAACTGGGGCACGAGATCACCTTCCTGATCGGCAACTTTACCTCGCTCATCGGCGATCCATCCGACAAGGACATTCTCCGCCCGCAGTTGACCGCGCAGGAGGTGGAGGAGAATGCGCGCACGTATGCCGAGCAGGCTTTCAAGATCCTTGATCCGCAGAAGACGCGGATCCGTTACAACGCGGAATGGCTATCCAAGCTGACCTTCGCCGACCTGATCAAGATCGGCAGCAACTTCACCATCCAGCAGTTCCTGACGCGTGAAAACTTCAAACTGCGCTGGGAAAAGGGCGATGCGGTTTACCTGCACGAGACCTTCTACGCCATCATGCAGGGCTACGATGCGTATGCCCTGAAAACGGACATCCAAATCGGTGGAACGGACCAGTTGTTCAATATCGTCACCGCCGCGCGCAAGATCATGACCTACTTCGGCGAAAAGCCCAACATTGCCGTCATCCTGGGCATCCTGCCCGGCACGGACGGAGTGGTTAAGATGAGCAAAAGCCTGGGGAACCACATCCCCATCAATACCAACGCCGAAGACATGTTCGGCAAGGTCATGAGCATTCCCGATACGGCAATGCCTTCCTATGCCAGGTTGGTGACGCGCTGGCAGCCGCATCAGATCGCTGCCATGGAAAAAGAGGTGGCGGATGGCAAGCTCCATCCACGCGACGCCAAGATGCAGCTGGCGTGGGAGATCACCAGCACGTTCTACGGCGATGATCCGGCACATGGCGCGCAGGAAAGCTTTATCAGCATGTTCCAGAAAAAGGATATCCCCGATGAAATGCCGGAGTACGTGTTAAAGCCGGAGCAAACGGTGATGGATGTGCTGATCGATTCCGGGCTGGTCAATTCCCGGAGTGATGCCCGGCGCCTGGTCGATCAAAAAGGCGTCAAGCTGGATGGAGAGGTGATCTCTTCCGCGGGGCAGCCCTTCCCCGGGGGGGGCGTTCTACAGGTCGGCAAGCGGCATTTTCTCCGCGTGAAAGCATAATCAGGTCAAGGGGCTGTTGAGAGACAGCCCCTTAGTTATTTAATACAAAGCTCCTCATCAGTTCCTTGCCTTTTTGATACATCAGGCTGTTCTGGGTATCTTCCGCCATGATGACCAGGGTAAGGGGGGTGCCCTTCCATTCCGCGGTGGTGCCGCCGATAAACCAGCTCACCGTATGGTCGGTGCCGCTGATGCCGCTGCCGATCACCGCCCAGGCGGGCAGGCTCTCCAGGCTGGCTGTTTCCTGTACGTCACGCGCAGTGCGGGTGCTGAATACCCGTGTGCTTTCGAGCGGATTGCTGATCAGGTCCCAGGTCCCCGAGGGCGAATGATATGCCTGAACCAGGCGGGGTGAGGGGCGCATTCCGTCATTGCTGAAGGCAGCCGCGGCAAGCGCCATTTGCAGCGGGGTGATGGTTACGCCCTCCTGCCCGATGGATGCCGCCTTGAGGTTGTCGATCTCAGTGGGTGCGGTGATCTCGGCGTGCTGCAGCGAAAACGACGGGGCGGCATACCAGCCCAACTGCTGATAGAGGGCATAAATCCGCTCGCGCCCGAGGATCCGTGCGATGGCGAGGTTTGTCTCGGGGCAGGATTTCTGCAGGGCTTCGATTTTGACATCCGCATGCTGGTCCACCGCCACGGCGCACTTGACTTCCCGCCCCTTGTAGGAGACGGAATCCGCAATGTATTCGGGGATGGTCAGTTGATTTTCGACGCTTTGCGCATAGAGAAATACCCCGGATACCGTTCCGGCCGGATACTTGCCCACGACCGCCCGGTTGAGCAGGGGCGAAGTTTCATCCTGGGTCAGGTTTTGCCACTCGTCATCGAGGGCGGCGGGGTCGAAATTCGGGTGGGAAGACATCCCGAGGATTTCTCCGGTGCGGGCGTTCAGTAAAACGGCAGCCCCTTGAAAATCCTTTAAACTGACATCCAGGCGGTCCTGGTATGCCAGATCGAGCGACAGCCTGACATCCAGTCCCGGCAGGGGTTGGCTGCGCAGCAGTTTATTCCACCACAGGTCAATGCTCGAATACCCGGCTTCACCGCGCAGATAGGCATCCAGGCTTTGCTCCACTCCCGCCAGACCGTAGACCGGGTCGGCGTAACCGGTGATGATCCCCAGGTCGGGATACAGATAATCACGCTGGTATGCGCCGGTTTCCCCGATCGACTGGTTGATGGGCAGGTTGTTACGGTCCAGAATGGTGCCCCGCTTCACGAAGCGGTCATTCAGCGGGCGGCGCAGATTGTCACTGCGGTGGGTGAGGTTATTTTGCCGGATCACGGACCAATAGGGCAGCAGGATGATGCACAAAGCGAGACCGGCGGAAATCACCGGGAAAGCGATCTTGCGCAGCGTCAGTTCGATTTGATCCGTGGGCGGATGCTGTCCGCGGAGCTGTGTGATCCGCAGCACCAGACCGGCAATTACCATGCAGGTCAGCAGCGAGGAACCGCCATACGAAATGTAGGGCAGGGTAACCCCGGTGAGCGGAAAGAGGCGGATGTTGCCGCCGATGATCAACAGGCTTTGGATGGCGGTCAGCACCGCCGCACCACTGGCAAGCAGGCGGGTAAAAGCATCCTCTGCAAACCGGGTGGACCGGACATAGCGGCTGAAGAGGATGATGATGAGGCAGATCACCACCGCCCCGCCGACAAAACCTAATTCTTCGGCGATGGCTGAAAATATAAAATCGGATACCGCCACCGGAACAAGTGCGGGGTAGCCCATGCCCGGTCCGGTGCCGAGGACGCCGCCGGAAGCGATGCTGATCAGCGATTGCACGATCTGGTAGGAACGATCGGTTGGATCGAGCCAGGGGTTGATCCAGGCATCGATGCGCAGCTTGACGACATCGATGACGGTGTAACCGATCAGCAAAGCCAGGATGAGAAACACGCCGGTAACTAGCACCACGCGGCGTTTTCGGCTGACCAGGTAGATCACAAATATATACAGGGCAAGCAGCAGAGACGCGGTGCCGAGATCCCGCTGGAGGAGCAGCAAGACCAGCCCCAACCCGATCATAATGATGGAGGGGATGATGGCAGACCAGGAGGCAGTTTGCAGGGTGAGCCGGTCAGAAAAATACGCTGCCAGGTAAATGATGATGGCAAGCTTCAGTGGTTCGGATGGCTGCAGGGTAAAGCCGAACAGGTTGATCCACAGACTGGGCTGGCTGCCTTCTTCGAGAATGCCGGGCAGAACGGTCATCAATACCAGCCCGAGGATGGCGATCATCCAGATGGCGCGATACCTGCGCAGGATGACAAACAAATGCGGCAGCCAGACCGTGAAGAGCAGCCCGGCTGATCCGACTAGCAGCCAGATGTTTTGCCTGATCCCCAGCCCGGGGGAAATACGCCAGATGGTAAGAATACCGATACCGGCGAGCAAATATACGATGGGGAGGATGATGAGGTCCGCATCCGGCAGGAAGCGGTATACCCAGAACTGGGTGATCAAATACGCCGCCAGCCACAACCCAAAGCCAACCCAGGGACGAAAATCGGGGGTGAGGTCCCATGTCTGGTAGCGGGCAAAGGGTGCCAGGGTGAGTGAGGCGGTGTAGAGGAACAGGATCGCAGCAGCCAGAATGGTGAACCTGTTTTGGAGCACCCGTTTCGAGAGGGGCTGGATGGGAACCCGGAATTTGAGAATCATGAAATCCTAATGCACGTACCTGGAGAGAAGAAGCGCCAGTTTTTCTTTTTGAGTCGGATCGATATGCTCCGGGTGGGTGATCAGCGCATCTTTGAGCGCATTCTCGCATTCACAGGGCGCCTCGAGGTCTGGATTTTTCACCAGGTTGAGGATCGCCTGTTGGGCAAGCTCGGTGTTCTTGTTAAGGGTGCGGATGACCATCTCCACGCTGACCGGCTCTTCGGAAACATGCCACACATCGTAATCCGTGACGTGCGCCATGGTCGCATAGCACATCTCCGCCTCCCGTGCCAGAAAAGCCTCGGGTGTAGCAGTCATGCCGATAATGGACATCCCCCACTGCCGGAAGAGATTGGATTCCGCTTTGGTCGAAAAGCGCGGTCCCTCTATGGTGATCAGGGACCCGCCACGGTGCAGCACACCGCCGGCAGCGTCGACCGCATCCCCCACCCAGCCTGCCAGCGATTTGCAGAACGGGTTTGCCGTGCTGACGTGCGCCACGATGCCGTCGGAGAAAAAGGAGCGCTCTCTTCCTCTGGTGAAGTCGAATATATTATCGGGTGTAACGATCTCGCCCGGACAGTAATCTTCGCGCAGGGAACCACAGGCGCTGATCGAAACGATCTTTCGCACGCCGAGGCTTTTTAACGCGTAGATATTGGCGCGGTAATTGACTTCGCTGGGCGAGTGAACATGACCGATGCCGTGCCGCGCCAGAAATGCGATGGTTTTGCCTGCCATCCTGCCGATAACGATGGGAGCGCTGGGTTTTCCGAAGGGGGTTTCTACATTGCGGGTTTCCAACACTTCCACGTGTTTCATCTGATACAAACCAGATCCACCGATGATTGCTATGGATGGTTTATGTTCCATAATATCCTCCGTTTATTTATGCCAATGGGGCGCCAATTTGCAGAATGATGTGTGTCGACCCGCAGGATACTTCGTCGTCACTGATCACCACGGTCGGCTGGGTTATCTTTTCGCGGTTGAGATAGGTACCGTTGGTGGAGTTGAGATCTTCGACCCACCACTGATTATGATGATACGCCAGCCTTGCCTGGCGGGATGAGACCGATTTGTCATAGATGATGCAATCGCAGGTGGCATCCCGCCCGATGGTGATGACCGGTCGGGTGAAAAATTCCACGCGTTCACTTTGCTGGTCGACAAAGCGCAGCGTGAGCGGTGGAACGTTGACCCTTTCTGAATCGATATCCCTGCGGTTGAAATCGATCCAGATGGTATAGCCGATCCAGCCGATGAAGAGCAGAAAAAGGATGACGATGCCCAGCCGCACCGCAAAGAGAATGATGGCACTCACAAGATTTCCAGCCCCCCTGTTGAATCAGGCCCGGAATCCGGTTTGTGCGTGGAACCGTTCAAATCGTTGGTTTCCTCCATCACACTTTGCACCACTTCCTGCCCGTAAATTAAAATGACGCCGGCAAAGGAAACCACATCGCCGGTGGCAAGTGTAATCTGGCTGATTGGCTTGTTATTCACCGATGTGCCGCCGGTGGAATTCAGATCGAACAGCACGTACGAATTGCGCACCCTTCTGATCTGGGCGTGATGCCTGGATACCCGTGGATCGGCGAGGATGATATCGTTATCCTCCCGCCTGCCAATGTTGACGACATGCTGCGCCAGGTTAAACACCTCGCCGCTGTTGCCGCTGAAGAAAGCCCGAATTTCCTCCATTACGGGGGTATCAGCCAGGTTCAGCTTTTCTGCTGATTCGCTGCCCAGGTTCTGGGTTTCACTGGCGGAAACCTGATGCTGCACGGGCAAAATGGCAACACTCCCTTTTTGAATATTCCCGTCGGCAATGATGTGGAAGGCGGGCGGTTTGGCGGGCTGAACCCCGGCGGATTGCATGGCAGCCGTCAATATGCGGCTGATCTGCATTAAATCCGCCTGGTTGCTGAACCAGGTATTATAGTCGTCCGGTGAGACGCGAATCAGATAATCTGAAAGTGAGGCTGCCGGATTGCCGAGCAGCTCTTCGCCCTGAAATACGGTGATCATCTGCCTGAGAATATCCGCCAGGGATGATTCTTCTGGCAGCCAGGAGAAGAGCCTGTCTTCCAGCGCCTTTTCCAGCATGTTTTCAAGTTGCTGTAATAGATCAACCATACCAACTACCTTTGACTATTATTATACTCAAGGTGATGATGGTGCAGTTCCAGAAGGATGATCATACCTGTGAATTATCGGCGGCAGTGCAAATGCCGCCGCTTTTTGCATTTACCAGTCTGATCAGGTCTGACGGCGCCAGACGGATGTTTAAGCTGCGAACTCCGCCGGAGATGTGCATATATTCCAGCGCCGTGGCGCTTTCATCGATGACGACCTGAAAACCGCGGTTGATCAGCGCCAGCGGAGAGATGCCGCCCGTCTGCAAGCCGGTAATTCTTTCCGCTTCCTTCTGGCTGACAACCAGGACTTTCTTTTCATCCAGCAATCTGGCAAGCTTTTTGGGGTCCACCTCGCCGGTGGAAGGTACCACCGCCAGTATGTATTTACCGGGGCGTTCCCGTTGGAATACGATGGATTTATAGACAACCTCTGGCGGCACTTGTAGTATTTCCGCGGTTTCCAGCCCGCTGTGTTTTTCAGCCGACAGCGAAAATGCCGTGTAAGGGATCTTTTTGCTGTCGAGAAATCTTGTTATGTTGTTTTGCATGTCATTTCACCACAAAGATGGGGTTGGAGATGATCCAGGCGCGCCTCCTGCCCAGGTAAGATATCCAGACTTCCACGCGATAAACGCCCGGCTGCGAGGTGGTCAGGGCGCAGTGCCGGGCGCCTTTCCAGCGCTGGATGACCTTGCCATCCCGGTAGAGCAGAACCTTGCCGGGCGCTGGCGTGCTGATTTGAAAAGTGACGCCGCCCTGGGCGGATATCTCGCCGCCCATGCCAACGATCCCGTTGGCGCCGTGTGCGTTGAATACAAAGCCGCGGGTGGAATGTGGCAGGTCGTATCCGATGAACAAGGCTCCCTGCCGCAGCGCATCGAATATCATCTTTTTATCCTGTTCGATCTTTCCACCGAGCGGCTCCGGCAGCAATAGATGGTTATTCAATGCCTGGAAGTGGTATTGATAAGGGTATATGAGCTTCTTTACCGGTCCGATGTGCTTGACGAGCTGGTGCGCATCTGCGCCGCAGATTGCCACAGCGCGGGTTCCCTTGTTCAAAAGCTTGTCCCAAATCTCCACCGTTCGCGGGTGCGGATGATGCGCCAGATAGGCGGGGAACAGGGCATAGAAAACGGCTGCCAGGGCGTTGGGGCTGATGTGCTTGATCTCGCTCATCCCGTTCCAAAGCTCAATCCCGTTGAAACCGTGTATGGACCAATCGACCCATGAGATATCCGGCTCTCCGAACGAAGGCAGCTCGGCTTCGACCGGGTGGGCGATAAACGATAAACCGCCGTCACCGGCGATGGCGTTGAGCAACACCTGGTGCCTGCCCGCCAGATAAGCATAATCGCGATGTGGGTTGAAAACCAGCAGGTGGTTTTTTTGATCAGGGTCCAGCGGGTTGTGGATTTCTTCGCCGGTGAGGATGAGTACGCGTCCATCCCCTTCCCGGTAATATCCTTCCAACCCGGCGGGAAAAACATTGTGATCGGTAATGATCAGAACATCGACCCCGCTGGCGATTGCCGCCCTGGCGATCTCGGCATAGGAACCTGAGCCATCAGATAACGTGGAGTGGATGTGCGTATTGACAATGATCTCTGCCATATGGACATAACTGTAACACACTTGCAGACAATTGACATGCTTTTTGTGTCCGGCGCCCCCGCAGGGATGCGAACGCCTGTTGGTAAAACCGTAATGATTCTTCCCATTTCATCCTGAGCACTTCCACACCAGCGGTTGACGAAATGTCGGGAAGGTGAGTATAATTCTCAGGTTATCAGGCTCAGGAGGAACCAGTGGAAAAATATTTTGATATCGCGCTGATCGTCGTTTCAATAGCATTGATTGCCAGCATTGTGCTCCAAAACAAGGGTGTTGGCTTGGGAGGTTTGACCGGCGCGGATACAGGCGGCATTTTTACCGCAAGACGTGGAATTGAACGAACGCTGTTCTATGTAACCATCGGGCTGGCAATATTGTTTGTCGTTCTTGCCATTGCTACGGTTGTCATTTCAAAGTAATTTAATCCTCTCATTCACGGAGAGGGCGAAAAAATTGTAATACCTGGGGCGCCTCTACTTCAATAAGGCGCCTTTTAATATATATGAAAAAACTTCGCTGGCAAATACTCATCATCTTACTTACCGGGTTGTTCGTTGGTGTTTTACTGCTCACCCAACAACCTCAAATTCAACAGACCACCAATCAGCCACAGACGGGCGGCACATATACCGAGGCGATTATTGGCAGCTTCCAGCGGTTAAATCCCTTGCTGGATAGCTACAACCAGGCTGATCGTGACGTAGACCGGCTGTTATTCACCTCGCTGGTTCGCTTCGATGCCCAGGGAATGGCGCGCGCAGAACTGGCTGAATCGTGGGGCATTTCGAAGGATGGCATGACTTACAATTTTTCCATCCGTGATAATGCCGTCTGGCAGGACGGCCAGCCTTTGACCGTGGATGACATCATCTTCACGATCGATTTGATGCGATCAGACGAATCGGTACTTGCTTCTGATATCAAATCTTTCTGGCAGGAGGTGACCATTCAAAAACTGGATGATTACAATATCCAGTTCAGGCTGCCGGAACCATTTGCCCCGTTTATCGACTATCTGAACTTCGGGATCCTGCCAAAACACCTGCTGGAAAACCAATCGTTCAACCAGATCGTAGAATCATCCTTCAACCTGCAACCGGTGGGAAGTGGACCCTACAAGCTGGATCGCTTGATTGTTGAAAATAATAGTGTGGCGGGTGTGGTGTTATCGCCGAATGCGGATTATTTTTTGGGCAAGCCTTACATCGAGCAGATCATTTTCCGCTACTACCCGGATTCAGCTTCGGCATATACTGCCTACCTGGATAAAGAGGTACAGGGAATTTCGCAGGTAACCGCAGATATTCTGCCCCAGGTGCTTTCCGAAGAAGGGCTTTCGGTGTACACCGGCAGACGTCCCGAACTGGCGCTGGTACTGCTGAACCTGAACAACTCCAAGGTGGAATTTTTGCAGGATGCCAACGTCCGTTGGGCGTTAATGCAGGGATTGAACCGCTCATTCATCATCAACCGCATCTTGAACGGACAGGCGATTGTGGCTGACAGCCCGATCCTTCCGGGCAGTTGGGCGCATTACAATGATGCCCCCATCGAGTATGACCAGGAAGGTGCCCTCAATCTCTTGAAAACCGCCGGATACACATTCGAGCAGGAAGCCGATACGGTGCGGGCAAAGGATGGCGTTTATCTGCGCTTTACCCTGGTGCACCCCGACGACCAGCTGCACACCCTGATCGCGCAGGCTATTCAAAAGGACTGGGCACAGTTGGGGGTGGATGTGACACTCGAACCGGTTGCCTATGAAAAGCTGATCGACGAGCGCCTGGTTCAGCGTAATTATGAAGCCGCCCTGGTCGATATTAATTTGAATCGTTCCCCGGATCCGGACCCCTATCCTTTCTGGGATCAGGCGCAGGCCACCGGTGGTCAAAATTATTCACAATGGAATAACAACACCGCTTCAGAATACCTGGAGCAGGCAAGGATCGATTTCGATATCACCGAGCGTGCCCGTTTATACAACAACTTCCAGGTGGTCTTCCGTAAAGAAATGCCCGCGATCTTGTTGTATTACCCAGTATATTCCTACGCGGTGGATGCGAAAGTGCAGGGCATTCAGATGGGCCCCATCTACGACCCCAGTGACCGACTGGATAACGTCAAGGACTGGTACCTGATTGTACGGCGCGGTACCCAACAGGAAGAAACCGCGGTACCATAAGTCCATGCCAAAATATCGACCCTTTACCGCGTCAGGCGATGATGGACAGAGCAAATTGCTCGGTCGGGGTCGCTATTCCAAAGCGGATCATCGCTTTGAAATTTTGGGGACGCTGGATGAATGTTCATCGGTCATTGGCATGGCAAAATCGATGATCGATACGCCGGATGTAAAAGACATCCTCACACAGGTGCAAAGAAATCTCTACCAGATCATGGGAGAGATTTCTGTCATTTCGGAACATGTTGAAGTGCTGCCGCCTTTCGGTGAGGATAAACTTGCCGAAATGGAAGAGATCATTCTGCGCTTGAATGAAGAGACCAGGCTGCCTGCCGGGTTTGTCATTCCGGGGGATACACCGCAGCAGGCTTTTCTGGACCTGGCGCGGACGGTGGTGCGGCGGGCAGAGCGGAGACTGGCGCCCCTGTATGAATCAAAAGCGATCGCCAACCCGGTGATCCGCAAATACATCAACCGGTTGTCGAGTTTGCTGTACCAACTGGAATTATCGGTAAATGCCTGGCAGGGTTGGGAAAAGCCGACCATGGCGAAAGAGAAATAATAAGGGGCTGTCGGATCTGACAGCCCCTCTTGCTTCCCTGAATCAATGGCGTGCTTTGTCTATTGGGCGAGTGCCCGCTCGATCGCGGCATTGAAGCTGCCATCTTCCACCAGGACATTATTTACAAACACGCTCGGCGTAAAACTGACCCCGCGCTGGTTTCCATCCGTTTGGGATTGTTGTACCTGGGTGCGGTATTTTCCGCTGCTGTAACATTGGTTGAACTTTGTCTGGTCGAGGTTGACCAGTTCGGCATAGGCTTTCAGGCGCTTATCTGTAAAGTCGCCGACTTCCTCTCCGGTTTGGTTGGCGAACAGCACATCATGATACTCCCAAAATTTGTTTTGTTCCGAGGCGCAATAAGCCGCCGCGGCAGCCCCGTCCGATTCAGGTCCAATGATCCGGAAGGGGTGGTAGGTCAAATACACCTTTCCGGTCTCAACGTATTGGCTGATGATGGTGGGTTCGTAATTCTCGGCAAATGATTTACAGGCGGGACATTGAAAATCGGAATAGACATCCACTTTGATGGGCGCGTTGGGATCACCGGTGCTCATGCCGTCCGCTTGGGGGCGGGCAAGCGGGGTTACCTGAACGACTTTCCCCACGGCTTGAATGTTGGGAACAATGATGATCGCAGCAATCGCGATGGTCGCAACAATAATCAGCGCCAATAGAATGGTTTGATTTCTCTTCCGTGCAGTCTGCTGCTTTCGGCGGTAGTCTTCTTTTTTACCCATATTTCCTCTTTTCACCAGTAGTGAAATTAATTTTCTCATGAGGAAAGCGGGTTGTAAAGCAGCTTGTATCTGGTTTAAGTGTTCAGTGCATAAATTGGATAGTTTTCACCGGTTAGGAGGAACCCATTTTGCTGATAGAGGCGCAGCGAAGCAACGTTGTCTGATTGCGTATTTACCGTCACTTTGGTGATCCCCATTTGGGCAAAGCGTTTCAGCAGATTCGACAGCAGCATGTGGGCGATCGTTTTTCGCTGGTAAGAGGGGTCAACGGCAATCCTCGCCAGATGGGCGGTTTCACCGATCAGGTTGCTGATTTGATAGGCGACCAGATTATTGCCTGGATCGAATGCCACCGAGCAATTGATGGCGTGTTTATATGCGATTGAAATATCTTCACGGGTGAGCTGCCACAGGGGTTGAAAGCACTTCCGGTCGAGTTCGTAAACCGCATCCAAATGCTGGCTGTCCATCTCGCTGATTTGTATTTCGGGTGGCTGGATATGCAGCGGTCGGGTGGACCAGTTGGTCTTTTCGAGGATGACGATTTTGCTTTCTTCCTGAAAGCCGGTTTGTACAAGCAGATCGCGATACCAATCCGACAGGGCAATGGTGTATATTTTACCCACGTCTTTTTTGCGCAGTTGTGCAACTGCTCCGGTCAGCAGCTTGTCCCAGGCGATTTGCATGGAATGGAAGGACTGCCCCGAGTAGCAGCGGATCCAGACTTCCTTGCCTTCGGTGATGGGGCAAACCAACAGGGCGGTCAGATCATCGTGGTACCAGCATCCCAAAAAGGGCTGTTCCCCCAGCCAGTCAACCGGCAGACGCCAGTCCAAATGCCGGTGGGTAAATTGAGCTGTTCTTAAAAAATCCAAGACCAGAGAAGAATCACTGGTTTGGATGGGCCTTACATCAAAATGAGGATCTAACATGAAGGGTCAGTATGTGATCTCCAACAAGCCTTCGGCAATCGAACGCAGCTTTCCGGCATCCAGCTCGCTCAAGCGTTTTGCCAGTTCAAGATATGGTTCATTGATATTCTTGGCGACAAATTCCTGAATTTCCGCTGGGAAGGCAACCACACTATCCACGGTTTTCTGATGGCGGTACCACTTGCCAATTTGACCATGACGATCGGCAACAATGCTGATGTTTTCATTCAGCCCGGCAAGCATCTGTTCCAACAGGGGCAGGGGAATGGATTCTTCGCCCAATTCGTAACGGTTGAGCAATTGCGGTTCCAGTTCCATCTGGCTGGCAAACTGCTCCAGGCTGAGCTCGGCGTTTTGTCGTAACTGGCGTACGGTGATGCCGATGACACGATTTCGCAGTGGCAGCAATGCCGAAGTGTTCAGGGTGAAGTTGGGTTGTTCGGAAATTACCCGGTTGCCCCAGAAATGCTCGAGGGGGATATCCAAAAAGAAAGCCAGCACTTCCAACTGTGGCAGGGTCGGCATGATTTCGCCCAATTCAAACTTCCTGTAGGCGTCGGGCGTGACTTGCAGTACGCGCGCACAGGTTTCTTCGCTCTGTCGGGCAGATTTCCGGGCGTCCATCATCAGGATGCCGATTTTTTTTGTTCTCAGGGATAGTGCCTTCTGTAACGTACTCATGGTCACCTTTCCTTCTCGTCTGGATTATGCAGAATCTGCATGATGATCTACCAGTGAGAATGCAACTATTGTACCAATAAGTTTGTTCCTTTTATTATGCGCTATTTTCGCCTGGTTGCAAACAGGTCTGTTCGCCCCGCGCCAAAAATATCCGCACTCAATTTGAACCCGAATGATTCCAGTCGTGGCGTGAAAATGGGGCGAATGCCGGTGGGTTTCAATTCCCCCAGCACCACGCCGCCTTCAGCCATGCCGGTCTGCTCGAACTTGAAAATATCGGTCAGTACCACTGTTTCACCTTCCATGCCGGCGACCTCGGTGATGGCGGTTACTTTGCGTGTGCCATCCTTCAGACGGGTGAGTTGGACGATGACATCGATGGCTGCCGCGATCTGCTGGCGGATAACCTTGATGGGCATATCAATGCCCGCCATCATGCACATGGTCTCCAGGCGGGAGATGGCATCGCGCGGGGAATTGGCGTGCAGTGTGGTAATGGAGCCGTCATGCCCGGTGTTCATGGCTTGCAGCATATCCATGGCTTCTCCGCCGCGAACTTCGCCGACCACAATCCGGTCGGGGCGCATGCGCAGGGCATTGCGCACCAGGTCGCGGATGGTTACCGTGCCCAGCCCTTCCACGCTGGGCGGCTTGGTTTCCAGGCGCACCACGTGATCCTGCTGCAACCGCAATTCCGCGGCGTCTTCAATGGTGACGATACGCTCATCCTCGGGGATGAAGCTGGAGAGTACGTTCAGCAAAGTTGTCTTGCCGGTACCGGTCCCGCCCGAGACAATGATGTTGAATTTGGAGAAGACGCAAGCCCGGATGAATTCCGCCATGTTGGCGGTAATGGAGCCCAGTTGGATCAACTGGTCGATGGAGAGCTTTCCCTCACCAAATTTGCGGATGGTCAGGCTGGGTCCATCGATTGCGACGGGCGGGATGATGGCGTTCACGCGCGAGCCATCCGGCAGACGCGCATCGACCATCGGGCTGTCGGCATCAACCCGGCGACCGAGCGGCATAATGATGCGCTCGATCACGCGCATGATCTGCTCGTTGTTCTCGAATTTGATGTTGGTCTTTATCAGCCTGCCGTTCTGCTCGATGTAGACCCGGTCGTAATTATTGACCATCACCTCGGTGATATCCGGGTCATCCAGCAGGGGTTGGATGGGACCAAACCCGAGGAAGTCATCCAAAATTTCACGAAACAACTGCTCGCGTATGGTTTTGGATAGCGAAACATTCAGCTGTTGGTAGCTCTGTTCCAGGGTTTCAATGATGATCTGTCTGCGCAGGTGAATGGGCGGAGACGACAACTCCATTTCACGGGCGACTTTCTCAATCAGATACTTTTTGAGCTTGTTGAAATTTTCAGGCGTAATCCCTGGCATGATGACAGGATTGGGGTTGTTCATTCTTTCTCAGGATTCCTGGATCAGATCGGTGACCGGTATCAGCCAGACAATCTGGTCTTTGTTCAGGGTGAGGAATTTGCACCGGTATAATACCTGACCCTGCGCATCCAGTATTTGGGCATTGGTGACTGCCACAAATTGTTCTGAGCGATTGAATTCATCCTTCAATCGTTCATCCGGCTTCATGTATACATCCCCATGTATGCGATGGGTCAGGGTCTGGATAATGGCAGCTACGGATGTTTTGGGAACAACGTTGGTGAATATCTTCCCTTTTTCATCAAAATCTCTAAACATGGACATATCTTTACCTCAACTGGCGTTCACTCAATTTTAGGCATCAGGTAACCCAGCCCCGAGCGTGTCACGATCAGCCTGGGTTCCTTGGGGTTGGTTTCCAATTTCTGCCGCAGGCGCGCAATGGTTACCCATAATATCTCACGGTCTTCTTTATACTGGGGTCCCCAGATTTCGGTAAGCAGTTCATCGGCGGTGACGACCTTCCCCAAATTTTTTGCGAAATGGATCAACAGCCTGTATTCCGTGGCGGTTAATGGCACCAACTGGTCATTCTTGTAAACCTCAGCCTTGCCGAAATCGATGCGCAGGGCATCGTTGGTAAAGTGGCTGTTTCTTTCCTCCTGGTAGGGGCGGATGGTCCTGCGCAGAACTGCCCGCACCCTGGCGAGTACTTCGGTGGCGGAGAACGGCTTGGTGATGTAATCATCCGCGCCAATGTTGAGGCAGCGAACTTTATCCTCTTCGGCTGCTCTTCCGGTAAGCATGATGATGGGAACGCTGGAGAACTGCCGTATCCTTTCGCTGGCGGTGATGCCATCCAGTTTGGGCATCACGATATCCATCAAAATCAAATCGGGCGGATCACTCACCACGCGCTCGATCGCATCCATGCCGTTGGAAACCGTGGCGACCTGGTAGCCTTCGGTGGCGAGATTGATTTGCAGCAACCGCAGGTATCGGGCTTCGTCATCCACAACAAGAATACGTGTAGTCACAAATCACACTCCCTGCACTTCTTGATTCTCTTCGATGGGTAACAGAATGTGGAAAGTGACACCCTTCCCGGGCTCTGATTCTGCAAAGATCTCCCCGTGGTGCGCTTCGATGATCTGTTT
This sequence comes from Anaerolineaceae bacterium, assembly GCA_036746315.1. Lineage (GTDB taxonomy): Bacteria > Chloroflexota > Anaerolineae > Anaerolineales > Anaerolineaceae > DAIOEK01. The sequence goes on along the minus strand of DAIOEK010000034.1, from coordinate 7,852 downwards.
ACAGATGTATAAACCCAGTCCGGTACCCCGGGTTTCTGTCGGGTTGTCGGGGTTTCGATAAAACTTCTGGAACAGGTTGGCCGTCATACTGGAGGGCACACCCGGACCGTCGTCTTCGAATTTGATGTGAATTTTGTCATCTACAACTTCGGCGCTGATCAGCAGGTTGCATCCCGGCGCGTATTTTATGGCATTGCCGATGATGTTTTCAAAAACCTGTGTCAGCCGTCTCGGGTCTCCGCTGACCCGCGGAAGCAGGTCTGCAATTTGAACACGCATTTTCAAATTGCCCTGGTGCATATTGGCGCGCATCACCACGTCGCGGAGCAGCGTATCGATTTGGACCGGCTGGATTTCCATGGTCAGCGTTCCGCTTTGCAGGCGGGCCGAATCGAGAAGATTGTCAATCAATTCCTGAAGCCGGTCGCTTTCCTCATCGATGATCTTGAGGAACTCGTGCTGTACATCCTCGTTCCAGGTGGTGTCGGAGCGCATCAGGGTGGTGGTGTATCCCTTGATAAAGCCGATCGGCGAAAGTAATTCATGCGAAATGGTGGATACAAAATCTTCCTGCAGCAGGGATTGCTGATGCTGCGCTTCGAGTTTGGAAAGGCGGTCTTGGTATTGCTTTTGCTTCAAAAGAAAGCTGACGATGCAGGTCAGCATACTGATGGTCTGTTTATCACTGGCGGTGTAGGCTGGTCCGCCAAACCTGACCAGGATGAAGGCATACATACTGCCCAAAATGTTGATCGGCAGCCCGAGCACAAATGGATATTCCAGGCGGTGCTCGTCGATGCCTTCCGGCAATATCGGCTGATTGATCTCCACCCGTTTGCTCTCGAAAATACGCGCCGCGGTCGCATCTCCCCAGGAGATGTACTCGCCGCTGGTTTTGCCCCTTCCCACCGCCTTTGCATAGATCACTTCGTATTCGTTGGTTTCGGGGATGCCCTGCTGGTAGATCGCCAGGTTGTCGAACAAGATCAAGCGGCGCAGGTAGGGGACGATTTGATCCAAACCGATCTTCCAATCCACCACTTCGTTGATGGTTTTACAGATTTCCATCATCCCCGGTAAAGCGCCGGTGGTGGTTGAAATGGGTGGATTTTCGTTGGGATCTGGCATGGAAACCTTGCCTGTTATTTTTTTACAACAAAGGGCAGGGTGAACTCAAACCTGGCAAACTTGCCCAATTCGGACGATACTTTGATTTGCGAGTGATGCGCTTCGATGATCTGTTTGACCAGGGAGAGTCCCAGCCCGGTACCGCCATAACGGCGGGTGGAAGAGCCATCCAGTTGGTGGAACGGCTCAAATATTTCGTCCATTTTCTCGGCGGGGATGCCTATCCCGCTGTCTTCAATGCTGACTTTATAGCCGATCGGTTCCTGTTGGATGGTGACGGCAATGGAACCTTCGACCGGGGTGAATTTGATGGCATTGTCGAGCAATTGCAGTACCACCCAGGAGATCTTTTCCTCGTCCACCTGAATGATGGCGGGCGCATCCGGCAGAAGGGCATGCAGTTTGATCTTTTTTTCATCCGCCTTGGGCTGGCTGTGCTTCATTACGTTCGCCACCAGTTTGTTCAGGTCGACTTCCACGAACTTGAGCGCCACATCACCTTTCGACATTTGCGAGAAGTTGATCAGATCTTCGATCAATCGTTCGAGCCTTTCGGTGGAACGACGGATCGTTTTCAACGTATTGGCAACTTCCGCCGGTAAATCACCCATGGCTCCGGCGAGTAATAATTCCTGGTAACCCTTGATGTGGGTCAGCGGGGTGCGCAGCTCATGCGAAATGTTCGCAATGATATTGGATTTCAGCTTATCCAGTTCAGCCAGTTTGTTGAGGGCAACCTGAAGTTCGTGCGTGCGCTGGATGACACGCTGTTCCAGGGTGCGGTTGGCTTCTTCGAGCGCGTTCCGTAACTGAATGATCTGTTCCGTAATTGCCTGATCCAACCGGTTGCGGTCGATATATTTCAATTCCAATAAAAGGTCACCCAACAGGATGTTGCCTCCATTGGCACGATATGCTTTTTGCAACTCGAGCGCGTGGGTCAATTGATCCGGTTTCAAAAATCCTCTTTCGACCAGATAATCTCCAATGCGGGGGACTAATACTTCCGGGGTGAGCGCTTGCTGCGGGGTCATAGAATCCCTTTCTATACCAAATGACCTGCTATCATTTTAGCGGAGATGATGTTGAATGACAACAGCATGAATGCTGTTGAAATTTGTTCATTGTAACCAACCGTATAACCTCAGAAGGCGAATTGCCTATTTGTTCTGCCCGATCTTGGACAAAATCGAATCCAATTCTTCGTCAGAATAATAGTGGATGATCAAAGTTCCGCCCTTGGGAGTGTAATGCAGGGTCACCTTGGTGCCGAGGCGCTCTTGAAGATCCTGCTCGATTCCTTTTACTTGCGCATAGTAAACCGGTTTGCGCGCAATGGTTTCCTTTTGTCCGGTCAGCTTTTTGACCAACTGCTCGGTCTGCCTTACATTCAGATCCTTATCCAGCACGGTCTGGAGCGCGGCGACCTGCGCCTGCGAAGTTGACAGCGCCAACAGCGTGCGCGCATGACCTTCAGATATCCGGCCTTCGCGTAATGCCTGCTGCACCTTTTCGGGCAATTTCAACAAACGGATGGTGTTGGTGACTGCGGTGCGGCTTTTGCCGACCTTATCCGAGACTTCTTCATGGGTCAGTTGAAATTCATCGATCAATTGCTGGTAGGCTTGTGCCGTTTCCAGCGGGGAAAGGTCGGATCGTTGGATGTTTTCGATCAGCGCCAGCTCCAGCCTTTGGATTTCCGAAACCGAACGGACAATGGCGGGCACTTCCGCCATTCCCAGCAGTTTGGAGGCGCGCAGTCTTCTTTCCCCGGCGATCAGAATGTATTCGTCGCTCGCCCCGGATGGGGTGACGATGAGCGGCTGCAGAATGCCGTATTCGCGAATGGAGGCTGCCAGTTCGGAAAGCTCTTCTGCATTCATATCCTGCCTGGGTTGGCGCGGATTGGGGGATATGGTAATGACCGGGATTTGCCTTACCATTTCTCCGATCGGCTCTTCCCGTTCCACCGGAATGAGCGCATCTAAACCTTTACCTAAGCCTGGTTTTCGCGACATGGGCTTACTCCGCACTATTGATGGGTTGCTGCTTGTTCTGCCGCAGTATTTCGCTGGCAAGATTCATATAGGCAGTTGTGGCTGCCGACTCGGGTGCGTAATGGGTGACCGGCAATCCATAGGATGGCGCCTCCGCCAGCCGGATGCTGCGGGGAATGATCGAGTCAAACACCTGGTTGGGGAACACGCGCCTGACCTCGCTGACCACATCGGAGGACAGCCTTGTGCGGCTGTCGAACATGGTGAGCACCACGCCGAGGATCTTCAGATCGGGGAATAACGAGGATTTGATGCGGTTGATGGTCTGCGTCAATTGTCCCAGACCTTCGAGCGCCAGGTATTCGCACTGGACGGGGATGATCAATCCGTCGCGGGCAGCCAGCAGACCGTTCAGGGTCAGCAGGCCAAGCGACGGCGGACAATCCACGAGGATGTAGTCGTAGCGATCGATGATCGGCAGCAGAATATCGCGCAGCCTGGTTTCACGCTGCTCCAGATCCACCAGTTCCACTTCCGAACCGGCCAGGGCGGGCGAGGATGGCAGCAGGGAGAGGGTCAGCCTGGGGTTGTGCAAAATGGCATTTGCCGCCTGGCTGTAGTTGATCAGGCACTGGTAAACGCCCTCTTTCACCTGGTATTTGTCTATCCCCAGGCAGGAGGTGGCATTTGCCTGCGGGTCGATATCCACCAGCAGGACTTTTTTATTGAACTTAGCCAGGCTGGCGCCCAAATTGATTGCGGTTGTGGTTTTTCCCACCCCACCTTTTTGATTAACCAGGGTATAAATATGCGCCATTGCCATCGGCTAGATCACCTCTACCAAACATGATTGTATCTCTTCCTGCCGGGGAATGCTATCCAAACCGGTGCGGGTCACGGAAAAGGCTGCCAGGTTGGTGGCAAATCGCGCCGCCTCCCACGGGTCCCGTGTGGCGTGATAGCGGAAGAAATAAGCCGCCGCGAAAATATCCCCCGCGCCGGTGGCATCCAGCTCCACCATCTTGGGCGGGGAGAAGTGGCGCACGTCTCCGTTCCAGAAAACCCGGGAGCCGTTGGCGCCTTCGGTAACCACCAGGATTTTAATAGCTGAAGCCATGTCGCTTATTCGCTCTTCGTCACCCTGTACGTCTTCCACACTGATCACAGCGACATCGGAATTGCCCATCACGTAGCGATATTCCAGCCACTCTGCGGGGGAAACCCTGCCGTTCTCGTCCCAACTCCGCAGCCATCCCTGGGGAGTCAGCCCCACGATGGAATTGGGGAAAGCCTTGGATAAGCCGGGGTGCGTTTCCTGGGCGATTGGACCGAGATGCACAATGGGGGTGTTCCGCCAGGCTTCAGGGGTCAGACCGGGTTCCAGGATTTCCGCCTGGTTGTAACAGAATTGTATTCTGCCGTGACTGGTGTACACATTTTCGAAGGTGGTGCTGACTTCAGCCGGGTGGTTGATCACCTGGATGCCTTTTAATGGCTGTAAGTCCAGGTCGCCGGCACAGGAGGTGACGATTCCAACCCGCAAGCCGAGAGCTTTTGCGGTCAGTGAAGAAAAGGAAGCGGTACCGCCCATTCTGGGACCGGCAGGGGTGAGATCCTTGGTTAAATGCCCAAAGATCAGGTAGTCAATAGGTTCTACGAAGAGGGGATTAGACATTGGTTGATTTTACCTGATAAAAGTTATTCTTCCGTTTTGTGGTGGTAGCCTTCTTTATCTATATTCTGAGAGATCAAGTCATCTATGGATACGCCGCCGGCACGATGAAATCCTGCTGCGGGGGTTTCACAATATGGACAAATTTCCCAGGTCAATTCCAGAATTTTTCCGCAAGAAGTACATTTTTTATTCAAACGGGTACGGCATGTGGGGCATACCAGCCAGTCGCTCTTCACTTTCCGGCTGCAACCGGGGCAAAGCGGGGATTCATCCAGTGCTTGCAGCAGAGTTTCCTCTTCCAGGTTGCGCTGATATTCCTCTTCCAGGGTTTGTCCGGGGCGCAGAAGTATGTAAACGAGGCACCCGGGGATGAACAGGATGATCGACAACAGTACGGCAAGAATGCGCAAAAGCGGGTCGCGGCTTCTGCGCCGGATATCCCGAAAAGTCCACAGTATCAGGCTGATCCACAGCACGACCAGGAAAACAATGCTGAAACCTGTAAGGAATTGGACAGCTGAATTTAGAAAGGAAGGATCGAATGTCATGGGGTCTCCAACAGGGAAATTATAGCATGGATGCCAAAAATTGCACCGCGATGGCGGTTTTATGTTTGGTTACTTGGGTTACAATTTAACCAGGCGAAGAGGTGCATTAATGAAATTACGCGATTCCAGTACATACCGCATCAGAGACATGGAAGTATCCGAAAGACCGCGCGAAAAACTGGCGCAGCTTGGTCCGGGGGAACTGAGCTATGCCGAGTTGCTGGCAATACTGCTGCGGGTCGGCGTGGAGGGCGAGAACGCCATACAGCTGGCAACCAACCTGCTGCTGGAATTCGGCGGGCTGCGCGGGTTATACCATACGCCCTATGCCAAGCTCTGCCAGCGGAGAGGCATTGGACCGGCGAAAGCCGCACAATTGATGGCTGCACTGGAACTGGGTAGGAAATTCAGCATGGTGGATAAGGCGATCCAATCCGTTCACAGCCCGCAGGATGTGTACGATCTGATGGGCGATGCACTCTCGCTGCTGGAGCAGGAAGAGATGTGGGTGCTGTACATGGATGTGCGCAACCAGATCATCGAAAAGGAGATGGTCTATCGCGGGACGGCGAACTCCGCCTCGGTGCGCGTGGGGGAACTGTTCAAAGGTGCGGTACGCTGCAACGCCAACGGTGTGATCCTCATTCATAATCATCCCAGCGGTGACCCTTCACCCAGCGGAGAGGATATTGCCCTGACCAAATCGACCCTCCAGGCAGGCAAGCTGCTGGATATCGAGGTGATCGATCACGTCATCATCGGGCACGGCAGATACATCTCTTTGAAGGAAAAGGGGCTGGCTTTTTGATATCAGGATATTTGGTGCTCGGATGATCAACGTTACAGATACACTCAATATCGACGAAAGCGAAATCCAATTCGATTTCATCCGTTCATCCGGTCCGGGCGGGCAGAATGTAAACAAGGTTTCCACCGCGGTGCAGCTTCGCTGGGATGTCGCTGCGACGGTGGCGATCGGAGAGGAGGTTAAGGAACGTTTGAAGAAACTTGCCGGTTCGAAGCTTACCGAAGATGGCGTGCTGGTGATCGAAGCAAAGCGCTTTCGCTCGCAGGAAAAGAACCGGTTGGATGCCATTCAAAGATTTGTCAACCTGATTCAACAGGCGCTGGTGGAACCGAAAACTAGAAAAAAGACCAGACCCACCATCACAGCCAGCGCTGCACGTGTGGCAACCAAAAAGAGGCGGGGGATTTTGAAAAGAATGCGGCACTATAATTCTGAAGATTGGGAGTAAGTATGGATGCTTGAATACTATCTTGTAGGTGCAGCAGTACTGCTTATATTGAGCGTGGTCGCAAGTAAAGTTTCAGACAGGTTCGGTGTACCGGCTCTGCTGATTTTTCTGCTGATCGGCATGCTTGCCGGTTCAGACGGCATCGGTGGAATTTATTTCGATGATGCCTACTTTGCGCAAACGCTTGGAACGATCGCGCTGATCGTCATCCTCTTCTCAGGCGGTCTGGATACCACCTGGACGTACTTTCGGCAGGTGCTGCCTGCCGGGGTAACCCTGGCAACTCTGGGGGTGGTCGCCACGGCAATGATCATGGGCTACTTTGCCCACTTTATTTTGCAGCTTTCCCTTTTTGAAGGTTTTTTGCTGGGGGCAATCGTCTCATCCACCGATGCTGCGGCGGTATTTGCCGTTCTGCGGTCGAGGGGCGTTAATCTGCCGGGCAAGCTCAAGCAGCTTCTGGAGTTGGAATCGGGCAGCAACGACCCCATGGCTGTGCTGCTGACGATCACCTTCGCTCAATTGGTCCTTCAGCCGGAGGTTTCGCCGTGGTCGAAAATACCGACGCTCTTTATTCAGCTCGGGGTGGGGTTGATTGTGGGTGTGCTGGTCGGCAAAGCTGCCCTGTACGCCATCAATAAAATGAAACTGGGTTACTCCGGCATGTATCCGGTGCTTACCATCGGTATTGTGGTCTTTGCCTACGGCATTACCAATCTGTTGGGCGGCAGCGGATTCCTGGCGGTGTATCTCACCGGTTTAACCATGAGCCGGGCGGACTTTCTGCACAAAAAAAGCCTTTCCCGTTTTTACGATGGGCTGGCGTGGCTGATGCAGATCACCATGTTTCTGGTGCTGGGGCTGCTGGTCTTTCCATCCCAGATGCTCAAGTTTTGGCTGCCGGCGCTGGGGATTTCGCTGTTCCTGATATTCGTTGCCCGCCCGGTGGCTGTCTGGTTGATGTTGCTGCCGACCCGGTTTACCGCCGCTGAAAAGACTTTCATTTCCTGGGTGGGGTTGCGCGGCGCGGTGCCCATCATTCTTGCCATTTATCCGCGTATGATGGGGCTGCCCAACTCGGATGTTTTCTTCAACGTGGTTTTCTTTGTAGTGATGACTTCGGTGTTGATCCAGGGCACATCCATTCCCAGGGCAGCCAGGCTCTTCAAGTTGGATGTGGAAGCAGAATCTGAAATCGACTACCCGATTGAGCCGGTTTCGGGGCAGGAATGGCCGGGCAGCCTGCTG
>DAIOEK010000033.1:27531-31912 GCA_036746315.1 Anaerolineaceae bacterium | reverse complement strand
GCCCGGTTCGGGGCCAGGTTTCTTATTGATCACGGCATGGGCGTGGTGATCGGTGAGACTGCTGTAATAGGCGCAGATGTTACCTTGTATCATGGCGTCACACTGGGGGGCGTCAGTTTGGAAAAAGGCAAGCGACATCCGACACTGGAAGACAGGGTGGTGGTGGGCGCCGGGGCTAAGATATTGGGCGCGATCACCATTGGCAGCGGCAGCCGGATCGGCGCCAATGCGGTGGTGGTAAAATCCGTGCCGCCAAACTCGGTGGTCATTGGCATCCCCGGGCAAATCGTCTCACGTACCCACACCCCGCTGCCTGAAGGGAAACCCGATCTGGAACACGATCAGCTCCCGGATCTGGTTGGGACCGCCCTGATCAACCTGATGAAGCGTGTTGAAAAACTGGAGGGGCAACTGGACATCCATGCCAATGGCTCCGCTCTGCATGCTCCCGAGGAAGGTGTCTGGCTGGGAACGGATTTTCATATCTAGCACCACATTGCCTATATCGTTGTTGTTTGTTGAGAGCAAAGTATGGTTAACGACTTGAATCTGGCTGTTGATTATTTCATAATAGATTTACAAACCAGGTTGTAAAGGAGATGATATGGCACTCGTAAAGCATTTGCTGGATAGAAAAGGCGTCAAAGTTTGGTCTGTCCCCACCAACACACCCATTAAGGAAGCGCTCCAGACTCTAGAAAAACATGATATAGGTGCATTACCGGTAATCGACAACGACAAACTGGTGGGGATCCTCTCAGAGCGGGATGTGGTTCGCAAACTTGGTAAGATCGGAAATTTCGATCACTCCTTACCGGTAAAGGAACTGATGATCACCAGTGTATATTTTGTGGAGCCGGATAACAGCGTGGAGGAATGTATGAAGCTGATGACCAACAAGCACATTCGTCACCTGCCGGTAGTGGAGAATGGGAAAGTGGTCGGGGTCATTTCCATCGGAGATCTGGTGAAAGAGATCATTGCCGATCGTGAGACGATGATCAAAAGCCTGGAGAATTACATCACCGGGCAAGGCATTACTGGTTAACCCACTTTGCATTATTGATACGAACAAGTGACTGCCCTTTCACTGGCAGTCACTTGCATTTATTCCCCTAAGAATTTTGCCTACGGATTGAGAATCTCAGCCGAGCTAAATTTGGGAATAAGCGCTCCGCCTGGTTCCTGCTCATCCAGGGTGGCCACCTCGCGAATGGAAAGCAGCAACACTGCCATCAAAATTGCGACCAAACCGCCCGCCACAAACCAAACTTGAATGCCAAATCGATCTGCCACCGGACCCGCAAAAGCCATCCCTATGGGTGACATGGCGGAGGAGAGGCTGTTCATCATCATCATCACCCGACCCTGCTTTTCCTTATCCACTTTGGATTGGATGATGGCAAAGAGCGGTCCGTTGCAGATGGGGTTCATGAAGCCCACCAAGGCCGAGCCAGCCAGCGCCATCCAAAACATGGTCGATGGGGCAAAACCGGTCAACATCACCCCCAGACCCATCCCGGCAACACCCATAGCACTGGTGAAAACCTTACGCTTGAATCCGCCCCAGATGCCGAGTGTTACGCCGCCGACCACGATGCCGATCCCTACCATTGATTCCATCCAGGAGTATTCCAACGCACCGCCCATAAAGTGTTTGCTAACCAGAAGCGGCAACAAGGTAAAAGCCGGGTTGATCATAAAGTTAATGATCACAGCCAGGAACAAGACGATCATTAATCCCTTCCATGCCCAGACATACACGAAGCCTTCCTTCACGTCCCGCAAGATGGTCTTGACCGGTGAAGCCGTATCCATCTCTGTGGCATGCTTGGGTTGAGGAATGATCACAAACAATAAGGGGATTACCGCCAAAAACGCAGTCAGGATATCAATGGTCAGTACCCAGTGTAATTCCATTACGCTCAACAAAAGCGCCCCCAACGGCGGTGCGACAATGTTCATGGCACCATTCAACGCCTGATTCATCCCCGCCACTCGGGACAGATGCTCATCGGGAACCAGCAGTGCCGTGGAGGATTGCATTGCCGGCCAGTGGAATCCCTGACCCAAAGAGCGCAGGAACATGGCAATGTAGACGTGCCAGGGTTGCAAAGTGCCGTTGAACGCAATGACCACCAGTACCAGTGTGACCAGAGCGGTACCAAGATCCGCCACGATCATGACCACCTTACGATTGACCCGGTCCACGATTGCGCCGGCGAACGGCCCCAAAAAGACCTGCGGCAACAGCGCGATCAGAGCAGCGGTTGCCAGCACCGTGGCGCTGCCGGTGGTCTGAGTCAGCCACCACACCATGGCAAACTGCACCAAGGAACTGCCCAGCAAAGAAAAAGCCTGACCCGCCCAAATGGCGCCGAAGGTCGTCTTCCAGTTTTTGTTGATTTCTTCAGTCATTCATACCTCACCAAAAGAATACGTAACCCACCGGTGTGTCGTTGCACCCGGAATAGTTCACCATATGTAATTTCAACCAGTTGGATTACTCGATAAAGATCTCTACATGCTCCCGGTCGTCTTCATCGTCCACTTCCACCATTTTGCCAACATCACCGGAGCGGGCAGCCTTGATAAATTCGGAAAAATCCATATCCTCCAGTTCGGGTGCAAACCGGGCGCCCATCTTCACACCGGCATTAACCAGCCCCAACGGCAGGCGAACATTCACCTTGGTCTTGCCCGTATCCAAATCCGAAACCGTAATGTGACACCACTTGCCTTCTCCGCCGGACGGCCGTGTAAAATTGACAGACCCTGCCGGGGGGGTGGATGACTTTTCCGGAGTGGGCAACATATCGAGCAGTTGTAAACCTTCTTCAGCGGTTATTTTCCCTTCCTGCACCATGCGCAGGATTTTGGTTCTTTCGTCGTTATTCTCCATATTGCCCTCATTTCTCATTCGACAGACCCATTAGCTGGTCCCTGGCTTCGTCATATGTGATGCGCCCCTGATCGATATCATCCAGAATTCGCATACGGTCTTCACTGGTAACGCGGGGGGCAGCAGGCTCTTCCCTGCCAGGCTCGAACCCCAGCGCGCGGATAACTTCCACCAGGCGGTTGCGCAGGGTGGGATATGACATTTTCAGTTCATCTTCCATGCGGTTGAGCTTGCCCTCGCAGCGGATGAATGTGAGCACGAAAGTAACCTGCTCGGGGGTAAGCTGGGCAAATGGACCCTGCGCTCCGGTAAAGCGCCCCTCAACGGCGGTATCACAATGACTGCAATAGTAGCGCGTTACGGTCAGATTATTGCCGCACACCGGGCATTCGCTGAGGTTGGTCTTCATACTGCTCCTCCCAAAAATCTTGTGGATGGCATCATTCATTAAAGTCATCTTCAATATCCTTGAAGATATTATAGTGATAAATTATATATTGTCAATACTAATATTAATTTATCTTATTTTCACTTCAAATATCATTAATTTTATTTATACTGTATTTTAATATTTTTGCTTTTTTGATTTGGCTATAAAAAGATCAAGAGTGCATTTGGCAATGCACTCTTGATACTTGCAAAATTTCCGATCCCGGGGGATTAGTCAAGCAGTTCCTTCGGGATGTTGCCGCCATTGGCAGCAATCTTTTGCAGCACGGTCTTGTGCAGCCAGATATTCATGTTCTGCGATTCCTTCATCAACTCCGGCGGGCAACCCAGTTCAGTCGCCAGTTCCTTGCGGGCTTCGAAGCTGCTGTCGATATCGAGAAGTTTGAGCAGGTCGACAATGGAAACCTTCCAATCGAGGTGCTGGGGATTGGCTTTGGCGAGTGAATCGAGCTTGGCCATCACGTCGACCATTTCCATCGGCTTTGCGCCTTCCAGCTTTGCCTGCGCTGCCGGGCTGTGCGCTTCCATCTGCTCGATGGCGGCTTTCGATCCGGCGCTCTTCAGGATGGATTGCACTGCGGATGAAGACGCAGCAGGCTTGACAGGTGCAGCCTGTACCGGTTTGGCTTCTTCTTTCTTCTTCAGCCCAAGCTTTTCAAAAATTGTGTTAAGTAGTCCCATATAACCCTCCAATAGTATTTTGAGTTGTTGCTTTTATTATAGCGGACTTGGGTTCAGATGCAATGCACGTGAATGAAAATTACACAGTTTGTATAAACACTGGCTGACGGTAACTTTGCCCGCGGAGCCACCGACCGCCATGAAAAAGCAGAAATATTTTTTGTGTGCGAAAAAAAACTTCTTAGGAACAAAAAGAAACAAATGCCATTTTCATAAGTGCAATACTCTGCATTCATTATATGAAAATCGCGGGGGCAATGTAAGCTGTCATTTGTGACAGGATTCCCCGATGGTAGTGGGAAGTTGCCGGATAGCGGATAAAGGATATGTTTCCTGTCTATGGCGAAT
>DAIOEK010000033.1:26307-27431 GCA_036746315.1 Anaerolineaceae bacterium | reverse complement strand
CAACCGGATTGCGTGGACATCCCATCAGCCCATCCGGCGAAGGACAATGCGCCATTCCCCATATTTTGATAGAATATCTTTATCCTGGATATGTCTTCAAGCCGATGTTCCCGAGCCGGGAGGAGAAAAAAGATGGCAAAATTTGTTGAAATCCCCTACAACCCAGACCGATTGGAAAGCCTCGAGCGCGAATGGCTGTGCCACCGCGGAGTGAGCGAATGGTGGTATTCCACCGGATATTTCCACGACGAGAACGGACGTTTGTTCTCGTTCCAATTCACGCTCATCCGCGCTTTGCTATCCATCCTGCGGACATACATCCTGATGCTGGCGGTAACCGACATCGAGTCGGGCAAGCATTACTTTGTGCAGCAACCAGCCTTCTCCACCAGCGGGATCGAGATCAACGAGAAGGAATTACGATTCCGGGATTTTGCCCGCCTGATTAAGGAAGAAAAGGGTATGCACCTGACCGCCACATCGGCACGCTTCAGCATGGACCTCTTTCTGGAGTATGGTAAAGGCGCATTCTGGCATTGTGATCACGGCAAATTGCAAATGGGCATTCCGGACAAAAAAGCGACGACGCTGTATTACTCTTATACCAACATGCCCACCACTGGCACGATCACGCTGGAGGGGGTTACGCATACGATGCAGGGCAAGTCGTGGTTCGACAAGCAGGGCGGCACCTACCCCATCACCCATCCCAAGTGCATGTGGGAGTGGTTTTCACTGCGCTTTTTCGACGATGAAGAGATGATGCTGTTCTCCTTCCCGCAGGATGAGTATGTGGATGGCACATATATCCGTGCAGACCGCACCGGCCAGCGTTTGAACAACTATGTGATCACCCCGCGAAAATTCACCACGGTGGGTGGGTATAAATTCTCCTGCGAGTGGGAAGTTGAGATTCCGGGGTTGAAGGACGAGCATTACCTGATCAAGCCGGTGAGCGAGGGGCAGGTGAATTTGATCTATTTCGAGCTGCTGGCAGGGATTTACCGCAAGGATGGCGAGCAGGTCGGGTATTGCGTGGTGGAATTGCTGCCGGGGGTGTATAACGGGAAGATCAACAGCATGAATATTTTCACGAAGATCGATTAGGCTCAAATCGCCAGCAC
>DAIOEK010000033.1:0-26207 GCA_036746315.1 Anaerolineaceae bacterium | reverse complement strand
GGCAGGATGATAACTCGTGAGGGGCGCGGGGACATAAGGGCAATTCGATGAAGCGAAGGTACAATTAGGGCATGGAATCGATCAGCGAGATATTCCGCATCGGGCGTGGACCCTCCTCCAGCCACACCATGGCGCCCCACCGGGCAGCGGAGATTTTCCGCGCCCGCACTGCGGGGGCATTCTCATATCGCGTGACACTGTACGGCAGCCTGGCTGCCACCGGACGCGGGCACATGACGGATGTTTCGATAAAGGAGGCACTGGCTCCCCAACCGGTGGAGTTCATCTGGAAGCCGGAGGAGGTACTTCCCTTCCACCCCAACGGCATGGACTTCACTGCGATCAACGAGGTGGGGCTGCCCGGCGAGACCTGGCGCGTGTTCAGCACCGGCGGGGGCGCCCTGGCGGAAGAGGACAAGCCGCGTGAGGCGCCCTGCGTTTACCCGATCGGCAACATGAGCGAGATTTTGCGTTACTGCACCCAAAACGGCAAGACCTTCTGGGAGTTTGTAGAGGAATGCGAGGGCGCACAGATTTGGGAACATCTGCAAGCCGTGTGGCAGACGATGCAAAACGCCATCGAGCGCGGGCTGATCGCCGAAGGGGTGCTGCCCGGCGGGTTGGGCGTTGCCCGGCGCGCGTGGACCTTCCAGCGCAAGATCCGCCTGAGCGGTGGCGAGATGGTGAAAGGCGGCTACCTGCCGGCGTATGCACTGGCGGTGGCGGAAGAGAACGCCAGCGGCGGGATGGTGGTGACCGCACCCACCTGTGGGTCTTCCGGGGTATTGCCTGCGGTGTTGAAGCACATCAGCGATACTGTGGAAACGCCCGAAGTGAGCATTACCCGCGCACTGGCAACGGCAGGCTTGATCGGCAACCTGATCAAGCACAACGCATCCATCTCGGGTGCGGAGGTCGGCTGCCAGGGCGAGATCGGCGCGGCGTGCGCCATGGCGGCTGCCGCGGCGGCGCAGCTGATGGGCGGCTCGATAAGGCAGATCGAATACGCCGCCGAGATGGGGCTGGAGCACCACCTGGGGCTGACCTGCGACCCGGTGAACGGGCTGGTGCAGATCCCCTGCATTGAGAGGAACGTGTTCGCCGCCACCCGTGCGCTGGATTGCGCCGAGTTCGCCTGTTACTCGGATGGTTCGCACCGCATTTCACTGGATGAGGTGGTGCGGGTGATGAAGCAGACCGGGCACGACCTGCCGCCGCTCTACCGCGAAACGGCGGAGGGCGGGCTGGCGGTTATTTATCGGTTTCCGCAGGGGTGAAAGAGTTGCGATATCCATAAAAATTGATCAAGCATAACTGTAAGGATTAATCTTATGAATCTTTCGTTTGACATGGGTATAGCAAATGGTTATTCCAACCCGTCACAGAGAATTAGACGAATCAGTGAGGCTTGGGTGAACGAGAATATGTATTGCCCCAGATGTGGTAATAATAAACTAGAGAAATTCACTAACAACCAGCCTGTGGCTGATTTCTTCTGCCTCAATTGTAATAATCAATTTGAATTAAAAAGTAAGAATGGCAAAATAGGCGACTCGATAAACGATGGCGCGTACCATTCCATGATTTCGAGGATAAATAGTAATACTAACCCTGATTTTTTATTTCTTTCCTACAAAATAGATGAACCGAGTGTCACATCTCTGCTTCTAATTCCAAAACACTTTTTTGTTCCCGATATTATCGAAAAAAGAAAACCATTGTCAATAACTGCTAAAAGAGCGGGGTGGACCGGATGCAATATACTAATTAATAAAATCCCAACTCAAGGTCGAATTTTCATTATTAGTGAAGGAAGAATTCATAAAAAAGAGTTGGTTGTAAGTCAAGTAAATCGAACAAGGGCTTTACTTACTAATGATCTCAATGCCAGAGGATGGCTTTTCGATGTACTTAATAGCGTAAATTTAATCTCCTCTGAATTGTTCACCCTGACAGATGTATATGCCTTCGAAGATTCGCTCTTTAGAAAACATCCAGATAACAATAATGTGAAAGCAAAGATCAGACAACAACTTCAATTTCTACGAGACAGAGGTTTTATCGAGTTTCTAGGAAGAGGACAGTACAGAAAAAAATAAGCGGAAGGAAAATCCTGTATGAAACAAAAATATAGAATTGCAATAGAGGAATCCTTTGTGCAAGAGTTTGATATCTACGCTGATGATGCAGAACAGGCTTTCACTCAAGCAGTGAAAAGATATCAATCAGGGGAGCTAACTCTTGAATCCAAGGACCCTTCATTTAAACAAATATCCATTATCAAACCATCTGTCGAAGCTTCAGAGTGGGTGGAATTCTAAGCCGCTTCTATTTTCAGCTTCACTTTTACAACTTATTCCCTTGTTTTCCAATACCCCCTCCAGCCCCCATATCGGGTGATCTCACGCTGCCCGGCGCAGATAGACGCTTCGCCCAGAACGCCCAGCACGGTGTTGCCATCCGCCAGTTCCACTCTGCCCAGGCAGAGCCCGGGCGGCTCCGCCAGCAGAATCTGCAGCAAGGCACCGGCATTGAGCTGCCAGATCTCCACTTCGATGCTGCCTCCCTCTTGCGCGTCGTACTGCATGGCGGGGTAGGCATCACCCACCGACCAGAGACGATAGAGTGGGGCAGTATGGGTGCTGCGGACGAATTCCGCGCCGAGGGTGGTGAGGTTGGCGTTGAGCGCGAATCCGCGCATGAGGGTACCATTTACGGCCAGCTGGATCTGTTGCATGGAGTTCTCCGGGGATGATGATGAGGAAATCTTACCATCGAAACGGGTTTGCGTGCATCAAGGGAGGTTGCCCACAAATCCTACTCGCTTCGCTCGCAGGACACAAAAACTGTGGGGCAACGCGACAAAAGACGAACGAGTTGATCTCCTTGACAATAGAACAAATATTCTATATACTGCAATTATGTATATCCTTTCTGTGCTGAATGAGCGAGTGCATTTTCCACGGGCAGGCAACATCCTCCGCCCCTCCGGGAAGGAGTGATGATGGAAGCTTTCGACAAATTACGGATGGTGGCAGCGGATATCCACCATGAAGAAGAAGGCGCGCCGCCCATCACGCTGCGAAAAACCAGCACGGTGAACAATAGCTGTGCGCTGGATACTTCGCAGCTTGGCGTTTTTCATGCCCAGATGGGCGGCGGCAAGACCACTCCACTGCTCAAGACCATGCTGACCACCGCCTGCGAGAACAACTGCAATTACTGCGTCTTCCGGCAGCCGCGCAATTACCAGCGGCATGCCTTTGCCCCGGAAGAGATGGCGGATGTTTTTATGCGCATGCTGCGCCGCGGGTTGGTGGAGGGTATCTTCCTCAGTTCGGGGATCGTCGGCGGCGGGGTGAAGACGCAGGACCGCCTGATCAAGACCATCGAGATATTACGCACCCGATACCGCTTCCGCGGTTACATCCACCTGAAGGTAATGCCGGGCGCCGACCAGGCGCAAATCGAGCGTTCGATGCAGTTGTGCGACCGCGTTTCGATCAACCTCGAAGGCGTCACACCGCAGCGGCTGCAATTCCTTGCCCCGATGAAGGATCTCTACGGCGATCTGTATCCGCGTATCGGGATGATGGACCGCTTCCGCAGGAGTCGGCAGCAGGGCAACCCTGCCCAAAAAACCGCCTCGATCACCACACAGCTAGTGGTGGGTGCGGCAGGTGAAACGGATGTGGAGACACTGCAATTGAGCGAACTGCTCTACAAGCGGCACGGGCTGGCGCGCGTGTATTACTCCGGTTTTCAGCCGGCGCCGGGTACCCCGCTGGAGAACCTGCCCGGCATGGATTACACCCGCTATGTACGCCTGTACCAGGCGTCTTTTCTGCTGCGCGACTACGGCTTTGGCATGGAAGAGCTGCCTTTCCGCTCCGGCGGTTACCTGCCGTTGGATGCCGACCCCAAGCTCGCCTGGGCAAGGGAGAACATGGACGAAAAGCCGGTGGAGATCAACCAGGCGGAAATGGAAACCCTGCTGCGCATCCCCGGCATTGGCAAAATCGGCGCCGAGCGCATTTATAATAGCAGGAAGGAAAGGAAATTCACCGAGCTGCAGCAGCTTGTCAGCCTGGGCATCGCCCCCAAACGGGCGGCGCCTTTCATTCTGCTGGACGGGCACAAACCGGTGTACCAGTTGGACCTATGGAATTATGTCACCTCCGCTTTATCGGAGATCCGATTGAGGTAGAGTTTGATCGCGACCCGTTGCTGGAAAAGAAGCAGGGCTGCCCCAACCGCTTTACCTGGCGCGGCGAGCGCTTCAGCGTGGCGGAGATGCTGCGAGAGTGGCATGACTACACCCGCCGCGGACGCATGGCGCGCAACATGCAGCCGCAGCACGCCGCCGTGGCAAAGAACCGCGGCTCGTGGGGCGTGGGCAGGGATTTCTTCACGGTGCGCACATCCAATGAGCGCATCTTCACCCTGTATTTCGACCGCGCCCCAAAAGACGCTTTCATCCGCCACAGCGGTTGGTTCATCCTCGAAGAGCTGAGTTATTCACTCGCGTGAAAGCCCGGCTGCAATCCGGTGGAACGGTTAAAGAAGCCATCCCCTCCACTTAGTAGGAGTAAACAAGATCGCCCAGGCGGCGATCCTTTTCGATTCACGCACTTGTATGTCAAATATCATGGCAGAAGTGATAACCTTCACATGACAAACAAATTGTCAAAGTGTATATTTAGACACTGGTGTCATTTCATTAACGGGAGGGATCATGTTTTTCGGCATTATCGTCGTAGTAGGATTGCTGATCTGCGCAGTCATGGCTATACGCAGCAATCACCTGTTGATCTCAGCAATATGGCTGGCGGGCTGCTCAGCGTTAACTGCGCTGCTGCTGTACCTCTTTCAATCACCGGAAATTGCGGTCATCGAATTAAGCGTGGGTGCTGGTTTGGTGACCGTTTTGTTTGTCTTTGCCATCAACATCATCGGCGAAGATCCCAGCCTCACCCAACCCGCCATCCCGCGGGCAGTTGCCTGGGTGCTGGTGGTGCTGGCGTTCGTAGCCCTGGGGTGGATGGTGCTGCCCAACCTGGGTACCGCCAGTACGGGCATCGACCTGCAATTCAACATCTACCTGTGGCAGGCGCGCAAGCTGGATGTCTACCTGCAAGTGGCATTCATCTTCGCCGGGGTGATGGGCATTTTGAGCCTGCTCTCTGAAGATCCACTGCACCACGGAAAGGAGCAGGCATGACACTCTCCATACACTCCATCGGCGTGGTTGCCGTTATCGGATTGATCGGCATCGGCATCTACGGGCTGCTGATCACCCGCAACATGATCAAAGTAATCGTGGCTCTGCAGATCCTGGTCAAGGGGGTGCTGATCGCGTTCATCCTGGCCGGGTCAATGCAGGCAAAAGTCAACCAGGCGCAAAGCCTGGCGCTGACCGTACTGATCGCGGATACGGTGGTGGCGGTGATCGCCCTCGGTCTGGCGGTTCAGGTACGCAAAGCATTTGGCAGCCTCGACATGAAAGAACTCTCCGAACTCAAGAGGTAAGGCATGACTACATCCACTCTCGCAATCCTTACCATCGCGTTCCCCTGGGTCGGTGCAATGCTGATCTGGCTGGTGGGCGATAAATATAACAAAGTCATCACCACGCTGGCTGTGGCATTTGCCGCGTTGGCGGGCGTTTCAGCGCTGGCGCTGATCCCCACGGCTGGAGATCAGGCGGTGTTCTCTTACAGCTTTGGCGCACCTTACGGCATTTTCACCTTCGTTCCCGACGGGTTGGGGGTGATGCTGGCATCTATTGCCACGGTGATCGGCTGCCTGGCGGTGATTTTCTCCATCGATTACATGAAGGGCGAAGATCAACTGGCGCGCTATTATGCCTTCATCCTGTTCTTCATCGGCGGCATGGTGGGGCTGGTACTCACCGGCAACATGTTCTGCATGTTCCTGTTCTGGGAAATCACCGCACTGTGCTCTTATGCGCTCATTTCTTTTAACAACGATGACCCCAAGGCTGTCGCGGGCGGCATCAAGGCGTTGATCATTACCCAGGTGGGAGGCGTGGGCTTGCTGATCGGCGCGCTGATCATCTACACCTACACCGGCAGTTTTGAAATCAACGCTTTCCTCAAAAATCCGTCGCTGGTGCCCGCGGGTATGCTGTCGCTGACGGCATTCGGTTTTCTGGCTGCGGCGGCAGCTAAAAGTGCGCAATTCCCCTTTCAGACCTGGCTACCAGACGCCATGGAAGCTCCGACCCCGATCAGCGCCCTGATCCATGCGGCGACGATGGTCAATGCGGGCGTCTATCTGCTGGCAAGGTTCTACCCGGCATTCGAATCTGTGCCCGGGTGGCGAACCAGCGTGCTGGCAGTGGGTGTGATCACCGCCCTGATCACCTCGGTGATGGGGCTGGTGGCGAACGACCTCAAGCGTGTGCTGGCATATTCGACCGTCAGCCAGCTGGGATATATGGTCTTTGCCATTGGCGCCGGATCGGTGTTCGCTTCTCAATTCCATCTGTTCAGCCATGCCATTTTCAAAGCGCTGCTGTTCCTGGCAGCAGGGGCCGTCATCCACAGCGTGGGTACGCGGGATATGCGCAAGATGGGCGGGCTGGGAAAGCAAATGCCATTGGTACGCAGCGTGTTTATCATCGGGTCGCTGGCGCTGGCAGGCATCCCCATTCTGAACGGCTTCTGGAGCAAGGAACTGATCCTTGAGGCAGGTATTGCCCATGCCCCGGTATGGACTGCATTCATGTTCATCGGCGCCGGTCTGACCGCACTCTACACTTTGCGCATGGTCTGGCTGGTATTCTACGGTGAGCCGCGCGAACACCTGCACGGACACGACGCCGGACCGGCGATGAAGGTCGCCTTGATCCCGCTGGCAATCGGAGCAATTATCAGCTGGCTGGCAGCCGGCTGGATGGGCGAGTTATTCCATGCCACCCTGCCCTATCATGAGATCCACACCGCCGGGTTGGGGGAAATTTTGCTGGAAGTGGTCAGCGCACCGGCGACCTACGCTGCCCTGGCAGTGATCGCTCTGGGCGGCATCGCCTGGTGGCAGCGGCAAAAGCTCAGCGGCATTCAAAAGGCATTCGGTTTTCTGTCATCCGCCGCCGAAAACAGTTTTGGTTTCGAAGCCATCAACCGTGCAATCGTCAACACGGTGGAAAAACTGGCAGAGGGCATTCGTCCGCTGCAGACCGGCATCCTGAGCTGGAACATCGCCGGCATACTGGGCGCAATCATCCTCATACTCATCGCAGTCGTCTGGGGAGCATAACATGGCAGTTTCAACGTTTATCTGGATCATCCTCATTCCCCTGATCGCCTCCCTGGTGGCTTACCTGGCGGGACGCTTCAGCTATCGTATCACCGGCAAGAAACAGGGAGTTAATATCGCCGCCTGGATTGCGCTGGCTGGCATTCTGTTCTCTTACTATCCGCTGTACCTGGCATCCTGGCCGGCGCGGGCAGGTGTGGTGGATCAATACCTGAACGGGATGATTGTTTTCCGTTTCGACGGCATTTCATTGCTGGTGGGGTTTCTGACAATCACCCTGGGCGCCCTGGCAGTTCTATTTTCCGTGCGCTATCTCTCGGCAGATACCGGGCAGGAAAAATTCTATGCACTCTTTCTGCTGATGGTAGGCTCGATCAACGGGCTGGCGTGCACGGCAGATCTGTTTAACCTGTGGGTCTGGTTCGAACTGATGGCAATTTCCACCTACACCCTGGTTGCTTTCTATCGCAGTTTGCGGGGAGCATTGGAAGCCGGAGTGAAATACCTGGTGCAATCGGCAATCGGTTCGGTGATGGTTTTGCTCGGGATTGCCCTGGTATTCGGACAGACGGGCACACTCAATCTGCAACGCCTGCATGAAATAGCACAACCCTCCTTCGGTCTGCTGGCGGCAGGCGTGCTCTTCATCATCGGTTTCGGCGTCAAAGCCGCGCTGGTTCCGCTGCACACCTGGCTGCCGGATGCCCATTCGCAGGCACCCAGCAGCATCAGCGCCATGCTCTCCGGAGTGGTGATCGAAGCCGGGCTGATCGCCCTGCTGCGGGTACTCGCCAGTTTGAGCCACGTTTCTGACCGCTGGGGGATCGTGCTGTTGGTATTGGGCGCCATCAACATGCTGGTCGGCAACCTGATGGCACTGCGCCAGGAGCAGATCAAACGTCTGCTGGCGTATTCCTCAATCAGCCATATCGGCTACATGCTGACTGGCATCGGTGCAGCCATGGTCTTTGGCTCGGTCGATGGCGCACAGGGCAGTTTCTTCCATATCCTCACCCACGGCTTCATGAAAGGATTAGCCTTCCTGGCGGCGGGGGCACTGCTTTACAACCTGGTGATTGTGCGCGGCGAGCACCGTCCGCTGCTGCGGGACGATCTGTTGGGTGCCAGCCGGCGTTTTCCAATGGAAGCCATGGCATTCTCGATTGCCGTACTTGCCCTCGGCGGGCTGCCGCCGCTGGCAGGTTTTATGTCCAAGTGGCAGATCTTTAGCGGAGGCATGACCACCCGGAATCCCTGGATGATCGCCCTGGTGGTGTTTATGGCGCTGAACAGCGTCCTCTCCCTGGGCTACTACGCTCCACTGGTCAACCGGCTCTACCGGAAAGAGACATCCGAAAGCGTTCTTGCCGCCCCGGAAAGCACTGCCACCATGTTGCTGCCGATCACCATCCTGGCGGTGCTGGTTGTTGGCATCGGTCTTTACACCCCCGCCATCCAATGGCTGTCGAATCTCGCCGGCAACGCCTTCCTGGCGGCGCTTGGATTGTAGGAGGAAAGATGCAGATTCTACTTTCACCCCCCATTGCTTTTCTGATTTACATCCCCCTGGTCTGGGTCTTTCTGATGGCAGGCAAACGCATGGCTGGCGAAGCCACAGACTCCGATCTTAAAAAGACATTGTATGCCAGCGGAGAGGAAGCCCCGACCAACTTTGCATCCCCCGGATACAAACCCTTTTTCCTGGTCGCACTGTTCTTCGCCATCCTGCACCTGGGCATTCTGGTACTGGGAACCGGCAACCTGAACAGCACGGAAGCTCTGTTCCTCGGCGGATTGATCCTTGCCCTGCTTGCATTAGTTTTGGGCTAAGCCAAAGGAATTACCATGACAAACCCGATCCAACAAACCTATGACAATGTACTCACCAGCCTGAAAACCTGGGCGCGGATCAATTCCCCCTGGGCGATTCACTTCAACAGCGGATCATGCAACGGCTGCGATATCGAGATCCTCGCCACGCTCACCCCGCGCTACGATCTGGAACGGCTGGGAATTAAGCTCCAGGGCAGCCCGCGCCACGCCGACGTGCTGATCTGCACCGGACCCGTCACCCGCCAGGCAAAGGAGCGCTTGCTGCGCACCTATCACCAAATGCCGGAACCCAAGTTCGTGGTGGCGGTCGGCTCCTGCGGCATTTCTGGCGGCGCTTTTCACGGCTGCTACAACGTTGAAGGCGGCATCGACAAGGTGATCCCGGTGGATGTTTACGTTCCGGGGTGCCCGCCCCGTCCGGAAGCCATTATCTACGGGGTGGCGCAACTGCTCGAATCACTGAAACCGCAAAACCAGAACAAAAAGCGTAAACCGATTACGATCAGCGAAGACGAAGCCAAAAAGATGTTCGAGCAGCAGTTGAACGCCGATCAGCCCACGGGAGAATGACATGGATACGATGACATTACTGGAACAAGCCCGCGAACTGTTATCCCCCATCTCCACCGATACGACTTCTCCGGAAGAAAATCGCATGGATGTGTTTCTGACTCCTGAGAACCTGCTGGCTGGGGTGGAAAAACTGCACTGCGCCCATTGGGGTTATCTTTCCGCCATCACCGGGCTGGATCACATTCCTTCTTCGCAAGGCACGTCGGAAGAAAGGGAATGGGCACACACAGTGCATGAAGAGCAGACCGGTTTCAGCTACAGCGGTTCCATCGAAGTGCTGTATCATTTCTGCAATCGCTCCGCCATCCTCACGTTACGTGTGCAGCTGCCCTACCAGAAGACGCTCGTCCCCAGCATCTGCGGAATCATTCCCTCGGCGACTCTGTTCGAGCGTGAGTTGATGGAGATGTTCGGGGTAATAGTGGAAGACTCCCCCAACAACGAACATCTGCTGCTGCCGGATGACTGGCCAGCAGGCGTGTATCCGCTGCGCAAAGAATTTACCGGTTTTGATTCTGTGGATGAAGAGGAAGGTGACGCCAATGACGCTGCATGAACATCCCGACAAGTTTATTGTACCCATCGGTCCGCAGCACCCCGCCCTGAAGGAACCCGGACACTTCGAGTTTACGGTGGATGGAGAGATCGTGACCGAAGCATCGGTGCGGCTGGGCTTTGTGCACCGCGGCATCGAAAAAGGCACTGAAAACCGCAACTGGAATCAGAACCTTTACCTGCTGGAAAGAATTTGCGGCATTTGCTCTCACGTGCATGCCATGGCTTATGCCCTGGGGGTGGAGAAACTGGCAAAGGTCAGCGTGCCGCCCCGCGCACAGGCGATCCGCGTGCTGGTCGCCGAGCTGGAGCGCCTGCACAGTCACATGTTGTGGCTGGGGGTTGCCGCCCACGAAGCAGGCTTCGATACGCTCTTTATGTACACCTGGCGTGACCGCGAGATCGTGATGGATCTGCTCGAATCTCTGTGCGGGAATCGGGTTAACTATTCCGCCAATGTGCTGGGCGGCGTCAAGGTGGATGTAACGGATAAAATCCGGGACAGCATTCTCAAAGGCATCGAATACCTGGAGCCGCGCACCAAAACCTACCTGGAACTGGTCACCACCGAACGCACACTCATCGGACGCACCCGCGGCATCGGCTTCATGACCCGCGAAACCGCAGAAGAACTGGGCACGGTCGGTCCCACTGCGCGGGCTTCCGGTTTGGACCGCGACGTCCGCGTGGAGGCACCTTACGCCGCCTACCCCGACTTTCCGGTGCAGATCACCCTGGAAGAGAAGGGTGACCTGGAAGCGCGTTTTGTAGTGCGGGTGCGGGAGCTCTTTGAAAGCTACCGCCTGATCCGCGAAGTGCTGGACAAACTGCCGCAAGGTGAGATCTCCATCCGCGTACCACGGCGCATCCCCGAAGGGGAAACGATCAGTCGGGTCGAAGCCCCACGCGGCGAATTGTTCTACTACATCAAGAGCAACGGCACCGAATTCCCTGAACGGGTAAAAGTGCGCACGCCCAGCATCAACAACTTTGCATCGGTAATCGCCACCGCGGTGGGACATACCCTGGCGGATATTCCCATGATCCTGTCAGGGATCGACCCCTGCTTTTCATGCAACGACCGCATGGTCTCCATTCGCCGCGACGGCAACCTGGCAACCCCAGATTGGGAAGAAATTCGTAAATACGGGATCGCATACTACGCATGAGCCACAATATACCCCCCATCATTTCCTTGTTGTTCTTCCCGGGAGGACTGTTCATCATCCTGGGTGGATTGGTTTATGAATACATCGATCGAAAATTGGTCGCCCGCTTTCAAAACCGCATCGGTCCCCGCTTCATTCAACCTCTGGCGGATTTCATCAAACTGCTTGCCAAAGAAGAAGTCATCCCGCATGGCGTGAATCCGGCACTATTTCAGGGCTTGCCTGTAGTTGCCCTGGCTTCTGCACTGACAGTAGCCTTATATGTCCCTGTGGCTGGCTTTCAACCTGCCTATCACTTCCGAGGCAGCCTGATCGTCACCCTGTACATGCTCAGCGTGCTGACCATCTGCACCGGGCTGGCAGGTGCCAACATTGCCGACCGTTTCTCGCTGATCGGCGCCACACGAACCATGACCCAGCTATTCTCGTATGAAGCACCCTTTTTGCTTGCCCTGCTGGGCCCCGCCATTGCCGCTGGCAGCTGGGATATCACCACCATTCACGGGTATACCCTCAGCCATCCCTGGCTGCTGGTGACGCAGCCGATCGGCTTTCTGGTGGCTTTGATCGGCTTGATGGGCAAGCTGGAAATGCCCCCCTTCGACGCACCGGAGGCAGAGACCGAAATCGTCTCCGGAGCGCTCACCGAATACTCCGGCAGGGGCTACGCACTCTTCCGCCTTGGCAGGAACGTGGAACTGTTCATCGGTCTCACCATGGTGGCAGCCTTCTACCTGGGCGGGCTGAACAATCCGCTCATCTTCCTGCTCAAGACCCTTGCCCTGCTGCTCGTGATCGCCGGGCTTCAGTCGTTGTTCGCCCGGCTGCGCATCGATCAGACCGTCGGCTTATGGTGGCGGGTGGGTGCTTTGCTGGTATTGGTACAATTGCTGGTGATCATCATCTTGAAAACGACAGGAGTTGTGGCATGAAAATTGGCAGCATGATCGGCGACATACTCTCCTCCCTGTTCAAAAAACCGGCGACGGTTCAGTATCCCTATGAAAAAATGCAGGCGCCGGAAAGATACCGTGGAAAGCTGACATGGAACCCGGAAAAATGTACCGGATGCCAGCTTTGCATCAAAGATTGCCCTTCGGATGCGCTCGAGTTGATCACCATCGACAAGGTCAACAAGCGCTTTGTAATGCGGTATGATGTAGACAAATGCACCTACTGCGCACAGTGCATCGAAAATTGCCGCTTCAAATGCCTGGACATGGACGAAAACGACTGGGAACTGGCTTCCATCAAAAAACAACCCTTTACGGTTTACTATGGGCGAGAAGAAGACATTCAATTCCTCCTGGCAAGAAAACCTGATGAAGGTACTCCCTGCCAGGAGCCGCACGCCGGGTAAAAAAACAGCCATCGTGGGGATCGGTCACCCGCTGCGGGGGGATGATGCGATTGGTCCGTCCATCATAGACTGGCTGATAAGTTCACACGCTTCCGCCAACTTTACGCTAATCGATGCCGGTGCAGTTCCCGAGAACTGCACCGGAACGCTTCGACAGCTCGCACCATCACTAGTGCTGTTCATCGATGCCGCCCAGATGGACCTGCCACCCGGCAGCATAGAATTATTCCACTATACGCAACTAGGCAGCGTCCCGGTTGCAACGCACTCCATTCCGTTCGCCATGCTTTGCCAATACCTGGTGGATGAGATCGGCTGTGACATCTGGGTGCTGGGCATCCAGCCGGCGCAGAACGACCTGCTGACAGGCACCTCGCCGGAGGTTAACCGGGCAGCAGGAGAGATCATCCACTTTTTGATCGAAACATGAAAAAAGCCGGAGAGTATATATCCTCCGGCTTTCGTTAACCATCCATCAATCCTACAGTTTTTCCAACTGATCCTTCAGCTTCTCCGCCGACTGCTGGAAGGTGAGCATGCGCTGGCGTTCCTTATCCACCACCGCCGGGGGCGCCTTGCTGGCAAACGGACTTTGGAGTAGTTGGTCCAGACGGTCGATCTGGCTGTTCAATTCGTCCAATTCCTTCTGCAGACGTTCCTTCTCAGCTGCCGTATCAACACCTCCCTCCAATTGGAGGAAGATTTCCACGCCCGATACCACAATTCCCGAACCGGCGTTTACTTCGGTGGTGCGCTTTTCCTGAACCTGTACCTGGTTTCGGTCCAGATGCGCCAGGAAACAAATGGAGCCAAGCTGCGCTTCCACCGTGCCCAATTTATCTCCACAGTAGAACTGCGCCTCGAGCTTCTTGCCGGGGGTGATGTTATTTTCGGTGCGATAATTGCGGATGGCGCGCACCATTTCCATCACAAGGCTGAACTGATCGATAATCTGCTCCTCATCGGCTGCCGGAGTTTGTGGCTCGGGGAAGCGGGCAACGATCAGGGCTTCCTGCCAGCCCAACGCAGGTGTGTACCCGGCAGGGTGCTGCAGACAGGTGCTCTTGAGGTGGGTCCAGATCTCTTCGGTGACGAAGGGGATGAAGGGATGCAGCAGCCGCAGCGAGGTATCCAGCACCTCCACCAGCGTTTGCGCGGTGTAATATGCCCGGTCGGCGCCTTCCGCCATCTGCATCTTGGAAATCTCCACATACCAGTCAGCGAATTCCGACCAGAAAAAATCGTAAATCTGGCGACCGGCTTCACCGTACTGGTGAGAGGAGAATAAACGGTCGACATCGCGCACCACCTGCGCCAGGCGGATGCGAATCCAGCGATCCGCCAGTGTCCATTGCGGTTCCGCCCTCGGAGCAGCCGGAGCGTTGCTGATGTTCATCATGCTGAAGCGCGCAGCATTCCATACCTTGTTGATGAAATTGCGATTGGCTTCCACTTTTTTTACGCTCAGGTTCATGTCGTTACCCGGGGTGGCACCCACCAGCAGGGTGAAACGCAGGGCATCGGTGCCCATCTCATCCATCACCGTGAGCGGATCGATCACATTGCCCTTGGTCTTGCTCATCTTGGCGCCGTGTTCATCGCGGATCAACCCGTGCAGGTAAACGGTGTGGAAAGGCGGCTTGCCGGTGAACTCGATCCCATCCATAATCATACGCGCCACCCAGAAAAAGAGGATGTCGTAACCGGTTTCCAGGATGGAAGTGGGATAGAAGTATTTGTAATCGGGGGTTTCCTCCGGCCAGCCCAGCGTGGAGAATGGCCACAGCCCCGAAGAGAACCAGGTATCCAGCACGTCGGGGTCCTGTTCCAGTCTGGCGCTGCCGCACTTGGGACAGGTATCCGGGTCGTCACGGCGGGCAATCATTTCGCCGCAATCCTGGCAATACCACACCGGGATGCGATGTCCCCACCACAACTGGCGACTGATGCACCAATCCTGGATGTTCTCCAGCCAGTTGTAATAGACCTTGGTAAAGCGATCGGGGACGATCTTAATCTCGCCCTGGCGAACGGCTTCCAAAGCGGCATCCGCCAGCGGCTTGATGGTTACGAACCACTGAGTGCTGATCATCGGCTCGACAATCTCTCCGCCGCGCTGCGTGCGGGGAACATTGAGAGTATAGGGTTGTTCCTTGATCACCAACCCGGCTTCGGACATATCCTGCCAGATTTGCTTGCGGCAGGCAAAGCGATCCATACCGGCATATTTTCCGCCCACTTCGTTCACCCTGGCATAGATATCGAACATGGAAAGCATGGGCAGGTTGTGGCGCTGTCCGATGGCATAGTCGTTGGGGTCGTGCCCGGGGGTGATCTTCAACGCGCCGGTACCAAATTCACGATCCACATAGGCGTCGGCAATCACCGGAATCTCACGTCCCAAGATGGGGACGATGGCTTTTTTGCCCACGAAATGCTCATAACGGGGGTCTTCAGGATGAACCGCCACGGCTGTGTCCGCCAAGATGGTTTCGGGGCGGGTGGTGGCGACCGGAATATATTCGCCGCTGTCACCCGCCAGCATGTACTTGAAGTAATATAGGGTTCCCGGCTCCTGCGAATATTCCACCTCCAGATCGGAGACAGCCGTTTTCAACCCAGGCGACCAGTTGATCATCCGCGGACCGCGATAGATGAGACCTTTTTCATACAGGCGCACAAATGCCTCGCGCACCGATACCGAAAGACCCTCATCCAGGGTGAAGCGGGCGCGGTTCCAATCACAGGATGCTCCCAGGCGGCGGATCTGCTTAAAGATGATGCCGCCGTATTTTTCCTTCCACTCCCAGGTGGTCTTCAGGAATTCCTCGCGACCAATCGCCTCGCGGGATGTGCCCTGCTTTTCGAGCATCTTTTCCACCTGCAACTGGGTGGCGATACCGGCGTGATCGCTGCCGGGGACCCACAGCGTGGGTTCACCCTTCATGCGGTGATAGCGGATCATCAGATCTTCCATGGATACGAACATAGCGTGCCCAAGGTGCAGTTCACCGGTCACGTTCGGCGGCGGAATGGAAATGACGAACGGTTTTTGGGTTGCATCGAAACCGGGCTTGTTCGGATCATTGGTCGGTTGAAAATATCCGCTCTTCTCCCAGTACTCATACAAGCGTTGTTCGGTTCCTTTGAATTCATAGGCTTTCGGCAGATCAATTTCTGGCATTCTTTCCTCCATCGCAGGCAATCATGAGATCGAATAATTGCATAATGAAAATAAAAAACCTTCCGTCCACTGAGGACGAAAGGAATTCTTCCGCGGTACCACCTCGATTCACCCACAAGGGTGCTCTCGCTTCGCTGTAACGGGCTGCCCGTGCCGGTCTATTCTCCCATCGGATTTCTTCGGCAGGTATCCTTCAGGCGACGTTCGGAATGTTTCTCAGCGGGCGCTTTCAGCCTGCGGCGACCCTTCTCTGGCAGATGATTTACATCCCTACTCTTCCTGATGGGAAGATTATAACATAACCTGCAAGCCGGTAAGTAAAACAAACACGCGCCAGTCGAATATAATTAAGACTATGAGAATATCCACTGCCACCATCCGCAAATGGTTCTCACCCACTCTCGTGTGCCTCCTCTTCAGCATAGTGTATTTGGGCTTTGTGCTGGCGGGGAACGATTGGAACGCCATGGCGCTGGTGCGGGTGGGTGGACATTTCGATCCGCGGGTGGGCGGAGCGGAGATGGGTTACGATGGACAGTTTGCCTACCAGATTGCTCTCGATCCGCTGCAGGGCTGGAAGTATACCGATATTCCCGCCTACCGCTATCAGCGCATCCTGTACCCCATGCTTGCCCGGGTGCTTTCCCTGGGACAGGCAGTCATCCTCCCCTGGATGATGCTGCTCATCAATCTGGTATCCCTGATAGGCAGTATCTGGCTGCTTGAAAAACTCCTTGCCCGATACAATTTCTCCCGCTGGTATGCGCTCAGTTACGGGTTGTTCATCGGGACACTGATGTCCATCCGCCTGAACCTGAATGAGCCGCTGGCTTATTTTCTGGTGGTCGCCGGAATTTACGCGCTGGAAAGCGACAGAAAGAAATGGACGATCAGCGCATTTGCGCTTGCCATTTTGTGCAAAGAGATCACGCTGCTCTTTCCACTCGCCTTTGCGCTGGAATACCTGTGGAAACGCAAATACCGTGCCGCAACAGCGCTGACAACAAGCCTGGTGCCATTCCTGCTCTGGAAAGTGGTCATCTTTTTCTGGCTGCACGACTGGGGGTTGAACTCCGGCGGTGCCATGGCGACCTCATTCGAATGGCTGCCTTACGCGGGATGGTGGAAGCTCGCCGTGATCAATCCGACGGGTTTTTTGCAGATCAGCCTGGTCATTCTGCCGCTGGTGATCCTACCCTCGGTGCTCAGCATCCGGTTGGGGGTGATCCAGCTTTTCCGCAGGGTGTGGACCGCGGATGTATTTCTCGTGCTGGGGTATGCCGGCATAATCCCCTTTTTGCCGATGTCGAACATCGTCGACCCGATGGGGATCAGCCGCATGATGATGAGCCTGATCATCGCCTTGATTTATTACGGGGTAAAGCGGAGTTCCGTTCGAACGCTGCGGAACTGCCTGTTATTCACCCTGACCGCCATTTTTATCTGGAAGGATTCCTTCCTGCCGGTCGGCACCTATCGCGAGTAGACTATTCGACGCCATCCACCAGGATGGCACGGCTGGTGGCAGCTTTGCGGCGCATTTCCCACGCGGGAGCATACTCCGGCGAATGCAGCCAGGCTTGGGCTTTTTCGCGGTCTGAAAACTTCAAAACGACCACCCGTTTGGGTTCACCCGTCCCCTCCACCAGTTCCGGGTTCCCGCCACGCACCAGATAGCAACCGCCATATTTCTCGATAGTGGGCGGAGACAATTTTTTATAGGCTTCATACGTTTGCGGGTCATGTACATCGATTTCAAGAATAATGTAGGCAGACATGGCAACCTCCCATTTTAATAAAAAAAGCGAAGAATTCCTCTTCGCTTTTTTGGATTTCATTACCTTCCCATGCTGATCACCTGGTCATCCCAACGGTGCCAGTCACCGAAGCGTTCCTCCACCACCTTGCGACCTTCGCCGGGGCAGGGTAAACCAGCCAGCTCCAGATCAGCATCCACCATAATGCGCACAAGTTCAGCAAAATTGACCTTGGGCTCCCAGTTCAGCACCCGTTTCGCCTTGGCAGGATCAGACAACAAATAATCCACCTCGGTCGGACGGAAGTATCGTGGATCAATTTCCACGTACTGATGCCAATCCATATCGGCATAGCCGAAGGCTTCATCCAGAAATTCGGATATCTTGTACGCTTTTCCGGTGCCGATCACGAAATCATCCGCCTTATCCTGCTGTAATATATGCCATTGCGCTTCCACATACTCCGGCGAATAACCCCAGTCGCGGCGGCTTTCCAGGTTACCCAGGTAGAGCTTTCGCTGCCGTCCGGCTTTGATCTCCGCCAGAGCGCGGGTGATCTTGCGGGTGACGAAGGTCTCGCCGCGGCGGGGGGATTCATGATTGAACAAAATGCCATTGGAGACGAACATGTTATAGCCTTCGCGATAATTGCGTGCCACCCAATAGGAATAGACCTTGGCGGCTGCATATGGACTGCGCGGTTCAAAGGGCGTCTCTTCATTTTGCGGCGGCTTTGCCCCCCCAAACATCTCCGAGGAGGAAGCCTGGTAAAACCTGGTTTCGATCCCGCTTTTTCGCATGGCTTCCAAAATACGGATGGTGCCCAAACCGGTAACGTCACCGGTATATTCCGGCATATCGAAACTCACCCGCACATGGCTCTGGGCAGCCAGATGATAAATCTCATCCGGACGGATGGAGTAAATGGCATTGACCAGCGTATCCGACGAGGTAACATCGCCATAATGCAGGTAGAGATGTACTTTTTTGCCGTTATTGTGCGGATCGCTGTAAAGATGGTCGATGCGCCGGGTATTGAAGGTGCTTGCCCGCCGGATCACGCCATGAACTTCATAACCTTTTGCTAAAAGCAATTCCGCCAGGTAAGATCCATCCTGCCCGGTAATGCCTGTAATCAGTGCTTTTTTCAAGGGTATTCTCCTATAATCAGATTGGATGAAGTATAACCAGTGGGGAAAATCCTGTCAAACAAATAAAAAAATGGATTGGACGGTTAAATTGACCGTCCAATCCATTTCAAAATTCGGGAAAGTCTTTATTCCATGGTCATTGCGTAGGTACCGGTCTTGTAGATGGGCGTGGTAAAGAAGAACTTATCTTCTGTTACCTGTTCGATCAGGCTGCCATCCACAGCGACCCACTCGCCCTCGCCATTCCTGGCAAAGGGATCCCAACGCAGTAAACCAAGCTTCTTTTCGGTTTGTTCGCGGGTAATGGGGAAGCGGACAGCGGCGCCCACACCAGCTGGCAGATCGAAGAATACTTCATCGCCTTTTACCAGACTGACAGTCACCCCGGAATGGAAGCTGGCATCGGCAGGGAACTTTTCGGAGAGCTCATCCGGCAGGGTGTCAAAGGGTTCATCCTGAAAGCCCGCCGCATACTGGCAAAGCACATCGTAGAAGACCAACTGCCTGCCATCGGGCAGTTCCAACAGGTTTGCGACGGCACAGCTCAAAGGCACCATTCCACCGGTGACCGGGATGATCTCACCCGGAACAACCGGAATAACGATGGCCGGTTCATCATCCGAGTTGTCATCACCACCCGGCACGACCACGGCAATAGTTTCGACGTTGGCATTCACTGCACCGGAATAATCATAGCTGGTGGAAAAAGTGGTGATGCCGGCATTTCCGGCAGTAAATGTGCTGCCGCTCAACGAACCCGGACCGGAAAGCAGGCTAACGGCGGGAGATGTAAACCAGTACAGCGAACCCTGTAACGGCTCGGCCGACAGATTGGTGGTCATCAATACCGCAAGCTGGGACGTGTTGTCAGGCGCCTGGTTGGTAATGGACGCGGGCGAGGCAGACAAACCCAACTGCAGGTACGAAGGAATGACCAGCGCGGTTGGGTTGCCTTCCGAACTGAGGTCCTGCGTATTGGAGCACCCTGCCGTATTAGGACCGGTATTGCAACCCCACCAGTTACTGGATGCGATCACCTGCTGCAGGGAGCGGTTGATCAGACCATATCCGCTGGTGAAATCCACCAGGCGTGACAGACGAAGCTGGGCATTGGTAACGCCAGTGCTGTCGCCAGCCGCATTGCCAATGATCACGCCGGCAGGACCGCCGTAGATATTCAGGTTATCCAATGTCAGGTTGGTCAGGGTAGCCGGATAGGCGGCATAGGCAGCATCATTGCGCGCCTTCACCCAGATATTGGCTGGTGAGGTCTGAGTGGTGTTCAACCCATTGTTTGCAAAAACGGAATTACCCACATAGATATTCTGGTAATTTGCACCCTTCAGGTTGATATCCAAACCGTTCCAGCCATTGTTCTGGGCGATCACCTGATTGATCATCAAGTCGTTCGCCTTCTCCAGATAAATTCCCTTATAGCTGTTGCCATTGAACTGAGAACCGGAGATATATACATTGTTGAAAATGCGACTGGCAGTAACCCCATGGGAGGCGGCATACAAGCCGACCCCATCACTGGCGCCCATCACGCCGGTGGCATTATCGTTGAACTGACTATTCAGGATATTGAGGATATTCATGTTTCCCTGGAAGAATGCCCCATACCCATTCCCATTAAAAGTGCTGTTCTGGATCAGCCAGTTTGCCGCAGACGTGCCATCATCCACATTGATACCTTTATAGGTATCTGTGATGGTCACACCATTCATCTGAAGCCCGCTTACCGTGTTGCCGGCATAAATACCACTGCTGCTATTATTGGAAGTACCCGATGAATTTCCATCGATTCTATCGCCACTCAGGGAAGTATTGTAGGCATCCCACAGAGCAACGGCGGCAGTGCGGTTGTTTAGCAGAACGTTGTTGCTCAATGCGGCATTGTTGGTATCATACAACACGATGCCATAAAGGTTGTTGTTGACCGTGTTGCCGGTTACGGTGGCGTTATCGCTGTTATATACATAAATCGCGTTATCGCTGTTCAGTATCTGGTTCCCGCTGACGGTAACGCCGTTGCCTGCATTGTAAAGAAGGATGGCTGCCGCTCCGTCGTTCCAGTAATCACCAGGTTTTGTGTAGTCGAACCCGGTTATGGTGTTATTCGCAATGGTTCCGGTTGCCCCTGAGCTGACCTGGATGCCATTCTGAGCATTGTAATTGATCTCGCCCTTCCCGGTAACGGTGTTGTTGGTCACATTCACGGTCAGACCCTCACCGGTCAATGCCATGCCGTTTTTCTGGAAATTGTTGATGGTATTGCCATTGATCGTGATGGTTCGCGCAACACCATCTTTGTTGGCGGCATAGATGGCAACACCGCTTTGGTTTCCACTTGCAGGATTATCCTGGATGTTGGTAATGGTGGAGTTGGTGATCTCACCGCCGGCATTGCAAAAGCCAATGCCCACCAGACTGTAATTGCCGTTACCAACGTTATTTCCATCCACGGTCAGGCTGTCGATATGCACAAAAGCGCCATTGCTGATATAGATCACCGGACGAAGATTGGTGCCACCCAGAGAGGTGAAATCAACAGCCACGGATCCGGTGCCGGAAGGAGCCTGGATCACCGTCCCGGCTTCACCCTGCAGGGTGAGGTCTTTATCGATATCGACCGTTTCCACGAACACACCGCTGCCGATGTAAACCGTTTCACCAGCCAAGGCAAAATTCACCGCTGCCTGAATGGGTGTGCTGGTCTCCGTACAAAATTCACCGACACCGCCGTAAGCTGCACAGCCGCCGACGGGAAGGAAACGGTAGGTGTCCGCACCACGGATGATCCACGGGTCAGGATAAGACAACGCGGCTTCAACATCGGTGGATGCCAGAGGAAGCGCATCGCCTTCACTGTTGGTGAGGACAATCTCGTTCTCCTGCAGGTATTCAATTACCCCGGAGACAGTTTCCGCATTCGCAGGAGAGGGAGGATTCACTGTATCCTCAACCACCTCCGTCGGTTCCAAATCGGTTTCGGGTAAAACAGGATCAGGTGTCGGCGTAACTTCATCGTCCGGGGTTGGAGTCTGTTCCACAGTTTCGGTCGAGGTCGGCTGTAGCTCACTGTCAGAGTTAGCTGCCACGGTTTCCCCGGCTGCTTCCGCTGCAGGTGCAGTCGGGCTTTCCACCGTTTGCGTTGCCACGGGTACGGTTACTCCGGCTGCCGCGGTTGTCTCTGTCGCTTCAGCCGTCCCGGGCTGCTTTTCATCTGCATAGGCTGCTGAGCCGGGAATCAACATGGAAAGTATCACCGCGCAGCTAAAAACAAATTGCCAGACCTGTTTTCCAGTAAACACTCTATTCATCAGGTAATCTCCTTTACCCCGCCAAAAATAATGATGAAAACTAAAAATAAAAAACCGGTCGTAGTCTGACCGGTTTCGCTACTTGCTCCCCAATACTGTTGTCATCGGTGATGACGAAGCGACCAAACTGCAGTATTGGTTCGTTGCATTCAAGGTTTGTTTAAAGGTAGTTTTCCATGAGTAATTATACGGGAATTTACTAAAATCAAATATTACAAAAGTATTATTAATTCAAGGCAGAAAGCACCTACACACCGACCCAGTGAGTATTGTAAATTCGCAGCCCAATCCCCTTGACAAACCCCTTATTCGCAGGTATCCTACCACACAATATGCAAAAGCTGATCGTTCTCCAGAACCGCGCCCGTCGTAATAGCACTTTCCGACTTTCAGGAAGGTGCATCGGTCGTTTCCAGGAGTAATCAACAGCGGCAGCGATAGCACACATACTTTGGATATCAAAGGTCTTCCTGAAAGGAAGGCCTTTTTTGTTTCACCCATTGGAATTAAAGCAATCCATTTTATTTGTCGGAGGAAAAGGAGCCAAAATGCAAACTTCAAAGTACAACAAAGTTGTTCTGGCATATTCGGGAGGGTTGGATACTTCCACCATTATCCCCTGGCTGATCGAGAATTATGGCTGCGAAGTGATCTGCTTCTGCGCCGATGTCGGTCAGGGACAGGAATTGGATGGACTGGAAGCACGCGCTCTACAGGCTGGCGCCAGCAAACTGATCATCGGCGACCTGCGAGAGGAGCTGGTGAGCGAATATATTTTCCCCATGATCCATTCAGGGGCTTTATACGAGCAGCGTTACCTGTTGGGTACATCCATAGCGCGTCCGGTGGTGGTGAAGCATCTGGTGGAAGTCGCCGAGCAGGAGGGCGCGGATGCCATCTGCCACGGATGTACAGGAAAAGGCAACGATCAGGTACGCTTCGAGGTGGGAGTGATGGCGCTCAACCCCACGCTCAAGGTGATCGCCCCATGGCGCGAGTGGAATATCAAATCGCGTGAAGATGCACTGGCATATATGGAAGCGCACGGCATAGACTTCCCAGTCAAAAAGAATCCCTCGCTATACAGCCGGGATCAAAACCTGTGGCACATCTCGCACGAGGGCGGACCACTGGAGGACCTCGCCAACGCACCGGAAGAGGATCTATTCCAACTTTCTGTCACCCCGGAACAAGCACCAGACCAACCCGAGACGGTGTGCATCACTTTTGCACAGGGTGACCCGGTGGCACTGAACGGTGAAGTAATGAGCAGTGTAGAGTTGATCGAAAAGCTGAATCAACTGGGTGGTAAACACGCCATCGGACAGATCGACCTGGTGGAAAACCGCCTGGTGGGGATGAAGAGTCACGGTGTGTACGAGACGCCGGGCGGTACCATTTTAATGTTCGCGCATCGCGAGTTGGAATCCATTACGCTGGATAAAGCCACAGCACGCGCCAAAGAAAGCCTGGCTTTGAATTATGCCGATCTGTTATACAACGGACAGTGGTTCAGCCCGCTGCGCGAAGCGATGGATGCCTTCTTTACCAGCACACAAAAGACGGTCAGCGGTTCGATTACACTGAAGCTGTACAAAGGCAACCTGATCGTGATCAAGCGGGAAAGCCCCTTCAGCCTGTATAGCCAGAACATTGCCTCTTTTGGTCATTCAACCGACTTCGATCACAGCGATTCAACCGGCTTCATCCGCCTGTTCGGGCTGCCGGCAAAAATTCATGCCAGCATTCGGAAGCAGATGAATGATACCGGTAACAGCGCCAACACCGAAGCAATTTCAGTGACCATGCCGGCTGTTATGATGGAGACCAGTTCATGAAACTCTGGCAGGGCAGGTTGAACGGAAAGCTGGACCCGGTTGCAGAATCTTTCAACCGTTCACTGGGCTTCGATTACCGTCTGGGTGTGGTGGATGTGCAAGGCAGCATTGCCTGGGCAGAAGCCCTGCATCAGGCTGAATTGCTGGACGCGGAAGAGGTCACATTGATCGTCAGCGGGCTCGAGCGCATCAAACAAGATATTTCAGCGGGAGCCATCGAATTCGGTGCCGGGGAAGAGGATATTCACAGTGCAGTGGAGCGTTTGCTGACCGAAATGATCGGCCCGACCGCCGGAAAGCTACACACCGGCCGCAGCCGCAACGATCAGGTAGCAACGGATTTTCGCCTGTGGGTAATGTCTGCCGCCAGGCAAATCGACGGGAAGCTGGGTGAATTACAGAAAACGCTACTGGAACGGGCGGAAAGCGATTGGCAGGTGGTACTGCCGGGTTATACCCACATGCAGCAGGCTCAACCCATTCTATTAAGCCACTGGTGGCTCTCGCACCTGTGGGCATTTCAGCGGGATCGATTGCGCATCAGCAGTATATATAAGGAAGCAGCGGTCTGCCCGTTGGGATGCGGTGCACTCGCCGGTACCGGATTCAAAAAAATCGACCGCTTTCAGTTGAGCAACGCACTGGGCTTTCGCGAACCCTCTCCCAACTCGCTGGATGCCATCTCTGACCGTGATTTTGCCGCCGATTTTTTGTATGCCTGTTCGATGATCGGCATCCACGCCAGCAAACTGGCTGAAGGATTGATGCTGTACGCGACACACGAATATGGCTACATCAAACTGGCGGATGAGTTTTCCACCGGTTCCAGCTTGATGCCACAGAAGAAAAACCCCGACCCTTTGGAACTGGTGCGTGGGAAAAGCGGCATGCTGATGGGACACCTGACAGGCTTTTTAGCCACATTGAAGGCGCTGCCATCTGCCTATGACAAGGACTTGCAGGAAGACAAAC
The DNA here is from genome assembly GCA_036746315.1 of Anaerolineaceae bacterium. Taxonomy (GTDB): domain Bacteria; phylum Chloroflexota; class Anaerolineae; order Anaerolineales; family Anaerolineaceae; genus DAIOEK01. The sequence continues at coordinate 1,211 of DAIOEK010000033.1, read as the reverse complement.
AGCCAGTGTTCGACGCAGCCGACACCCTGGAGACGATGCTGGCAGTATTGAGCGGATGTGTTGCCAGCCTGAGCGTGGATCAGCACCGTATGTACACTGCCATTGATCCGCAGGCACTGGCAACCGACCTGGCGGACGCACTGGTGGAGACCGGGCTGCCATTCCGCCAGGCTTACGCCATAATCGGGCAGGCGGTGCGCAAGGCTGAAGAGGCAGCTCTGGCGTTGAACGAGCTTCCCCTCAGCGAGTGGCAGGCGCTGGTTCCCAATTTTGATCCACGCCTGCTGGACGCATTGGATGTAGAGAAGTCACTCCACCGGCGGGCGGCATTTGGCGGTACCGCCCCGGAAGCGGTCGCAGACCAATTGGAGCTTGCCCGCAAGGCGCAAACGGAACAACTTTACTGAAATATCGAAACAAAAAGCCGGGGTACACCATGGCTGTAGTGTCTCCGGCTTTTTTATTACGCTTGACTGCCCATGCAATCCCCTGGATGGTTTGCTTCATTTCACAGATTAGAACTCTTTAATAGACCAGAGTGGAATATTTTTCTCTGGTAAAATTCAGGAATTAGAAAGAGGTAGTGTGAGACGAAAACAATCCTTCTCTGCATTGCGCTGGGTTTCGCTGATCTTTATCTTTGGCGCGGTCATTTTGACCACCCTGCAATTGATCCGCTACAGCCGGGTGAGGGCAAATTTCCCTTCAGGCATGATCGTGGCAGGGATACCGATTGGCGGTCTTGATCGCACCGAGGCAGCCAACCGGCTGTTAATGGTCTATTCCACCCCGGTTGAACTGCGTTACAACAATGCAGCCATCCAGATGAAGCCCAACACCGTCGGTTTCGAAATGGACCTGGAAGGCATGCTGACTGCTGCCGACATGCAGCGGGTAAGCCAATCCTTCTGGGTGGGCTATTGGGATTACATCTGGAACCGTGATCTGCCCACCACCGAAGTCCCCCTGAGGGCAAACATTTCCGAAGATCGGCTACGTGCATATCTTCAAAACGAAGTGGCGGTCAGATATGACGAACCGCCCACCCCTGCCCTTCCCATCCCCGGATCAACATCCTTCCAGCCCGGGAAGGCGGGCAGCACATTGAATATCGACAGAGCCTTGCAATTGATCCAGGACGCACTGCGCTCCCCTATCGAACGGGTGGTAAACCTGACCTTCCAAAATACCGCTGCCCCCCGTCCGGCTTT
>DAIOEK010000032.1:0-33438 GCA_036746315.1 Anaerolineaceae bacterium | reverse complement strand
AGGCAGACGCGCACGACTCAAAATCGTGTACCCTCGGGTATGTGGGTTCGATTCCCACCTTCGGCACAGTCATTATAACATACGCCCCTCCTGCTGCCGGGAGGGGCGTTGCGTTATCCACGGCTGTCGCCAACCCGGGTTGTAGCGCCCATATGCGGGCAAGTTGTTGTATCATTGCAGGTATAAAATTTGCACGCTTTTGGTTACTGGCGGAAATCATGAACCTCAACAAAACGTTGCGCAGGCTGTTATTCCGAATCTACAAGCCGGTCTCGATCATGGACCGGGATCCATTGCGCACGGAGATTGCCACCTCCGCTGAGCCGGATTTCGATTTCTTCCTGCTCGTCATTCTGTCCGGCTGTATTGCCACCCTGGGGCTGATCACCAACACACCGGCGGTAATCATCGGCGCGATGCTGCTGGCTCCCCTGATGTCCCCCATCATTGGCATCGGTCTGGCACTGATCACCGGCGATATTCATCTACTGCGGGTCAGTTCCACCGCCGTGGCGAAGGGGGCCGGGTATGCCATTCTCCTGGCGGCGGCGATCACCCTGTTGAATAATCTGCTGCCTTTCGTCAGCATTCAGGAGATCCCCTCCGAGGTTCTCTCCCGCACCCATCCCTCACCCATCGACTTGACCATCGCCTTTGCCGGCGGGCTGGCAGCCGCCTACGCCCTGACCAAACCCGATCTCTCGGCGACATTACCCGGTGTGGCGATCGCGACCGCCATCATGCCGCCGCTGTGCACCGTGGGGATCGGACTGGCGCTCTGGCGCTGGGACATTCTGGGTGGAGCGCTGCTGCTTTTTGCCACCAACGCCGTAACCATTACCTTCGCCGCGGTGATCGTGTTCTTTTTACGAGGCTTCTCTGATTTTGCCATTCAAAATCACCGGCTGCCGCGCGGACTGATCTATTCCGCGGCGCTGACCATGCTCATTCTCATCCCGCTGTCGATCCTCAGCGTGAAATTCTTCAACGAGGCGGCCGAAAATCGCGAAATTAACATGGTCGTCAGCAGGGAGGTGAGCCAGGTGAACAACTCGGAACTGGTGGAGATCAATATCAACCGCGCAAGTGATATCCTCGACCTGGTCATTACCCTGCGTACCAACCAGCCCTTAACCTATCAACAGGTGGTCGATCTGCAGGAGCGCATTGTCAATCAGATCCACCGTCCCAGCTCGCTGAAGGTTAACCAGGTGTTTGCCGAAAGACTGGATCCGCTGATCCCGCCCACCGCCACACCCACGCCCACCCATACGCCCACACCCACCCCGGGACCCAGCCCCACCGCCACGCTCACACCGCTGCCGACTGCCACGCCGACCAGCACGCCTGAACCGACGGATACACCGACTGCCACTCCCACTAATACCCCCACGCCGCAAAGCGGCAGGATCGTCTCGCCGCTCATTCCGCCGCGCAAGCTGGTGCAATACCCGGGCGGACCGGTGATCGGGAATTTGTATGCCAGTGACGAGATCACCGTCTTCCACGAGGAGATGGTGCAGGATGATGTGGTGTGGGTCAAGGTAATGGATAAGGACGGTCGCATCGGATGGATCCCCGGCATTTATTTGAAGATCGCCACCCCGCTGCCGACAGCGACAGAAGAACAACCATAATTCCGGTCGATATTGCGTGTGCCTTGTCCAACCATACAGGGGAAAAATGTGGTTGGTTCATTTGGATTTGAGTACAATGAATATATCCCCACATGGATGTGTGGAAGAGAAAGGAATGGATCATGTCCGTTACTCCCACGTATGCTCCCGACGCGAGGCGCTATGACAGCATGAAGTACAACCGCTGCGGGCGAAGCGGATTGCTTTTACCGGCGATATCCCTGGGACTCTGGCATAACTTTGGCGGGGTGGATTCTCTGGAGAATGGCCGCGCCGTTCTCCGGCGGGCATTCGACCTGGGGATCACCCACTTCGACCTTGCCAACAACTACGGTCCGCCGTACGGTTCGGCGGAGGAAACATTCGGGATCATCTTTGCCCGGGATTTCAAACCACATCGTGATGAACTGATCATTTCATCCAAGGCAGGCTGGGATATGTGGCCCGGTCCATACGGCAACTGGGGATCGCGCAAGTATTTAATCGCCTCGCTCGATCAATCCCTCAAACGCATGGGCGTCGATTATGTGGATATCTTCTACCACCACCGCCCCGACCCCGAGACACCGCTGGAGGAGACACTGGGTGCGCTGGATCACATTGTACGCTCGGGCAGGGCGCTCTACGCAGGCATTTCACAATACAGTCCCGAACAAACTGCAAAGGCAGCCGCCCTGCTGCGGCAGATTGGGACGCCGTTGCTCATTCACCAGCCGAAGTACAGCATGTTCAACCGTTGGGTGGAGGATGGCTTGTTGGATGTATTGCGTCAGGAAGGTGTAGGCAGCATCGTGTTCTCCCCGCTGGCGCAGGGATTATTGACCGATCGTTACCTGAACGGCATTCCCGAGGGGTCGCGGGCATCCCGGCGCATTTCATATTTGCAGCCGGATGCGGTTACCGATGAGGTGCTGGCGAAAGTGCGCAAGCTGAATGAGATTGCCAAAAAACGGGGGCAGTCGATGGCGCAGATGGCGATTGCCTGGGTTTTGCGTCATGCGGCGGTGACATCCGCACTGGTGGGAGCCAGCTCCGTGACGCAGATCGAGAATAACGTGGCGGCGCTCAATACCCCGGATTTCAGCGCGGAAGAACTGCGCGCAATCGATGCGGTGTTGACGGAATGAATTTATCAACCGATGGATATGAAGAAACGGAGCTGAGATGAGCACTACCCTGACTTTTTACGGACACGCCGCTTTTGCAGTAAACACTTTTGGTTTCAAACTGCTGATCGATCCATTCCTTTCCGGCAACCCGGTAGCGCCGGTAAAACCGGAAGAGGTCGAAGCCAGCTACATTCTGCTTACCCACGGTCATGGCGACCATGTGGGAGATACCATCGCGATTGCCAAACGGACCGGGGCAATGGTCATAGGCGATTCCGAGATCTGCGACTGGCTGGAGGAGAAAGGCATCAAGACGCATGCCCAGCATCTCGGCGGCGGCTTCAACCATCCCTTTGGTTATCTCAAGCTTACCTTTGCCCTGCACGGGGCGGGGCTGGATGTGGCAGGCCAAGCCTGCGGCGGGAATCCGGCCGGTCTTTTGCTCACCACCAAGGACGATCAAAAAATTTATCACGCCGGAGATACCGGTCTGTTCGGGGATATGCGCCTGATCGGCGAAGAGGGGATCAACCTGGCGATCCTGCCCATTGGCGACAATTACACCATGGGTCCCGATGATGCCCTGCGCGCCGTGAAATTTCTCAAACCCAAGACGGTCATCCCGATACACTACGACACCTTTCCCCTGCTCAGGCAAGATGCCCAGGCATGGAAACAGCGCGTGGAAGCCGAGACGGACGCCCGGGTGGTTATTCTGAAACCGGGCGAGCAGTACACGATCATTTAGCGGAAAGCGGTGAGTACACCTTTCCAGGCGCGCCTTGCATTTTCGAGGGCGCGCTTTTTCCATGCCGGGTCGGAGGGGTAATACAATTCCACGAAGCGGTGCTTCACTTCCGCAGCGGTATCCGCATCGACCGAACCATGCCGGTAATTCTGGTTCTCAATCACCATGGTAAACAGGCTGCGCACTCCCGCCAGTGCGGAATCGCCGTAGGTGCCGAACTCGAAGGTGGCGGCAAAACAATCCTTGCCCGACATTTGTGAGAATACGTGCTGATACTGATAGTCGACCATATCGCCGTGGATCTCATAGAACTCGCCGGGGCTGGTCTTGACCACATCCGGGTAACCGAGCCAGGCGCCGATCTCCGTTGAGGTGCGCGGATCGAAGGGGCTGCAAACCACACTCATCCTGTCGCGCGGTCCATACCCGGTGTGCATGTCGATGTGCAATACCTTTTCATATTGCGGACAGTGCTGCTGAAAAAGCTCCATGAGCAAACGCGCCGGCGCCTGGGGCTGGCTGCCGCCGTAATAGATTTGCCCCGGTTGGAAGTATTGTCCCTGTAAAGCACCACGCATGATGGCGGGGCGTCCCAGTTTCAGCAGGTAGTAGATTAATCGGGCGAACAGCTTCAACTCTTCCATCGCAAGATTGGCTACCGGCTTTTCGGGGGTGACCAGGCGGGAAATTGCCGGATAAAGATTTCCTTTAGGCAACGCCGCCCATGCCTGCGGGTTGATAAAATTACGGTTTAAATCCACGGAATCTGCATCCACCTTGCGCAGGTTGCGCATCCCCCAGGGGTTGATGGGTGAGATGATCAGCAAGCCGGTATCCCGCGGGTCGATCTTGTGCAAGAACTCCCGGATGAATTGATCGAGCACCTCGAAACCGAAATAACCTTCGATACCATGCTGCCCCACCGAAATGATCAGCAGCTTTTTCCGTTCCGCCAGCGGATCGGCTTCGATCCAGGCGATCTCATCCTGCGCATCCGGGGAAATGACTTTCGTTTGAAAGCGGCTCGCCGGATAGATTTGCTGAATGGCGAGGAAATGCCGCCGGAAGCGGACGCGAATCTCTTGCAGTGGGGGGAAATGCCAGGTGTTTTCCATGATCGAACCGGATGCCTATGATGGTCTAGAATGGGCCGAATTTGATGAAAACGGCAAACAGCAGGAAGAGAACGGTAACCGGAAATACCCAAAGCCACAGGCGCAATGACCATTTCAGCCACTTGGGGTAACTGACCACGGTCAACCCCAGGGCGATCAGCAGCACCGGGTTGGTGGGATAGATCAGGTTGGAAAAGCCGTCGCCAAAGCAGTAGGCGGTGATAACCGCCTGGCGGGTGATGCCAATCAGATCCGCCAGTGGCACCAAAATAGGCATCAGCAGAAATGCCTTGGCGGATCCGGATCCGATGAAGAATTCGATCACCAACGCCAGCCCGTAGGTGATCAGGGATGCGGCGTATGCCGAAGTGCCGTTCAGCCAGCCGGATGCGTACATCAGCAGCGTATCAAGGATGGCACCTTCCGTGACGATGTATTTGACGCTAGATGCCATCAGAATGAGCGGGATGCCCGGGGCGATGCCCAGCGCGCCTTCCCAGGCGGCTTTCCAGACTTTTTTGCCGGGTGTGCCGGAGAGGAAACCGGCGCCCAACCCGCCGATGAAGAACAACAGCGCCACCAATGGCAGGGAATATGAAGAGAGAAATTCAACGAACGGCGCACTGAACAGCACGATGGCGATCAACAGCGTGAAGCTGCCAAACCAGACCAGCGCCGGCTTCAGTTTGGCGGAATCGACTTCCCCTGCCTGCCATTCGCTGTGTTTTCCACGCAGACTGGCAGCTTCCTCCTCCCGATAAACCGGGCTAACCACGGGGTCTTTTTCGATCCTGCGGGCATAGCCGGTGAGGAAGAGCATAAAGATCAGGTAGATGATGACGAAGAATACCATGCGCAGCCCGGCGCCGGAAAAGAGCGGCAGTTCCGCCAGCTTCTGCGCCACACCGATGGTGAATGGATTGGTGATGGCAGTGGAAAAGCCCATGTTGACCGCCAGGATACTCATCCCCAACCCGGTCAGCGTATCCCAGCCAAGGTGGATTGCCAGCGCGATCATGATCGGCACCAGTGGAATGACTTCTTCGAAGATGCCGAAAAATCCACCGATCACCATGAAGAACAGTGAAATAACCCACAACAGCAGATATTTTCTGCCGCCGAACAGAGCAATGATGCGCGAGATGACCGAAGCGAGGATTTGCGAATGCTGCAACACGGCAAAAGCCGCCCCCACCATCAGCAGGAAGATCAGAATGGTAATAATCGTCAGGCTGTCGGGTCCGGCAAGCACCTCCACTGGGGCGGTGAACCAGCGCCAGATGGGATAATCGGGCTTGGCTTGCGGTTGATACGAATCCGGCAGTATGACGGTGCTGCCGCCCTGATCCGCGCGGGTGTAACTGCCCGAGGGGATGACCCGCGTCAAGACCCCGGCGATCAGAATAAGAACAATCAGAATGATGAATGACTGGATAAAAGATTTACGGCTGATCTGGGCGCTTTTCGTGGTGTCCATCGTCGTCTCCTCGGTGCGGAATACTTTATTATACGGGAGACGGGAACAAATGCCCGCTATTCGCCAAAGCGCAGACGCAGGTAAGAATCGTATCTTTCGGGAAAGATGCGCCCCTCTTGCACGGCTTTCACCACGGCGCAGCCGGGCTCGGAGCGGTGGGTGCAATCGGAGAAGGCGCAATCCGCCACCAGGGGACTGATCTCGGGGAAGTAGCCGTCCAATTCCTCGGGTTGGGTATCCCACAGCGCCAAGGATTTCAGCCCCGGCGTGTCGACCACAAAGCCGCCAGCCGCCAGCGGATACATCTCGCGCACCACGGTAGTATGCCTGCCTTTACGGGTGACATCGCTCACCTCACGCGCGGCGATCCCCAGCCCCGGCTGCACTGCGTTCAGCAGGCTGGATTTGCCTACACCGGAGGGACCTGAAAAAGCGGTGAATTTACCTATCAGGTGGCTGCGCAGCGGGTCGAGACCTTCTCCGCTGTGGGTGGAGGTAAAGATCATCGGATAGCCAATCTTTTCGTAGAAATCGAAGCGTTTGTGTGCTTCGTCCAGACCGATCAGGTCGATTTTGTTGAATACAATCAACGCCGGAATGCCTTCCTTTTCGGCGATCACTAGAAAACGATCGAGCATGCGTAAATGCGGCTCGGGATCGGCGCAGGCAAAGATCAATACCAGTTGGTCGATATTCGCCAGCAATATCTGCCGGTACAACCCGCGCGGGGTCGGGTCCAGGCGGGCGAGCATGCACTTGCGCGGCATGATGCGCTCGATCATGCCCCTGCTCTCTTCATGACGGGTAAATTCCACCCGGTCGCCGACGGCGATCAGGTCGCTGCGTTCGCGGGCTTTCTTGACCTTTCCGCGCAGCTGACAGATAAACGTTTCGTCACCGGTATTAACGGTGACGAAACCTGATTGCGTACGAATAACAATGCCTTCTCGTATTTCCGGGTCAGACATTTCGGTATTATTTCTTCTTTTTTGGCGTGGCGGTCACATCCGGCGTGGGTGTGGAGGGGGAGGTGGGGGTGGATGTGACGTAATAAGTGGATTCCCATGGGTAGGTGCGGCTCATCTGTCCGTAGAAATACAGTTCCACGATACGGCGGAAGATGGGTGCCGCCCAATCACTGCCTTCGCCCTGGTATTCCAGCATCACCACCACGGCGATATCCGGTTTGTTCGGGCTGTTATAGTCGGTGTATCCGGCGAACCAGGCATGGGTCTCATCCCCCACCGAGGTTTCGGCGGTACCGGTCTTGCCGTATACCGGGATCTGCAGGCTGGAGAAGGTGCGGTGTGCGGTGCCACGGGCATCGGCTACCACCATACGCATGCCTTCCTGAATAATCTTGATGTTCTCTGCGGAAACGGGCAGATTTCCGCGTACCTGCGGGGTGAACTGATAGGTCGGTTCACCATCCGGCGGAGCGATTTTTTCGATGATCTGCGGGGTGTATAGTATTCCGCCGTTGCCCATGGCGGCAACAAAATCAACCACTTGAAGCGGGGTTACCAGCAGGGTACCCTGTCCGATGGCGATATTGGTGGCGTCGCCTTCCGATTCCACGGTGGGGATGTTACCGGCTTCTTCACCAACACCTTCGATGCCGGTGAGTGAACCGAGCCCGAAGCCTTTTGCCATATCGGGGATGGCGGTTCCCAGACCCTTGCGGTAGAGTTCCAACCCGATATGCCAGAACAGCGGGTTGCAGGAGCGCATCAGACCTTCCTGCAGGCTGTGCAGCATACCCGATGGCGCGTATCCCTTTTTATAGGTCCAGTCGTACAGTGTGAGGTTGGGCACTTCGGTGAATTCATGGGTGCAGTTGAAGTCGAATTGTGCATCGAATTCCTTGCTTTCCAGCGCCGATGCCATGGTGATGATCTTGAATACCGAACCGAGCGGATACAGACCCTGGGTTGCCCGGTTGACCAATGGCTGGCGCGGATCGGATAACTCCTGCCCCAGGAATTGGAAGTTGACATTATTGGGGTCGAACAGGTTGGGGTCCACATCCGGGACACTGGCGATTGCCAGGATGCGCCCGGTGTCCCTCTCCATGACGATCGCCGACCCGGTGAATCCCGCCAGCGCTTTTTGCGTGCCCTCCTGCAGGTCGCGGTCGATGGTGGTGTAAATGGATTGAGACTTGACCGGTTCGACCGAAGCCATGCGGGTGACGATCTGTCCCTGCGGGTCGATCACATACAACGATCCGCCGTGAGTTCCGGCGAGTTTGTCTTCGCCCCATTTTTCCAATCCCGATACGCCGACTTTTTCATCTCCCAGGTAGCCCTTGCGCCGGTAGCTTTCCAGCTCCTCCGCCGGGACAAGCTGTACGTAGCCGATCACCTGCGGGGCAATACCGTCTTCGTAATAGAAGCGGGTGTTGTAGGGGGTGACATCCACCCCGCTGAAGTTGGCAAGCGTGCCGGCATATTGCATATATTGATCCTGGGTGGTTTCACCCACGTTGATGTAATAGTTCTCGGTGCCGAAATACTTGGAACGGATCCAGGGCGCCGGAATGCCGGTCATCTTGGAGATGGTCAGCAGCAGGTTGCCTTCGTCATCGGGCAGGATGTTGGCGGGCACAACTCCAACCGCCACCGCATCGGTTTGGGCGGCGATGGCTTTTTCGGTACGGTCATAGATATTCCCGCGGGCGGGGATCTTCACATCCAGCGACAGGTGGTTCCCGCCAGTCAGTTCGGGCAGGATCAAGCCGTCTTCCCATTCCACCAGCCAGTAGCCTTTTTCCTGGCTGAGGTTCATGGTGATATCCCGTTGTATCTCGCCCAGCAGCACGGTTTTATAGGTCACCCGGTATGCCACCTGCGCCCGCGTGGGGTTGGTGAGACTGGAGAGGATGGTGTAGTCGAGCGATTGCAGGGTGAGGTTGATTGCCGTATCACTGTATTTCTTGGCGAAATCATCGGCGGTAATGGCGTCTTTGCTCAGCGCGGTCAGGATGCTGTACATCTTGGGGTAATCTTCCGCCTTCCAGGCATCCAGGAAGAATTTTGCAGCCGATTCGGCTTCAGGCACATGGGTGGTGATGATCTCCGGGGTCGGTAATGACTGGGTGGGTGTTTCAACGACAGCAGCGGTGGGCAGTGACCCTCCCGCGGCGGTGCATCCGGTGGCAATGATGAGGAGGATAGCGGTTATTCTCCAAAGTTTCATACAAGCTCTCCTAGTTTACGGCGGTCTTTTCCAGAATGGAGGAAAAAACCGGGCATTCGTACTTCAGGGAATGCTGACAGGCAATTGGTATTTCATCATCGATTGTAATTCCAAATTGATTCAGCATCTTTACCAGGTGGCAGAGCGGCAGCCCCATCACACTGGCAAAACAGTGGGCAAAACCATCCACGGGGTGAAATCCGCTGTGTTGAATGGCATACGCCCCGGCTTTGTCCAGCGGGTCGCCGGTGGCAACGTATTCGGCTATTTCAGCATGGGAGTACTTGCGCATGGGTACCGGGCTGATGCAGACATCGATCAGCGATTCGTCCGCCTGGACTCTGCGCAGGCAGATTGCCGTCATCACCTGGTGGGTCTTGCCCTGCAGCAATTCGAGCATGCGCTGCGCGTCATGGTCATCCAGCGGTTTGCCCAGCATTTCTCCATCCAAGACCACGATGGTATCGGACGCCAGAATGATCTGGTCGTTGGGGAATCCCATCGTTTCCGCCCGGGTGGCGGCTGCGCGGGCTTTGCTTTCGGCTAACCGGCGTACGCAGGTTTCTGGTTCTTCGTTTGGCTGCGGTGATTCATCAACATTGACTGGTAATATGGCAAAGGGTAAACCAGTAAGTGCCAGAAGCTCCTTGCGGCGGGGTGAATTGGATGCAAGTAATAGTGACAACATAACTGTCCAAAAAGTGATTCTAACACACTCTAAACTTGTTATTCATTCTCAGTGTGATGTAAAATTGTCCATACATCTTTCCAGGAGGAAGTCAATGAAGCAGCTAGAAGAGCGGATTCTGGAATGCGGCAAGTATCTGGGGCGCGGCATTCTGAAAGTGGATAGTTTTATTAATCATCAGGTGGAACCGGCGCTGATGGATGCCTGCGGACAGGAATTTGCCCGTTTGTTTGCCGATGTCAAGCCCACGCGGATTCTGACGGCGGAAATTTCGGGCATCGCCCCGGCATTAATGGCGGGAAGATACCTCAATGTACCCATCGTGTATGCCCGTAAAACCAAACCCATTACCATGCCCGATACGGTTTATCTGACGGTTGCCCCCTCCCACACCAAGGGCAACATGACCGAATTGATCGTCTCGCCCGAGTATCTTTCCGGCGGAGAACGGGTGTTGATCATTGATGATTTCCTGGCATCCGGGGCAACCATTTTGGGGTTGATCCGTCTGGCGGAAGCCGCTGGCGCCGAACTGGTGGGTGTGGGCACTTTGATCGAAAAGTCCTTCGAAGGCGGCAGGGCGGCGTTGGCGCACCTGGGGGTGCCGATCGTCTCGCTGGTTACCATCACCCGCATGGATGAAACCGGCATCTATTTCAAGTAGTTCATCAGATCAAGCACGAGAAATCCATGAAATCGACCTCCATCGCCATTTTGGATTTTGGTTCGCAATACTCCCAGCTGATTGCCAGACGGGTGCGCGAATGCTCGGTATATTGCGAGCTGTTCCCCTGGGATGCGCCGCGTGACAGGGTACTGGCGATCCAACCCGCCGGGTATATTCTCTCGGGCGGACCCAATTCCGTTTACCAGCCGGGCGCTCCGCAGGTGCCAGATTACGTGCTGGAATCCGGGCTGCCCACCCTCGGCATTTGCTACGGTATGCAAACCCTCACCCATCGCCTGGGCGGAAAGGTATCCCCATCCGGCGAGCGGGAATTCGGTTTTGCCGAGATCGAGGTCACCCGGGCCACCAACTTCCTGCCGGCGGGGAAAAACCCGGTGTGGATGTCGCATGGCGACCGCATCGAAGCTTTACCGCCTGGATTTCATTCTTTAGCCTCCTCACCCAACAGTCCTTATGCCGCCATCGCTCATTCCGAAAAGCACATTTATGGACTGCAATTTCACCCTGAAGTACGCCATACTCCGATGGGCAAGGACCTGCTTTGCCGTTTTGTGGTGGATATCTGCGGCGCACCAGCCACATGGACGCCTGAATCCATTATTGCAGACGCAGTGGAAAAGATCCGCGCGCAGGTAGGCACATCCCGCGTTCTGTCGGCAGTCAGCGGCGGCGTGGATTCCAGCGTGGCGACCGCCCTGGTGCACCGTGCGGTTGGAGATCAGCTTTCCGCGGTGTTCGTGGATACCGGTTTGCTGCGCCTGCACGAGCGCGAACAGGTGGAGGCTGCCTTCAAGGGGCACCATGCCATGCAACTCTCCACGGTGGATGCGCGTACACAATATATGGAGGCGCTGAAAAGCGTCACAGAACCGGAGAGAAAACGAAAGATCATCGGCGAGTTGTTTATCCGCATCTTTGAAGCGGAAGCCCGAAGATTGGATAACCCGCCCTTCCTGGTGCAGGGAACCATTTATCCGGATGTGGTCGAATCCAGCGCCCCAGACCGCAGCAAAGGCGACAAGATCAAAACCCACCACAATGTGGGCGGTCTGCCTGAAGACCTGCAGTTCAAATTGGTGGAGCCGCTGCGCTACCTCTTCAAGGATGAGGTCCGCCGGGTGGGCGAAGCCCTGGGCTTGCCCCGCGAACTGGTCTGGCGGCAGCCCTTCCCGGGTCCGGGACTGGCTGTGCGCTGCCTGGGTGAGATCACGCCCGAGCGTGTGGAAAAGCTCCGCCAGGCAGATGCCATTTTCACCGGTGAACTGGCGGCTGCCGGACTGCTCCATCTCGATGAGAGCAGCGGAGAAGGGTCTTCGCAGGCTTTTGCGGTTTTGTTGCCGGTAAAATCAGTGGGCGTCATGGGCGATTTACGCACCTACCAGGAAGCGATCGCATTACGGGCGGTCACCACCGAAGATTTTATGACCGCCGGGTGGTCGCGTTTGCCGTACGACTTGCTGGCAAAGGTGTCGAGCCGCATCGTCAATGAAGTGAATGGGGTGAACCGGGTCGTTTACGACATCACCACCAAACCGCCCGCGACAATCGAATGGGAATAATGGAGGCAAAAATGGATTTTGGGGAAATATTGAGTAAGGCATGGAAAACGATCTGGAAGCACAAAGTGCTCTGGATCTTCGGCATTCTCGCCAGCCTGGGCGGGAGCGGCGGGGGAGGCGGTGGCGGGGGTTCCAACTATCGGACGAACGGGAATTTCTCACAGGGGAATGGCGATTGGAATTTCAATGGTCTTCCGCCGGAGTTGCAGTCGTTCTTTGAGCGGATGACGGATACCGTAACCAACATCCCTTGGTATGTTTGGGTGCTGATCGCTTTGGGCGTGCTGGTGCTCATCGTAGCGGTGACGGTTATCTCCACCTTCGGCAAGATCGGGCTGATCCACGGCACACGCCTTGCCGACACAAGCGATGAAAAACTGGGCTTTGGCACGCTCTTTACTAAATCGCTGCGCTACTTCTGGAAAGTATTTTTCTACGGATTGTTAACCGGTCTGGCAGTATTTATCGGACTTATGATCCTGATCGTTCCGATGGTAATCTTCGGGATAGCCACCCTGGGGATTGGCATGCTCTGCGTTGTTCCACTGCTCTGCCTGTTGATCCCAGCCATGTGGATCGTGAGCATCATCCTGGAACAGGGTACCATCGCCATCGTGGTGGATAACCTAGGCATCATCGGGGGCTTGCAGCGCGGCTGGCAGGTGACCAAACAGAACTTCTGGAACCTGCTGCTCATGGGGATCATCCTGGGTGTCGGCGCCGGGATCATCGGTTTCATCATCTCCCTGCCCATCCTGCTGGTATTTCTCCCTCCGATTATTGCCGTTATCACCAACGGTGGGTTGGAAAACTGGAGCGCAATCAGCTCATCCCTGTTGATTTCCCTCGGCATGTGCTGCCTGCTTTACCCGATCATCATGGTGCTCAATGGTATCCTGACCGCCTATGTTCAGTCAGCCTGGACTCTCACCTACATGCGCGTGACAAAACGCTCAGACGATTCTAATTTGCTTGAACCGCAGCCAGTGCTGGAGACGTTATAATCAAGGCATGAAAAAGCTGGCATGGCTAGCCATCCTGATCAGCCTGATATTCCCCGGAAATGCTTTCGCCCAGGGTGAATATCAGGCTGTAATTTACCCCCCGCTGTTGAGTGATTTTCCCGGTGCATCCACCTATCTGGATGTGCATGCCGCGGACGGTTCCTTTGTGCACGGGCTGGATGCCGGACAGGTGTTTATTCTCGAAGACGGCAAAAGTTTGCCGGTGGATGAACTTCAGGAACTGCGCCAGGGGGTGCAGATTTCCGTGGTGATCAACGCCTCGCCTGCGTTCATCCTGCGCAACACGCGCGGACAGACCCGCTTCGATTACATCAGGCAATACATCGATACCTGGGCGCTCAGCCAGCGGGATGTCAGCACAGATGATCTGAATCTGTTCACCAACAGTCCCATCAACCAGATGCACCTGGCAGACAGCCTGTCGTTTCAATCTGCTTTTGCCACCTATCAGCCGGATATGCACCAGTCGGTTCCTTCGCTGGAGCCGTTGAATAATGCCATCCAGACAGCCATGGAATATCGCCAGGACCAGCCGGTTGAAAAGGCGATCCTGTACTTTGCCCCACTGCCCGGCGAGGAGATGACCGATACCGTCAGGCTGGATCTGACCTCGCGCGCCAAACAGGCAGGTGTACGCATCTTCGTCTGGATGATCGCCTCACAATATCAGTTCGATTCGCCCGAGGCGGCTCATCTGCGCGCCCTGGCAAATGATACCGGCGGTCAGTTCTTTGCCTTTTCGGGTTACGAGCCTTTTTCCGAAGCACAGCAATTCATCGATCCCCTGCGCTTTATCTATCAGGTCAGTTACACTTCCCAGGTCCGAAGCAGCGGGACGCATAAACTGGCTGCACGCATCGACCTGGCCGAGAACACCGCCACCGCGCTGCCGGTTTCTTTCGATATCAATTTACAGCCGGCGAATCCGATATTCGTCGGCTTGCCGGCAGCCATTCATCGCTCTGCACCGGACGACAGCAAAAACCCTCTCCAGGAACTGGAACCGAAATCTCATACCGTCGAGTTCCTGCTGGAGTTCCCGGATGGTTATGCCAGAGATATCTCTTCCGCCCGCCTGCTGGTGGATGGGGTGGTGGTGGCAGAGAACAAGCTACCGCCATTGAATCGCTTTGTCTGGGATCTCACGCCTTATACCACCAGCGGAGCGCACGAGTTGCAGATCAACATCCAGGATAGCCTGGGCTTTTCAGCCACCAGTTCGGTGCTGGTTACCCAGGTGAATGTATCCCTGCCGGAGCTGAATGGGTGGACGCGGTTTCTCACCCGCGGCGGCGTTTACGCGCTGTTGGTGGTTTTCTTTGCCCTGGGCATGCTGGCGATGATGGGATTTTCGAATTTGCGGCAGTATGGCACGCTTCTCCCATCGCGCAGCATCAGGGCGCGCGCTCAATCTGTGGCTGCCATTCCCTCCCCAGCGGTGGATATGATGGACCCGGTCCGGCAAACTGCACAGACAGAGTTTTTCACCGCTGTCCTCAAGTTGCTGGATAAGGATATGCAGCCGGCGGGTGATCCGCCCATCCAACTGGAGGAGCTGCCGGTATCGTGGGGCAACGACCAGGACAAGGCAACCATCTATGTCGAGGACGACACCCTCAACGGCTACCATTGTGATATCACCCGCACCGAAGCAGGCGATTACCTGCTGCGCGACCACCAAACCCTGGCGGGCACCTGGGTGAATTACACACCGGTGGGCGAAGCCGGTCAGATATTGGTGCACGGTGATATCATCCAGGTGGGCGAACTGACTTACCGGTATGAAGAAAATCCTCCACGCAAGCAGGCCACTGTGGAAGTTAAGCCATATAATGGTGCTCAATGATCATCACCAAGACCACTCATTTGCATGTTGGAGCATTGTCCCACCCCGGTATGACCGGGAGAAACAATGAAGACCGGTACGCAGTTCAAGGGTACCGGTTATCTTCTTCCAATGCCACACCGGTCACGTTTGCCATTGTGTGTGACGGCATCGGCGGCAACAAATCGGGTGAGCTGGCGGCGGAGCTGGCGGTCGAAAAGGCGCTGCAAACCGTGGGCAACAGTTTTGGTGACCGACCGTTGAAAACGATGCTTCTGGCGGTGCAGACGGCCAACGAGGCGATCTATTCCACCGCCCAGCAGGCGGATGCCAATCACGGTATGGGCGCCACCGTGGCCATGGTCTGGATGGAAGCCAACCGGCTTTTCACCACCACAATCGGGGATACGCGCATTTACCTGATCCGCGAGAACAGCATCCGCCAGGTAAGCACCGACCACACCTGGGTGCAGGAAGCCCTAGATAATGGCAAACTCACCCGTGAAGAGGCGGAAAACCACCGTAACGCGCATGTCATCCGCCGTTATTTGGGTTCACCGATGGTTCCGGCTGCGGATCAACGATTGAACCTGCGTAAAAATGAGGATGACGCCCACGCATTGGCAAACCAGGGGGTGGAACTCTGGCCTGGCGATTATGTCTTGATTTGTACGGATGGCTTGACCGATCATGTAAATGATCGGGAAATTGTGGGCGTGCTGGTTCACCAACACCGCAAACCGCAGCCCACGGTCAACGCGCTGGTCAAACTTGCCTGCGACCGCGGCGGCAAGGATAATATCACCGTGGTATTGATGCAGGTGCCCGCGTACAACAACCTGCTTTCGCAGTTATTTTCGAAACTTGCCTAAAAAAAGAGTGTTATGAAAAGACCTCTCCGTTTGTGAGAGGTCTTTTGCTTTCTATTTCATTTCCTGCCGTCCTGCCAAGGCGCGCAGCAGAGTGTTCTGGTCGGCGTACTCCAGTTCGCCGCCTACCGGCAGCCCGCGCGCCAGGCGGGTGATCTGCACCCCGAGCGGCAGGATCAGCTTCTGGATGTATTGCGCGGTGGCATCCCCTTCCAGGCTGGGGTTGGTGGCAAGGATCACCTCGCGGATGTCTCCGGCTTTGATCCTGTCCACTAGCGGCTGGATCATCAGGTCATCAGGTCCGATCCCTTCGATGGGAGAAAGGACGCCCTGAAGCACGTGGTACCTGCCCCCAAAAGCCTGCGTTTTTTCGATCACCAGCACATCCAGTGGTTTTTCCACCACGCAGATCAATCCTGCATCCCGTTTCAGACTGGTGCAGATATCACACTCCTCCTGTCCGGCGAGGGTGATGTTGTAGCAGGTTTTGCAGAATGCGATGCCGTTCTTCAGCCCGATGAGCGCAGCTGAAAGGCTGGCAGAGACTTCATCCGGGGCGTTCAGCAGATAGAACGCCAGACGGGACGCGGTCTTGGGTCCAACCCCTGGCAGACGTGAGAACGCGTCGATCAGATTCTGAATGGGGGGAGGTGTATCCGCCATGAATTAGAAGCCCAGTCCACTCAAGCCGCCCGTCAAGGGACCCATGCGTTCGGCTGCCAGCTCACGGCTTTGATCCAGGGCGGCGTTGACCCCACTCAGAATCAGGTCTTGCAGCATCTCGGCATCGGCATCCTTCAGCATTTCAGGGTCGATGAAGATTTCCCGGCAGTGCTGGTCGCCGGTCATGGTTACTTTAACGGCGCCGCCGCCAACCGAGGCGGTGACAGTTTCCTGGGTCAGGGCTTCCTGTGCGGCAGCCATTTGCTCTTGCAGTTTCTTGATCTGCTGCATCATCCCGCCGCCTGCCATTCCGCCGCCCATCGGGCGATTAAATCCTTTTGCCATGTTTCACTCCTTATCAGTAATAAAATACTGTGATCAGTTGTTTTTCTCCGACGGGTCGATATCCTTAACATCCACAACCTTGCCGCCCAGGTGCCGCAGGGCGGAATGGACCAGCGAGCCCGCTTCGCCCCCATCATCCGGCGTTGGCGCGGATGACCGGGATTGCAGAACCACGCATCGCAGTTTGACGGACAACCCGGTTACCTGCTGAATGGCTTTGCCGGTGTAGTCGAAATGCGAATTCGATTCCATTTTTGTCTTCAACAGGTCGCTGGCAAATGATAACACCAGTACGCCGTTCTCAAGCTCCTGCAGGCGGCAGGAATTGAGCAGCGCCTGTGTACCGGGACTCATCTTGCGAACGCTTTCCTGAATCTTTTTCCATTGCTGCTGTATCCGGACGAAATCCGTCTGCTCACCGGCGAGCGGCTGTGGGGATGAAGTATCTGCCGGATGGGCTGCCTGGGTGGTCTTTTCGGAGCGCACGGGCATTTCCACCGGGGGGGCATCCGCTGTCTCCAGTTGTACGGAGGGCTGCACCTGCCTTGCAGTGGGTGCAATTTTCTTCTCCACCCTGGCGGGTGATGCCACCTCCTGTGCCGGGGCTTCCTCCTTTTGCAGCGAACGCACCAGCGCCAGTTCCAGCGCCAACCCCGGCTGCCAGCTGTTCGAGCGGTTGTCTCCGGCTGCCTGGCTGAACTGCTGGATGGCTTGCAGAATATCCGCGGTGCTGAATTGACCCGCCTGACGGGTCATCTGCTGGCGGGTTTCTTCGGTGGTATCCACCAATGCACCGTTCCCCACCTGAACCAGCATCAAGTTGCGCAGATAGTCTACCATCTGGCGGGCGAACTGGTGCGAATCAGTACCGCTGTCCAGTGTTTGCTGGATTTCCTCCAGCCCGGCGGCGAGATTTTTTTGCAGGATATGCTCCACCAACCGGATGACGTGCTGGCTGGCGGCGGTGCCCAATACGCTTTCCGCCAGTGCCAGGGTAACCTTTTGATTGGTAGATGCCAGTTGATCGAGCAGTGAAATTCCGTCGCGCAGGCTACCAGTAGCCTGCCTGGCGATCAGGGTGTAGACTTCCGGCTCGATGTCGAATTTCTCTTCTTCCGCTTTCTTTTGCAGCAGCCCGGCGATCAACGGCACCGAAAGGCGGCGGAATTCATGCCGCTGGCAGCGCGAAAGCACAGTGGCGGGGATTTTATGGATCTCAGTGGTTGCCAGAATAAAGATGGCATGCGCCGGAGGTTCTTCCAATGTCTTTAACAGGGCATTGAAGGCTGCCTGCGAAAGCATGTGTACTTCATCGATGATATAAACTTTGTATTTACCGCTGTTGGGCGAAAAATTGATCTTGTCTCTCAGGTCGCGCACATCCTCCACGCTGGTGTTGGATGCCGCATCGATCTCGATCAAATCCAGAAAGCTGCTGTCATTCACTGCCAAGCAGTGCTCGCATTGGTCGCAGGGGCGTTCGGCGCCTTCGGGCGCCAGGCAGTTGACCGCTTTTGCCAGCAGCCGGGCGGTGGTGGTTTTACCCGTGCCGCGCGGACCGGAGAAGAGATAGGCGTGCCCGACCCGGTTGGTGGCGATTGCGTTTTTCAGGGTTTGGATGATATGTTCCTGCCCGACTACTTGATCCCAGGTTCTGGGGCGCCATTTTCGATATAAAGCTTGAGTCATGATCCTTCCAATCAGGGAATTTGGTATGTCGCCTGGATGTTGCCCAGCGAATCGATCAGGGTGACGGTTTCTCCCTGCTGCCAGATGGCTTCGTTCTGGTTCCAGTATAAGTCGATGACCGTGTTCACCCCGGCGTTACTGTGGATGAATACGCCGCCACCTTCGTAAAGCGTGAGCGAGGGGAAGGTATACGTATTACCATCGGCATCCTGCAGCTTCCAATTGGTCAGAGGTAACTCTCCACCGCCTTTTCGCTTGAGGATGACCACTTCGCTGGCGATGGATCCGGGCGCAATGACATTTTCGATCTCGATCAAGCCGGTGGGTATTTCCTTGACCGCGGTAGGCAGAATGGGCGTGGGGGCGGCCGGCGTAACATCTGTCGCCACGGGATTGGAAACCGTCTCTACACAGCGCTGGGGTTGAATAAATGCGGGGCGGTTTTCCGGGTCCCAGATCCAAAGCACAGCCAGAACAGCGCAGGCTGAGACGATAATGTTCAACAATAGAAAGAGCAGTATTCTTTTGGATTGTCTCATCGGTCTCTCCTGTCGCACTGGGTGATACCTTATTTTAATGCATCCTGTGGTATAGTGTTGCTTACCCAAGGAGGGAAAAATGCGCTGGATCATCGACGGGCATAATCTCATTCCCGGAATTCCCGGAATGCGCTTGAGCGACCTGGATGACGAACAGGCGCTGATTACCTGGTTGCAAGAAGCTGCCCGTTTCATGCAGGATACCATCGATGTTTACTTTGACGGGGCGCCGCCCGGGCAGCCAGCGCGGCGT
Source organism: Anaerolineaceae bacterium (assembly GCA_036746315.1). Lineage (GTDB taxonomy): Bacteria > Chloroflexota > Anaerolineae > Anaerolineales > Anaerolineaceae > DAIOEK01. The sequence goes on along the minus strand of DAIOEK010000032.1, from coordinate 14,011 downwards.
TCGCACGGCAGGGTGACGGCATATTTTGTCCGGCAGGGTACCACCGCCGATCAGGCGATTTGGACGCGCCTGGAAAGGGAAGGGGCAAAAGCCACTCAATTCAGCGTGGTAAGTTCCGATCACCTGGTGCAGCGGGGCGCACGAAAAGCCCATGCGAAGGCGGTCACTGCTGAGGAGTTCATCACCCTGGTAGCTGCCAAATCGCAAGACGCACGGTCCGATGCCGGCCAATCTCCGCATTTGAATAACGCAGAGATCGAAGAGTGGCTGCGTCTCTTTAACGACCGCTCGCGCGACCCCAAATAAACATTATACGAAAACTACTAATCGGATAAAATAAGTATAGAATACAAATAAGACACCAAAAAGCTTATTGGTACAGGTGTCCATCATCTGGAGCAATTTCAGCTCAGCTCGTCCCCCCCGTGCTGACTGAAATCCCAGATGGTAACTCTCCCTATAGAGAACACCAGGTATACCCCCCATACCTGGTGTTCTGCTTTTCAGATCAGATGTTTCGCGGTTTACTGCGCGGAAATATAACCCATCGGGGCGCGCGAGATCTGCTCGACCGGCATCACGTCGATCAACTCATACTGCCGGCTGCCCAGCCCAAGTTTTTCACCATACTCCACCACTTTGTACGGATTCTTATATTTGCCGTGGATCCAGGAGAGCGGATGTCCTTCGCGGGTGACCACCTCCATCGAGGTGGGGATGGCATCTTCGTAGAGCGGTGAATTGGCGGTCATATCCAGCACCGCCTGGTCGATCGCTACAATATCATCCGAGCCGAAGATGCCCACATCTGGCATGATCGGCATGCTGGTGAAGCCGAAGCAATCACATACCGGGGTGATATGGGTTGCCAGGCTGAGGAAGGTGCTTTTACCAGGTTCGAACGTAGAAAGCGTGATGGCAGCGGAGATGGCACAGGCTTCCTGGAAGGTTTCAAAGTTGATCGGATCGATCTTCAGGCTGCCGGGAGGGGCGATCTGCAGGCAGCGTCCGCACTGGTTGCACTGTTCCACGTGCAGATGCAGTTCACCGGGGTGATGTCTGTCTTCCACGATTGCACCGTGCGGGCAAACTTCCACGATCTTCTTCAGTACCGAAAGGTCGTCGACCTTGTCTTTGAAAAAATAGGGGTCGTAATGGCAGGCGTCGTGCATGGCTGAGCGGGTTTCTCCCACCATGCAGCCCAGGGCAATATTCTTGAAGGCTGCGCCAAAGCTGCAACTGGGGTGTCCCTTCACGTGCGAAAAATCGACCAAAAAGGTCGCGTCCTTTACCAGACCGGCAAGCTTCCAGGTGGTGATATTCTTATACGGGCGGGTAAACTCGTAATAATACTGGTCCTTTACCGATGCCGCCGGGTAGATCGGGCAGCCGACCACTTCCTGCGTATATCCCCTGCTTTCCGCGCCTTCCACATCCCATGTTACATCTGCAATGAAGGGTTTGCCGCCGCCCTCCTTGATCGCCTTGACCAGTTTGCCGACAAACAAGGGGTGGATGGTGGAATAACCGATATTGTTACCGGTGTGCATTTTGATAAGCACACTCTCATCCCGAACACGATCACGAAGATTCAATTTATCGATAATGAGATCCAGTTTCGCCGGCAGAGTCTCTTTTGCTTCCAGCCTTGCCTGGCGAGCTGAACCGTAATACACAATGCTCTTTTTCATCTTTGCTCCAAAACAGGAATTATGACATCCATTTGCCGATTTCCGCCCAGGCGTATTCCAGATGCGCGGCAGCGGATTTGTTTACTTTCTTTTGCACCAACTGATAACCCTTCCACATCAGCGGTATTCCACCCAATTGATCGAGCTTCCTGCCGATTTCGCGCGCGCGGCGGTGCCTGCAATGATTATCGTACGAACCGCCGGGAATTTCGGAAAGATAGTCTTCGCGTTTGCCTATTTCCAATAATTCGCGCAGCAAGGCATCCGCCTGCTGTTTTTCCTCCCGCGATAATGAAGCTGTTGCTTCATCCTGCCCAAATATTTGCCGGATAAAATCCATGGTTGCTCCTTCCTGTCAGCCCAGTAAGACCTGTATTTAATGCCTGGATTCAGTTCCTTTGTTTTCAGCCAGTGGAATTGTGTTTTCCAGTACCTGCTTAATTATAGGCAAATATTGCTCGGCTGTCTCTTCCCCTATGTCGATGATCTGTCGGGCATGGGGAAATCCCATCAAAACGGTTATTTCCTTGTCAATAGGCATGCGGATGTAAACATCGGGCGGATAGGTGGTCAGGTTCAGCGCGGTGATCCGGGCAGACATGATCGTTTCAGACCACAGCAGGTCCATGATGTTCTCCGAAACGGGCATCGACCACTTCTGTTCCCGGTGGCTTTCCTGCCAGGGGGTGTTTTTGCGGGGGTCTATTTGCACATCCACAGCCACCACCTTTTCGGCGCCCAGTTGATAAACCAGGTCGACCGGCAGGTTATTCAGCACGCCGCCATCCACCAGGCGATAAGGCGGCATTTCCACCGGGGGGAAGACCCCCGGAATGGAACTGGATGCCAGCACCGCCGGAAGTACCTGCCCTTCGGTGAGGGCAACCGGGTGGCTTTGCAGCAAATCGGTGGCGCAGATTGCCAGCGGAATATCCAATTCATCGAATTGCAAACCGGAAGGAATCATATCCGACAGGTATTGGACCATTTTGGATTGGTTGATCAAACCTTTGAACGGCGGCGTCAGGTGCACCATGCGCACCAGGTTGCGGGTGCTCGAAAACTTCATCGCTTCCGCTTCGATCTCTTTGCCGCTCATCCCCGCGGCGTAAGCCGCGGCGATTACCGCGCCCATGCTGGTTCCCGAGAGGTAGGATGGTCGGATTTTTTCTCGGTCCAGGACTTTTAGCAGGCCAATGTGTGCAAACCCCCTGGCTCCGCCGCCGCTTAATGCAAGCCCGAATTTCTTTTGACCTTTTGAACCGGATTTAACCATTTCCTCTCCTTTCGTCTTCGGGTAAATTCCTTGAAGTTGATTACCGTTTATTCGCACAAAGTCCCGGTGCATACTGCGCCACCGGGTGCTCGATGTATTTTTGTGATGCCAATTAACTTACGATGCTGTGCCGCCTTTGGTTGTGTTACTCGCGTGTTTTGCCGGATTGGCGGGCGAGATCGAGTGTTTCGACTGCATGGCGCAGATGCGGAATGACGATACTGCCACCAATCACCAGCGCCACGTTGAATGCGTCGTATAAAGCTGCGTCGCTCCAGCCTGCTTTTACACACTGCAGGATGTGATAATCTATGCAGTCGTTGCAGCGCAAGACCATGGAAGCCACCAGTCCGAGCAATTCCTTGGTCTGTTCATCCAGCGCGCCATTCTGGTAAGCCTGGGTATCGAGGTTGAAGAAACGCTTGATGCCCAGATGATCGATATCCAGAATGCGTTCGTTCATCTTCTGACGGTAGCGGGTGAATTCATCCAATCGGTCTGTCACGATTTTTCTGCCCTGTTATATGGTGATTGTTTCCAGCGGAAGATGATCGACGCGGTTGACATACAAGGCGGCTTTCTCTTCCGGCAGGAATTCAAAGCAGGTAATGCTGGTGTTCATCACGTAGAACTCAGCGTTGGGCGGGCGCAGTTGTCCGAAGACCGCCCACAGGAAATAATTGAAGAAGCCAAAATGGGAGAACACCATGATCCGCTCGGATGGGTTGGGATGCTGCTGCATCAGCCATTCCACCACGCGGGCAGCTCGAACCGGCCGCTCTTCTGCGCTTTCATACGGACGATTCCACCAGCCATCCCCATTCAGGCTTTCCGGCAGCACGAGCCGCGGGAACTTTTTCTCCAGTTCTTTGCGCGATGCGCCGGGTTGACCGATCGGTTCGCCAGACATCTCATTCTCCAGATAAACGCCGCCGGTTTCATGCAGGTCTACAATGCCCTCGAGCGACAGCCCCAACGCATCGGCTGTTGGTTGCGCTGTGAGGATGGCTCGCTGCATCAGGCTGGTATAGATATGCTCCACACCAAATTCTGATTTTTTCTCTTTCAGGTAGTCTGCCAGCAGCTTCGCTTGCAGTTGGCCGAGCTCCGTCAATCCGGGATCTGCCGTGCGCCCAACACGCCCCCCGGTTTCGAGGAAGAGCGCATTGTTTGCGGATTGTGCATGTCGGATGAAATACAACAACATAGGCGTTTTATTATCCGTTCTTTTGGATCAAATCCTGAACTGTGGCAAGCAGATCTTCATAGGGCTTCAGCTTTGCCTGCTTTTCATCTTCCAAACGTTTTTCGCTCTCGGCGCGTTCCCTGCCGCCCTGTTTGGAGAAGCTGCCCAGGCGGGAAGCCGCCCTTCCCATGTACAGCATTTTTTTCGCCTGAAGGTCCATGACCAGTTCGGTTTCCAGGGCGCTCAATTTATCCAGTGAGGGTTTCCCCGAAGAATCTGAAAGCAATTGGTCCAATTCATGTTGATACTGAGTGGGTGTCTTCATAATTCCTCCATCATTAAAATCCTACCAGTATCATTTCCATCTGGCAAGGATAAATGCGCGAAATTCGCCCGATTATATCCGAATATGGAAGGAAGTTTGATCAGCCCCGACCGTTCAGCAAGGTCAGGGCAAGTTCCGTGTAGATTTTCCCCGGTGTTGTGCAGCAGGTGGAAAGAACCATCCCTCCGGTGTACGGCAGACGCTCCCGCAACAGCCTAGCGGTTTGCTCGAGCAGCGCAGGAGCTTCGCCAAAGAGGTACAGTTGCTCCATCCCGTTGAGATGGGCGCATATCGCCCCGATGGCTTTCAGCAGTTCGTTGGTCCACATTCCCCGGGCCAGGGAATCTCCCGGCGCATTGCTCGCCAGTACATCAGCAAAATCTTTAGATTCGGCAATCGCCATCCAGCCGCTTTCCTGTGTGAGCAGGCGGGTGGCGGCTTCGATGCCCAGCTTCTCGCTCAACATCATCGCCAGGCTGGGGTCGATCTTTCCGCAGGTGCCTCTGCCGGGCAATCCGTCCAGTGGACTGTATCCACAGCCGGTGGCAGCAATTTTGCCTTCGGTAAACCCGCACAGGGTACTGCGGTTGGCGAGGTGGATGGTGACCAGCGCCCCCGCATTTTGATTTTGCAGGGCAGCCCATGAATGCGCCAATCCGTCGTTGCCGTGTCTGCGGTAAGGTTCTGTCAGGAATTGCTGCGGCAGGGCATATAAACGGGTGGATTCGGGCAGATCGCGGTAAAGAAAGTCATCGAAAGCGACCAGAATTTTCCGCGCAGGTGCCATACGCTTCAATTCTTCGGCAATGTTGCAGGAGAGTTGGTTCCATTCCGGCAGCCAGGGGATGGTGTGCCGCAATCTTTCGGTGGTGAAATCTTGCAGGTTGACGATGGCTGCGTTCACATCGGCTCCGCCCACCGGATGGATCAACAGCACCGGCTCACCCGCCGGTGAAGCGAGCACCGCCTGGCGGTATTCTTCCGCGGCAAACCGGGTTGCTTCTTCACCCGGGGAAGTCCACAGGTCGATGGTGGTGTGGTCGGGGCGAAGGATGATCATACTGCCGCCTCTTCAATCAACCGCCGTCCCTCCGCTGCGATCACGCCCTCTTCATCCGTCGGCAGGCAAAGGATGGCGGTGTTGCTGCCGGGTACCTCGATGCGGTTGATGCTGTCGGCTTCCGCCATCAGGTTCCGTTCGGTGTCCAGACGAATGCCGCACCAATCGAGACCGTGGCAGGCAGCCTGGCGCACGGCTGGATTGCGTGCGCCGATATCGTCGGTAAATATCAAGGCATCCACCCGCCCCAGCAGCATCACAAATCCGGCGATGGTCTCTTTAAGCCGGTGGGTGTACATCTCGTAAGCTGTCTTTGCCCGGGCATTCCCCTGTTCGAGGATGGCGGCGTGAATATCGCGGATATCACTGGAAAAACCGCTCACCCCCAACAGCCCGGCTTTTTTGTTGAGCAATGTGTCCAATTCTTGCGGCGGCAGGTTAAAATCCCGCATCAGGCGCAACACCAGCAGGGCATCCAGATCGCCGGTGCGCGTGCTCATCATCAACCCAGCCAGCGGTGTAAAGCCCATAGTGGTGTCCACGCTTTTGCCTGCGCGGATGGCGGCGGCACTCGATCCGCCGGTACCCAAATGGCAGGCGATCAGGTTCAATTCATTCAAATTACGTCCCAACTTTTTTGCCACCACCCCGGTGACATATTGGTAAGAAAGTCCGTGAAAACCATATTTGCGAAAGCCCATTTCGCGGGTGATATTTTCCGGGAGCGGGTAAGTGTATGTCTGTGCGGGCAGGGAGGAGTGAAAAGCCGTGTCGAACGTCAGATACTGACGGCAGTCTGGCAAAAGCTCCCGGCAGGTTTCGATCACGCTCCATGAATTGGGGTTGTGCAGCGAAGCCAGCGGCAGGCAGGCGTGGATTTTAGGTTCGATCTGCGCGGTAAGCCATGAGGAAGATTGAAAATAACTGCCGCCGTGCACAAAACGATGCCCGATAACATCGATCTTTACCCCGCGCCCGCGCAATTCATCCAGCGCCAATTTGGCGGCGTAGGAATGATTGGGGATGGGTTGGATATCCTTTTCATAGGCGCCCCCGCCATGATGTTCTATAAAGGATGGTTCGCTCCCGGTGACCCCCACGCGGTGTGCCTTGCCTGAAAATAATGGCGGCAGATCGGCATGCTGCGCGTCATATACCTTGTAGTTGAGCGAGCTGCTTCCACAGTTGAACACCAGTATGTTCATTGTCCGCCCTGGGAGGTGAGTCTTGTTTCTGCATCCATACTTTTTTATCCTATCACCGTTGGACCCCTCCGGCAACTGCGGGCAGGGTGATACTCATCCTGTTTTTCCAGTCGTTTGTGATTAATTGGGGGTAAACTAGGGAAAGTACACAAAAAACGCCGGGGAGGGTAATTATGCGCAAAGCAGTCAGTATCAGCCTGGGAAGCTCGGAACGGGACAAGGAAGTTACGGTTGAATTAAACGGTGTCGAGATCAATATCCGCCGGGTGGGTACGGATGGCGATGTGGAAAGGGCACACCGCATGTTCGCCGAATTGGACGGCAAGGTTGATTGTTTGAGCGTTGGCGGCGTGGATTTGTATCTGCCATTGGGCGAGCACGAATACCCCCTCCACGCGGCGTTAAAGCTGGTGGATGGCGTCCACACCACTCCGGTGGTGGATGGCAGGGGATTGAAACACACTCTGGAGCGACGGGTCTTTGAATTGGTCAAGCTGCAACTCCCAGAAATTCCCCGCTTCCGGCAGGCTTTCGTTCCGGTGGTAGTCGACAGGTTGGGATTAGCGGAAGCTGCCAATGACATCAGCGACCGGGTGGTGATCGGCGATCTGATGGTTGCGCTGGGGCTGCCCTTTCCCATCTATGGACTGCCGGCATATCAGCGGGTGGGAAAAATCCTGCTGCCGCTGGTCAGCTATTTTCCCATGAGCATGCTTTTCTACGGCAGCAACAAGAACGAAGTGTATCATCCAAAGTTCGTGAAGTTCTGGCAGGAATCAGATCTGCTGGCGGGCGATTTCCTTTTTATGCGCAAATATGTACCAGATGATCTTTCCGGCAAATGGGTGGTGACCAATACGACCACCGAAAAGAATGTGGACTTTCTGCGGGAACGGGGCGTCTCGATGCTCATCACCACCACGCCGCGCTACGAGGGGCGTTCTTTCGGCACCAACATGATGGAAGCCGCCCTCACCGCCTATGCCGGGCTGGGCAGGGTGTTGACAAAAAATGAGCTCAATCAATTGATTGATGAGCTCAAACTGGTTCCCAGTGTTCAAAAGCTGAACGGCTGATTAGTCCACATCCGATTTCCGATCTTCGTCGATCGTAATCTCTTTCAAGCTCTTCGCGATGGTCTGTTGCAGCTTTTCGCGCGAGGGCTTTCTCTTCCCCAAGCTCTTGAGGGCTTCGATCATGTCTGCGGTGACTTTACGCGTCAGGTGGTTGAGGGTCTCCGCCGACAGCTTCTGACCCTTTTCGAACCATTCTGCCGCGGCATAACCCATCACCACGGTAGTGGAAGCTGCAATGGCGGCGGAAAGGATCCACCCGGGGATGCCGCCCAGTTTGCTGAGTTCCTGGAAGAGCATCCTGCCCAGAAAGCCCAGCCCGAAGGTGACCACCAGCTCGCGGGCGCGCTCCAGGTTGATCTTGTAGTTATACACCCTGGCGATGCCCAGCACCATCACTGACTGGTTGATGACCAGCGGGGCAAAGTCGATCACTGGCAGGGGGATAAGCGCAATCGCCGCCGAGATGGATGCGGCACTGATAATGCCGCGCCACGCCAGCTTCCAGCGATATTCGGGCAGCGCGCTGCCCAGTGCCGCCACGATGGCAGGTTCGGCTATGGCAATGGCGATCAGCAATTGGTCGAGGTTCTTGCCGTCTTTGGCAACGATCGGGATCACCTGCGCCGGGTCCAGCCCCAGATGCTTGGCGGTCAACTGGATGACACCCTGCGCATCCTGTTTGACCATATCCACCTTATTGAGAGCCACCACGTAGGGTTTATGTAAATTGGTCAGTTCATCAAAAATCTCTTTTTCCGTTTTCTTGATCCCCTGAATGGCATCGAAAAGGATGATGATGAAATCGGCATCCCGTGCGGCACGGATGGCTTCTTCCTTCTCTTTTTCGCCCACCTCTCCAACGGCATCAGCGCCAGGAGTGTCGACCACGGTAAACAACCCGGCATCCGCAGACTGGTTGATGCGTGTCGTGCCGGGCAGCGGGCTGACTTTGGCGGAATCTGTTTTGGTGTGGATGAACTGGTTGTAGAGTGTGGATTTTCCGACATTGGCGGGACCGGCGATCACCACCCGCGATTTCTGTCCGAAAGCCTGCTTGACCTGGTTGGATGACATCTTCACCAACATTTTTACCAGGGCACTCTCGGTCGGGATGCCCTTCACCAGGTTGAGCAGGTTGTCCTTCTCCGTCGCGGAAAGTGAATCCCAAATGGTGCGGATGGTCTGCTGAACTTCCGGTGGAAATTTTTTGATCACTTCATCATATGTTGACATGCTTTTCTCTTTCGTAAATACAGCTTAACGCTAAATATATCCACATTGTAATCCATACCGGGGGATTCCACGATCCGTTCTGTTTATCCTGGAATTGCCCGTGATTCGCCCGTCCCCCTGGGATATAATCATCCCAACTCGCGGGCAGAAAAAATGGATTCCGGTTTGAGAAAATGACAGAGATATTGGCGGTCTTGTGGGATTTGGATGGCGTGCTGGTGGATACGCAGGAAAACCATTTTGTTTCCTGGGGGGAAGTTCTGCGCGATTATGGCGCCAGCATGTCGCGGGAAATGTTTACCTGCTTGTTTGGCATGAACAACCGTCGAACGGTTGAAGTCGTTCTGGGAAGATCTGTATCCGATGAGCTGTTCCAATCCATCAGTGATAAAAAAGAGACCATTTTCCGCGATCTGATGAAGGATAGTATTTGCCTGATGCCGGGTGTGGAGACCTGGTTGAACTGGATATACGCACATCACATTCCGCAGGCGATCGCTTCATCGGCACCGCCGGAGAACATCGATCAGGTACTGGATACCTTGAACGTTCGCCACCTGTTTCAGGCGGTCGTGCCGGGATACGGGCATCCATCCAAGCCGGACCCGTGGGTGTTCCAGACCGCCAGCCGGCAATTGAGCGTGGATGGCGGGAATTGCCTGGTGGTGGAAGATTCCATCGCCGGGGTGCAGGCAGCCAAAGCCATTTGCGCTACCTGTCTGGCGGTGACTTCCACCAATGGCGCTGAAAAACTGTATGCAGCCGGTGCCGACCGGGTGGTTCATACGCTGGAAGAAATTGCCCCTGGTGAATTGATCGGGGCATGAAGACGAAGACCGTCCGTTGATGGCCCGTGCTTTGTCCACGGGTTCCTGATCGGAATCCCCCAAGCTCTCAATATAAAATAAAGGTGATCTTGTATGTACAACGGTACATTTTCACCTATAATTTATTCATAATACAGTGGATCGTGCTATCCTGAAAATAGACAGCTTATTGGTGTTTTCTGTCTGGAGCGAAACGAAATGGCGATGAACAAACAGGATAACGTGATTAATGATGCCGAAGCGGGGGAGGATATATCGCGCGCCCTGTTTGACGAATCCGAAAAAGCCCTCCAAGACACACTGGAATTTCATAAGGTCATGATGGAAAACATTCATCTGGCGGTTGTGTTGCTCACGCCGGAGGGAAAATTCATCCAAGTAAATGAAGCCTTTCGGAAATTGTTCGGCTACACGGATGAAGATGCTGCGGACCTGACTGTTGCACGGATAACTGCACCGGAGTACAACGAATCCAGCCAACGGGGGATCGCGCAACTGGTAAAAGGCGCGGTCACAGTCTTTGACATGGAGAAGGAATATCTGCGCAAAGACGGCTCGCGTTTCTGGGCAACTACCACCGCCACCGCGGTGAGAAATCAAGATGGCTCTGCAAGATTTTTAACCGCCTTTATCCACGACCTGACAAAACAAAGACAGGCTTACCTGGAATTGGCGGAAAGCGAAGAAAAGATCAATTCCATCTTCGAAAATTTATCCGACGCTGTTTATGCCTGTGATGTTTTCGGAAGGATTCATTTTGTAAACCATGCCGCCTGCCAGCAATCGCAATACAGCCGGGATGAATTGACATCAATGCACATTTATGACATTGACGCCGGCAGTGTCGACCAAAAAGATCAAATGAGAAAATGGACGAAACTGAGCGCCACCGAGCCGATTAGTTTTGAAACCGCTCATCGCCGCAAAGACGGTTCCACCCTCCCGGTCGAAGTACGCCTGGTGAAGATGTCCCTTCATGGCGAGGAAATTATTCTGGGCACGGCCAGAGACATTGCCGAACGAAAAAAGGTCGAAACAGCGCTGCAAAAGAGTGAAGAGCGCTTTAAACTGGCAATGGAAGCCGCCAACGAAGGCATCTGGGACCTGGATGTGCAGACCAATCAGGTATATTGCAGTCCGGGTTACTGGAGCATTCTCGGTTATGAACCCAATGCGACGGTTCGCGATAATCATTTCTGGGAGGAAATGCTGCATCCCGATGATCGCGATGGGGTTCTCGCCGTGCTGGACAAAAGCATTGCAGACCGGCGCGTGGAGTTTTCACACGAGTTCCGCATGCGGACGAAGGACGGTAATTGGAAATGGATTTCGAGCCAGGGCAAGGCCGTGGCTTTTGATAAGGATGGTCGGACGATCAGAATTCTTGGCACGCATGTGGATATCACGGAGCGCATTGTCGCATCCAGAAAGCTGGAGGAGGCTTACCGGACTTCCAATGACATTGTCAACTCCATCCCATCCGGGTTGTTCATTTTTCAATATGCGGAGCCGGAACATTTGGAACTCATATCCGCAAACCCACAGGCAGAGATACTGACCGGCATTAAACTGAAAGAATGCAAGGGAAAACAGTTCGATGAAATCCTGCCCGCGGCCAGAAAACTGGGCATCACCCAAAAGTTTCTGGATGTGATGCGTACCCAGGAAATCTTCGAAACGGATGATATTTACTATGTCGATGAGCGATTATCCGGCGCTTTCCACATTCTGGCGTTCCCCCTGCCCGGTGATAGACTGGCAGTGGCTTTCGAAAATATCACCGACCGCAAGCGGTCGGAAGAGCAGCTGAAAGAAAAAACCGCCGAATTGGAACAATTCTTCAAGAGCAATCTGGATATGTTGTGCATTGCGGATACGGAAGGTCATTTCCTTCGGCTCAACCAGGAATGGGAAAGCGTTCTCGGCTTCCCGCTGGAAGAGTTGGAAGGCAGACGTTACCTTGATTTTGTGCATCCGGATGATGTTTCGCGAACACTGCAGGCGATGTCTGAACTTCGGTCACAGGAGGAGGTCATCAACTTCATCAACCGCTTCCGCTGTAAAGACGGCAGCTTTCGGTACATTGAATGGCGCTCCAGCCCGGCGGGGCAGTATATTTATGCGGCGGCCAGGGACATCACGAAAAGAATCAAGACGGAGGAAATTCTCACCAACCGCACCCGCGAGCTGGAAGCGCTCTTTTTGCTCTCCAAGGAGCTGCGTGCTGCTCAAACCCGTGGAGAGATCATTCAAAAGACCGTAGATGAATTGAAAAACCTGATTCTGTTGGATGGGGTGCTGGTGAACATCATCAATCCGCTGGGCACAACTTACGAAACTGTGCTGGCTGATGGAATGGCGGCTGCCAATCTGGGCAAGCAGCAGCCTATTGACAGCCCAATTGCCCAGTTGGTCTTGCAATCCCCCGATATTATTTATACAAACGATTATGCAAACTTCCCACAGCGCAGCTTGAACACAATCAATGTGGAGCAGATGGGACCCGTCGCGATTGTCCAGATACGCTCGGAAGTGGGGGCACTTGGCGCCTTCGCCATGATCCGAAAGCGCGGCAGGGAAGAGTTCTCGCAGGAAAACCTGCACCTGTTTTCAGCGATCGGCGAGTTGGTGGGCAATGCGCTGCGCAGGTCTGGTTTGTATGAACAGGCGGTAACCCGTTTGCAGCAGGTTCAGGCGCTGCATGATGTCGACATGGCGATCAGTGCCAGCCTTGATCAAAATTTCAGCCTTCAGGCTATCCTGGGGCATACCATTCGCCTGATGGAGGTGGATGCCGCGTCGATCCTGCTGCTCAACCCGGACACCCTAGCGTTGGAATACAAGGCGGGTTATGGCTTCATCCACCCCCACTCCTTTGAAGGGATGAGTATCCGCTTGGGAGAAAGTATTGCCGGTCAGGTGGCACTGAAACAGGTTACCGTTACCGTGGATGACCTCCCCCATCAGGCAGAATATGTGATGACGGAAAGGCTGAGGCAGGAGCAGTTTCTGAGCATGCATGCCGCCCCCATGATGGTAAAGGGGCAGGTGATCGGCGTGCTACAGGCTTTTCACCGTGATATATGCCCGCATGATTATGAGAAGGTCGATTTTCTGGATGCGCTGGCTGCCCAGGCGGCGATTGCGGTCAACAACGCCCGCATGTTCTCTGACCTGGAGAAATCCAACCTGGAACTGCAATTGGCGTACGATGCCACCATTGAAGGCTGGTCGCTGGCAACCGATTTACGCGACAAGGAGACGGAGGGTCATTCCCTGCGGGTCGCATCCCTGGCGGTCAGGCTGGCGGAGTTGATGGGCGTCTCCGGGAAGGAAATCGTACATCTCCGCAGGGGCGGCTTGCTGCACGATATCGGCAAGCTTGCCATTCCCGACAGCATCCTTTTCAAACCGGGTCCGCTGGATGATGACGAGTGGGCATTGATGCGTCTGCATCCGGTCCGCGCCCGCGATATGCTGCAAAGGATTTCATTCCTCAAACCGGCGCTGATCATTCCGCTTCATCACCACGAAAAATATGACGGCACCGGCTACCCGGACGGGTTGTCGGGCGAACAAATTCCGCTGGCTGCGCGAATTTTCGCCTTGATTGACGTTTGGGATGCACTGACCAACGATCGACCTTATCGCAAAGCGTGGACAGCGGATCAGGCTTTGGCATATATCCGCGAACAGTCGGGCAAGCACTTCGATCCGCAGGTGGTTGCGGTATTTTTGCAACACTACGAGCGGATCGTTTGTTAGCCAGGTGGACCGGATAAAGGGCTGCTTACTTCTTTTCTTTTGCCAGCTTCAATAGTTCCTGAGCAGCGATCACCGGACCGCCGTGCTCCATGCCGGCAATTCCCAACTGGGTGAACAACTCGCCGACCCGGATCCCGTTCTTGAAGAAAGCACCAAAGTATTTTTTTGACAGTGTGTCATACTCTTTGATGTATTGAGCGGGACCAAACACATTTGCAAAGTAGGTCTGCGTCAATCCGGTGGTGGTGGTCGTGCCTTTACTCATCACCTTTCCGGCGCGGAAAACTTCCAGTGCGTCTTCAGCATTCTCGAACCAGTGGATGGTCGTTTTGCCTTCCTCGACCGGGGTGTAATTGTTGGCATATAG
>DAIOEK010000031.1:0-34182 GCA_036746315.1 Anaerolineaceae bacterium | reverse complement strand
GCCACCGGCGGAAATATCGATGCGTACATCGGGATGCAGGTCCTGATATATATCCGCCCATTGCACCATCAAGGGGTACAGGGCAAAAGCTCCCGATACCGCAATGGTCTTTTGTTCCTTCGCACTCTGCTGACCGGAGCCAGCGCATCCCGTCAACAGGGAAAGCACGACGATGATTGCCACAACAAAATATGCCTTTTTCATTCAGTTCTCCTTATTGAAGCTTTTCTGCGGAGCGCCATGGATCACTTCCGCAAGGGTTTCATTATCCAGGATGTCAGCAATGGCATTGCGCACCCGGAACATGACTCGACGCAGCCCGCACGTGTTTTCATCCGGGCAGTTGCAGGGCTCATAGGCCGTCTGACTTACACAACGGATCGGCGCCAGGGGACCATCCAGAATGCGAATGATTTGCCCCAGGGTAATTTGATCCGGGCTTTTGGAGAGATAATATCCGCCGTTCACCCCCATCCGGCTGCCGACCAAACCGGCATTCTTCAGGTTCAGCATGATCTGCTCAAGGAACTTGATGGGAATATTCTCTCTATCCGCTATTTCCCTGATCTGGATATAGCGCTTTTCACTCGACCAGGAAGCCAGGTCGATCATTGCTCTTAAGCCGTATTCACCACGTTTGGATAATCGCATTGTTTTATGCTCTATAAAGTCTATTGATTTAGTCGTATATTAATCATGTGGTATCATTTTGTCAAGACTTTTTGGCAATCCAATTTTCAACGATTGAATTCTGATACAATCAGCTTATGAACCACAAGCAGGGAATCATGGTCAGTGCCGCCCTCCTGCTGGCAGGAATCGTTCTGTCACTGGTATTCCTGTTCCAGCCGGTTCTGTTGATCCGGAACGGCGTCACGGAAACCATTCGCACATCCGGCTTCACCCCGCAGGAAATCCTTCAACAGGCGGGGCTGCGGGTCACCTCCGCCGACCGGATGTCGCCCGATCCGTCATCGCTATATCTCGGCGGCGCCCCCATCCGCTTCAACCAGATCGCAGCTTACCTCATCTATATCGGCGGCGACCTCTCTTCGCTATACGCCGCCGATCCCATCCCGGCCAATGTTCTGCTTCAGGCTGGGATCCGCCTTTTCCCACAAGACCGGGTACAAATGGACGGTGTGGAAATCGATGCCCAATCCGCCCAACCCTGGCGTGGACAGCATACGATCCAGTTGGCACGTTCCAGGCTGATCCAAATCCTGCTGCCGGATGGAAGCGCCCAGACAGTATCGGTACTTTCCGCTGACCCGCAGGCGATCCGTTGGGAGCTGGGGCTGCCTGCTCTTGCCGCAGAGATCGAACCACAGCAGGGTGCCGCCGGCGCCGAAACATACCGGGTTGTGCTGCCCACCGAATATGCCGCTCCCGCTTCACCGGTTGTCACGATCTCCCAAAGCAGCCTGGGAAAATTGCTGGCGGGTGTGGGAGAAGCGCCGCAGGGGTTGGATTTCTTCGCCGACCAGACCCTGCCGGGCAATGGCTCCGTCGATCAGGCGCCCGTCCAGCGGGTGGAAGAACAACTGGTGACCAGCCCCAAGAGCCTGCCCTACCAGAGCCGCGCCGAAATGGATGATACGCTCGAACTGGATCAGCAGAAGGTGACCCAGTCGGGGCAGTATGGCGTGGCAATGCAATTAACCCGCAGCAGACTGCGCGATGGAGAAGTGATCGCCACCAATGTGGAGCAGGAAACGATCATCCAGCCGCCGGTGGATGAAGTGACCGGCTATGGGACCAAGATCAATATACACACGCTGGATGTGGGCGGCACATCGATCGAATATTACCGGGCGATCTCCATGTACGCCACCTCCTATTCCCCCTGCCGGTCGGGCACCACCGGGTGCAGCTATGGCACCGCCTCAGGTGAAAAGGTGCGCAAGGGCATCGTAGCCGTCATCCCGCGCTGGTTCGCCTACATGTCGGGAGCGCAGGTTTACATTCCCGGATACGGCTTTGCCATCATCGGCGACACCGGCGGCGGCATCTCCGGCACAGACTGGATCGATCTGGCATACACCGATGATGAATTCATCGCCTGGCATTCTTATGTAACCGTCTACTTCCTTACGCCGGTACCGGATAACATTCTCTACGATCTGAATTGAGATGAAATCGCTTCCTTCCCACCCCCCACAGAAACTTGCACCGCTGAATATCCCGTTTATTCTGCGTCAGGCGGAAATCCGCCCCAGCAAAGGATTGGGGCAGAATTTTCTTTCCGACCCGCAGATACTCGAAAAGATCGTCGGTGCGGCGGAGATCTCCGGGAGCGACCACGTGCTGGAGATCGGTCCCGGGTTGGGGAGCCTCACCCGTCACCTGGCGGTACATGCTCAAAAGGTGACCGCGGTCGAAATCGACCGCAAGCTCTTTCCCCTGCTGGTTGCCCACATGCAGCCATTTACCAACACACAGTTGATCCGCGGAGATATCCTGGAACTGGATCCGGCGGAACTGATGGGCAATCCGGGCTATATCGTAGCCGCGAACATCCCCTATTACATTACCTCCGCGGTGATCCGCCACCTGCTGGAATCCTCTTGTAAACCGGCAAGGATCGTGCTCACTGTACAGCAGGAAGTTGCCCGGCGCATCTGCGCACAGCCGGGGGAGATGAATCTGCTTGCCTTGAGCGTTCAGGTGTTCGGACATCCCGGGGTCGTTTTCCACATTCCCGCCGGGGCGTTCTACCCTCCGCCGCGGGTGGATTCTGCGGTGATCCGCATCGATCTCTTCGACCAGCCTTTTCTACCGGAAGCACAGCTGGATCGTTTCTTCCAGGTGATCAGGGCTGGTTTTTCTCAGAAGCGAAAAACCCTGCGCAACAGCTTATCGCACGGCTTGCACCTGTCAGGGAATGACGCAGCCGGCTGGTTATTGCAGGCTGGCATCCAGCCCGACCGCCGTGCGGAGACGCTTTCGCTCGCCGAGTGGAAAGCCTTAATCGAGAAATATCCCCAGGAATAAAAAAAGCATCCATCGCTGGATGCTTATCTCAATCCGTTTCCGGTTATTCCGCCCGGATGAATTTTTCAGCCGGATAGCCGCACACCGGGCAGGCGGATTCCGGCTTGCCTACGTGGGTGTGACCACAGATGGGGCAAACATAGTAATCCACTTCCTCCTGACCGGAGTCGAGCGAATCGAGAGCCTGCCGGTAGAGAACCTCATGTTCTTTTTCCACTTCCCAGGCATACTTGAACACACGAAGCGCCTGTTTGTTGTCCTCTTCTTCCGCGGCTTTAATGAACGCCGGGTACATGCTGACAACTTCATAGTTTTCGCCTTCGATGGCAGCCTTCAGGTTCTCCTTTGTGGAGTTCAACCCACCCATGGCTTTCAAATGATTCCCCGCATGGATCGTTTCCGCCAATGCGGCAGCGCGGAATAATTTTGCCACCTGTTTAAAGCCTTCTTTTTCCGCCGCGGCAGCAAAATGATGGTATTTGCGTGATGCCTGCGATTCCCCTGCAAATGCTTCCTGTAAATTCTGTGATGTATTGCTCATACCAATCTCCTGTTCTTTAGATCTTTGTGTATTCCCAGCAATTTCCACACACGGATTGCTGCTTCAATTTGAATTCGGAAAGACATTTTCGATTCGCCGATCTTGCGGTCGGCAAAATAGAATGGCATTTCCAGGATCTTTGCCCCCATCAAATACGCGACATAATTCATTTCCACCTGGAATACGTATCCATTGGAACGAATGCGCTCCAGCGGCATACGCGAAAGCAGGTCGCGGCTCCAAAATTTGAACCCGCCGGTGACATCCATCCACGGGATACCGAGGATGGTGCGCGAATACAAATTTCCAAAACCGGAGAGGGCTTTCCGCCAGACCGGCCAATCTTCATCCAGGCTGCCGCCCGGAATGTAACGCGACCCGAGCACCAGGTCAGCATCCTGCGGAATGGCTTCACACATGGGAAGGACCTTGTCTACCGGATGCGAAAAATCGCAATCCATCTGCCCGATGATCTCCGCGCCCTGCTTCAGGGCATGTCGAAAACCCTCCAGATAAGCCGTTCCCAACCCCAGTTTTCCGGCGCGATGGATGACATCGACCCGCCCGGTTTCCTTTTTCAGCCTTTCGGCAATATCGCCGGTTCCGTCCGGACTGTTGTCATCCACAACCAGGATGTTCAAGTCGGGTCGGGGCAGATTCAATAAAGCGGAGACCATGAGAGGCAGGTTCTCCGCTTCTTTATATGTGGGTATGACGATAATCAACGACAAACAAATACCTCGATTACAGCAGTTTTGATAGGTCCTCGGCAGCGCGTCTCATATCCAAAAAGATCAATCCCAGTTTGGCGTGATCTTGAGCCAGGGCTGTCAGCACGGCATCTTCGCCGATATTCATAATGATCACATAACCATTGTTTCCCTTGATATACACCTGTTCAAGACGTCCCTTGCCCAGCTCGCGGGTGATCTTTTCCCCCAAGCCAAGCATTGCCGCAGACATCGCCGAAACGCGATCTTCTTCTGCATCCGGCGGTAGTGCTGAGGCAATGGTTAAACCATCCACACTCACCACAGCAGATGCTTCGATATCCGGTGATGAAGCCTGCAATTCACGCAATCGATCAACCATGAGCTGAGAACGATTTTTTGTCACCGCTGCACTCCTTTGCTCGGCACATTTCTGAATATATGCACTCATAATCTAGCATA
The DNA here is from genome assembly GCA_036746315.1 of Anaerolineaceae bacterium. Taxonomy (GTDB): domain Bacteria; phylum Chloroflexota; class Anaerolineae; order Anaerolineales; family Anaerolineaceae; genus DAIOEK01. The sequence continues at coordinate 29,475 of DAIOEK010000031.1, read as the reverse complement.
GCCGATGAAAATCGTCAAGTTGAAACATGCCCGGATTATCATATACAATTAATTCTCCAGCCCATTTTATTTGATAAAATGATGGAAACTTCCGCTTGTTCGGAAACATGGATGCAGAAAGCAAACTTATGATAAAAATCTCTCGTTACGTATGGGCTGTGATATTCATTGCAGCAACCCTCGTACCACCGCAAAGCAACGTACAGGCAGCCGGCAAGCTTCAAACCGTGGAAACATTCACCGGAACGTCGATCTGCTCCCCCGGCGCAGAAGAAGCGTACAACTGCCTGGTGAAGGGGCCTGCCCAAATCCAACAGGAATGGGCGGAAAAAGGCTTATCTTACCCCTTGAGCGGATTGCCGGCTTACACCCCCGACGCATCTTACAACACCATGCCCTATTCATATGCAAAGATCAACGCTGACCCCAAACGGGAGATCCGGTTGTTCTCCAGCCTGGATGATGCCATCAGTGCGGAAAATCAGAGCGGCAGTATTCCGGCTGGCGCAATGCGCTGGGTGGCATTCGTCAACCGTGTGGATGTCGACAGCGCCCATTACGTTCAAATCCCCGACAGTTTCGAATGGGTGCGCGCCTCCCCGGCTTCGGTGACCACCTTCCAGGGGCTGGCCTTCTACCGCACGCCGGACCATGAATTCGGCTGGTTTGCCGATCATACCGAAAGCCATGTGGCGCCCAGCCTGGAAAGTGCGCAAACCGGCAGGCAGTATTACCGCAACGATGTTGTCGAGATCCTCGGCACGGGAAAGGGCAACGAAGCGGACTGGTATCAGATCGGCATCAACGAATGGGTGTTGAGCCGCTATGTCAAAAAGGTTACCATCAACACCACCCCCCCGGAAGGCGTGACCAACAACCGTTGGATCGAAGTAAACCTTTACGAGCAAACGCTGGCGGTCTATGAAAACAACCAACTGATCTTCGCCACCATGATCGCCACCGGGTTGGACCCGTTCTTCACCAAGCCGGGCTTGTTCCAGATCCAGCGCAAACTGGATACGGAAAGAATGACCGGCGCTTTCGAAGCGGATCTTTCAGATTATTACTATCTGGATAAAGTTCCCTGGACCATGTACTTCGATGGCGCCCGGGCACTGCATGCCGCCTACTGGCGCACCATGTTCGGCTTCCCGCAATCGCACGGGTGTGTGAACCTCTCTCCGGGCGATGCGCATTACCTGTACGATTGGGCAAAGGAAGGGGATTGGGTCTACGTATGGGACCCATCCGGGCAGACGCCGACCGACCCTGCAAAGTACGGCGAGGGTGGAGCGTAACGGCAGACGGTCAGCGCAATACGCGTACCAGCATGCTGGTTGCGGCAATATCTTCAGCGGTAAAAATATCCTGTGCACGAATAATTAGCCTGACTGTGGTCGGGCTTTTTACTTCCACCTGATATTCGTAACTGACCCATTCGTAGCGCAGAGATGCCTGGATGATGTTGGGCTCTTCGAATCTGGCGATCATTTCACCATTCTGGTTCACCAACTCAACCACCAGGCGGCAGTCCACCCGGCAGCGGATACCGCCATCCACCACCACCTTACCCGCTTTCAGGTTCTGATCGGCGTAAGGTTTATTGAGGGCAAATACTTCCTTGAGGTTGTCGGCATCGGCAATGTCGCTCTCGCCCACCTTGAGCAGGATCAGGTTTTCGGTGGCAAGCGCGGTCAAGCGATGATATTGATCCCGGGTGAAGATCACCAGGCGGGCTGATTCTGCCGTGACCCGCGGAGTGAACTCGATCATCTCATGGATGGCTGTCCGGCCGCCGGAAGCGGAGGACCGTAGCCAGGTCTTTTCCACCAATACCTTGTCATCTTCACCGATCAACTGCATGTATATCTTGCTGTCCAACCCCGCGACCACCGTCATATTGAGCTCGAACGGGGAAGTCACCCTGGAAATCGATCCTGGCGCAAAGATCTTGATCGGCGCGTCATGGATCGGCGGAGTGGGCAGCGTAGCGGTAGGCGTAAATGTTTTTGTCGGTCGGGGAGTCCATGTATTGCTGGGCGTTCTGGTGGGGCGCGGTGTTTTGGTGAAGGTCGGGGTGCGCGACGGCGTCACCGCGGTGATCGTCCCCTGCCATGAGGGTGTTGCCGAAATGGACGGCGTATCCGTGGCGGCCGGCAGCGTGACCGGCAACGATGTGGGCGCCGGAGATGGAGGCAGGGTATTTGCGGGAGATGCAGTGAAAGTTGCCGGAAGGGTAACCGTGGCGGGGATGACCGTTGCCGGCGCCACTGACTGGCAGCCCGCCATTACCAGTATGTAAACACCCATCAGTAACTCTCTGGAATGGATACGCATCCAGTTCTTCATGGATAAACTAATCGCCCGTTGAACAATATTTCTGGATGGTATCCGCCAGTAACTGAATGGAAATTGGTTTTAATATGTACCCCGCCGCGCCGTTCTTCTGGCAAAGCGCGGAATCATCCGCGCTTACGCCGGCAGACAACACGATAACCGGGGTTGCGGCAATTTCCGGGGTCTCCTTGATCTTGCACAGCACCGTTAAACCTTCCATATCGGGCAGCATCATATCGAGGAATACGATGGCGGGGTGCTCTTCCCCGATCAAAGTCAAAGCCTCCCTGCCGGTCTTGGCTAGGACCGCCTGGTGCCCCAGCAGGGTCGCTGCCTGCCCCATCAGGTTGAGGGTAAGTGTGTCGTCATCGGCAAAGAGAATTTTCGTCATACGAAACCGTAATCCATTCCACCAGTTGGTGAGTATCGACCCCGGTAACTGCTGTTTCTGCTGGCGGAAGCAATCTTCCGCCAGCAGAAAGTTGGATGCTAGAGTTTGTAGATTTCGCCAAATTTCTGTTTCAGATAGCGCAGATACGGCTCAGGCGTTATGGTCGATCCGGTGATGCGTTTGACCATGTCTTGCGGATCGAACTTGGCGCCATGCGAATGGACTTTTTCACGCAGCCATTCCAGCAGGCTGGAGAAATCGCCGTTGCGGATTTGGGATTTCAACCCGGGGAGATCTTCCTGGATCTTCTCCCAGAGCTGCACCGAGACGAGATTGCCCAACGCATAGGTCGGGAAATACCCCATCGAGCCGCCGCTCCAGTGGATATCCTGAAGCACACCCTGGGCATCGTCGGGAGGCGTAACACCCAGGTATTCCTGCATCTTCGCGTTCCACGCCGCCGGAAGGTTCTTTACCTGAAGCGTACCCTCCATCAGCGCAATTTCGAGCTCCATGCGCAGCATGATATGCAGGTTGTAGGTCGCCTCATCGGATTCAACACGGATCAAGGACGGTTCCACCTTGTTGATGCCCCGGTAGAAGTCATCCAGGCTGACCCCGCCCAATACATCGGAGAACAAACCCTGGAACCGGGAATAAAAATACGTCCAGAACTCGAAGGAGCGTCCCACCAGGTTTTCCCACATTCTGGATTGAGACTCATGCACAGCCATGGAAGCGCCATTCATCAGCAGCGTCCGCCGCAGCTTGGGGCTGATGCCCTGTTCGTACAGTGCATGTCCGCACTCGTGCATGGTGGAGAATAGCGCCGAAGAACCGCTGTTGGGCAGAAAACGGGTGGTGATGCGCACATCGTCGGAACCAAAACTGGTGGTAAAGGGATGTGCAGCTTTATCCTGGCGTCCGCGTTTCCAGTCATATCCGAACTTGGTGATCACTTCCACGCCAAAATCCCATTGCTTTTGCTCATCCAGGGTGACCTTCAGGAAGGCATCGTTCACCTGCGGTTTTTCCGCAATGGCTTTGATCAGGGCGACCTGTTCGGTGCGCAGCCGTCCAAAAATACTCTGCACGTCGCTCGTCTTCAAACCCGGCTCGTAATCATCCAGCAGGGGATCGTAAATATGGGTGTACGGCTTGAAAAAGTCAGCGTACTGGCGGCGAAGTGCGACCACTTTCTCCAAATGAGGTTGGAAAAGCTCGAACCGGGATTCCGACCGGGCGGAGACCCACGCCTCCTGGGCAATGGCGGTGACCTGGGCGAATTCCGCCACCCATTCGGAAGATACATTCCGTTGTTTGCTGAAATCGCGGTTGGCAACCAGGATCAGCCTGGCATCATCGGATTCCGGGTTAAGCGTTTTGGCGTACGGAACCAGGTCATCCAGCAGTGAACCGATTTCATCACTGACGAACTTGTCATGGGTGATTCGCGCCAGGGTGGATAACTGCTCGCCGCGTGCTTCCGCGCCGCCCGGCGGCATATAGGTCTGCTGGTCCCAGCCCAGAACGGACTCGGCGCTCACCAGATCGGATACTTCATAAAGTAGAGTTTTTAATTTTTCGATTTTCTTTTCCATTGAATTCTCCCGTATCACGCCACGCGCCAGCGGAGGGTCTCTCCCTGCAGCGCGCGGGAAATTTCGCTCGAAATGTCTTCAGCCGCCCGCGCCTGGGCTTCCACCGTTTGGGCGCCGATGTGCGGCGTGCAGACCACCCTGGGATGCCCCACCAGCTCGGTCAAACCCGGTGGTTCGGCGGCGAACACATCCAGTGCCGCCCCGGCCACCTTTCCCGAGTTGAGCGCATCCAATAGGGCTCCTTCTTCGATCACCCCGCCGCGTGCGGCGCAGATAATATATACGCCCTGCTTCATTTTGCCAAACGCATCCGCGTTCAGAATTTGCTTGCTGTCAGGGGTCAGCGGAATGTGCATGGTGATCATGTCGGCTTTTTTCAGCAATTCATCCAGGGATGCCGGCTGTGCCCCTCTGGCTTTGATTTCATCCGCCGGGATCAGCGGATCGTAGCCCAGCACCTGCATGTCGAAAGCGGATGCCCGTTTCACCACGGCTGCTCCGATCCTGCCCATGCCGATCACGCCCAGGGTTTTCCCGGAAAGCTCTGCGCCTTCGAATTCCTTTTTAAGCCATTTACCTTCCTTCATGGTCCGATCGGCGCGCGCGAGATCTCTGACAGCAGCCAGCATCAGCGCCAGGGTCAATTCAGCCACAGTCACAGTGGTTGCAAGCGGAGAGTTAACTACGATAACATTTCGCTCTTTGGCTGCATTGAGGTCGATATTATCCACGCCAATTCCGGCGCGCCCCACAACCTTCAATTTCCCGGCTGCTTCGAAAACGGCAGCAGTCACCTTGGTGCGACCGCGAACAATAAGCGCATCGTAATCGCCGATGATTGTCAACAGCTCATCCGCTGAAATTCCTGGGCGATCATCCACCTGGGCAATCTTCTTGAGGATTTCCTGACCATTTGATTCCAACCCATCGGTGAGCAAGACTTTCCATGAACCCATACATCCTCCTATTAACCTGCAAATAGTTGATTTGAGATATATCTGAATTGTACACGATTTATGCGAATGATTTCAGGCAGTCAGTTGGGAGAACGGGGCAATCGCATCGGAATTTATCTTTTCCAAATTTAAAAAAAACAGTGATATTGTACCCATGCAGGGCACAATATCACTGTAAAACAACTTTTTTCTCGAGGCTGCACTACACTTTCGGGTCAGCCCCAGTATTAAACCGGTTACTCGTATCGCAGTGCTTCCACCGGCACCAGGCTGGCAGCCCGGTTTGCCGGATACAACCCGAAGAAAAGCCCCACCGCGGTGGAGAAAAGCGTTGCCAGCAGGATGGAATCCGCACCCACCTTGGGGGTGAGGGGCGTACCGCTCGCCGCGGCAATCTGTCCGACCACCACCCCGATCAGGATGCCGAGCAGGATGCCGATAATTCCGCCGAACATACTCAACAGCGCGGATTCAGTCAGGAACTGGATCAGGATATCACGCCGGCGTGCCCCCAGCGCCTTGCGCAGACCGATTTCGCGGGTGCGCTCGGTTACCGATACCAGCATGATATTCATAATGCCAATTCCGCCCACCAGCAGGGAAATGCCGGCAATACCGCCCAGGAAGATCGTCAATACGCCGGTGATCGTCTGGGCAGTGTTCACGATATCGTTCTGTGAAAAAACGGTGAAGTCGTCTTCCCCGATGCGCGTCAGATGGCGCGCGCGCAGAATGCTGGATACTTCCTCCGATGCCTGCTGCACGGTCTCGGCGCTGGTGGATTGCACCATCAACAGGTCGATGGCTTCCGAGTTTCTGCGGCGGATCAGCCGGCTGCCGGCGGTATCGAAAGGCACCAAGATCAGGTCGTCTTCACCGCCAAAGGCGCTGCCGCCCTTCTTTTCCAACACGCCCAACACTCTGAAAGGCTGCCCCTCGATACGGATGGTCTCTCCGACCACCCCATCTGCTCTGCCGAACAGCTTTTCAGTAATCCCGGAGCCCAATACCGCCACCGAAGCGCGTGAAAGGACTTGATCTTCGTTGATCAACTCACCCTCGGTGGTGGCGTAATTGCGCATCGTCTGGTAATTGGGTGTAATACCCTGCACCGTGGTCGATGATTTTTCACCGGCGTAGGTCACATCCACCGTACCCTGAATGACCGCCGAGACATCCTGCACATCCGGTGCAACCAAGGGATCGGCGATCGCCTGCATATCCGAGAGGGTGATCGGCTTGGGGTTCTGAATACGCACATTCTGATTGCCCTCGAAAACAAACAGCAGGTTCGTTCCAATGCCGCTGATGGACCCCGTGATGGTCTCCTGCGCGCCCTGCCCGATGGACAACATGGCGATCACCGCCCCCACGCCGATTACAATCCCCAGGATGGTCAAACCGGAGCGCATTTTGTTGGAGGTTAAGCTCTCCAGAGCTTCGAGTATTGCCTGTCCCAGGTTCATGCTTCCGGCTCCACCAGACCATCGCGCAAACGGATCACACGCCTGGTTTGCGCCGCCACATTCTGGTCATGGGTCACAATAATCAACGTGGTGCCACGTTCACTGTTCAACTTCAATAACAATTCCATAATTTCTTTTCCCGATTTGGAATCCAGGTTGCCGGTCGGTTCATCCGCCATGATAATTGCAGGGTCGTTCACCAGGGCGCGTGCAATCGCCACGCGCTGCTGTTGACCGCCTGAAAGCTCCGCCGGGCGATGTTTCATCCGCTCCGACAGCCCCACCAGGGCAAGCGCTTCCTGGGCGCGCATGGCTCTATCCTTGCCGGCACCGGCATAACGCATCGGCAACTCCACGTTCCCCAATGCGCTTGCCCGCGGCAGCAGGTTGAAGTTCTGAAAAATAAAGCCCACCTTTCGGTTGCGGATCGAAGCCAGTTCGTCATCGCGCAGGTTCGCCACGGATTCGCCATCCAGGTAATACTCTCCCGAAGTCGGATAATCCAGGCAGCCCAGGATATTCATCAATGTGGATTTCCCCGAACCGGAAGGACCCATGATCGAGATGATCTCGCCGCGCTCCACGCAGATATCCACGCCGGCCAGCGCTTTCACTTCCACTTCGCCCATCTTGTATATTTTGGTCAGCTTGGATGCTGATATGACACAATCAGACATGGAAATTACCTGCCCATCATGAACATTCCGTTGGACCCGGCAGTAAGTTCCACGCCGGGGTTCAGAATGACCAATTCGCCTTCCTTGACATCGCCTGACCGTAATTCACTGTAAGTGCCGTTGGATGAACCCAACCCGATCTCCACCGAGGTCGGCACTCCATTACGCAGTACGAAAATAACCCGCTTGCTGTCCACCATCCTGACGGCGCGATTGGGGATGAGCAGAACGTCCTCCAGTTCGATGGTGGTGATTGTCGTTCCGGCAGTCATTTGAGGCAGTACACTTGCGTCTGCATCGGTCATTTCAATCGTCACCAGGAAATTCACCACGCCATTGGATACTGTGCCAACCCGGGCGACTTCGGTAACAACACCGGAATAGGTCTTGCCCGAAATTCCATCGAAGGTGATCTGCACCGGTTGACCCAGCCCGACCTGGTTGATATCCACTTCGCTGATCTCCACGTCGATCAGCAGGCTGGAAAGGTCGTCGATGCGGAAAGCTTCCGTCCCCGCTGTGACGTTGTCGCCGATTTTGGAGACAACTTCGGTGACCGTGCCGCCAAACGGAGCTTCGATCTTGGACATGTTAATGGTCGCCTGAGCCGCCGCCACACGGGCTTCCGCCGCCGCGATGTCATTCTTGTCCGGACCGTCCTTCAAACGTTCCCATTCCCGTTTGGCATCTTCCAGCTTCTGTTTGGCAACTTCATACGCCGACATATCCACTTCGTAATCCGTATTCGTAGGTGTGCTGGTGAACCAGTTAAGCGTTGCCTGCTTGTTATCCAGATTCTGGCGGGCGTTGTACAGATTCGTTTCCGCCTGTGCCCGTTTGGGGTTGGCGGGGGAAAGGTGCAGGGTTTTCTTGTAGAGTCTTTCCATCCAATCCACCTGCTGCTGGGCCAGAACAACCTGAGATTTCCAATATCGTTCATCTTCAGCCGTGCCGCGCTTGTACTCGTAACTTTCAACCTTGTCCTGTGCATCTTCTAGCTCCGCCTGCGCATTGGCGACGGCTTGATAAGCTTCTGCTGCCGGAAGGTCGGATTGTAATAAATCATCCAGGGCTTTTTGCGCGCTGACCAATTCGCTGTAGGCATTGATCACGCTGGCGGGCATGGAATCTTTCTTCAGCTCGGCAAGTACATAGCCGGCTTCAACCTGCTGATCCAATTCCGCATTGATGCTCGAAACCGTACCACTGGTTTGCCAGGATAAGACCACCGATTGCTTTGAATGAACCGTGCCGGTGGCGCCCACCGAGGCGGTAAACGTACCCTTGGATAATTTTTCAGTTTGATAATTGGATGCCAGCTGTGCTGTCTTGGCACGATTAGACAGTACCGCAAAGACTACGATCCCAATCAGCACAACTGCCGCGATTACAATCCACCACTTCTTTTTCATAATGACACCTTTTGTTATTTATCCTTTAATTGATTAGGTAACCTAACCAGATGATGATTATAATCATCTTTTCACGGAATGAGTTCGGATAAATATGAAGTTTTTGTTAATTCCATCTCACCTATATACGTCAATTTCCCCTGCGGGTTGTATACATCCATGGGATTTAAACTTGCTCTAATCATCTTCTGGCATACTTGTCTTGTGGTCTAAATATGCGAACATCGACTTTTCAAAACGTTTTCAGAAACATGATCGTTCTGCTGGCAATAGCGCTTCTAAGCCAGCAGAGTATTGCGTCTTTTTCCACCTCCGCGGAACACGTCCACCTGTTCACCGGTGGAAAAGAATTCAATTATTTCAGCTGGACGGTCAACGCCATTGCAGAAAAGATCAAGGCGGATATCATCGACGCGCAGGAATATCTGCCCGCCTCCGTCCAGAAGAGTCTGGTGTTGGAATATACGGATTTGATCCGCGAGAAGAAACAGTTGTCATCCGAAATTCAGGATGCCTATGCGAATCCCGCTGATCCCAATCCGCAATCGACCATTGCAGCCCAAAGGGAGCGCCTTGCACAGATCGACCGGCGTTTGGATTTTCTGGCGCCGCTGGCTGAATCGATCCTGCAAAGCCAGCTTTCCAGTGTGATCGCCGATCTGGGGCTTTCCACGCTGGGCGTGCCTCTGCCCCCCGTGCGTTATCACGCCACCCCGCTCCCCCAGGCGCTGATCATTTCCCCCCGTGATGTCATCCGCCAGGATGCCAATATCTCATTGCAGACGGATCTCACCCTCGAGCAGGCGATTGCATTGGAAGATCGGGTCAGCCGCGAGATGAACGTCTCTTCCCTGGTGGAACAGATCGGCGGCGTGGGCACCTACCCCACCATGGTGGAAGAATCATCCGACATTGTCTGGCTGACCGAAGTGATTGCCCACGAATGGACGCACAATTACCTGCAGCTTGCCCCGCTTGGATTGAATTACGACACCTCGTCCGAACTGCGTACGATGAACGAGACCACCGCCAACCTGGCAGGCAAGGAAATCCGCTACGCCATGCTCGTGAAGTACTACCCCGAATACGCCCCCGAACCGGAGCCGGTCATTCAGCCTGAAACGCCCGAGACCGAACAGGAAGAGGATCAGCCCCCCCAGTTCGACTTTCGGGCGGAGATGCACCAGACCCGCATCACGGCGGATGAACTTCTGGCGCAGGGAAAGATTGACGAAGCGGAAGCCTACATGGAAGAACGAAGACAGTTGTTCTGGCAGAACGGTTACGTCATCCGTAAACTCAACCAGGCTTATTTTGCGTTTCACGGCGCCTACGCGGATTCTCCGCGCGGGGCTGCCGGAACGGACCCGGTCGGACCGGCGGTGCGTCAACTACGCGCAAATTCCGCCAGCCTGGCTGATTTTCTGCACGTCATTTCGCGCATGTCATCCTTTGAGCAGCTGCAAAAGACGCTTTCCGCAGAATAATTCCTTACGCGGCGTCGTCCAATCCGGCGCCCAGATCGGGCATGGATTTTTCAATCGTCTCGGGTGATTCACCCTTTTCCAGCCGGGAAACGACCTCATTGAATTCCTCCGGCATTTTTTCCCCCATTTCGTTGCTCATTTTACGCATCATCCTGCCCATGCTCTGCGGATCATCCTCCATCGCCGAAATATCCGTATCGGGGAATTGATCCAACCGGTTGTCATCGGAACGCGCAATGCGGATTTTGTTGATGCGCCGCCGCACGTCCACGCTGTTGCAGTGCGCGCAGGTTACCACGGCAGTATCATATTCCTGATAGCTCAGGAACTTCGAGAACCGTTTTCCGCAAGTCAGACATTTGTATTCATATACGGGCATACATCCTCCGCTGTTCTTTTTCGAATTATAATCAGAACATCCAGGAAAGTAACCCCCGCGAACAGGATGATTCATGCCCGAACAACCCTTATCATTTGATCTGTATGACCCCAACCCCCTGATGATCATCATCTCAGGACCTTCCGGTGTCGGCAAGGATTCAGTCGTGAAGCGCCTGATGGAAAGGGATTCCTCTTTCCATTTTGTCGTCACCACCACATCCCGCGAGCGGCGTGAACATGAGGTGGAAGGCAGGGATTATTTCTTTGTCAGCAAGGAACAATTCGAAGGGATGATCGCCCACGATGAAATGATCGAATATGCTCTGGTATACGATCAATACAAAGGCGCGGAAAAGAAACAGGTCCGTGATGCTTTTGCCAGCCACAAGGATGTGATCGTCAGGCTGGATGTTCAGGGCGCCGCCTCTTATCGCAAGATGTTCCCCGAAGCCGTATTGATCTTCCTGCTGCCCTGCAGCGAGCAGGAACTGATCCATCGCCTTCGAGATCGCGGCACCGAAACCGAAGAGAGCATTGCTCTGCGTATGGCAACCACCCGCCAGGAAATGGAATACCTGCCGATCTTCGACTACATCGTGCATAACCCGGCGGGCAAACTGGATCACGCAGTGGATATGCTCCAGGCGATCATCGACGCAGAGCACCACCGGGTGCATCAACGCACCGTTTCCATTTAAATTCCCAAGGATTCCAAACTCATGGCTGAAAACAATCCGATACCTTCCGACCCGAACACCCCTGAAAGTGTTGAACTCCGCCGGGAAGCGCCCGGATATCTGCAGGTACGTCAGCACGTCGTCAAGCCCATTGTAACCCGCTGGCTGTTGGGAGTGACCATTGCAATTTTTGCCATTCAAACCATCAGCGGGTATCTCACCAATTATGATTTCCCCTACCTGCTGGGCGGCAAGATCAACGAATTCATCCTGCAGGGGCAGGTCTGGAGATTCTTCACCCCCATCCTGCTGCACGGTTCCATCCTTCATCTGCTCATTAATATGTATGCTTTGTACTCGCTGGGTTCCGCCATCGAGCCGCATTATGGACATCTGCGTTTCCTGTTGCTCTATCTGTGCGGAGGCTTTGCCGGCAATGTGTTTTCCTTTGTCTTTTCGGCAAACCCATCGCTGGGTTCGTCCACCGCCATCTTTGGGCTGCTGGGTGCGGAAGGCATTCTCATCCTGCAGAACCGAAAATTTTTTGGTAAAAATTTCAAGAACCTCATACTGAATATCGGCGGCATTGCCCTGGTAAACCTGATCATCGGCCTATCCACGCCTCGCATCGACAACTGGGGGCATCTCGGCGGACTGCTGGGCGGCGTTTTGTTCAGTTACCTTGCCGGACCCGTCTGGCAGGCAAAAGGCTTTGAAACCCACGTGGAAGTCAGCGACAGACGGAAAAATCAACGGAACTGGCTCGGCACCCTGGCGGTGCTGCTGGTATTCAGCCTGCTGGCTGCCTATCGCTTTATAGCTTAGCGTTGGAAAAATATAACTGCCCCGCATTTAATTCCTGCGGGGCAGTTTTGATTTAATGATCAGCGACCGGTTGGATTATTTTTCCAGGTTCTCCGCGTAGTGGCAGGCAACCTGGTGACCGGGAGCAAGCTCGCGCAACACCGGTTCCGCATCCGCGCAATCGGGACGAGCCCAGGGGCAGCGGGGATGGAAGCGGCAACCTGAAGGCGGATTCAACGGGCTGGGAACATCGCCCTGCAGAATGATGCGCTCCTTTTTCATACCCGGCACTGGCATGGGGATAGCGGACAGCAACGCCCGCGTGTAGGGATGCAGCGGCTGACTGAAGATGGCTTCACGTCCGGCAACCTCCACCACCTTGCCCAGGTACATCACCGCCACCCGGTCGGAGATGTGCTCCACCACGCCCAGGTTGTGGGCAATGAACAAATAGGTCAGCCCCAGTTCGCGCTGTAATTCTTTCAGTAGATTCAAAACCTGTGCCTGCACCGATACATCCAGCGCAGAGACGGGCTCATCCAGCACCAGAAATTGCGGCTGCAGCACCAGGGCGCGGGCAATGCCGATGCGCTGACGCTGTCCGCCGGAAAACTCATGCGGATAGCGTGTGGCATGGTAATCTTCCAGCCCGACCTTTTTCATGATCTCCATCACCATCTCGAAGCGGGTCTTGTTGTTGCCGATCTTGTGGATCTTCAGACCTTCGGCGATCGACTCGCCGATCGGCAGGCGCGGGTCCAGCGATGCATAGGGGTCCTGGAAGATGATTTGCATGTTCTTGCGCATTTGCTTGAGCGCGTCGCCCTTGAGCGAAAACACATCATCCCCATTGAACAGCACCTTGCCGCTGGTATGGTCCAGCAAACGGATCATGGTATGACCGACGGTCGATTTTCCGCAGCCCGATTCACCCACCAGCCCCAGCGTTTCCCCGCGCTTGATGCTGAATGAAACATTGTCAACCGCTTTCACGTGGGCAACAACCCGCCTGAAAACGCCACCCATCACCGGATAATATTTCACCAGGTTGACCACATCCACCAGATTTTGTTCAGGATTCATAACTTCATTCATGGTTTCCATCCCTCATCCAGCCTTCGTAGTGGTTTCAGCTTTTCCCAGCGGCGCCTGATGCCCATCGGCATTCTGATACAGCCAGCAGCGGGTGAGATGTTTTTCATCTCCGAGTGCGGGCAGCAAGGCAGGTTCCAGTTGGTCGCAGATGGAAAGTCCATATTGCTCCTTCGCGCGGCAGCGTGAAGCAAAACGGCATCCCGGGGGCAGGTCGATCAAGTTGGGCACATTCCCTGGAATTGCATCCAGTGTTTCCTTGATCTCACCCATCACCGGCACCGAGGCGATCAACCCGCTGGTGTAAGGGTGCAGGGGATTTTTGAACAGTGAGTCCACATCCGCCTGCTCCACGATCTTCCCGGCATACATAATCGCCACCCGGTCAGCCATTTCAGCAATGATACCCAGGTCGTGCGTGATCAGGATAATGGAAGTGTTGAACTTCTCGCGCAGTTCACTCAACAGGGAAAGAATTTGCGCCTGGATGGTGACATCCAGTGCTGTGGTGGGTTCATCGGCAATCAACAAGGTGGGATTCAGCGCCAGCGCCATGGCGATCATGACACGCTGCGCCTGACCACCGGACATTTCATGCGGGTACGAATCCGCCTTCTTTTCGGCATCCGGGATGCCAACCAGGTTGAGCAGTTCCACTGCTTTTTCTTTTCCGGCTTTTTTATCCAGGGTGCCGTGGATTTTGAAAACTTCCACAATTTGATCGCCCACCGTAAATACCGGGTTCAAACAACTCTGCGGCTGCTGGAAGATCATCGAGATCTGCGCTCCGCGGATCTTTTCCATTTCCTTCTCATCCAGTTCGAGCAGATTCTTTCCCTGGAAGAGGATCTTGCCGCCCACAACTTTCCCGGGCGGTTCGATCAGGCGCATGACCGACAGGGAAGTTACACTCTTGCCGCAGCCGGATTCGCCCACCAGCCCCAGAATCTCACCGGGAAATACCTGAAAATCAACACTATCGACAGCTTTTACCACCCCGTCATCTGTGTAATAGTAAGTGACGAGACTTTGAACATCGAGTAAAGGTTCTTTATTTTCCACGTTGATCACCTCCATGCCTATTCTGCCGAGCGCAGCCGCGGATCGATTGCATCCCGCAGACCGTCACCCAAAAGGTTGAAAGCCAGCACAGTGATCATGATGGCAATCCCCGGGAAAAAGACCAGATGCGGCGCAGTAAATACCTGGTTGCGTTCCGCACCCAGCATGGTACCCCACTCTGCCAGCGGAGGCTGGGCGCCCAAACCGATGAATGACAGTGCCGCAGCATCCAGAATGGCAGTACCGATCCCCAGCGTTCCGCGGACGATCAACGGCGGAATGGCATTGGGTAGAATGCGATTCATCAAAATATGGAAATGGCTCGCCCCCAATGCCCGGGATGCGGAGACATAAGCATTTTCTTTCACCGATAATACGCTGGCGCGCACCACCCTGGCATAAGAAGGTATCGATACGATGGCAATCGCCAGCAGGGCGTTTTGCAAACCCTTTCCCAGCACGGATACGATGGTAATGGCGAGCAGCAGGGAGGGGAAAGCCAGCAGCACATCCAAAACACGCATGATCACGTTATCCAGCCAACCGCCGGCATAACCGGCGATCGCCCCCAGCAGGGTGCCGATGATGATCGCCACCGCCACCGTGGAAAACCCGACATAGAGTGAAATTCGCGTTCCATAAATCACCCGCGTAAATTCATCGCGCACGTTGCCATCAATACCCATGATGTGCTGGGGCTGATCCGCGGGGCAGCCAAACAAATGGATGCAGGGCGCAGCGCGGCGGGTGACATCTTCCTTGCCAATCAGGATCTCATCCGGCTGATAAGTGGTCATCAATGGGGCAAAGATCGCCACAAAAGCCAATATACCCAGCAATACCATGCCAATCACAGCTGAACGCTGTTTGAAGATCCGGCGCAAAGTGAGCCGCCACAAGCTGTTCGAGCGGTAATCCTTTATCAATTCTTTTCCGTTCACGGCAGTCTGTGCAGTCATAGTTACTCCAACCGGATGCGGGGGTCAATAAACACGTAGGAAAGGTCCACCAGCAGGTTAATAAATACATAACCGGTGGCAATCACTACGGTAAACGCCTGGATGATGGGGAAATCGCGTGCGGTGATCGCTTCGTATAAGATTCTGCCCACGCCAGCCAGGCCGAAGATCGATTCGGTAAGCAACGCACCCGCAAAGAGGATCCCGAATTCGAGACCGATAACGGTTACGATCGGCAACAAGGCGTTGCGAAATGCGTGCTTGAGTACCACCAGGTTCTTTCGCAAACCCTTTGCCCGTGCGGTGCGGATATAGTCTTGTTTGAGTACCTCCAACATGGAGGAACGGGTCATACGTGCAATGATAGCCAGTGGAATTGTACCCAGCGCCACAGCCGGCAGGATGAGATGCTTGAGCGCATCCGCTACCAGGGTCCAATTCGCGGTGATAATTCCATTGAAAATATACAGGTTGGCAATAAACTCGGAAATGTAGAACTTTGCCGTGTTCGGCTCAAGCTGCCAACCCAGAATTTGATAAAAAGGCACCGATGAAATTCCGGCGGTCAACCGCCCCGAAGGTGCCAGCCATAATGGCGTATCTTTCAAAAGGATGGCAAATAAATATTGCAACATCAAACCCAGCCAGTAAACCGGCATGGATACCCCCATATTTGCCACAACCATGGTGGTCACATCTGCTGCGGAATTGCGTTTGACTGCTGAAATGATTCCAGCCGGGATTCCGACGACAATTGAGAAAACCAGAGCCAGGAAACCCAATTCAATTGTCATGGGCAGCCTTTCAGCCAGGATCAACATGACAGGACGGCTGAAACGGATGGAGTTACCGAAGTCACCTTGCACAATCTTCCCCATGTAGACCGCAAACTGCACCGGAATGGGTTTATCCAGACCGTATTGTTTGGTAAAGCGTTCACAAACCTCGGCTGTCGCCTTTTCGCCCAACATCGCCCGACAAGGCTCTCCCGGAATCATACGGGTGAGCGCAAAGGTCACCAGCATAATCCCAAACAGGACCGGAATTGCCAACAGGATTCGACGAATTATATATTGAAACATGGGCTTTCCATTTATTTTAGTTGAAAAAATAATAATACAACGCGGGACGACCCCCATTCATCCTGGTCGGTACATCCCGCGTTGCGTATGGTTAATTAACTACATGCGCTTCTGCCAGATTATTCCGCAGAAGGAGGCACGTTCAGCAGGTTACCCCACAGGGTGCTGAAGTATTCGAATGCGCCAGTGTTACCAATGTGAAGCGGATTGGCAGCATCCCACTGAACCATCCAGGATTCAACCACATCGCCGGCATCCAGGGTGGAGCCGTCATGGAATTTGACGCCTTCACGCAGATGGCAGGTCCAGGTGGTCAGATCTTCATTGGCGTCGCAGGAGGTCGCCAGACCGGGTTTAACTTCGGTGCCACCGATCTCATAGGAGAGCAATGATTCAACAACCTGTTCGCAAGCGCGCAGGGATTCACCGTCGGTCTCATCACCGCAGTACAGTGAGATGGGCTCCGCGTTCTGCATCCACACGAAGGTGTCGCGATCGCCTGCGGTTACCACCGAGAAGTTCTCGTTGGTCAAAGGAGCAGCCTGACCGCCGGTAACATCAGCGCGGTAAGCCACACCGGAACCGCCATGTGCAACCGGAACCATGGGAACCAGTTCTTTGATGGCGTTGTTGGCAGCCTCATAGTAAGGAGCAGCTTCATCTACATCAGCGATGGCGGCGCCTTTGATGAGGTTTTCATAGATCTCAGGATACGGGGTACCAAACTGAGCCTGTGATTTACCGAAGTGGTAATCCAGGAAGTTGGTAACGTGCGGGTAATCGGCGCCCCAACCCAACAGATGGAAGCCATTCAAGCGTCCATTGGCGGAATCATCGATGAAGGCACCGGATTCCATCACTTCGATCTCAGCGTTGATGCCGAGGTTTTCCTTCAACTGCGCCTGGATGTCAGCAGCAACCTGGCTGACCTGGGGCAGGTAACCACGGACCACGTCGCGATAGTACAGCGTGGTGTCGAAGCCATCGGGGAAACCGGCTTCAGCCAGCAATGCCTTTGCTTTTACAGGATCGAATTCATACCAGTCCTCGCCAACGCAGGCGTTGGGGATGGAGCAGGGGGTGAAGTGAGTGGCAACTTCGGAGCCGGCGGGGTAGAAGGTATCTACAATTCGCTGGCGGTCGATGCCCATGGCAACTGCCTGGCGGACTTTGACATTGTCAAAGGGCGGGTAGGTGTTGGTCATGCCGATGTAGAACACGTTCAAAGCTTCGCGGGGCAGCAGCTGCAGATTGGAATCTGCTTCGATAACAGCGAAATCTTCCGGAGCGGGGTTATCGATGCCATCCACGGTGCCGGATTGAAGTTCGAGCAGGCGGGCGGCGGATTCAGAGCTCCATTTGAAGATCACGGTACCGACTTTGGCTTTTTCTCCCCAGTAATCGTCGAAGCGTTTGAAGGTGATGCTGTCGCCGCGATTCCAGGATTCGATCATATACGGACCAGTTCCAATGGGTTTCTCGAGGATTTCGCGGGAAACCATCGCCTGCTCCAGCCATTCCTTGGGTTGAATGGAGAAGGGGGTAAAGGCGACTTTGGATGGGAAAGCCGGGTCGGAAGCACAGAGGTCGAATTCAACGGTCAGATCATCCACAGCTTTGATCTGTTTGATCAGACCACCGTATGAGCAGTCGACCGGACCGGCAGTGGGGTCCACGGGAACGAATTCGGGCGCAGCAGGCTCGGCGGGAGCCGCAGGCTCTGCAGGTGCAGCGGGTTCTGCGGTTGCCACTGGTTCTGCCGGGGCGGCAGGTTCGGCGGTGGCAGCGGGCTGGCAGGCAGCCAGCGCCATGCTCAGAACTATCACCATAGATAAAATAACGTACAAAACTTTTTTATTCACTTTCTCCTCCGATCAAATTAATAACGCTTGGCCAACAAATTAACGTCAAAAAATATGTAACACATCACCTCCCTTTCTGGGTAAGGTTAAAAGTATATTAGCACAAATTATATAAAGATAAAAATCACATGTCAATTATGCAATTGATCAATATTTTGAATACTGTATCAGTATACGGCACAAAATGGAATTTTGCATACCGAATCCGGTAAAAGAGGGTTAACTACACATGAAGGAAAGTTCGGTGTATACTCACCAGCATATCCCATTGAGGAGGCAGGTCCATGAAACGAGCGGTTAGCATCAGCATTGGGTCATCAAAAAGGAATAAGGCAGTTGAAATTGATATCCTGGGGGAACGGGTAAGCATTGAGCGGACTGGCACCGATGGTGATATGGACCGGGCTGCTCAACTGTATCGGGATCTGGATGGCAAGGTGGATGCGTTCGGTGTCGGCGGCGCTGACCTGGGACTGATGGTCGATCGCCACTGGTATCCGCTCTATTCCGTCCATAAGATGGTCGCCGATATCAAAATCACCCCTACCGTGGACGGCACTGGGTTGAAAAGCACGCTTGAAAAGAAAAGCGCACTGGTGTTAAAGAAGACGCTGGGAGAAAAATTTGCGGGCAAAAAGGCGCTGGTAATGACCGGAGTGGACCGCTGGGGAATGCTCGAATCGTTCGTAAATGCCGGATACGAGTGCGTTTTTGGCGATATGATGTTCTCGCTGGGTTTGCCATTCGCATTGCGCAAAGTAAATTCCATAAAAACAATGGCGGCACTGCTGATGCCGGTTGTTGGACGGGTGCCGTTTAATTGGGTATACCCCACCGGAAAAGAACAGGAGAAACGTACGCCCAAATATGCACAGTGGTTCGAATGGGCAGATGTGGTTGCCGGTGATTGCCACTACATTAGGCGCTATATGCCGTATCAAATGAAGGATAAGATCATTGTCACCAATACCACTACCCAGGAAGACATGAAAATCTTCCGCGAGGCTGGTGTAAAGTACATCGTAACCACCACCCCGGTTCTGGAAGGACGCTCGTTCGGCACCAATATGATGGAAGCTGCCATCCTCGCCGCTGCCGGGTATAAAGAACCGGTGGATTACGCCAACCCGGGCAATTACTTTAATCAACTGGGCGAATATGTGGATCGCATTGGTTTTGAACCCCAATTCATGGAGCTTTCTTAATGGATGCGATCATCACCGCCGGCGGCATTCCCCTGCCGGGTGAACCGCTCTATGAATACACCCGCGGCGGCTCAAAGGCGATGCTGGATATTGCCGGCAAGCCTATGATCCAGTGGGTTTTGGATGCACTCTGCCATTCTCCCCGCATTGAGCATGTGGTCGTCATTGGGCTGACCGAGATGGGAGGCTTGACCTGCCCCAAACCGGTCACCTTTGTTGCCAACCAGGAAGACATGCTGAGCAATATCAAAGTCGGCATAGCTACCCTCAAAAAATTGCACTCAGGCAGCAAATACGCGCTGATTGCCGCATCTGACGTACCCGGCGTTACCCCGGCCATGATCGACTGGCTGATCAATATGATCGACAGCAATCCGGCTGATTTGTATTACCAGGTGGTCGAGAAGAGCGTGATGGAAGCCACCTTTCCCACCTCCAACCGCACCTATACCCACCTGAAAGGTCTGGATATCTGCGGCGGCGATATCAATGCCATGCGCATCGATATAGCCGATGATGTAACCGGCTTATGGGAAAAGTTGATCGCCAATCGCAAGAACCCATTCAAACAGGCGTCCATCCTTGGCTTTGATATCCTCTTCGGTTTGCTCTTCCGTACCGCCACGCTGGATGATGCGGCGGCAATGATCAGCAAAAGACTTCATTTAATCGGCAAGGCATTTGTCAGCCCGTATGCTGAGATGGGTATGGACGTGGATAAACCGCATCAGCTGGAGATCATGCGTCACCACCTGAACCGGAGGAAGACTGTTTGAAACTGCAAGAGCTTATCAGCCGGGATGAAGCCATCTCGAAAAAACTGCAAATCATGGAAACCGACCATAGCCTCAAGCCGCTGGCGGTTTTGTTTGCGCATTCAGGGGATTCCTGGTTCTGGCTAGTCGGGCTGCTGATCGTCTTCTTTGCCGCCTCGCTGGAATGGAAATATCGTGCCTTGGTGATGATGGTCAGCTTTGTCATATTGGCGGTGATCGTCCTGCTGATCAAGTTTACCGTCCGCCGCCGGAGACCCGAGGGGGAGTGGGGCAAGATCTATCGTGCCACTGACCCGCATTCATTCCCCTCCGGTCATGCCGCGCGTGCCTTTTTGTTTGCCGTGCTCGCCCTGGGATTGGGTCCCGCGTGGTTCGGCATCACGCTCATCATCTGGGCGCCGCTCGTCACCCTGTCGCGGGTGATCACCGGTGTGCATTACCTTTCTGATGTAATTGCCGGCAGCATCATCGGTGTGCTGGCAGGCTGCGGCGTGCTGCTCTTGCTGCCGCGGCTCGACCCGCTTTTGATGTGGACATTATCCACCCTCGAACAGATTATTTGATCACCATAGTAGATGTAAAAACCAGACCCGCACAATGTGCGGGTCTGTGATTGTAATTAGCGTAATCTTGTTCTTTGCGTGTAAGGCAGGCGCGCCGGTACCCTCATCCGTTGGCTCAGCCTGGCGGGGATGCGCAAACCGGGGATGGCAAGGTCGGCTTCAACTTCGGATGCCTTCTGCACCAGACCCCAGCGCGATGCGCCAAGGTAAAGGATCTCGAGGATCAATTCACGGTAGCTGATCCCTTCCGCCTTTGCGATCACGCAAAGGTCGCTGAAACCGGGGGTCAATCCGGGCAGGGAATTGATCTCCAGCAGATAAGGTCTGCCCTCGGCGTCACAGCGGAAGTCCACCCGCGAAACATCCAGTGCATTCACTGCGCGGTGTCCTTTGATCGCCAGTTCCTGCAATACCCGCGAGAAATTCGCGCTGATCGGTGCCGGGCACAGGAACTGCGGAACACCCTCTTCACCGGGGTACAACTGTTTGGCGGAATGTCCGTAAACACCGGGGGTCACCGAGTCCGTGGATTTTACTTCCAGCACGGGTAAACGATGAAAACCATCCCGCTGGTAAATTTCGCCCTTCAGGGAATATTGCTGTGCCCCTGATCGACCCAGAACGCCCACGGTAAACTCACGCCCGGGCAGGTATTCTTCCACCAGCGCCGGCTGCGCATACTGCCTGATCACCCAACTCACCCGCTTGCGAAGCTCGCCGGCGTTGTGAACGATGGATTCCGAACCCATGCCCATGCCGGTTCCTTCCCGTGCAGGCTTGACGAACATCGGGTATCTGAGCGTGGGGTCGATGGTCTCATGCCCGGTCACAAATTCCTGGAACGGAACAACTGGCAGACCGCTGTCGCGCCAGATCCGCTTGGTCATGGTTTTATCCAGGGTGACGGCATTCGTGGTCACCCGCGAAGCGGTGTAGGGGATGTGCATCATCTCAAAGATAGCCGGGGCTTGCGCTTCCCGTCCATCACCGCCCAGACCTTCAGAGATGTTAAAACAGATGTCTGGAACAACATCTCGCAAGGCAAAAGGCAAATTTACATCGGCTGGGATAAATATTGCTGAATGACCGTCAGATTCGATTGCCGCCCGTATGGCTTCGATCGTTTCTTCCTTGTCAAATTCCGCGCCGGCGTCGGCTGGACCTTCCGTAGGTAGTGAGGATACCCCCTTGACGTTCGCAATAACGGCTACCCGCCACGGTTTCACCGGTCGCGGTTTACTACTCGGAGGCTTTTCGCTGTCTTCCATTTCTGCATCGAATTTTGTTATTTCGTCCATTAGCTTTCTCCTAAATATAATTACAAATGGCTAGTATATAACCATTTGCAGGAAATACAAGGGGTAAACCATAAATTCATATCACGTTTATGTCACATTAATTAATACGCAATACCGACCCAAAAGATACGCTTTTTGCAGGATTGCCGCAGAAAAATCAAGGCGTTTTTACCCACCCTCGCGGGGCTGTGTCTCACCGTTTTATCCTGGTTCGCAGAGACAAAAAGATACGTTGTCTTGCGATTCAGGCACGCCTGCGGTATGCTTATCCAATGGGAGTGGTAGGGTCCCGGTGGGTTCCCCGGTCTTCAAAACCGGTGACGGGGCGCGTTGCGGTCCGTGGTGGGTTCGACTCCCATCCACTCCCGCCTTTTGGTTACGATTTGAGATTGGGAATTGATACTCTATGATTCAGACTGATCGAGAAATCATTGATTCATTCGTCCGCAGCGACTTCGCGATCGACAGCGTCACCACTGCGGAGATGCAAAACCGCGAATATATAAAATATACGGGCAGATTTTTGCTGGATGATACTGAAGCCGCCCACACGAGGCTGGTGGAAAGATTGCAGCCGTATCATCTGATGCCGCTCTTCCGCCTGGAAGAGGGTCAGCCAGTCATCCTGATTTTGGAGAACGTAAACAAGCAACCGGCAAAGAACCGCCCGGGGATCAACTTGATCTTCTTTGTGCTCACTTTGCTCAGTGTACTGTTCAGCGGCGCCCTGTATTCGTTGGGAGCCGATGAGACCACCAGCGGCAGCCTGCTGCGGGATGTGTGGAATCACCTTGGCAGCGGATGGTCTTTTGCGCTCAGCCTGCTCGCCATCCTCGGCGCGCACGAATTCGGGCACTATCTTGCCGGCAGGTACCACAAAGTTCACGTTACTTTGCCCTTTTTCATCCCCTTCCCGTTCAGCACCTTCGGCACGCTGGGTGCATTCATCCAGATGAAGGACTTGCCCAGGAATCGTAAACACCTGCTGGATATCGCCATTGCCGGTCCGCTCGCCGGATTGGTGGTCGCCATCCCCGTGCTGATCGTGGGATTGATGCTCTCGCAGGTAACACCCCTGCCGGCAGTCTTGCAACCCGGTCAGGCGTACCAGATCGAAGGGAACAGCATCCTCTACCTGCTGTTGAAATTCCTCACCAAGGGACAGCTGCTGCCCGCTCCGGCAACCATGGACGGCTTGAACCCCATCCTGTATTGGGTGCGCTATTTCTTTACCGGCAATCCCATCCCACTGGGCGGCGTGGATGTGATGCTCCACCCGATGGCGTGGGCTGGCTGGGCAGGTTTGCTGGTTACCGCTTTGAACCTGATCCCCGCCGGTCAATTGGATGGCGGTCATATTTTTTATGTGCTCTTTGATTCGAAGGGGATCAAAAGACTGTATCCGGTGATTTTGGTTGCCCTCATCGGGTTGGGCTTTATCTGGAACGGCTGGTGGCTGTGGGCGATATTGATCTTCTTCATGGGCAGGGTGCATGCCGAACCGATGGATCAGCTCACCCCACTGGACAGCCGCCGAAAATGGCTGGGCATTCTCGCCATCGTCATCTTCTTCCTCGTATTCACACCCATCCCCTTATCCATAGTTGGCATGTAACTTGAACTACCTGCTGGTAATGCGTAAAAACTACATTCCTTCCATGTTGATAGCTGTTTTGATTCTCTCCGGCTGCACGGGGCTGCCCGGCTTGCCGCTGGCGGCTACCCTCACGCCGCAGGGGACTTCCGCGGCGGAGCAAACGCCCACGGTTCAACCCACGCCCCGGCCGACCGAAGTCGAACAGGCGACCCCCACGCCATTGCCGACCATTGATCCCGCACCCGCCCTGAAGCAAAAGATCATGTTCTGGCACCCCTGGGTCGGACAGCGGGCTGCCGTGTTGAACCAGATGGTGCTGGAATACAACCTTTCGAACCCGCAGGACATCACCGTCGAAGTGAAAGGCTGGGGCAGCGAAACGGAATTGCTCGCCAATCTGGCGCTGGATTCGCAGCAGGCGCCCCATCTGGTGGCAGTCTCGCCCGAGTATCTCAACCCGGGACTGATCGAATCCCGCGATGTTTCTCCATATTTTGAGCAACCCGCCGACCAGTTGGGATGGACGGGATGGCAGGAAATCCCCGGAAACCTGTTATCCGCTGGCAGGAACGATGCACAGCAGCAGGTCGGTCTGCCTGCACACCTGGATGCCCTGGTCATGGTCTACAACAAAACCTGGGCAACGGAATTGGGTTTCGAGAAAAGCCCCACCACCTGGCAGGACTTTGAGGACTTCAACTGTGCTGCGGCAAAAGCAAATAACAAAAAGTCGGATCGCAAGTACCACGGCACCGGCGGCTGGATCATCGATGAATCGCCGGATGCCATCCTGACCTGGATGAGCCAGTACGGTATTCCGCTGCCGGATACCGCGGCGCAGGCTGATTTTACCTTCCAAAATCCGGAACTGGAGCGCATCTTCACCCGCATACGCGGTCTGTCGGGCAGCGGCTGTGCCTGGAATGCCCGCAACCCCAATGTGGATATCTACTTCCGGGATCGCTATGCCATGTTTATCAGCCTGCCGGTCTCCCGCCTGGAAGAACTTCAGGAAAGCCTGCTGGCTGCCAAATCCGCGGATGAATGGGATGTCATCCCGTTTCCTGCCGATGCCAATCCATCCGCCTGGCTGCCCATCTCAGAATACTATGCCATCCTCCCCTCCACAGACGGGCAGGAAATGGCTTCGTGGCTGTTTATGCGCTGGTTAATGGCGCCGGAGCAGGAATTGCGGCTGGCATTGTCGGACGGCACGCTGCCTTCCAACCGGCTGAGTTGGGATGCCATGTCGCAGGTCACATCGTTACCCCAACAGCAAAAGAATTGGATGGTGCAGGCTGGCGATCCAGTGGTAGCCCCCCATCAGGCTGCATGGATCGAGCGCAAACGGGTGCTGCAGGATGGTTTCACCCAGGCAATTCAAGCCGCCACCACTCAGGAACAGATCAACAATATCCTCCAGTATATGGATTCATTCTTTACAGAAATCGAACCATCGGCGCCATGAACAACGAAGCCATCGAAATCTACACGGATGGAGCCTGCGACCCCAACCCCGGCCGGGGCGGCTGGGCGGCGGTCATCCTCCATCAGGGGAAAAAGAAGACGCTCTCCGGCGGAGAGAACCCCACCACCAATAATCGCATGGAATTGACTGCTGCCATCATGGCGTTGAAATCGCTGCCGCCTGGTTCAACGATCACCCTGCACAGTGATTCGGAATACGTGAAGAAGGGGATCACGGAATGGATCAAAGCCTGGCGGGCAAAAGGCTGGAAGCGCAAGGGCGGTGTGCTGGCGAATGTGGACCTGTGGCAGGAATTGGACAGATTGAATCAACTGCATCATATCCGCTGGAACTGGGTCAAGGGACATGCCGGCAACCCGCTGAACGAACTGGCAGATCAACTGGCGCGAAAAGCCAGCCGTTAAAACCCCGATTGAACAAAAATAAATAAGTTGCGAAATCCTCGCAGAGGAAACCCGTGATCAGGCAGCAGCCAGGGATAAAAAAGAACGGGAACTTGCGTTCCGTTCTTGGTGAGGCGACGACGGGATTTGAACCCGTGATCAGGGTTTTGCAGACCCTTGCCTTGCCACTTGGCCACGTCGCCGTAAAAAATGTGGCTGAGTGTCTCTGGATCAACCACCCATGGACATCAGCCGCTTTTTGAGCGGGCTAAGGGACTCGAACCCTCGACCTTCTCCTTGGCAAGGAGACGTTCTACCAACTGAACCAAGCCCGCATTACTCTGTTTGGGAACGGACACAACCCGTCTTCCCTGATTGCATGCGAGAGTATAACGAATTCCCGGTGGGTTGTCAACCCTTTTTCTCGCACCACGGCTGGATATCCCGACCGTTACCTGCTTAATAAATAAGGTGCCGAGAGCCAGAATCGGACTGGCGACACTGCGATTTTCAGTCGCATGCTCTACCAACTGAGCTATCTCGGCACGTTCTTGATTGCTGCGTGATTTTACCTATAACCCCCTCTCTTGTCAAGCAATCCCCCGGCCCCCGCGCAAATAAGTTGTGGCATGGTTGATGCAACAACTGTTGTGGAATATCCTTTGACATTCTCGTGACGCAAAGCTAAAATGGTCGGGTAGGGAAAATCCCGATCTAGCCACATTCTTACATCAATGGAGCAGCCGTGAGCAAGTGGGCAGATAAATATGTCATCGGTCTTACCGGGAATATCGCCACCGGCAAAAGTGTTGTGCGGAAAATGCTGGAGCGCCTCGGTGCTTTTGGACTCGATGCCGATGCCCTTGCACACCGCGCCATCGCCAAAGACGCCCCCGGTTACCAGCCGATCGTAAACTACTTCGGCAAATGGATCCTGGGCGAAGACCAGCAGATCAACCGCAGTCGTCTGGGCAAAGTGGTCTTTTCCGATCCCTCCGCCCTGGCGGCATTGGAATCGGTTGTCCACCCGTTGGTATTGCAGGCGGTGGATATCATCATCCGCCGGGCAACCCAGCATGTCATCGCCGTGGAGGCAATCAAGATTCTCGAAACCGATCTCAAGACCCAGGTGAACAGCATCTGGGTGGTCACCTCGCCGCGCGAAACGCAGATGGCGCGATTGATCAACGTCCGCAAGCTGGAGCAAACGGAAGCTGCCCGCCGCATCGACGCCCAATCGACCCAGGCGGAAAAAGTTGCGCTGGCGAACGTGATCATCACCAACAACGGCTCCTATGAAGACACCTGGAAGCAGGTGTACGATGCCTGGAAGAAGATCTCACTCCCCACCAGCGTCTTGCAGGAACCCATCGTAACCGAAGCCAGGGGCAAACTCACCGCCCGGCGCGGCACGCCCAAAGACTATGACGGGATCGTCGAACTGGTCGACCATCTCGATCCGAAAGAAGAAAAACGCAATCGAACGGAATTTATCCAGTCCCTGACCGATAATGCCTTCATCCTGCTCGAAATGGATAACACCATGGTGGGCATTGCCGGCTGGCAGGTGGAAAACCTGATCTGCAGAACCACGGATATCTTCGTGGATCCAGCCATCCCCCTGCAGGAATCGATCCCCGTCCTGGTTGAACAGGTGGAAAAATCAGCCAAGGATCACCAGTGCGAAGCTTCTTTGATTTTCATCCCGCCATCCATGGCCCGTCACAACGACCTCTGGCATGAATTGGGGTATGAAAATCGCGCACCGCATTCGCTTGAAGTTCAAGCCTGGCAGGAGGCTGCCATTGAATCCATGCCGTTCGGCATGATCATGTTCTTCAAACAACTCCGCCAGGACCGTGTACTCAGACCGATTTAATGCCGGTTTGGTATCATAAGAGTTCATGCTGAATCGATTTCGGTTCTCAACTGGCAGTCGGAATAGAACAACCTGTGTCAAATCTTATTAGTAATCTTACCCTCCTCGCACAGCGAATAAGCTGGCTCAGCCTGCTCGATATCCTCATTGTGACAGTCATCTTCTATGCGTTGCTGCAAATGATCAGGGATACCAAGGCGGTCGTGCTGCTGCGCGGGATGATCATTATTGTTCTGCTCCTCAGTCTGTTGACATCCGTGGTGGAACTGCCCGCCTTCAGTTGGCTGATCAAAACCACGTTGCCGGCTTTACTGCTCGCCATCCCGGTGATCTTTGCCCCCGAAATTCGGCGAGGTCTGGAAAGGATCGGGCGCGCCGGCTCCACGTTTTCATTCGGGCAAAAGGCGGATCAATTCGAAATGCAAAAGACCATCCAGACGGTGGTTTCCGCATCCTCCCGGCTTGCCAGCAAAAAGACCGGCGCCCTCATCGTCTTTCAAAGAAGCGATAACCTCAAGGAATACATCCAGACCGGCGTCAGCCTGAAAGCTGCCATCACCCCCGAGATCCTGCTCCAGATTTTTTATCCCAACACACCGCTGCACGATGGTGCGGTGATCATCGTACAGAACGAACTCACCGCCGCCGCCTGCGTCATGCCCCTGTCTGCCAGCGGCATCCTCACCCGCTCTCCTGAGCGCCAGATGGGATTGCGGCATCGCGCCGCCCTGGGTATCTCTGAAGCCACCGATGCAATTGCGGTCGTGGTTTCCGAAGAGACTGGCTCCATCTCCATCGCCCATGCCGGCAGAATGATCCGCCGCCTGGATGCCGACCGCCTGGAGAACATTCTGATCGCCTTCTACCGCCCCGAACGGATCAACCAATCCGGCAGGACGGCGTTCCAGAACATCATGAACACCCTCAAAGGGGGCAGGGAGGAAGAGCGATGATGACTGCGCTGCGCGATTTCCTCAAGAATCTGCCCACTTTGTTGATCGCCTTGATCATGGCGATCGCCGCCTGGACGGCTGCCGTCATCTCCTCGGACCCCAACGAACTGCGCGTGTACGCGCAGCCCGTCAGCATAGAAATATTGGGGCAGGACCCGCAAATGGTCATTCTGGGCAACCCCACCCGTTCGGTAAAAGTCTCCCTGAATGCGCCCACCTCGGTATGGACGACCATTAATGCGCAGACCAGCCACATCAAGGCATTCGTAGACCTGTCCGGTTTGACCGCCGGAACGCACCAGGTCCCGGTGCAGGTACAGGTGGATACCAAACCGGTGCAGGTCATCCAGGTCAACCCCGAAACCATCACCCTCACCCTCGAGAAAATCGCCACCCGTGAAGTCAACGTCGAGATCATTACCACCGGCAGCCCCGCGGTAGGATATCAGGCTGAAAAAGCCGTGATATCACCGGAAACAGCCATCATCAGCGGACCGGAATCCCAGATTGCCATGGTCAGCCAGCTGCGGGCGCAGATCGATTTAACCCAGGCGCGCCAAACCATTCAAACCAGCGCCTCCCTGATCGCAGTGGATAGCAACGGAGACCCCATCGAGAGCATCACCATCAATCCGGATAAGGCCAGCATCAATCTGCCCATCACGCAAAAAGGCGGCTACCGCAACGTGGTCATTAAAGTGGTCACCCAGGGGAAGCTGGCAAACGGTTACCGGTTGACCAACATTTCGGTAAACCCGCCCAGCGTCACCGTATTTTCGAGCGACCCGCAAAAGGTGGATGCCCTGCCGGGTTATGTGGAAACCACCCCGGTCAACCTGGATAACCTGAAATCCGACCTGGTATTGCCTGTCGAACTGAACCTGCCGGATGACATTTCTCTGATCGGTTTGCAGCAGATCACCGTGCAGGCGAGTATCGAATCCATCGAGAGCAGCCTGACCATCTCGCAGATCCCGGTGGATGTGATCGGTCTGAAGGACGGGTTGGCTGCCACTGTCGCCCCCGAAGCCGTGGATATCATCTTCTCCGGTCCCCTGCCCCTGCTGGATGCGCTCCAGGCTGCCG
>DAIOEK010000030.1:0-35154 GCA_036746315.1 Anaerolineaceae bacterium | reverse complement strand
TCACTTCATTGGTTGACAAACCACAGTTGATGGCGATGCCATGATCGCGATAGGCGGTGATCACCCGATCGGTCGGCTCACGAACGGAAATGATGCCGGTGGAAACAGCTTCCTGCCCGATATAGAGGTGTAAAAATCCGCCGATCTTGCCCTGTTGGTACAATTCGGCGGCTTTCTCTTCCAGCCGGCGGATGACGACCATCTGGTAGTAGAGATCCAGGTAATCCTTTTTATTCATATTTATATCCCTTCCGGTAAAGACTATGTGCTAAATTCTAATTTAGCCCCACCCGAGATTTCAAATCATTGTTATAAGAGGATTATACAAAAATAAACCGCACCAATCCAGAGCGTGAGAAGGTTTGTATAAATAATGAACAAGACACGGGAATAAAAACTCTCCCGTGTCTTAAAATCATTTATTTAGCACAGCAAAATACTAGACAAATCTTTCGCGAATCTTGGCGCTGGCAAAATCCATTAGCGCCACTACGACAACGATGAACACAATCACAGTTCCGGCTTTATGATATTGCAAACTGCCAAAGAATGTCGATAGCATCAAGCCAATCCCTCCGCCGCCGGCGAAGCCAATAATCGTAGCCATGCGGATATTGATATCCCACTGGTAAATCAAATAGGAAAGGAAGGGCGGTACAATCTGCGGCACAATGGCATAAATGATCGTTTGCAGTTTATTTGCCCCGGTAGCTGTGGTGGCTTCAATCGGTCCGGGGTCGATGTTCTCAATCGCTTCGGAAAACAGCTTGCCCATCAGGGCAAAGGTGGTAATCGAAAGTGCCAGCATGCCGGCGAAGGGACCAATGCCAACCCAGTAAACGAAAATCGCCACGTACAACAAGGCTTCAATCGACCGGAGGATATTGAACAAGGACCGGGTGCCATAGAATATCCAGGACGAAAACTTGCTTTTTCCGGTCAGGTTCTTGGCCGCCAGGAAACTAAAAGGTATTGCCAGAACACCGCCCAGAGTGGTTGCCATCAAAGCCTGCATGGTGGTAATGATCATTTCCCGGGCAACATTATTCAACACCTTGGGCTCGATATCGATCTTGATGAAGTCCAACAAGAGCCGCCCAAAGGTCGGACCGGGGTCGAACATTTTGGTCAGATCAATCTTGGTAACCTCCCAGCAATACAGGAAAGCAGCGATCCCCAGGATTACGTAAACAATATTCCTGATCTTTTTCCATACCGGGAGTTTTTCCACTGATTTGGGCTGATCTTTCAGGATGTTGAAACGCCACCTGCTGCTGATGAAATCAACGAGGATAATCACCACCGCCACTGCCCATAAAGCAGCAGCATATTGCTGATAGCCTCCCATGCGGATGGTTTCCAGAACAAAGAAACCAATACCACCACCGGCGACGAACCCGATGACGGTTGCCGAACGCATATTGATATCCCAGCGCAGGAGGGTATAGGAAAGAAATGAAGGGATAATCTGCGGGATCACCGCGTAGCGGATGATCTGGAATAAATTACCACCGGTTGCTTCAATTGCTTCCACCGGACCGGAATCAATATGCTCAATTTCTTCCGAGAAGAGCTTGCCCAATGCGGCAATCGAATGGATGGTCAAGGCAATAACACCGGCAAAGGAACCCAACCCCACCCAAACGATAATGATCAAACCCCAAACGACCGTATCCACCGCGCGGACAATATTCAAGATGGTGCGGGAAATATAATAAACAACGGAGCCACCTGGAATACGGCGCATAATATTGTGCGCTGCGAGGAAGCTGATCGGCACAGCCAGAATTGTGGAAAAGAGGGTTGCCATCAGACCGATGGCAATGGTTTCAATCAACTTGCCGGTTTCAAACCCCGGGATGCGCTGATTCTTGGTGGCTTTGCCCAGCAGGATATCCCACGTACCGGCGGTGATGGTGCCCTGTTTCCCAAACAAGCGCCCAACATTTTCGCTTGGGAATATTTCGGGAGGTTCCTGACCTTCAATCTTTGCTTTGAAATATTCTGAAAGACATTTCCAGCCACAGACTTCGACCTTGTCGCCAACCTTGACAGAGATAAAATCGGGATTTATCAGTCGAGCTGCAACAGTTCGGGCATCATCAAAACGGGTGATCAGCCTTTCCATTTTTACATTGGTCACATTCCAGCCGATCACATAGAGAATAGCAGCTGCGGCCAGGAAAGCAATCAGCCCTGAAGATTTTTTATCTTTTGCCAGCGCAAAAGCATCGAAAACATTCCAAAGATAAAAAATAATCAGAGGAATTACAAGCCAGGAAAATGAAACCTGTTCACTTATTTCAACTTTCGCAATATCGTACGTTGAGTACGCCCAGTGAACCAGGTAACCCAATAAGAGCGTAAAAACAAAAATAGAAATTCCACGCCACGTTTTCTTCAGCAGCGTCTGGGTCGAGCCGGGAATGATTATCGCCAGAAACGGCAGCAGCCTATCAACCACCCTGGTCTCGGATTTATGAATCGGTTCAGATTTCATTATGATTGTCTCATTCTTCCGATATTCAGGATGTTAGACTACTTGAATTCTTTCTGCATCTTTTCCGTAAATTTCTTTGAATTGGGCATCATCAATTTCTTTTGGCAAGCCTTCAAAAACCAAGTAACCATCTTTGAGGGCAATTGCCCTGGTGGCATAACGATGCACCAGATCGAGAAAATGTAGACTGCATAATACGGTCATGCCGTATTCTTTATTCAATTGTTCGAGGTATTTCAGAATGGAATGTGCCAGAACCGGGTCCAGGGATGCGACCGGTTCATCCGCAAGGATCATTTTGGGTTCCTGCATCAAAGCCCGGGCAATACCAACTCGTTGTTGTTGACCACCGGAAAGCGAATCGGCGCGGACGTCAATTTTATCGGCGAGACCAACCATCTCCAAATTCTTCTTCGCCAGTTGATGATCCGCCCGGGAAAAAACATGAAACAGACTCGGGAACGTGGCTACATAACCCAACCTGCCGGATAAAACGTTGGTGTTGACTGAAGAACGCTTTACCAGGTTGAATTGTTGAAAGATCATCCCAATTTGCCGACGAATGTTGCGAATATCCTTGCCGCTGGCAGAAGTTACATCCACTCCATTCCAGATAATCTTTCCGGAAGTGGGCTCAATCAGCCGATTGATGCATCGCAACAGGGTTGATTTTCCAGAACCGCTCAAACCAATCACGGCCAGGAATTCACCTTCTTTAACTTCGAAACTAACGTTGTTTAATGCCTGAGTACCATTTGGATAGGTCTTTGAAAGGTTTTCAATTTTTAGCATTGGATTCGCCAGTCTATAGAGTTGATTTTTTCGTTACCATTATATACACAAATAGATATTAACAAAAATTAAAAAACTGGCAGGTCTTGCGACCTGCCAGTTCAAACTAAATTACTTGACCAATGTTGCGGGATCTACCCCAGCCGCTTTCATGGTTGCGGCAAACTGATCATAGAAGTCAGGCTGAATTTCGACCAGACCGTTGATGTTGTAAAGGTCCTTGAGCAAGGTCTTGCCGGTCTCATCTTCCGACAGTTTCAGGAAGGCAGCCACGATCTTGGCGCGCAGATCAGGATCGAAGTTCGGGACGAACTGAATACCATCGTTGGGGATGGGATCAGTATCGTAGAAAACAACCACCTTTTCCATAATGTCAGGGTAAGTTGTCTGAAGGTCGGCGGATGCATCAGTACGGACATCGATGTAAGTCACACCGGCATCGCAGTCGCCTTTATAGACGGCAATACCTACATTGGGGTGTGAACCGGCATTAGTGGCAGTGAGATCGCCAGCTTCAGCATCGACACCATTGGCTTTTAGAATGATATTAGGAACAATGTACCCTGAAGTGGAGTTAGGATCCACAAAGCAGAAGGTTTTACCTTTCAAATCTGCCAGGGTTTTGATGCCAGTGTCAACACCGGCGATGAATTGACCACGATAATAAGGCTGCATGGTGCCAGCGAGATCCTTATCGGGGCTCATGTCATTGACTGCCAATTTGCGGACAGTTGCAAGCGCGGGATCGATACCGTACTTGGCTTCAGCCAATAAAACGGAGAAGGTATTCAAGAAACCAATCTGAGCCTTCTGAGCGCCCATGGCTTCGATGGAGGCGGCAAAGCTGGTGCCAACTTCGATCTGGAATGTCAGACCGGTTTCCTGGGTTAGCCAATCCGCAATGCCCTGTCCAGCAAGTGTGATCTTGCCAGTGTCACCAGATGGAACAAAGGTGATCACACAGGGATTATCAGCGGTACCACAAGTTACGTAAGGAATTGCCGTCGGTTCGGGTGTGGGGGGGACTTCCGTTGGGGGCACTTCGGTTGGAGCCTCGGTGGGTGGTACAACAGGAGCCTCTGTGGGCGCAGCGGCAGGAGCGCAGGCTGCCAACACCATAACTGCAACCACTGCAATTGACATCAACATTAACAGTTTGGATCTCATTCTATTCCTCCTTATGGAATATAAAAAAGAGTTTTGGAAACAGAGTCGCCTCTGGCTTTCCCGATTCAGTTACAATCGACTCCAATTGTACACACCTAATCATGGGGATGCAACGACCGGAACCTTAAAAAATTTCACCAGGATGTCACAAAGATAAATGGAGAAATAAGCCAAAAGAAGGATGAACGTTGATTGCCAGCCATAAGTATTTTAAATTCGCCGATGGCGAACTACAGTAAGTGGAAACTAAGCCCGGCGCAGCCATATTGCTCCACCCTCTCCAAAGAGAGGTATCTTATTCCAAAGGAATGATCTCAGTGTAAATATTATCGGCCGCATCAATGATGATTTTTCCGAAGCTTGGGTGGGGATCATGCCCACTCGGCGCGCAGGCAGCACCCGGGTTGAAATAGCACTTTCCATCCAGCCAGCGGTTTTCAGCAATGTGCGTATGCCCGAAAAGGTAAACATTTGCGCCAGGTCCAAGTTCACTCAACAGCCTGTGGTAGCGTTGGAAATCGTATCCATATATCCCATACTTCATTTTGTCGATCACGTAATGCAAGGTAGTACCATGTCCATGCGTCATCAGGAAATTCCACTTCCCTATTTGGAAAGTGATCACCGATGGAGCATGAGAGAAATTGCGCAGATCACGATTCCCACGCACAAAATAGCAAGGCGCAATTTCCTCCAACTGCCGCAAAGAACCCGGAAAAGCCAAATCACCCAAATGAAGCATCACGTCAGGCTGATCATCGATTAACGCCTGCAATAGAACCGGAGAAACTTCCGGCTTCAATTCGGTGGTATGCGTATCAGAGACGACTGCCAATCTGAGCGGACGCACAACCGGCAAGGATATGGTCTGATAAACTAAAGTGTGTGAATGCCTCATTGGTTATTTACTCAAACAGGAAAATTTTACACAACCATCCATATAAGCATGGTTGACAATATTGAAGTCTATCATTTATAATACTGTTCGCCAATCCCCAGCCAGGATAAGCTGGGGCAATATTATGTTGTTTTACTCATAACGAGAGTAAAATCCCCAACTTCCCCATCACCGGGCGAGAAACGCGTGGAAAATGGTGAAGTGAAGATTGGAGAGGAAAATGAAATACGCTATCGTGGAATGCGGCGGCAAGCAATATAAAGCCGTCGAGGGCAGTATGATCGATGTCGATCTGCTGACCCAAGATCCCGGGAATGAAGTCGCCCTGGATCAGGTGCTTTTGCTGGTCGATGGTGACCAGGTTTCTGTGGGTACCCCCAGCGTTAAATCAGCGAATGTCAAGGCAAAAGTTGTGGATCACATCAAGGGACCCAAACTGGTGGTCTTTAAATATCGCCCCAAGAAACGCATTCGTGTCAAGACGGGACACCGCCAGCAATACACCCGTTTACTGATTGAATCAATTTCAGTGGAGTAGGTCTTATGGCACATAAAAAAGGTGGCGGTTCATCCCGCAACGGTCGTGATAGTAATTCCCAGCGCCTGGGTGTAAAGAAATATGGTGGCGAAGCTGTTTTGTCAGGCAATATTATTGTCCGCCAACGCGGCACCCGCATTAAACCCGGGCAGAATGTTGGTATTGGCAAAGACGATACCCTCTTCGCAACTGCGAACGGTATTGTCCAGTTCGAAACATTACCCGACGGCAAGAAACGCGTTCACATTCTGCCTGCGACTGAGTAAGGCGAATTGACAACAGCCTCCCTTCGGGGAAAGGAAATGATTGATCCATGAAAAAAGATATTCATCCCACCTATTATCCTGATGCCCAGGTCGTGTGCGCTTGCGGTAATACTTGGACAACCGGTTCAACCAAGCAATCCATCCGCACCGAAGTTTGCTCAAAATGCCATCCCTTCTTCACCGGTCAGCAGCAACGCCTGATCGACATTGAAGGACAGGTTGATCGCTTCTATAAGAAACTTCAGGCAAGACAAACCTACGTTGATAACCAGAAAGCCCGCGAAGATGCACGGACTTCTCCTGATCGCCCGATAGCAGAACTTGAACTTGGCACCCGCTCAACGGCCGCCCTGGAAAAAGCCGGTCTTACCAATGTCGGTCAGATCATCGCCAAACTTGCCGAAGGCGAAGCAGCTGTTCTGGAAATCGAAGGTTTCGGTCGTAAATCTTTGATCGATATGAAGAAAAAACTCCGCTCTCTGGGCTACGAGTTACCTGCAGCAGCAGACGAAATCACCGTCTAATATTGCCCTTCGATTGTCTTTCAAGTAAACTTAACAGGCAGAAGCTTAATCACTTCTGCCTGTTTTCTATTCATCTTCAATTCCCGAGGCAAACATGAGGCATCATACCGGATCAGTCGAGGTTATCTGTGGATCAATGTTCAGTGGAAAAACTGATGAACTTATCCGCAGGTTACGGAGAGCAACCATAGCAAAACAAAAAGTGCAGGTCTTTAAGCCTGCAATCGATATTCGTTATGCCGTAGAAAAAGTAACTTCGCATGCCGGATCTGAATTCGCTGCCCAGCCCGTTAACAGGGCGGCCGACATTTTTGACAACCTGGAAACGGATACAACTGTTGTGGGAATCGACGAAGCCCAGTTTTTCGATGACCATGTGTTGGAGGTAGTCAACACATTGGCAGACAAAGGGATCAGAGTGATCGTTGCAGGTCTGGACACCGATTTCCGCGGGGAGCCTTTTGGTTGCATCCCGGTATTGATGGCACAGGCGGAAAAAGTGGATAAATTGCAGGCAATTTGTATGACATGCGGCGAGCCTGCCTGCCGAACTCAAAGGCTTGTCAACGGCAACCCAGCGCATTTCAATGATCCAGTGGTGATTGTTGGTGCATCCGAGCTTTATGAAGCCCGTTGCAGAAAACACCATGAAGTACCCCGAGATTAGCAGGTAAATTATGAAGACATATAAAGACTTTTTAGCTGAAATTCTGGTCGACCCGGAACAATTAAAGGCAAGAATTGCCGAGCTTGGCAGGGAAATCAGTGCGGATTATCGCGGAGAAGAAGTATTGCTCATCTGCATACTGCGCGGCGGTGTACTATTCCTAACCGACCTGATGCGCGAAATTGACATCCCACTGGCAGTTGATTTTATGGCGGTATCCTCCTATGGCGCGGGAGTGCGGGAGTCGAGTGGCGCGGTGCGCATCACGTTCGACTTGAATACCAATTTGGAAGGCAGAAATGTGATTCTGGTGGAAGATATTGTTGACAGCGGCAGGACCATCGCCTCTGTTCTAGAATTATTAGCCACCCGGCATCCCAAATCGCTGGTCGTCTGCACGCTGCTGGATAAAGAATCGCGCCGCGAAGTGGAAGTTCCAATCCGATACCGGGGCTTTACCATACCCAACAAATTTGTTTTCGGCTATGGACTGGACATTGACGAATACTATCGCAATCTGCCTTTCATTGGGGTGGTGGATCTGGAGCGCTACCGCCCGGAAGAGTAGTTCGATGCCCATTCGGGAAGAACCAGCTAACAAGAGAAACCATCCTTACGCAGGCAGATGGCTGGCGCGAATTGGGCTTGCTGTTCTGGCTCAAGGGTCTTCACCAGCATCAGCGCGATCAGCAGCCTTACAGAACCGTCACAAAGAAAAGCCCATTATCAGCTACATACCTCTGGAAATTATTTTGCCCTATCCTGATCTTTTTTACCAAATCCAATCCGCTCTAGCTGACAGAGAGGATATTTACTTGGTTGGCGGCGCGGTGCGAGACGCCCTTCAACAAAAGACAATCCATGATCTGGATTTTGTCTGCCTGCGGGATGCGCAATCGGCTGCGCGGAAAACCGCCAATTATATTCAAGGTGATATCTACTGCATGGATGCAGAGCATCAGGTGTACCGGGTTATTCCACAAGGCAAAGAATCCGCCGTACAGATGATCGATTTCATGCTTGCGCGTTCTTCCGCCATAGAAGACGATCTGCGATTGCGAGACTTCTCCATTAATGCCTTGGCAGTTCCGCTTCAGGATCCGCAGAAATTAATCGACCCATTGCATGGTGCGATGGATTTGCATAGAAATGTATTGACAGCCTGTACCGCGAACGCATTCAACGATGATGCGATCCGTATTATGCGCGGAATCCGCATCGCAGCCGAGGGAGGCTATCACATCGAAGCCGCCACCCGAGAGCTGATGAAAAAATCCGTTCCACTGCTGATTGACAGCTCCGTGGAACGCCGCCGGGAAGAATTGATAAAAATATTCATGTCACACAAGCCCGATGCCGGCATCAAAGCGTTGGTATGGTTAAAAGCACTGGAGAAAGTTTTACCGGAGTATGATGCTGTCATTAACTCGTCGAAAGAGGAATGGATGCAGCAATTGTTGCGTGGGCTGGCTTCATCGACAACCCTGTTGGATATTCTCATCCATAAATCCTTACCAGATGGTGCAGCAGACATCACTCAAGGGATTGCGATCAATGCACTGAAAGGGTACCAGGGGTATCTGGCTAACCACATCTCCCCTGCCCGGGCATCGGTCCATCCGCCGCTGGCAATTTGGTACATCGGCTGGCTGGCGTCGGAAATGGCGACTGCGCTGCAAAGCGAAGGTTATGCTGAAGATTACGCCCGCTGGTTGCACCTCTCCCGCCAGGAAGTTCAGATCATCAAAAATATCCCGCCAAGTTTACACAGGATACGTGACTGGGCAATATCGCAAACCACCCCAGAGAATTTGGACATTTACCGATTTTTTCGTGATTTCGGCGACGCAGGCATTGCAGCAAGTTGGATTTGGCTCTCACAACAGATGGCAAAGCATCCACTAAATGTGAATCCGGTACGCTGGGCAGAAGAAACTGATCTGGCGGCCAAGCTTTGGAAAAATTACTGGTTAGAACCGGAATTGATCCACCCGCCGGAAATCATTAACGGAAATGACATCATCCGTGAAATGAAGATCCCGCCCGGGGAAGTGATCGGTGAATACCTTGAAATTGTGCGGGAGGCTCAGGTGAGTGGGAAAATCCATACACAAACAGAAGCTTTTCAACTTCTACGCTCAAGTTTGAAAGAATAAAAAATGCCGGTCAATTGAACTGACCGGCATTTGATATATCAGGGGTATAGCTGCTCCAGGAAGGGTTCGTAAAAGCAACGACAGCCTTCGCTATGCGAACACCCTGTATGGGGCAAATGAGGCACTTCATCTTTTGGATAAGTCCCCTGCAGAGCATGACAGGCCGGGCAGGCATCGTTACCTACACTGATGCGAATATATTTTATGCGATCATTAGCCTGGAATTTTTTTAATGCAACAGCAGTAGTGGAAAACTCACGCAGGTCACTCTGACAGGAAACACACAATAAAGCACTATCGGGTGATTGGGCAAAACAACGAGTACAGGTTTGCACTCTTTCCTCCTGAAGATGGATTAGGCAGCGGTGGAAAGCTGATTCTGCGGATTGATCCGTCGCATCAAGTTATTCAGATGCGCCACCAAAATGCTGCTGGTTACAGGTTTGATCAGGTAATCATCTGCACCTGCGTCCAGGGCTTTGGAAACCGCACCCGGCATATCCAACGCAGACAGAACCAATATTGGGATGTTGCTGAAGACCCGAATTTGCTGGCAAACCTCATAACCATCCATCTCAGGCATCATTAAATCAAGTATGATGATTTGCGGCTTAACCTCACCGACCAGTCGAATCCCCTCCTGGCCACTATTCGCAGTGACGACAGTCGAAACAGCCGGCTGCAAAAGCAATCGCAGCAATTCTGTCATAGCCGGATCATCATCAATGACTAAAACTCTTAATTCGTTACCTGTACTGTTGGTCATATGATTATTATGCACCAGGTGGCTCAGGCTTTACCTTGCAGTTACTTAACAAATCATACCTTAAAATTATGCATAAATGAAGCGAAATATCCAAACACCTTAATTAATGTGTCCAATTGGAGTGTTTTTATGGTTTAATGTTTATTGTCTGAACAATCAACCAAAATTACATCATTTCAACATCATTGCTATGTTATAATCGCTAGTTTAACGGCTTAAATCTTATACCCAACATAACCGGGTTTAACATTAATTTCACACTCTGAAACGGAGGTATTATGGCAACAAAGAAATGGGTTTACCTGTTCAATGAAGTTGAGCAGGCAGAAAAGTACGCAAAGGGTGATCCTGATGCTGTAAAAGCACTGCTAGGTGGAAAAGGCGCCAATCTGGCAGAAATGACCCGCATTAAACTCCCTGTTCCACCATTCTTCACAATCACCACTGAAGCATGCAATGCTTTCCAGAAAACCGGCGAGTTCCCAGAGGGAATGTGGAATCAATCGCTAAAAGCTCTAAGGAAAATTGAAGCTGCATCCGGCAAAAAGTTCGGCGCTGCTGCCAACCCCCTGTTGGTATCCTGCCGTTCCGGTGCCAAATTCTCCATGCCAGGTATGATGGATACCGTATTAAACATCGGTTTAAATGACAAGACCGCCAAGGGAATGGTAAAACTTACCGGCAATGAACGTTTTGTTTATGATTCTTATCGTCGATTGATCCAAATGTTCGGTTCTGTAGTTTTGGACATGCCCGATGAAGCCTTCGAAGAGGTTCTGGAATCTTACAAACATCAAAAGGGTGCCAAGTCTGATACCGATCTGACTGCCCCGGATTTGAAAGTACTAACCGAACGCTTCAAAGTAGTTGTTCGCGAAGTCAAGGGGTTTGACTTCCCCCAGGAACCGCTCGAGCAGATGAAACTTGCCATCGAAGCCGTATTCAAGTCTTGGAACGGTAAACGCGCCGTGGATTACCGCCGTGCCACAAACATTCCAGATGACCTGGGTACCGCAGTGAACATCGTGACCATGGTCTTCGGCAACATGGGCTGGGAATCCGGTACCGGTGTGGCATTCACCCGTGATCCGAACACCGGCGAGGACAAGATGTTTGGTGAGTATCTGCTGAATGCACAGGGTGAAGATGTAGTTGCAGGCATCCGCAACACTGAGAAGATCGCCAAGATGGCGAAAGACCTGCCTGAAGCCTCCAAGCAGTTCATGGATATCACCTCACTGCTGGAAAAGCATTACCGGGACATGCAGGATGTGGAGTTCACCATCGAGAACCGCCGGCTTTGGATGCTCCAGACCCGCAGCGGAAAACGCACTGCTTCCGCAGCAGTGAAGATTGCTGTGGACATGGTCAAGGAAAAGCTGATCTCAAAGGAAGAGGCCGTTCTGCGTGTAACACCTGAAAACGTCGATACCCTGCTCCACCCGCAGTTTGACCGCGCAGGATTCGAGACCGCCAAGAAAGAAAACCGGTTCTTTACAACCGGCGTGAATGCTTCACCAGGTGCAGCCGTTGGTCAAATCTTCTTTGACGCCGATACCGCCGAAGCCAAAGCCAAGGAAGAAAAATTGGATGTCATCATGGTACGCCCCTTCACCAAACCGGATGACGTTCACGGTATGCTGGCAGCCAAAGGTATTCTGACCAGTGAAGGCGGCGCCACATCCCACGCGGCAGTAGTTGCCCGCCAGTTTGGTGTACCCTGTGTCGTGGGGGCGTCCAGTGTTCACATCGACCTTGACCGGCGTCAGATGGAATGCAACGGCAAAGTTGTTAAAGAAGGGGAATGGATTTCCGTAGACGGAACAACCGGACAGGTATTTACCGGTAAGGTTGGCGTATCTGTCCCCAAGCTGGAAGATCAGAAAGACCTGCTGCAATTACTCACCTGGGCTGATGAAATCTGCGCCAAGAAAGACATCCGCAACACCAGCCAGGGAAAAACACGTGGACTTCAGGTTTGGGCAAATGCTGACTATCCCAAAGACGCCCAGCGCGCCCGTTCTTATGGTGCCGTGGGGATCGGACTTTGCCGTACCGAGCACATGTTCTTCGAGCCGGAGAGACTGCCCATCGTCCAACGTATGATCCTAGCCGAATCGGTGGAAGCCCGCAAGGAAGCCCTGGCTGAATTGCTGCCTTCCCAACGCTCTGACTTTGCCGGTCTTTTTAAAGCCATGATCGACAACGAGCAGGATAAAAACGGTTACCCGGTAATCATCCGATTGATCGATCCGCCTTTGCACGAATTCCTCCCCGCCGAGGAAGAGCTTTACGAAGAGATCATCACAAAACGGATCGAGAACCTGGGGCAATATGCCGTCGGCAAAGGCGACACCAAAGATATTGCCGCCCTCGAAAAAGTACACACAGCCGTCAAATCCATGCATGAAAGCAACCCAATGATGGGCCTCCGCGGTGTACGCTTGAGCATTGTCTTCCCCGAAATTGTGGAGATGCAGGTTCGCGCCATTTTTGAAGCTGCTTGTGACGTGGCCAAAGAAGGCTTCAAACCCAAGCCGGAGATCATGATCCCGTTGACCGGTACAATCAAAGAGCTGGAATGGATTCAACCCCGCCTGGAAACCATCGGTAAAGAAGTTATGAAAGAAAAAGGCACCAAGGTTGAGTACAAATTCGGTACCATGATCGAAATTCCCCGCGCCGCAGTTACCGCCGGTGAAATCGCCAAATTGGCACAGTTCTTCTCCTTTGGGACCAATGATCTTACCCAGATGACCTTCGGGTACAGCCGTGATGATGCCGAGCGCAACTTCCTGGTTACCTATGTGGAACAGGGAATTCTACCCAAGAATCCCTTCCAGCAGCTCGATCGGGATGGTGTGGGTCGCTTGATGCAAATGGCAGTAAATGATGGACGCTCTACCCGCCACGACCTCGAAGTTGGTATCTGCGGCGAGCATGGTGGTGACCCATCCTCCATCGAGTTCTGCCACATGATCGGCAATAACTATGTAAGCTGCAGCCCCTTCCGCGTACCGGTTGCGCGCCTGGCAGCTGCACACGCCGCCTTGAAGCATAAGGCTGCTTGATGTAATCCTAGTGACATTCAAAACCGGGTGAGCAGCAATACTCACCCGGTTTTTGTTGCCCAGGATGCGGTAATATATTAGAAGATATGCCAATCTCACCCAGAACACCCATTTTACGAGAATTTGCCATTGGCAGGCAACTTTATCTTTCCAATAAGCGAAGGCCATTTCTGGCTTCGTTTAAGCTTACCTACCAATGCAATTTGCATTGCCTGCCCTGCCCGTATCATACCTATCCGCCACAGGCACCTTCCTACACTCAGGCAATCCAGACACTGCACGAACTGCGCAAGCGTGGCAACCAGATCGTGGTCTTCGAAGGAGGAGAGCCGCTACTCTGGAAGGATGGAATTCATACCATTCACGATATTATCCGCGAAGCAAAGAGGCTGTTTCCCCGCGTAGGGCTTACGACAAATGGCACGCTCCCACTGGATGTGAAACCGGATATCCTGTGGGTCAGCATGGACGGGTTGGAAGGTACACACAATTACCTGCGCCAAGCTCCCATTTATCAGAATGTGCTCAAGAACATCCGCGAATCCGATCACCCAAGATTGCTTGTCCACATTACGATCAACGGAAAAAACGTCAAAGAAGTACCAGAGATTATCCAGAACATGCAAAATATGGTGAAGGGATTTACGATCCAGATGTATTATCCGTACGGTTCTGAACACCCGGAGTTATTGCTGAAAAAAGAAGATCGAGACTGGGTTGTTGATCAGGTAAGCAAATTAAAAAAAAGCGGAATACCAATTTATCTTTCCCAAGCTGGTCTACGCGCCATGCAATCACAACGCTGGAGGTGCTCTCCCTGGCTGGTAGACAACGCCAACCCGGATGGTATGATCGCCCAGGGATGTTACCTACAACATCGGGCAGATATTGACTGCAAGTTATGCGGGTTTTCGCCCATTGTGGAGATTTCACTCGCCCAACAGATGAACCTTTCAGCCATCTGGAATGGCATGCAATTATTTTTCTAATACGATTGTTCAAATATCTGAGACGTAAATTTTTCCCATGTGTTTT
Source organism: Anaerolineaceae bacterium (assembly GCA_036746315.1). Lineage (GTDB taxonomy): Bacteria > Chloroflexota > Anaerolineae > Anaerolineales > Anaerolineaceae > DAIOEK01. The sequence continues at coordinate 20,774 of DAIOEK010000030.1, read as the reverse complement.
AGGGTAGAATTATCACGATAGCTATGAAAAAATATCCAGCAGTATTGTTAATTGCAATCATTTTAAGCGGGTGCAATTTCCCCTTGCGCGGCAGGATTACCCCCACGCCCAATGTCACCCAGGCATATGAGACTATCAGTGCGCAAATGACGACTCTGGCGGCAGAACAGACAGCCAGCCCGGCAGTGGCACAAGCAACGCCAACCGTTATTAATCAAACGCCACAACCTATTGTCACTATAGCCCCCGGTGCGACAAAACCAGTAGTGAGTGCAGTGCCGACTGAAGTATGTGATCGCGTCGTTCCAGGCAGCCCTTTGGATGTGACCATTCCCGACGACAGCGTGATCACCTCCGGGTCTGAATTTACCAAAACATGGCGACTACAAAACGGCGGCTCCTGTACATGGACCAAAGATTACCGACTGGTGTGGGTTTCAGGTGATAGTCTGGGCGCCAGTCAATTTTATCCTCTCCCTGAAGTCGTTCTACCGGGCAAGACCATTGATATAAGCATCGATTTCACCGCTCCAACTGAAACCGGCACCATTCAATCCAATTGGATGCTGCAAAACAACTCCGGGATTTATTTCGGCATTGGTCCCACCGGAAAATCGCCCTTCTGGGTGCGTATTCTTGTACAACCAAAGAGCACTCCGACCGTTCAGCCCAGCGCCACCCCATTGCTGCCGAATCTGCTTTTCAGCGGCGTGGCAGCCCTGGCAAAAGATCAAAGCGTGGATACCTCAACCGGCAGCGTTACCAGCAATGAGCAAGACCTGAGCTTTAATGGAACGCAAATTGTTCCATCTTCCGGCGCAGGGCTTTCCGCTTTTTACCCCAACCAGTTGGATTATGCAGCCTGCAAGACGCAAAGCTATTCCGACAATTCCGCAAGCATCAGTTCAGAAACGCTTTATGAATATTTCTGTTTTAGAAATTCCCGTGGACAGATCAGTGTGATGCGCATCCTGAATTATGTTCAGGATGACAACCTAGTGCTAGATATTCAAACCTGGGGCAGTAATTAATGGGAATTTTGTATTTTGTTTCCACTCCCATCGGAAATCTTGAAGATATTACCCTACGTGCCCTCAGAACTTTGCGTGAAGTTGATATTATCGCAGCCGAAGATACGCGGGTTACCCGAGCACTATTAAGCCATTACGACATCCATACAAAATTAATCAGCCACCATAATGCCAATGAAAAACTAATGGTGGAAAAAATGCTTGAAATTCTTGCCAACCAGGATGTCGCAGTGGTTTCCGACGCAGGAACTCCACTGATCAACGACCCGGGATTCCCCCTGCTGAATGCAGCACTGGAAGCGGGGTACACGGTGGTTCCCATCCCCGGAGCATCTTCACCCATTACTGCGCTCAGTGTTTCCGGACTGCCCGTGGATGAGTTTACATATCTTGGCTATCTGCCACACAAACAAGGCGAGCGGCTCACCTACCTAAAACAGAAATCTGAGATGACATCCACTCTTTTACTCTTCTCCACTCCACACCGGCTGCTCGATGACCTGGATGCCATGCTGACTGTTTGGGGAAATCGCCGCATCGCTGTATGCAGAGAAATGACAAAAAAATTCGAAGAAATTCTCCGCACAGACCTTCAGGGCGCATTGGATCATTTTCACACAAATCCTCCGCTGGGAGAGTTTGTCCTGGTAGTTCATGGGACAGAAATTTCCACCAGATGGGACCAAAATACGGTAGAAAGCACAATCGCTCAGGGAATCAAGGAAGGCACAAAAAGCTCCGACCTGGCTTCAGAGATAGCACAAAAAAGTGGCTGGTCAAAAAAAGAAATCTACCGGCTGATTGAAAGCCGAAAAACGAGGAAACAAAATGAATCTGGATGATATGACAAAATTTACCACACTTGACAAATCGAACATGCTGGCAGAAATCACCAGTTTGCCCGATCAACTGGAAAAAAGCTGGCTGGATGCACTGCAAAAAACAGAACAACTTGCGCCATTCCCGGAGCTGCAATCTATTCTGATCTGTGGAATGGGAGGATCGGCAATTGCCGGAGACCTCTTCATTGCCTATGCACAAGCCGCTTGCCGGGTTCCAATTCAAGTCTCCCGCGATTATGACCTGCCAGCCTGGGTGGGACCAAACCACACACTGGTGATCGCCTCTTCGCATTCAGGCGGTACGGAGGAGACTCTCTCCACCGTGGTACAGGCACGAAAAGCCGGTGCGCGGGTGATCGGTATTACCACCGGAGGAAAACTCTCTGAATATCTTGCCGCTGAAAAGCAGGAAGTCCTGTACTTTGAGCACAAGGGGCAGCCCCGCTCCGCTGTAGGTTACTCCTTCACCCATCTGGCTGCAATTTTCTACCGACTGGGGTTGATACCCAACCCGGCAGCAGATATTGAAAAGGCGGTCAGCGCAATGCGTTCCCAACTGGCATACATATCCCCGGATGTTCCGGTTGCCAATAATCCCGCCAAACGACTAGCCGGACAATTAATGGGGCGTGCAGTGATGATCTTTGGTGAGAACATCCTGGCACCCATCGCCCGGCGGTGGAAAGGGCAGATCAACGAACTTGCAAAAGCCTGGGCGGGTTATGACACCGTTCCGGAAGCCTGCCATAACAGCATCGCAGGGACACAATTCCCTGAACGCCCGATCGGTGACACATTCGCCTTATTTCTCCGTTCCAAGCTGGATCATACTCGTAATTTCAAACGCAGCGAGTTATTCCAGAACTTGATGATGGTACAAGGCTTTATGACAGACTTTTTGATTGTTCGGGGAGATTCCCCGATTGAAGTGATGTGGACCGGATTGAGCTTCGGAGACTTTACAGCTTACTACCTGGCAATGAGTTATGAGATAGATCCGACCCCCATCGATGCCATTCAGGGATTCAAAAAAGAGCTGGGTGAATTTCAGGTATTTTAACTCCACAACAGCACTGTTATGGTATAATACCCCGCGCTGATGTAGAGGAGAGGTCGCATAGTTTGGCCTAGTGCGCTCGCTTGGAAAGCGGGTATACCGAAAGGTATCGTGGGTTCGAATCCCACCCTCTCCGCAGAGATGACAGGCTTCCGAATGGGAGTCTGTTTCATTTTGGAGGAGCAAAAGAAACAGGGGCGTGTTATAGAATACAAATTGCACCTAAATGCACAATCTCACGTAGATTGTATGAACAAAAGAAACCGATGTACAATCAAACGCAAATATAGTATTGTTTTATTCGGGAGTGGATATGGAACAGAATGAATTGATTAAAATATTTAACCAGGCAACTAAAGATGAACTGACCGCCCTTCCCGGTATAGGAAAAGTTCTTGCAGAAAAAATCATCGCCGGACGGCCCTACTCCAATACGGAGAGTCTCCGATCCATTAAAGGTGTTGGCGAAAATCAGATCGCAAGGATATTGTTGGTTCCCGCGCCGGGGACCAGCAACATCGACCCAGCCAAGCCAGCATCTGTTCCCGAAAAGAATAATCCCCAACCAGAGTCAGATCCCAACGAAATAAAAACGGCATTTGCGGATGAATTCACCGAGATGAAAGAAACCATTGAAGAAAAAAGCCATGACCTTCGAGAAAACATAGATGCCGGTTTATCGCAACTGGGAAAGAAAACGAAGATTGTGCGTGAAAACCTGAGTGAAAGTCTTTCTGATTTGGGCGAAACGCTTAGTGAGAAAAGTCAGGCGGCGCGAGAGACAATGAGCGAATTGCCAGAAAAGTTCGAACAAACAGCCAAAACACGCGGTATGTTCTGGACGATGTTGATCAGCAGTACCGTAACTGGCGTAATTACCATTATTTTATTGCTGTCGATCCTGCTGGTAGTCAACGGTAGCCTTAAGTATGCCACCCAGGCTCAATATAATACGCTGGCACATGAAACAACCTTGCTAAACGAGCAAACATCAAATCTACAACAGGATTTGACAAATATCCGCAGCAGGCTGGTAACCCTGGAAGGCTTTGGAGAGAGAACCGTGGCCCTGGAGAAAGCTCAAGCACAGATCGCTGCAGATGTGGAATCCGCCAGCCAGCAGGTAACAGCAATGCAGGATACAATCAACGCATTGAACGATCAGATCAACGTTCAAGAGCAAAGAACCCAGCGATTTGAAACCTTCTTGAAAGAACTACAAAATCTGCTTGGCGGGTTATTCACATCCCAAGGAGAGATCCAATGAACCACGAAAATAACCCAACCCCATCCTTTTCCACCCGCATGGGCAAGGCTTTTGCCAATCTGTTACGCGTGACCCTGATCTTCGTTGTGGTGGCAGGCATTGCCGCCGCAGTTTACTTTGGCACACCCTGGCTGTATCAAAAATTCATTCTGCCGGTCGAAACAAACACCACCCGTCTGGCGGACGTGGAGACAAAACAAGCCAATGAAGTTAAACAAGTCAACACCCAGATCAGCGATCTGAAAACAAGAATGGGCGAATTGGAGATCAACCTGACAGAAAACTCGGCAGCGCTGGCTGAACTCAAAGGACAGATGGAAGCGCTTGATAAAACCGTTGCCAGCCAATCTGAAACGATCAAACGACTGGAAGCATTGGCAAAAGGTCTGGATGACCTGCAGAAATCCTCCGTGGCACAGTCAGCCGATCTCGCTACGCTGCAACAACAGATCACCATCACCCGCTCCATTGAATTGCTTTCCCGCGCATATATCTATCTCACACAGAATAATTATGGACTGGCAAGAGATGACCTGCGCGCAGCATACAGTTTGTTATCCGGATTACAGGTCGAAAACGAGCAGGCGCTTGAAAGTGTTCTGCAAAGACTGCAACTGGCAATCAACAACTTGCCTCAGTATCCGATCGTGGCAGTGGATGACGTGGAAGCAGCCTGGCAACTATTGATCGGGAACTTTTCCCCAATCAACCCTACCGATACAATTCTGCCCGCACCCACCTCCAGCGGACAAACCACCCTGCCGGAAGTTCAATCTACAGCGGTTGTGAATTCCACTCCCGACCAGACTGCAACGGTTGCTGTAACACCCACCCCCTGACATTTGGAGAATTCCATGAATAACCCACAGAATAATTTCCCTCCCACAGGCAAAAAAGAAGTACACACCATACCCGGTGTGGATGAAACACATACCATCAGGACTTCACAACCGGTTGGAGAACCCATAAAGCAAGAAATGCCCCCGTGGCTTCGAACGGGACTGATCGGGCTGGGTGTAGCTGTCATTCTGTTCTTTGCAGGTTTCCTAACGGATCACTTCGCCCGTTACCAGCCGATGAAAGAAAACCTGCAAGCTGAAATAGCCCACACGCAAGGCTTGCTATCCGAGGCAAACCAACAAATAGCCAGTCTGCAAGGGCAATTACTCAGCGCCAATGACCAACTTGGCGAAAATGGGACCAAGATCAACACTCTGGAAACCGAAAAGACCAGATTGGAAAAAGACCTGGAAGCTGCGAACACGCACGTGCTGTTATTGGCCACCATCCGGGAAATACAGACGGCGCACATTGCACTCGCTAGTGGTGATGCGACTGAGGCAAGAGTCGCCCTCAACGATACGGCACAACACCTGGAAACCCTCAAACCAACTGTGGCAACCATGGATGCGACATTGGCTGAAAATATGTCCACCCGGCTGAATCTGGCGCTATCCGGTATGGATACTGACCCTGAAACCGCCAAGGCTGATCTGGGTCTGCTAAGCCGAAATCTGCAAAACGTGGAAGCGTTATTATATTAGTTATCCACCCAGTAATTTCTTCAAGAGACCGCATAAGACTGCGGTCTCTTTTTTTATCCGCCCGTGGGGGTTACCGGGCAAACTCAGCAATCATCCTTGCAGTGAAAGCACACATCCAGTGTCTTTCCCCAAACCTTCATCATTTTCTTGAATTTAACACACCCACAACCATAATGAAGTAATCATATCCAAATGGCTACTTCTATATTTGGGAATCTGGTCAAGGAGAAAAAATGAGCAAAGTACGTTTACTGGTTGGAACCCATAAGGGAGCATTCGTTCTCACCGCTGACGGAAAAAGAAAAGGTTGGAAGATCGAAGGTCCGTTCTTTGCCGGATGGGATATTTATCACATGCAGGCATCCCTGGTCGATCCCAACCGGCTTTACGCTTCACAAAGCGGCGACTGGTTCGGACAGGTAATTCAACGATCCAATGATGGCGGTAAGACCTGGGAAGCGGCGGGAAACCAGTTCAATTATGAAGGCAACCCCGGCAGCCACCAATTCTATGACGGCACACTCAAGCCGTGGGAATTCAAACGGGTTTGGAACCTGACCCCATCGCTATCGGATGCAGATACAGTATACGCGGGTGTCGAGGATGCAGCCCTGTTCCGTTCAAGAGACGGCGGGCAAACCTGGGAGGAATTCCCCGAATTACGCAAAGCAAAAGGGGAATTATGGCAGCCAGGCGCAGGCGGTTTATGCCTGCACACCATTTTGCTCGATCCGACCAACCCGGGGCGAATATACATTGCCATTTCAGCAGCCGGAGTATTTCGTACAGATGACGGCGGTGAAACCTGGCTGCCGGTCAACAAGGGTCTGAAATCTGATTATGAGCTGCCCGACCCCGACGCAGATGTGGGGCATTGTGTGCACAATATTGCCCTACACCCTTCCCGACCAAACGTACTATACATGCAAAAACACTGGGATGTGATGCGCAGCGATAATAGCGGTGAGCTGTGGAATGAAGTGAGCGGTAACCTGCCCTCGGATTTCGGCTTCCCCATCAGCGTGCATCCGCATGAGCCGGAAACCATTTACGTGGTGCCGATTACCAGTGACTACTACCATTACCCGGTGGACGGACGGCTACGGGTGTATCGCAGCAAGACAGGCGGCAATGAATGGCAGGCATTGACCAAAGGTCTGCCGCAAAGCAACTGCTATGTAAACATCCTGCGGACTGCCATGGCGACCGATTCCCTTGATGATGCGGGAATCTACTTTGGCACCACCGGCGGGCAATTATATGGCTCTTCCGATTCCGGTGAAAGCTGGTCTGCCATTGAGCAAAACCTGCCACCGATCCTTTCGGTAGAGGCGCAGACACTGCCATGATCAGGGTATCACTGCCTGCCCATTTAAGAACTCTGGCGCGGATCGAGGGCGAGGCGCTGCTGGATATCCCGGGGGAGGTGAGCATGCGCAGCGTGTTGGACGTGCTGGAAACCCGTTACCCCATGCTGCGGGGGACCCTCCGCGACCCGAACACACTGGAAAGGCGGGCATTCGTACGCTTTTTTGCCTGCGGGGAGGATATCTCTCATGCTCCACCGGATGACAGGCTGCCCGAGGAAATTGCCAGCGGGCAGGATGTGCTGCGCATCATCGGAGCGATGTCGGGAGGGTGAAAAGCTGTTAAGATAGGGGAATACTTTCCAGGCGGGCACCGGCAGAAATTTTTCACATGCAGAAAAAAAAGAGCTTAGGAACAAAAAGAAACAAATACCATTTCCATTGCCGTTAACCTGACGATCGTAGCGCAAGACAAACATTCGCGGCACGTTCCGGTTTCATTATACGGAATTATACAGGTCGATGAAACCTGTCATGTGTGACATATTTTATTCATCCCTCCAAATGCAAGGATTTGAGGGAATGAGGTTTTTTATCTCCTTTTCCGCGCCCGGAAAAACGCAAGGCTTCGTAAAACACAAATATCAAACGGCTACTTAGCTGTCATCCTACCTTGACCAGCACCGCGCGGATAACGTACGCCAGCGGTGGTATTTGGTTATGTATCATAGTTGGGGGAAAGTTCAACATCATTAAGCGGAATCCTTTCCTTTCAGGAAGGCAACCCAGGGGGTAAGAAAACACGCCAGCAAATTTTCCCAAGCAAAGTGAGCAGACAACCTTATACATTGTTTAGAAAACCACAAAGTAGAATGCTATATTATTGATAGTTATTATCCGTAAATAGTAATTATCAAATAAAAACCATGATCAACAGTGATGAACGCTTTAACCAATTACTCGATGCCTTGAAGGAACGCAATTTCAGGCTGACACCACAAAGAGTAGAGTTGGTACGTTTAATCGCGCTCAGTGAAGGGCACCCCAGTGCGGGTCAGCTTTACGATAAAATCAAAGCGAAGTTCCCCACTATGAGCCACGCCACGGTCTACAAAACGCTGGCACTGCTCAAAGAGATAAACCAGGTGTTCGAGATCGACTTACACGGCGACAGCCATTACGACGGAAACCGTCCCGAACCACATCCCCATTTGATCTGCATCCGCTGCAACAAGATCATCGATGCAGAAGTATCCCTCGACCAGGAATCCCTACGGATGTTGAAACAGGCATCCGGTTATGAGATCATACGCCCGCAAATCTCCCTTTTCGGGCTTTGCCCGGAGTGCAAAGCCAAAGGTGCAGCCGATGCTTTGCGGGCGGAAACAGAAGTCCAATCATAAGCAAAACTCAACCATTTTATCGTTCAAAAGGAGAAAATAACATGAGTGAAGAAAGCAAGTGCCCGATGCATAAAAGCATCGCCGGCAGCGGTACCACCAATCAGGACTGGTGGCCGAACCAGTTAAATCTCGACATCCTGCACCAACATTCCAGCCTGTCCAACCCGATGGGTGAAGATTTCAACTACCGCGAAGAATTCAAGAAGCTCGACCTTGCAGCCATAAAAAAGGACCTTCGGGCATTAATGACCGATTCGCAGGAATGGTGGCCGGCCGACTGGGGACATTACGGCGGTCTGTTCATCCGCATGGCGTGGCACAGCGCAGGAACCTACCGCATGGGCGACGGACGCGGCGGCGCCGGAAATGGCAGCCAGCGTTTTGCACCATTGAACAGCTGGCCAGATAACGTCAACCTGGACAAGGCGCGACGCCTGTTATGGCCGATCAAAAAGAAGTATGGCAAGAAAATCTCCTGGGCTGACTTGCTGATCCTTACCGGAAACGTAGCTCTGGAGTCGATGGGCTTCAAGACATTCGGTTTTGCCGGCGGACGCGAGGACATTTGGGAGCCGGAAAAGGACATTTACTGGGGCTCGGAAGACAAGTGGCTGGGTGATAACCGCTACTCAGGCAACCGCGACCTCGAAAATCCACTGGCTGCGGTACAGATGGGGTTGATCTATGTGAACCCCGAGGGTCCGAACGGCAACCCTGACCCGGTAGCATCAGGACGAGATGTGCGCGAGACCTTTGCCCGCATGGCAATGAACGATGAAGAAACCGTGGCTCTGGTGGCAGGAGGTCACACCTTTGGCAAAGCCCACGGAGCGGGCGACCCGACCCTGGTGGGTCCGGAACCTGAAAGCGCCCCCCTTGAAGCGCAAGGTTTGGGCTGGAGCAACCGCTTCGGCGACGGCAAAGGCGTACATACCACCGGCAGCGGCATCGAAGGGGCGTGGAAGCCGAACCCGACCCAGTGGGATAACGGATACCTGGACATGCTGTTCACCTATGAATGGGAACTGGTGAAAAGCCCGGCGGGAGCGCACCAGTGGATGGCAAAGGACGTGAAGCCCGAGCACATGATCCCAGATGCACACGACCCGAGCAAGAAACACCCGCCGATGATGACCACGGCTGACCTTTCATTGCGGTTCGATCCCATCTATGAGCCCATCGCCCGGCGCTTCCAGAAAGACCCGCAGGCATTCGCAGATGCCTTTGCCCGCGCCTGGTTCAAGCTGACCCACCGTGATATGGGTCCGAGGGCGCGCTACCTGGGACCGGAAGTACCGACCGAAGAACTGATCTGGCAGGATCCGATCCCGGCAGTGGATCACAAACTGATCGATGCGCAAGACATTACCAGCCTGAAGGGCAAAATTCTGGCTTCCGGGCTTTCGATACCGGAAATGGTTTCGACCGCCTGGGCATCGGCATCCACCTTCCGCGGTTCCGACAAGCGCGGCGGCGCCAACGGAGCGCGCATCCGCCTGGCTCCCCAGAAGGACTGGGAAGTCAATCAGCCGGCTCAACTGGCAAAAGTGTTGAATAAACTGGAAGAGATACAAAAAGCTTTCAACGCTGGGCACACCGATGGGAAAAAAGTATCACTGGCTGATCTGATCGTACTGGCAGGCTGCGCCGGTGTGGAACAGGCAGCGAAGAATGCCGGTTACAACGTTACCGTCCCCTTCACCCCGGGTCGAATGGATGCTTCACAAGAACAAACCGATGTAAGCTCCTTCGAGGTGCTCGAACCCAAGGCAGACGGATTCCGCAACTACCTGAAATCCAAGTTCTCCGTCTCCGCAGAAGAAATGTTGGTGGACCGGGCGCAACTGCTAACGCTGACCGCACCGGAGATGACCGTTTTGGTCGGCGGTATGCGGGTGTTGAACGCCAATTACGGCAAATCCGCTCACGGTGTGTTCACCAAACAGCCGGAAAAACTCACCAATGACTTCTTTGTGAATTTGCTCGACATGGGGACGGTGTGGAAGGCGACTTCGGATGACAAGGACATGTATGAGGGACGCGACCGCACAACAAGTGAGTTGAAGTGGACCGGCACACGGGCGGATCTGGTGTTCGGGTCAAATTCGATCTTGCGCGCTCTGGCGGAAGTATACGCCAGCGAGGATGCGAAGGAAAAGTTCGTGCGCGACTTTGTGGCAGCATGGAACAAGGTGATGAACCTCGACCGGTTCGATCTTAGATAAGCAGCATGATGTTTGATGTGAAAGTCCCCCGGTTCGGAACCGGGGGACTTTTGTATTGTCGATTGGGTTATTGCGTGGAAGTTTTAGGGCTGGAAACAACACGCCCCGTTTCTGCCAGCTTAATTTTGACAAGCTTGGGAGCGTTTTGAGGATAGCGTAGAGATCCTTCGAACACTGCGTGTTCTCAGGATGACGGGCGGGGTTGGCGAGAAGCAGCTTGCGCGGTTTTGTGGCGAAATAGAAGTGACGGATTTGATGCAGGCGCTTTGAGGCTTTGCCAATAAGGCTATCATTTTGAGGATGGCGTAGAGATCCTTCGAACACTGTGTGTTCTCAGGATGACAGGCGGGGTGGGCGAGGAGCAGCTTACGCAGTTTTGCGCATTGAAGTTCACCGAATTCTAATTTTTACGGTTGCGTTCGTGCCGATGATGCTGGAAAGATCTACATCATCGAGCAGTTTGATTTTGACAGGGATCAACTGGGTTACCTTGGTGTAGGTACCGGAAGTTGTAAAACTCGTCATGGAACCGGTGAGTTTGGTCGAGGTTACCGTATTGACATCTTCCACGTAACCGGCAAAATTTCTGCCATAGGCATCCAGCGTAACGGTTACGCTCTGCCCCGTGTGTATTTGTAAAATATTCGTTTCTTCCACATTTGCCGTAATGTAAATATCCGAAGTCTTGGCCACAACCATGACAACATCCGCCGGAGTTACGTAGTCTCCCTTTTCCATTTTGATATCAACCACCGTGCCGTCGATAGGCGACGCCGCACCCCACCGTCGAGGAGCCGGAGCAGCAGTTGTGGACGTTGGTCGGGTTGGTGCTCACGTCACAGCCTGCACCATATGCGTCCGGCGTGCACGAGCCGATGTCGTACGACCTCGTGTCGCAGAAGCCCTGGTCGCACGTTTCCTTGATTGTCTTCGTCGGCTGCAAATAATAATCCTTGTCTGGTAGATGTAGGCTGCAGTTGTCTGTGTCAACCACCGTCACCCATTGCGGCGAGACGCAGGTCAGTCCGGCCACCCCGCAGTCCGTCGCCGCCGCCGCCCTTCCGGCGAGACCCGCCGCCAGCAGCCCGAGAATCGCGACATACCTGATCATATACCTCGATTATGACGGAAACCGGGGGCGCTGGCAACATCCACCGCCGGCCGCGCTGCAGGAAGCCAGGATCATTGCTGAAATTATGGTACCGAACAGAACTAGTTTTTTCATGATTAATTCTCCTCCCAAGGCTGGAATGGCGTTGGATGGGTAATTATAAGCAGAAACTAATTATTCTGCAGGCAGCCACCCCCGCTCAAGCAGACTGACGAATGGAAACCCTGAAGAAATAAAAAAAAATACTCCGATCTTTTATCAACAAGATCAGAGTAAATTTGTCTAACAATTTGATTGAAATTCAGGTACTACTTATGAATCCCGTGCTTATATTTATGTGTAAAGGGAAGTGCCCCCAAGGAGACTCGAACTCCTGTTATAGCCTTGAAAGGGCTGTGTCCTAACCGCTAGACCATGGGGGCAACGGACGAAATTCTACCATGCAGACCCCACGGGGTCAAGGAATTGGCAGGGGTGAATTCGGACGAAAATCACACCTGGCGCAACACCCTGCCCCAGAATGAGGGGACCGGAATGGATTGCGTACCGCCATGCAGATGGATGCGTTCATCACCGTTCAGCACATCCTGCCAGGTGCCGGCAAGATCCGGCGCGGCTGGGAGTTTGAGCGGCGCCGATCCATCCTGCGCATTGAGCAGTATCAGGGTGCGTTCCCCTTCCGTTTCGCGCAGAAAAGCCATCTGGTGGGATGCAACCATTACCTGGCGGTAAGCACCACGGCGCAAAGGGACCAATTGCCGGCGCAGGTCAGCCAAACGACGGATGACACCCGGCAGATCGGGCTGCGGAGCAGTCTGCGACATACTGACAAGCTCCAGCGCCGGACGCAGCTCAACATCAGTATGGGGGGTCTTTTTGCCGGTAATGCCCCACTCGCTGCCATAATAGATGGAAGGGACGCCCGGCATGGTGAACAACAGCAGATGCAACGGATAGAGCATGCGCGCATCCGGCAGGGATGAGGCGACGCGGTTGACATCATGGTTGTCGGCAAAGTTATAGAGAGTGAGATGGCGGTAAATGCCATCAACACCAAATTGCCGGTTGAGGGAATAAGCAATCTCGAAGTAATTACGATCCGCCAGGCTGGAATAGAGCCCCTTGTAGGCTTCATAATTGGTAACCGAATGCAGAGTCTGCTCGTTCGCCCAGGTGCGATAATCACTATGCGAAATCTCACCCATCAGCCAGAAGTCCGGCTTCCACTGATCGCAGCGGCGGCGCAATTCGCGCAGAAAATCCAGATCGAGGCAATCGGCGGCATCCAGGCGCAATCCGTCGATCTGCCATTCGTCGATCCAATACCTGACTGCGGAGAACAAAAGCTCCTGCACTTCGTGGTTTTGCTGGTTGAGTTTGACCAAAGAATAATGCCCCGCCCAACTGGAATAAGTGAAGGGGTCGCCAAGGGGGCTGGACTTATTGAAATCCATCCCGTGGAACCAATCACGATAGGCGGACCCTTCACGGTGGCGCTGTACATCCTGAAATTGGGGAAAATCCCGCCCGGTGTGGTTGAATACCGCATCGAGGATAAGACGCATTCCACGACGATGCAGTTCATCACTGAAGACTTTAAGATCCGCATTATCGCCCAGGCGGCGATCGACGCGGGTGTAATCGATGGTGTCGTAACCGTGCGAGGACGATTCGAAGAGGGGCCCCAAATAAAGCGCATTGCAGCCCAGTTCCTGGATATGATCGAGCCAGGCGAGCAGTTGAGGCAGGCGGTGGGTCAGCGGCGCCGAAAGCTCATTCTGCCGGGGCGCACCCAGACAGCCCAGGGGATAGACGTGATAAAAGAAAGCTTCATTTACCCATGAAACCATATTTCACCTCATTCTGTTGTTTTCATCATAAACCGTAAACTACGGCGGGGCAGACCGCCCCAACAAGCAATTTCACCGGCAAAATTACGAGTAAATTCCGTGCATGAATTGATGAACCGTACGATAGATGAACTCTTCATCGAACCTGACCCGCTCCTTCAGCCAGAGGGAGATGCAGGATGAGATCAACCCGAGGTAAGAGGCGGCATACAGCCGCGACCTGCCGCGCATGTTGCCATGATCCACTACTGCAGCTTCGAACATCTGCTCCAGCAACTGCTGCTGCCGATCTTCATAGGGCTGGACCACCTGAGAGGCTTCGCTTTCCAGCGGGGTGAACTGCATGGCGAGCCGCATACGGGTGAAGTGCGGCCTGCCGGCTGCGTGCTGAATGTAAGTGCGGAAGATATCGGTAAGGGATTTGGGCAGATCGTGATGATAGTCGGCTGCCATTTGCAATGCAGGCATCAGGTCCACATATCCGTACGACAGGACCGCCTCGAGCAAACCCAATTTACTGCCGAAGTAATGATAGAGGGTGGGTTTGGTCACCTGCGCCAGGTCGACGATCTCCTGTACGCCCGCACCGTCATAGCCCTTGCGCGAGAAAGCGCGGACGGCAACATCCAACAACAGTGTACGGTTATCCATTGCGCTATTATACCGATCGGTATAATAGCTGTCAAGGGGTGATCAGAATAACTGGGGAATGGGGCGGATCAATCCGGGGTGGTCGTTACGAAGATTGTTCACCTCGGGAGAGACGGGGTGCAGAGACATTAGACCGGCAGGAAAGGGCACCAGTAGCTGCTGCGCTTCCGGCAGGGAACGGTTGGGGTCGATCCAGCGCCACATGGATTTTTTATCCAGGATGACAGGCATACGATCATGGTAGGGTGCGATGAGATCGTTGGCAGGGCAGGTGATGATGGTGGTGGAACGAATACGGCTGCCTTCCGGTGACAGCCACTCCTCCCAGAGTCCGGCAAAGGCAAAGACCTTCTGCTGATTCAAATAGATGTAAACCGGCTCCTTGTTCCCCGCACGAGAAGGCCACTCGTAAAATCCACTGGAAAGAATGACGTTGCGGCGGCGGGCAAAGGGACTCTTGAAAGAAGGTTTTGCCTGAATAGTCTCCGCGCGGGCATTGATCAGGCGCGTACCAATCACGGTATCCTTAGCCCAGGAAGGAATCAACCCCCAGCGGAAAAATTCGATCTGCTTCTGCCGGCCATCACAGATGACGGCTACGTTCTGCGTGGGGGCGACATTGTAGCTGGGGTGATAATCCTCGGGAATCATACCCAGGTCCAACTCATCCTGCAGGTCTGAGGCGCTCACCATCAGGGTAAATCGATCACACATACACCCTCCTTCCGCCAACTATCACGACTCCTGATATGATTATAACTTGACATCGTTCCGGCAAAAAATGATAATTGCCATATCTTACCCCGGTGAGGAGGTCTCATGTCACAACCCCTGGTGGAGTGCATACCCAACTATTCAGAAGCCCGCCGCCCTGAAGCGGTGGATGAAATCATAGCAGCCATTGCGGCGGTTCCAGGAATCCACGTGCTCGACCGTCACTCGGATATGGACCACAACCGCAGCGTGGTAACGTTTGTCGGTCCACCCGAAGCTGTGGAAGAAGCCGCTTATCAATCCATCGCCAAAGCCGCAGCGCTGATCGACCTGGACCAGCACACCGGTGAACATCCGAGGATCGGGGCAACCGATGTGGTGCCCTTCGTCCCACTGGCGGATTTCTCGATGGTGGAATGCGTGGAGATGGCGCGCCGCCTGGGAAAACGGGTAGCGGATACGCTGGACATTCCCATTTACCTATACGAAGACGCTGCCACCAACCCCGACCGGCACAACCTGGAGAACATCCGCCGTGGACAGTATGAGGGCTTGAAAGAAGAAATCCGCACCGTACCCGAGAGGGCTCCGGATTTCGGTCCGAGTGTGTTGGGCAAAGCCGGAGCAACCGTGATCGGCGCACGGCAACCGCTAATCGCATTTAACGTCTACCTGACCACCGGGGACGTCAGCATTGCGCAAAAGATCGCCAAAGCCATGCGCCAGTCATCCGGCGGGTGGCGCTTCATCAAAGCCATGGGCGTATTGGTGGAAGGCAAAGCACAAGTTTCGATGAACATGACCAACTTCCACCAGACACCGATGGCAAGGGTGGTCGAAAGCATCCGGCGGGAAGCAGAACGATACGGGGTGGGCATTCACCATTCCGAACTGGTGGGATTGATCCCGCAGAAGGCGCTCACCGATGCGGCAATCTGGTACCTGCAACTGGACGGCTTCAAAGCAGATCAGGTGCTGGAGACCCGCATGTACGATGCTCTGCGCGAAACCCCGCCCGCGGAAGTTACTTCCGATTTCAGCGACAGCCTGGCAGCTGGCACACCCACACCGGGAGGCGGTTCCGCCTCTGCATACGGCTCCGCAATGGGGGCAGCGCTGGTGTGCATGGTCAGCCGGTTGACCATCGGGAAGAAGAAATACGCTGAGGTCGAGCCGCGCATGTGGCAGATACTGGAAACCGCCGAGCCACTGCACAAACAACTGCTTGCCTGCGTGGAAAAAGACGCCAAAGCCTTCAACACTTACCTGGAAGCCGTACGGTTACCCAAAGACAAACCGGAAGAGGAATTGAAACGAACCGAGGCGCTCAACGCCGCCACACTGGTGACGGCAGAAGTCCCCATGGAAGTATGCAAACTCAGCCTGGAAGTGATGCAACTGGCACTGGAACTGGCGCAGATCGGGAATCTGAATGCGATCAGCGATGCAGCTTCGGGCTTCGGGCTGGCACAGGCCGGCTTCAAGGGCGCAGCCTGGAATGTGAAGATCAACCTGAAGAATCTGCTCAATTCGACCACAGCCGAGTCGATGCTCTCCGAACTGTATATGCTGGGGAATCAGGTAACGATGATGGAACAATCACTGCTGGGGATCATGCGCGAACGCGGAGGCCTGTCTTGAGAGATTACAGCAGTAAAGCTTATCGGTTAATAGCAATCAGTTTTCTACTTTTATTGCTCTCCAATTGTACGAGCAACCCGACAGCGACAGAACCTGCACCGGGCAGCCCGACACCGACAACGGTAGCGGTGGAAAATACGCCCACCACGGAGCCCACCGAAACACCTGCGCCCGCCCTGTCTTCCGGGCTGGCAAGCCTGCTGCCAACAGCGGTTTCATCCGTTGAGCCGCCGCCCGAACCGGCAGTTTGTGCACTGAACTGGTGCATTGCACCCGGACACTTTTGGTTTGCCAGACCCATTCCCGACAGCGGCGAAACGAACGTGGAACGCACCTACCGGTTCGGCACCACCCAGGAAGGCGCACGGGAGGTACACCACGGCGTGGAATTCAACAATCCGCGCGGCACGCCAGTACTGGCAGCAGCCGACGGCAGTGTGGTGGTGGCAGGCAATGATAAGCAAGACCTTTATGCCGACCACCCGGGGATCTATGGCAACCTGGTGATCCTGGAACATCACTTCGCGGAAATGGACGAGCCCATCTACACCCTGTATGCACACCTGGACGAAGTACTGGTAAAGACGGGCGACACCGTCAAGACCGGAGATGTGATCGGAAAGGTCGGGGCAAGCGGGGCTGCCATCGGTTCGCACCTGCATTTCGAAGTCAGACAGAATGGCATGACATACCAGAATTCGGTCAACCCAGAGCTGTGGCTGAAACAGGATGATGGCATGGGAGCAATTGCCGCTTCGGGCAAGGCGGATGAATTTGCCGATCAACCCTATCCATCGGTAAAGATCGAAGCACTGGACGGACAATTCAGCCCGGGGATCATTTACGTTGAAACCTACCAGGATATTAATCTGCAGCGCGACCCGGAAATAAAAGAGTTCTTTGCCGTAGGGAACCTGCCCGCCGGGCATTACCGGGTTACCTTCTCGCGCAGAGGCATTCCGCTACCCATCGAGGTGGAAGTGCAGGCAGGTCAATTAACCCACATCATCTACCCAACAACCACAGGAGAATAATCATGGGATTGAAACCCGACCACTGGATCCGAAAAATGGCTTTGGAGCACGGCATGATCGAACCATTCGCCGACAACAATTACAAGCACGGGGTAATTTCATACGGTGTTTCGTCTTATGGCTATGACGTCAGGGTGACGGACGAGTTCAAAATCTTTACCAATGTCAACTCCGCCATTGTGGACCCCAAGAATTTCGACGTGCGGTCGATGGTGGATTACCAGGGTGATGTGTGCATCATTCCGCCCAATTCCTTTGCGCTGGCGCGAACTGTGGAATATTTCCGCATTCCAAGAGGAATACTCACCATCTGCCTGGGAAAAAGCACCTACGCCCGCTGCGGTATCATTGTCAACGTGACGCCGTTCGAACCCGAATGGGAAGGCTTTGTAACGCTGGAAATTTCCAACACCACACCGCTGCCGGCCAAGATTTACGCCAACGAGGGCATCGCCCAGGTGCTGTTCCTCGAAGCCGACGAAGTGTGCCAGACCTCCTATGCGGATAAAAAAGGCAAGTACCAGAACCAGCAGAAAATCGAACTGCCCAAAATGTAAACGGACCGGTCAACGGGGAGGGTGGCATGCAGAAATTGCGAAACCGGATGGATTATTCCCTGCGCCAATTCTTTCGCTGGCGCAGACGCGGATTCCGCCCGGCGTTCCACCCGCAGCATCCGTTGTTCCAGAACCTGGACGGCATCCGGCGGGATAAGGCGCTCCAGACCGAGGCACGGTTCCACAATGATTATCACCTGGGCGATCTGAAAGCCAATACCAACAGCGGGAATTACCAGGAGAATTTATTCTACCTGGGCATGCTGGAAACGGCTTTCGGGCAATTGGAAACAAACAAGCCGCTGCCTGAGACAATCCACGCGGCCGACATCGGTCCATCGCACTGGTTTTACGTACAGGCGTTAATGGCTTTTCTGAAATGGTATCAAGCGGACACCCCGCGAAACATCACACTGACCGGTTTTGAAGCCGATGCATGGCGGGTTTATACCGACCTGTATTCGCGTTACGACCGGGCAACGGGTTACGCGGGCGACCTGCAAGGAGTTGCCTACATCCCGGAGGCATTTCACACACAGCCGGGAAGCTACGACCTGATCTTTTTATTTTTCCCGTTTGTGTTCCCCAGCGATCACCTGGACTGGGGACTGCCAATGCAAGAATTCCAACCCCGACAACTGCTGGAGGCTGCCTGGCAAAGCCTGCGACCCGGCGGGCGGCTGATGGTGGTCAACCAGGGCGCGGAGGAACATCAGCAGGAAAGCCAAAATTTTGCAGCGTGCGGCATTCCAATGAAGACCAGTCTGCGGATGGACGACCTGCTTTTCCGTTACGACCTGGACAGATACATCATCCTGAGTGAAGCACATGCATGAGACGGATCCGATCCTGAGCAGGGTACAGGAGCATATCGCTGAATTGAGCGAAAGGATCGGCGCACGCCCATCCGGCAGCCGGGAAGAAAAAGCCGCACAAGAACTGATTGCAACGCACCTGAACAAATCAGGATATTCCTGCCACTACCAATCCTTCACCTATCCGGCAGTACCCGCATTCTTCCCCTACCTGACACTGCCGGGCATCCTTTTACTGGTCATCAGCCTGCTGCCGGGAGCATGGAAAATCTTACTGGTCGGATTTCCCTTCCTGGTCGCCGGGCTGCCGGACATTCACGGCTGGCTGATCGACCAGCTAGCACAGAAAGCCCACTCACAAAACCTGCTGGCACTCCCGGCTGGCATTGCCATCGATGAGGTGCGGGTTATGCTATGCGCACACGTCGACAGCGGAAGAATCATTCCGCGGGCTGGGTGGTGGGTACAGGGAATCCTAAACAATTACATGGTGATACTGGAAGTCTGCGCATGGCTGCTGGCAATTCCGGGGCTGCTTTACATTACCATGCCATCCGTGGCAGAGGCAATTCAACCGTTGTGCATTCCGGTGTTCGTCTTTTCAGGTTTTTTGTTGATCTGGCTGGACATCTGGCAGCAAATGGGATACAGAGGGAAAACCTCGCCGGGTGCGAATGACAACGCCTCGGGGGCAGCACTCTGCACCGCGCTTGCCGAAGAATACGCGACCGCGCGAGGCGGGGTGGTGGAGCCAATCGGGTTTTTGTTCAGCGGGGCGGAAGAAGCCGGGCTATTCGGCGCAAAGGCATTTGTGCGGGGGAACAGATCCGACAAAAACAAACCAGTGGTGATCAACCTGGATATGGTGGGATGCGGCAAACGGGTCGGAATGGTGACACGCAGCGGCAGATTGAAACCATACAACACCGACGCACGGCTGGTGCAGATGGTCCGGTCGCTGGAACCTGATGCGTTGGCGGTGGATTACAAGTATCGAGGCGGAGATTTCATCCCCTTCGCACAGGCGGGATACCGGGCAATCAGTCTGGAGGTGACCGACCACGGCGGAGTGCCTATTACCTATCACCATGCCAGCGATACAGCAGAGAACATCCAGCCAGAGGTGATCGCGAAGCTGGCACACCTGGTGCGGCAGATGATTGCCGGGCTGTTGAACGAGAAACAACCTTAAGACGAGCGGGTAGCGATGAAAACGCGCATCCGTTTGCCCCTTCAGCAGAACGCGGTTCCGTACAGAGTGTTATACTATCAACTTCAATATTATTAATTGACAGGGGTATCCATGAAACTGCTGCAACATTCCACCCGACAATTTATCAGCGAAGCACGCGGCGTTAAAGGATATTCGCTTTTCGACTTCATTCACGGATATATCTATTCCCGCTTTCCCTACCTTTACATCGGTACGGGAATCGGGGAGCACAAACAGGCAAAGGTGCTGCTCTCGGTTGTTCAATTCTTCGGCAGAATACTGGCTCCGGTCAACCAATTATGGAAGAGAGCCTTTCCCCCCAAAGTTGAAATCCAGTTTGCGGACACCTATCACGGCAAGGTGGTGCCCATCACCGCTGCCAAGAAGCTGTTGACCATCCAGCAGGAAATCAGACTGGAAAACCTGGAACATGTGATCCCGTATCAGAAGGCGCGGGACCTGATCATGCTGGAGCCAACACACATTGCCGTACTGGATTGTCCATGCAGAGC
>DAIOEK010000029.1:0-35661 GCA_036746315.1 Anaerolineaceae bacterium | reverse complement strand
TCCCGGGTGGGGGTAACGTTCAGTGCCCGAATCTGCGGCCGTGGTCCTTTCAAAAGATGATGCAGAATGGGCAGCACAAAAGCTGCGGTCTTACCGGCCCCGGTTTGCGCAGTGGCAATCAAATCTTCACCTCGCAGCGCGGAAGGGATTGCTGCTTCCTGGATCGGCGTAGGCGTGTTGAAGCCAAGTCTGTTGATCCCGACATTAAGACGGGAATCAAGATTTAAATTCGAAAATTTCACAATATTCCTTTTCTTCAGAAGTCAGGAGAGGGTTCTATGGTAATCAAATATTACAAGAGAAAACAACTGCGACTGCTGAGCTATTAATTTTGCAGTGAACGATGATTGAAAAGTGCAGCGCTTGTTGATGATCGGACACAGATATTTTTTATATTCGCTTCTGCAGTGATCGGTTACCTGAATAAAGATTTGCTGCACAGGTTCCGCTGCAGGATAAAGCGATGTTCATTCTACCATAGATATGGAGAATAATACACATAAGGCTATACAAGGATGAACCTCATCCTCCCGGTAAATACAACAGGACGAGGTACGTTACGCACGGTTAAAGATCAATCGACCAGGCGAAGTGATATTCGTCCCCGCCCCACTTCCACCTTCAGGATTTCAACTTCGATGATATCCGCCACCTGCAAAAACGTTCCGGCAGGCATTTGCGTACGATGCAGCAGCCCATCCTGTTTTACGCCGATATCCACGAACGCGCCAAAGTCGACCACGTTACGAACCGTTCCCTTCAGTTTCATCCCTTCTGCCAGGTCTTCCATCTTGAGTACGTCGCTGCGTAAAATAGGCGCCGGGGCATCCTCCCTTGGGTCACGACCCGGACGGACCAGTTGTTCGAGAATATCCAGCAGGGTCATCGGACCGCATCCCAATTCGGCTGCCAGTTTTTCGGGGGTGATCTTCGCCCGCAGATTCTCAACTGCCTGTTTTCTCTCTTTCAGGTTGGCGGATGGCTGTATGCCGGCGCGTTCGATTAATTTCCAGGCTACCGGGTAGCTTTCCGGGTGAATTGCCGAAGCATCCAACGGATTGTCACCGCCCATAATGCGCAGAAAACCGGCTGATTGCTCGAATGCTTTGGGACCCAATCCCGGCACCTGCTGTATTTGTGCCCGGTTGCTGAATTTGCCTTTCTCATCACGATACGCCACAACCTTTTCCGCCAGTTTGGCGCCTATGCCGGCTACCGCTGCCAGTAAAGCCGGGGAAGCAGTGTTGAGATCCACACCCACCTGGTTTACCACATCCTCCACCACACCATCCAGCGTATGCTTTAACACACCCTGATCCACATCATGTTGGTAAAGCCCGACGCCTATCGAACGCGGGTCGATCTTGACCAACTCTGCCAGCGGATCCTGCACCCGCCGGGCAATCGATACTGCCCCCCGTAAAGATACATCCAGGTCGGGCAATTCAGATTTTGCCAACGGGCTGGCGGAATACACACTGGCACCCGCCTCATTCGTGATCATGTATTTCACTGCAGGATATTGCTTGATCAACTGGGCAGCCAGTTGCTCCGTCTCTCGCGAAGCGGTTCCATTACCGATGGAAATCAGGGTCACATTATGTGCCTTAATTAACTTGCCCAACTTGTCCAATGATTCCTGCCACTTCTTTTGTGGCTCATGCGGATAAATGGTGTCAGTGGCAAGCACTTTACCGGTGGCATCCACCACAGCGACTTTACATCCCGTCCGAAAACCAGGGTCCAGCCCCAGCACGCACTGTCCGCTTAAAGGCGGCTGGCTTAACAAGCCGCGCAGATTACTGCCAAACACTTGAATGGCATGCATTTGCGCTCTCACGGTCATCTCACGGCGTACGTCGCGTTCAATTGCCGGAAGCAATAATCTTTCCGCGCTATCGTTGATTGCCATCTCCATCTGTTCGTACCAGGGAGAATTTACATCCGGTTTGACACCGTTATTAATGGCATAGCGCCAATCCCGCTCCTGCACTTCCACTTTGACGCGCAGCACATTCTCCGCTTCACCGCGGTCAATTGCCAGAACCTGGTGTGGTCTGATGCGATCCACCCGGTTCGAGAATTCATAATAGATTTCATACACCTTTCGCTCATCCTGGCTGTCGGGAATTTTCTCCACCGTCAGGCTGGCAAAATTCAATGCCCGTTCGCGCGTAATGCGACGGATGTCGGCATGATCGCTGATCACCTCGGCAACAATATCCCGCGCACCTGATAGGGCATCTTCAATGCTGGTGACCTGCTCGTTCAGATATACCCTGGCTGCTTCTTCGGGTTTTTCTCCCTTCTTGGGCTGCTGCAGGATGAGTTCGGCTAAGCCCTGCAGCCCTTTTTCTTTTGCCATGCTCGCCCGAGTTCTGCGCTTCGGTTTGTAAGGCGCATATAAGTCTTCCAGAGCAGTCTGCGTGGTCGCCTGTTGTATTTGCCCTTCCAACTCCGGGGTCAGTTTTCCCTGTTCGGTGATGGATGCCAGGATTGCGGTGCGGCGTTCATCCAATGCGCGTAATCTTTCCACCTCAGACTGTATTTTGCGCAGTTGCTCCTCATCCAGTGTCCCGGTCATTTCTTTCCGGTAGCGCGCAATAAATGGAATTGTATTTCCGGCATCCAATAATTCAACGGCTGCGGATACCTGGCTGGGCTTGATATTCAGATCGGTTGCAATGACTTTGGAATAATCAGACACGGAAAGACCTCGAGAGAAGAATGAACGAAATTGTACCACTGCCCGTTTAATAAGCTCGAAAAATTTAATGGTTCACATAGTCTTTCAAGCCCGGATTAAGCTATACTATTTTTGTGAGGAAATATGAAAACAATTGATATATCTGCGTGGTCGAGAAAGAAACATTTTGAGCTTTATCAGGGCTTTGATTACCCGCATTTCAACCTGACAGCAGCGGTGGATATCACCCATATCCAGCCGGTAATCAAAGAAATGAAACTGTCGGTAACGGTGACGTTTACCTATCTGTTTGCCCGAATTGCCAATGAACTGGCTGAATTTCGCTGGAGGATCAGGGGAAAATCGGTTGTAGAGCATGAGGTCGTCCATCCTTCCACTTCCATCCTCACACCCGGTGATCTGTTTTCCTTCTGCACCATTCCCTTCGATTACAGCTTTGATGTTTTTTCTGCCAGAGCTGCTGAGAAAATTGATGAAGTCCGTCTCCACCCCACCCTGGAGGATGAACCCGGGCTGGATGATTTACTGTTTATGTCCAGCATTCCCTGGATATCGTTCACACAGTTGACCCATCCGGTTCATATGAATCCGGTTGATTCGGTACCACGGATTTCATGGGGTAAATACTTTGAAGACGCCGGCAGAATAAAAATGCCGCTGTCCGTTCAAGTCCATCACGCACTGATGGATGGTCTCCATGTGGGACGATATTTCATTCGTGTACAGGAGTATTTGGATCATCCGGCACGCATTTTCAGCGAAGAAAAGTTATAAAACATCATTCAAAAATTATCCTTGAGAATGCTGTGCGCAATAATATCGATTGTATTCCGCAAATGGCAATTTCATTCCGCAAGCCTGTGTATGGGTATAATTTCTTGAATCAATCATCTGTTCACTGAGGAAACCTGATGAGCAAAAAAATCGTCGTAGTTGCCGGCAATATCGGATCGGGAAAGACATCACTCACCGAGAGAATGGGATCAAGGCTGGGTTGGAAAACCGCCTTTGAATCTGTTTCCGATAATCCATATCTGGCCGATTTCTACCGGGACATGAAAACCTGGTCTTTTCACTTGCAGGTCTTCTTTCTGGGGCATCGTGCAGAGCAATATCTGCAATTGTTCAATAATCCGGTTTCAGCCATATTGGATCGCTCCATTTTTGAGGATGCCTTTATATTTGCCCGGGCATTGAATCATCTGGGAAACCTGAATGAGCAGGATTACCATACCTATTTGCGCCTTTACCGTCTGGTCGTCAGTCAGCTTCCTACGCCTGACCTTTTGATTGTGCTGCGCGCGCCTGTATCAGTACTGATGGACAGAATTCAAAAACGTGCCAGGAACATTGAAACCGGCATCAGTGCAGATTATCTTTCGCTGCTGGATTCGTTTTATGAAGATTGGATGAAAGATTTCGATTTGTGCCCGGTCCTCACGCTTCAAACGGAGAATCTGGACTATGTGCACAATACCAAAGCAATGGATATTGTTGAGCAAAAAATTATCGAGAAGCTTGCCGGCAAGGAAGAAATCATTCTCTGATTGAGATTGCAAAAAACAAATAAACTCACACCAATTTGCAACCTTTTGAACTTGTGCTCGTATATGAATGTGAAACAAGAACAGCAGGCATCAAATGAGTGCGACCGCGCATAATGTATCGGAATCCAAAGAACACCCGATTGACCCGGCAAATTTCACAGCCATTGTGGAACAATATCAAAGGCCGGTCTATAATCTGTGCGCGCGCATGCTGGGGGACGAAGTTGATGCGGAAGATGCAGCACAGGAAACTTTCTGGAAAGCTTATAAAAACATCCAATCTTACGATTCACAACGTCCTTTCCTTACCTGGTTGCTATCCATTGCAGCGCATTATTGTATTGACCAAATTCGCAAAAGGCGATTCGGCTCGGTCAGTATTGATGCGATGCCCGACGACTTCATCCCCGATCTAGCCATGCTGCCGGAGAGCGCCGCGGCGCAATCCGAAGAACAGACTAGAATTCGAGGTCTTCTCTGTGCGTTATCCGCTGAAGACCGGTCAGCAGTCATTATGCGTTATTGGTACGACTTTTCAGACGAGGAGATAGGGAAAGTGTTACATCTTACTGTTAGTGCCGTAAAAAGTCGCCTGTTCCGTGCCAGAAAATTAATGGCTCAGGAATGGCTTACGCAAAACTCATCTCAACCCCTTCCCGCCAGGAGGACTCATGAACCATCAGCCATTTGAAGATTGGATCTTTGAAGAGACCTTGTTGGAAGAACAGCGAATTTCGCTGAAACAGCATCTCTCCACTTGTGAAGAATGTCGGCATCTATTTGAAGCTGCACGGGGGGTGGAATGGCTATTCAAACAATCTGCCGAATTGAATCCATCGCCCGGTTTTAGTGTGCGATGGCAGCGAAATGCCGAAAAAAGGGTTAATCGCGAGCAGCAACTCGCAGCCTGGGTTGTTTTTTCTTCCCTGCTTGCAGTAGCTGGCGCAATTGTTCTGGTAAATTTTGGTGCATTATGGTTTCAAGATATCAACCTTTTCCAGGTGCTGGTTGCAGGGATTGTCCGGTCCATTAACTTTACAGCCAATGCCATCGAATGGTTGTCTGCCGTGCAATTCTTTTTTGCAGCGATCCCAGTTGGCATCATCCGTATTGCAGGCATTGCCCTGGGCATGCTGGCAGCCTTCTGGGTATCCTTGTGGATCATCGCGTTGCGCAAAATAACCGCCGGGCAAAGGAGGGAAGCATGAAACGACTAAAATGGTCTTTATGGGCAATCCTGTTGGTTAGCCTGCTCATTCCTCATCCGGTAAATGCAGCCTCACTTGCAGAAGACCAGGTAGTCTTGGGCGGCTCATTCACCCTCAAAAGCGGGCAAACTCTTGATGGGAATTTGATCGTCATCGGAGGAACTGCAAGAGTCGAGGAAAATGCTGTGGTGAATGGAAGCATTGTTTTGGTTGGCGGGCAGGTGACCGTCGATGGAACGATTGAAGAAAGCATTCATCTTTTTGCTGGGTCTGCCAACCTTACAGACACTGCCGTCGTTCAGGGCGATGTATATCTGGTGTCTTCCGTGCTGAATAAGACAGATAAAACCGAAATCCACGGCAAAGTAAAAGAAGGTGGCTCACTCCCTTCCGGGTTTGTCATTCCGGAAAAACCTTCTGCCGTAACACCGATAAAACCGGTGGTTCCTTCTGAAAACGGATTGGTTAAAAAGGTGACCGATTTCCTGGGATCATTGCTTTCGATCTTCTTCTTTAGCATTTCCAGTGCATGTGTGGCGATGTTGGTAGCCTTATTTGTCCCCAAGCACATCAATCGCGTATCCAATGCAATCATCACCGCCCCTTGGATTGGCTTCCTTGTTGCGGTGCTCACCCTGATTGCTTTTCCTATCATCGTTGTGATCCTAGCCATCAGTATCATCCTTGCTCCGGTGGCAGTCCTTGCGGTAGTCGGGCTTGCTTTAGCCTGTTATCTGGGTTGGGTAGCCCTGGGTACGGAATTGGGTGATCGCATCGCACGTCTGTTTAAAACTACCTGGGCGGTGCCGGTTTCGGCAGGAATGGGAACGCTCATCCTGGGGTTGGTTTTAGGCGTAATCACACTCATACCCTGTGTTGGATGGTTGGTGGTATCCATCATCATTCTCATAGGTCTGGGCGGTGTCATCCTCACCCGAATTGGTACCAGAATTTACGACGGCACATCAAATACGACTGCGCAGGGTACATCCCTGAACAGTGCAGCATAAAAAGGCATAGATTGGAGAAATCTATATGAAAAAACAGTTATTTATTTTATTGGGTATTCTTACCATCACTTCTTTGGCTTGCAGCTTTACTGTTAATTTACCCAGCATAGATACCATCCCCGAGGAAACAGCGGATATCCATGAATCTGTTCCTTCCGGGTTGGATACAGTCAGTCTGCATCTCGAGATTGGTGCGGCAAAAGTTTCCCTCGACTCTGGCGCAAAATCATTGGTGGATGGCACCGTCACCTATAATGTCGCCGGGTGGGACCCCAAAGTAAGCTGGGATGAAGACGAACTAACCATTAAACAGGAAACCCAGGGAATCAAAGGTCTTCCATCATCGAAGGTCATCAACAACTGGAATCTCAGCCTGGGGGGGAATACACCGATAGCCCTATCCATTAATGCCGGAGCGTACAGCGGCGAAATGGAGCTTGGCGGTCTGGCTTTGAGCAGCTTGAAAATAGATGATGGCGCAAGCACAAATACCGTGTCATTCTCCAAGTTGAACCCGGTAACAATGCAAAAATTGGATTACAACACCGGCGCCTCCACCATAAAAATGAAAGGGCTGGCAAACGCCAATTTTGAAGAAATGGAATTCTCGGGCGGCGCAGGCTCTTATGAATTGGATTTCAGCGGTGAATTCCAACAGGATGCCAGCGTAGATATTGAAGCTGGTGTCAGTTCGATCAAGATCATTATCCCCGACGGGACGCAGGCTGAAATCAAGGTGAATGGTGAGATGAAGAACATTAATACTGTCGGCACCTGGACAGTAAATGGCAGCCGTTATTCCACCGATGGCAGTGGGCCTGTGTTGAGTATTAATATCAACATGAATTTGGGCTCCCTGGATTTGGTTCGGGACTGAAAAGACCACTTAATTCGGCGCCACATAAAAGACAACACACCTCCAGATAACTGGAGGTGTGCCTGTTTATATATAAATATCACGACTTATTGATAAAGTCGATTTTCCTTGATGTACGCATTAACCTCGGGGGTGAGATACTGCCAGACCGTTTCTCCCTGACCAGCTTTCTCACGTATTCTGCTTGCGGAAATCTCGATCAAAGGTGCGTCCAGGAATTTTACCTTTTTCTTCAATACTGGAAATTGGGAGGAAATTGTCCGCCAGCCCAGCTTCGCCCCCGCCCTGCGCATGACGACAATCTCATCGCAGGCATTCATAAATGCTTCCGGCTTGTGCCATAAATGCAAGTCTCGAAGGGAATCCCCGCCTATCAGGTAACAAAGCACATCCGCTGGATATTGCTCCTGCAACAGCAGCATCGTATCCAGCGCATAATGCGGGCCCGGTCGACGAATTTCCACTTCACTGAGCTCAAATTTCGGGTGAAGAGCAACCATCCTGCGCACCATCTCCAGCCGGTGCTCCAGTGCAGTATGCTGTTGCTGAAGTTTGTGCGGCGGGGTCGGTGTTAATACCCACAACAGTCGATCCAGGTCGGATTGCTGTACTGCTTCGGCGGCAAGGATTTGATGTCCCAGATGGGGAGGGTCAAAAGTCCCGCCAAACACACCGATTCGCATCACCTACTCCTGCCACTCCAATTCATAATCGCCGATAAATACCGTGTCGCCTTCCTCAATACCGGCTTTGCGTAGAGCTTCATCCACTCCCAAGCGCTCCATCAAACGCTGGAATCGCCTGACAGATTCCTCCGATTCCCAGTAGGTCATCGAAGCGGATCGCTCTATGGATTTGCCAACCACCCTCCAGCCATCAGGATCGCGTGCAATTTCAAAACTTCCTGTATCATCAGGCTTGTAGACCGGGAGTGCACTGGGCTTCTCTAATTCAGGAGCTTGAGAGAGTAGTTCCGCGGCTTTCCACAAAATGGGCTGCAAGTCGATCCGGGCTAAAGCAGAAACTGTGAGCAATTCAACGCCTTTTTTCTTGAACGCAGCTTTGAGTTTCTTCACTTTTTCTGCAACTTCCGGTAAATCGATTTTATTTAATACCACCAATTGCGACTTTTCCCCCAGCTTTTCATCGAATAAAGCCAACTCATTATTGATCTGGCTATAATCCGCCAGGGGATCTGCCGATTCGCCGTTGAGCAGGTGGATAAGCACCCTGCAGCGTTGAATATGCCGCAGAAAAGCATCGCCCAGCCCAGCCCCCAGGTGGGCGCCTTCAATCAACCCGGGAATATCCGCCAATACCAGCTGATCATCGCCACCCAGGTCCACTACACCCAGGTTGGGCTCCAGTGTGGTAAACGGATAATTGTCTATTTGTGGCTTTGCGTTGCTTACCGCTGCCAGCAGACTGGATTTGCCCGCATTGGGCATACCCACAATTCCGACATCGGCGATAAGTTTCAATTCCAATCGCAGTATTTTTTCCTGCGCCGGTTCGCCTTTTTCTGCTGTACGCGGTGCCTGGTTGCGTGAACTGGCAAAGTGCTGGTTCCCCCTCCCACCGCGTCCTCCTTTGCACACAAGTAATTGCTGACCTGTGTCCACCAGATCGCCAAGAACTTCTCCGTTATCCTCGTCAAAAATAATGGTTCCGGTCGGCACTTGGATCACGGTATCTTTCCCATTCCGACCGCTCATATTGTTAATTCCACCGTTACGTCCATCTTCAGCTTTATACTTTGCCTGATGCTGAAAACTGTACAGGGTGTTCATATGCGGATTAGCCTCGAAAATAATATCTCCACCATTTCCGCCATCGCCGCCATCCGGACCGCCGCGGGCGACATATTTTTCACGATGAAAATGGATCATTCCATCTCCACCTTTTCCAGATTTTACTGATATGGTAACTTCATCGATAAACATGTCTCCATTATAAAGGAAAGATCAGGGGTGTGAATGGATTAGGGGTATATTGTCAACTTTTAGCCATTTTTTATTTTATTTTGGCGATACTTTCATGTATAGTATTTCTTATTTATAATAAAAATGCAGGAATTTGAATGCGGCAATTTCGTGAGTTTTTTTCAGCTGTTATGCATCCCGGCAATCATCCAATTCGCCGTGAAAAATGGACTCGCGATATTTTGCACCTCGTACTGGTATTGGAGATTTCCGTAGTTCCCATATTGGCGTTGCTGTCTTTACTGAAAGCATTGGACTATAGGAAAGCTTTGGTTATCGTTCTGCTTATCATCGTTACACTTCCTTTCTGGTATCTATCCCGCACACGCAACTGGCATTGGGCACGCTATTTTCCTCCCGCATTATGTTTTGGACTGGGCATCTATAGTTCGCTTGGTTATCTCGGCCCGGTAAGCACGCTTTTCTATGCGTTGGGTGTATTTCTAGCCGGCATGCTGTTGGATAAAATCTTCCAGCGGATATTGGTGATTTTATCCACTCTTGCCTATGCATATACCACACTGATCATTCATCCCACCTCCACTGTGAATGACTTGGGAATTATTCTCACTTCATTCTTTTTGTTGATTGGCATTGCCGCCGTCCAGGAATATTACCATGCTCAAGTCGACCAGCTCTTCAACAGGCAAAATGAAATCAACAGTGCGTTATCAGAAGAGATTAACCGCAGGGAAACCGCCGAGGTCTCTCTGGTCGAAAGTGAATCGCAGCTGCGTCGTTTAGCGGAATATTCCACGGATATGGTGGCTGAGATTTCTCCGGAAGGCATCTTCAGGTATGCCTCGCCATCTTACAAAAATAATCTGGGGTACGATCCACAGGATTTGCTAAATAAAAATGCGCTGGATATCGTCCATCCCGATGATATCCAATACATCATGAGCGCTATTGAAGAAGCTTCAAGGGATAAAACTGCTCACATCATTCACATGCGCTGCCTTCATGCTAATGGCTCGGAGATTTATGTTGAAACATCAGGAGTCCCATTAGTAGCCCCCGATGGTAACGTAGATGGTTTTATTATCTCCAGCCGGGATGTTACCCATCTCCAAATCGCTGAAGCAAGAAGGATCGAAACCGAGCAATTGCAGCAGAATGTAATTGCATTTATCCCCCTGGGTATCCATATGTATTCCTTACGCAGCGATGGGGAACTAATATTTAATGGTTACAATCCTGCAGCGGATAAAATTCTTCATATTGACCACTCTACTTTGCTTGGTAAATCAATGGAGAATGCCTTTCCAAATCTGGCGGTTACAGAAATTCCCGAAAGATATCGCGATACGGCACGGTTTGGCATACCATGGGCACATGACCAGGTAGTGTATACTGATGAAAAAATCATTGGTACTTATGATGTACATGCCTTCCGTTCAACGCCTATGAATATCATCGTAATGTTTTCTGATATCACAGAAAAATTTGAGACAGCCAGGGCATTAAGAGCATCAGAAGAAAAGTTTTCAAAAGCTTTCCATACCTCCCCCGATGCAGTCAACATTAATCGGCTTGCAGATGGACTCTATATTGATATTAATCAAGGATTTACCAACCTTACAGGTTTTGAACGCGCCGACGTCGTGGGGAAGACTTCAATGGAAATCAATATTTGGGCAGACCCTCTGGATCGTGAACGTCTGGTAAGTAGTTTACGCGAAAAGGGGTTTGTCGATAATCTGCAGGCAGGTTTTCGATTTAAGGATGGAATTATTAAAACCGGTTTGATGTCTGCCCGTGTCATAGAAATCAATAATGAAAAATGCATATTGTCAATTACGCGTGACATCTCGCATCGAATTGAAGCAGAAAACAAACTAAAAATTGCACATGAAGATCTTGAGCAAGCTTACACCGATACATTGCTGGGTTGGGTTCATGCACTTGAACTTCGAGAGCACGAGACCGCAGATCATAGTCGCAGAGTTGTGGATCTGACCTTGCAAATGTTGGATTTTTACAATTTCAATGAGGAGCAAAGAAAAAATATATATCACGGCGCCTTGCTTCACGATATTGGAAAAATCGGCGTCCCCGATAACATCTTATTAAAACCTGGACAGCTTGATGATCATGAATGGGTGGTCATGCGAAATCATCCCAAATATGCGCGTGAGATGATAGAGGAGATTCCATACTTAACACCCAGCATGGATATCCCCTACTATCATCACGAACGTTGGGATGGTAAAGGTTATCCCGAAGGAATATCTGGAAGAGATATTCCACTGCCGGCACGGATTTTTGCAGTAATAGATGTATATGATGCGCTTCTTTCAGATCGACCATACAGAAAAGCCTGGAAGAAAACAGACGCGGTCCAATATCTTGTAGATCAAAAAGGGCTTCACTTTGACCCTGATATTGTCGATAATTTCCTTAAACTGCTGGATTCGATTCAACGTGATTAAGTTCAGATAAACTGGCAAGATTTATCAGGAATTTATGTTTTTCAGAAATAAAACGCCTGATAATATGGGTAAGGTAGTTAATCCAATATTGCCTTGAGAATTGGTTGGCAAATAAAAGCTTTCTATTTTCTATTTCATTCACCTGTCATCATCGGTGAGATATACAAAATAAAGAGATACCTTGCCAGGCAAATTCGATCTGGTGGTTAAATAATTTCATGATCTTGGGGCATCGAAGTAAAGTTCCAGAACGAATGAATTCCCGTCATGGGTACGGTGTATTTTGCATGCTATTTTCTGGAAATTATATTTACCGTGATTTTGATCAATTTAAAGCTCTAGCCACCCTGCATGTAACTTCCCAGGCTGATCCTCCCTTGCTGCACCGCTGGCTGGAAAGATTGGAAACCATCTCCTGGACTCATTATCTGCCTTTTGTAATTGGTGGAATAATTCTGGTCTTCGGTTTGGTGCTATTCTGGAATTTTCTGCTGCGTAGACAGGTTAATGAGCGCACCGAGCATTTAGCTTCCCTCAACCAAAAGCTATCAGAGATAGAAGAAGGGTATGAATTATTATCATCGCTAACATCGGATTACATGTTTTCATCCAGGGTTGATGAAAACGGAAACTTGATATTACAGTGGGTGGCTGGCTCCTTTGAAAAAATTACCGGATATTCGAAGGACGAGTATGTCGCTCATGGCGGATGGCGTACAACCTTATACCCTGAGGATAGGGAAAAAGATGAGCAGGATATTGAAAAGCTTCGCTCGAATCAAATTGTGAGAACGGAGATTCGAACGATTGCAAAGGATGGCCACACTTCATGGGTCAGGGTTTTCGCACATCCAATTTGGGATGCAGGGGAAACCAGACTTATCGGAATTTACGGTGCTGTTCAGGATATTACAGACAGAATACTGGCTGAAGAACGTTTAAACGCTGCCCATTTGGAATTGGAAAAGGCATATGCAGAAACACTGGAAGGCTGGGTGCATGCCCTGGATTTACGTGAGCATGAAACAGCGGATCATAGCCGCCGAGTAGTTAGCTTGACTATGCGCATGTTAGAACTGTATCACTTCAGCGTTGACCAGCGTATGGCTATTTACCGGGGTGCACTACTCCATGATATAGGGAAAATTGGCGTACCGGATAGCATCCTCCTGAAGCCGGGACCGCTTTCTGAAGATGAGTGGAAGATAATGCGTCACCACCCGGCCAACGCACGGCGGATGATAGAGAAGATACCTTTTCTCACTCCCAGTCTGGAAATCCCCTACAGGCACCATGAACGCTGGGACGGCAGCGGATATCCGCAAGGACTCACAGGGGATTCGATCCCGCTGCCAGCCAGGATTTTTGCCGTCGTCGATGTGTACGATGCGCTTCTCTCTGAGCGTCCCTATCGGCACGCGTGGTTGGAGCCGGACGTAATCAGCTACCTGGAAAAGCAAAAGGGAATACTCTTTGATCCGCAAATTGTAGATAATTTTATCCATTTGATTAATTCGTAAACTCTGCTTGTACTTTGCGCAGAACCTTCCGGTCGTTCAGACCGTGATCCCTGAAAAGCGATCCATGCCCGAACGTACGAGAAGACTGAGTATTCACATAAACAACAAAAAGACGGAATTTTATTCCGTCTTTTTGTTTCTAGCAATCTATTATTTTCCAAATTTTTTCTTGAGAATATCTTCCAGGGTCGGCTGACCAATCTCCTGCAATTCGTAACGCACCCGCTGCATCGGTTTTTTGACCTTGATAATGCGGTTCAGATCGATGGGAGTGGCGCTGACAACCAGGTCTACATCAGCGCGGTCGATGGTCTTCTCCAGATCTTTGGTCATTTCCTCACCGTAACCCATTGCCGGCAGGATGGGGCCGGTACCGGAGTACTTGCGATAAGTATCAGCGATCGTACCCACTGCGAACGGGCGCGGGTCGACAATTTCTGCGGCGCCAAAACGACGGGCTGCCACCCAACCGGCGCCATATTTCATCTCACCGTGAGTCAGGGTCGGACCATCTTCGACGACCAATACCCGTTTTCCACGGATGGCATCCGGGTCATCCACAAACAGAGGTGAAGCGCCTTCAATCACAATGGCGGTCGGGTTCATCGCGTGCAAGGCAGCACGGACTTCCAGGATATTCTCGGTATTGGCGGTATCCACCTTGTTGATTACAAAGACATCCGCGGCTCTAACGTTGGTTTCACCGGGATGATATTTGCTTTCATGCCCTGCGCGATGCGGGTCGGCGACCACAATTTGTAAATCTGAAACGTAGAACGGAAAGTCATTGTTTCCGCCATCCCAGAGTACAATGTCGACTTCTTGTTCAGCCTGGCGCAGAATGGCTTCATAATCCACACCCGCGTAAACGATCACGCCGTTATCCAGATGCGGTTCGTATTCCTCACGCTCTTCGATGGTGCATTCATGCTTGTCCAGATCTGCATAAGTGGCAAAACGCTGCACTCTTTGTTTGACCAGGTCACCATAAGGCATGGGATGGCGAATTGCAGCAACCTTGTAGCCCATTCCACGTAAAATCTGGGAGACCCGGCGGGTTGTCTGCGATTTGCCGGAGCCGGTGCGCACAGCACACACGGATACAACCGGTTTGGAGCTTTTCAGTTGGGTCAGGCGGGTGCCCATCAGTCTGAAATCAGCGCCAGCCGCCAATACAATGGAAGCTTTGTGCATCACATATTCGTGCGGCACATCGCTGTAAGCGAACACTACCTGATCTACCTTGTACTCCTTGATCAGCTTGACCAGGTCTGATTCAGGAAAAATGGGGATTCCCTTGGGATACAAGGATCCGGCTAACTCTGCAGGATACTTGCGTCCCTCGATATTGGGAATCTGAGTAGCGGTGAAAGCCACAACTTCATAGTCTTTATTGTCTCGGTAAAAGACATTGAAGTTATGGAAATCGCGCCCGGCGGCGCCCATAATTAGGGTTTTGATTGGTGACATACAGTTTCTCCTTTAGGTGTAGGGTAACCGTCCCGGTGGAGAAATGGTCAACCCGGGTCGGCAGCGTTGAATTTCACATCGCTTCTGGGGCTGTGATGCCCAATAAAGCCAAACTGTTTGCCAGTGTCTGCTTTGCAGCAGCCACCAATCTCAGTCTTGCAGATTTCTGCGGCTCATCGACCTGCATTACTGGACATGTATTATAAAAATCATTGAAAGCTTGCGCAAGCTTAAATGAATAATTGGTGATATACAACGGTTTCATATCCGCTGCTGCGCGTTGAACTTCGTTGGGAAATCGCGCTATCAGATCGATCAGTTGGATTTCCGAGGCTTCCAGCGGATAGGTATATTCCGACTTCTGCGGTATCCGGGAATGATTTTTTCGCAAAATGCTGTTGGCACGCACATGGGCATATTGAATGTATGGCGCCGCTTGTCCGTCGAAGTTAAGCGCCTCTTCCCAATCAAAGGTAACAATTTTGGTATTGTCGCGATTGAGCATCGAAAACTTGATGGCGCCCAAAGCAACGGCATTTCCGATTTCATCCATCTCTGCCTGGCTCAACCCCGGATTTTTCTCCTGAACGACTGCAATTGCTCTTTTCACTGCTTCGCCGATCAAATCCTCGAGGAGCACCACAGTCCCCTCACGTGATTTCATGGTTACATTTCCCGGCAGATTCACAATCTCGTATGCCAGATGATAGCATTTATCCGCCCAAGAATAACCTGCAATCTCAAGGGTTTTATAGATTTGCTGCATATAAAGCGACTGACGCACATCAATAACATAGATCGACTTCGCCAGGTCGTATTCTTTGAATTTCTTCACCGCCAGTGGAAGGTCCTGTGTGGCATACAACGCGGTGCCGTCTGATCGTAAGACAACCAGCACGCGATACTTCTCATTTTTCTCCCCTAACAGATCGTCCAGCTTGACAATCACCGCATCATCCGGTCTACCGTCGATGGCAATGCCCCGCTTGATCAGATCCTCGACCATGCGTTTGCCATCAGCCTCTTCCTCGCTGGGGAAATAATATCGATCGAAACTGGCACCCAGGTAATTAAACATCTCGTTGAAACCATCCAGCGACCATTGCCGGCTTTTTTGCCAGAGCTCAACCACTTCCGGATCTCGGGCATCCCAACGCGCGAATAGGGCTTTGATTTCTGATTCGGCATCGGGATCGCTGTGCGCCATCTGATCCGCCTCGGCGTACAAGTCACCCATCCAGCGGATCGAAACATGCTCCGGCTTTTCACCATTATGCCTTTTCAGGTAATTCCACATCCATTTGATCACATGCGCACCAATATCACCCATGTAATTGGCGCGAACAACCTCGTTTCCGGCAAACTCCAGCATCCTGGCAACGCTTGCTCCTAAGATCACACAACGCAAATGTCCCACATGAAAAGCCTTGTGGGTGTTGAGCTGGGCATATTCCACCATCATCTGTTTGCCTGTTGGATCGCCTTTTCCGTATTCCACATTTTGCGACAGGACGGTCTCCACCACACGTTGAATGTAAAGCGCTGGATCAAAGGTGAGATTCAAATATCCTTTGATTGCCTCAACTTTGCTAAAGCCATCTGGTACGCCGATGAAAGCGGCAAATTCGTCAGCAAGCTGACCAGCCAACGCTGGGATGTTGGGCTTGCCCTCCTGCAAGCGTGCAGCCTGAGAAGCTAATTGAAAAAAAGAAGTC
Organism: Anaerolineaceae bacterium; assembly: GCA_036746315.1. Lineage (GTDB taxonomy): Bacteria > Chloroflexota > Anaerolineae > Anaerolineales > Anaerolineaceae > DAIOEK01. Next base: position 19,193 of record DAIOEK010000029.1, on the reverse strand, counting down.
GAAATTCCCCACTGTCCGGCAAATGGAATGGGATTCCAAGCGAATTGGATGCGCGGCAAACCTTTCTGCTCACAAAAAGCATTCAGCTGTTCATTGAGGGTATCTTGTTCTCGCGCAAACAGACTCATGGGCTTCCTCCGTGAGGAAAATTATAACAGCATTGACTGAAATATAATCATATGATTCAGGTTAACCCGCTTGAGATAGAGATGTTAAGAGGACTTTGCGAAAAAACCTGCGAAGTTATCTGTGGGATCAGTGGGAGATTAATTGCATCCAGCGGACTGGAAAGCAAAACAGAGAACCTTCAGGCTCTCTGTTATTGGTTTTGCTGAATCAGGGCAACGACTATTTGCTCTCGGCAGCCAGTTTTTTCATCAGACGGCTCTTGCGGCGGGCAGCGTTGTTCTTGTGGATGACACCCTTTTCAGCAGCTTTATCCAGTGCGCTCACAGCCTGTAACACTGCGACCTGAGCTTCCTCGGCGGTGCCAGTGTCAATGGCTTTACGGGCGCTGGTAATAAAGGTGCGGGCACTGCCGCGATAAACACGATTTGCAACGCGCTTTTTTTCGTTCTGTTTGTTGCGCTTGATAGCTGATTTAATATTAGCCAATTTCGTCCTCCGATCAATCTTTCACAATACCGAGGCGTAATTCTACTCGATATGAATCAAATCGTCAATGCAAAGCCTGAATTACTTTCTAAATTATTGTTGATGATCTGCTTTCACCCACCACGTGTACGTGGCGAAAATACCTGCCCCCGCAGTAATTAGCAATACGACATAACTGACAGCCGTCACCTTGGTGTTCTGATCTCCCAGTCCGGATAAAAGTGTTGGGATTGTCCAGGGGAAGATGTCTCCCCAACCCAGCACGGCAATAATATTTGCCAGAAGCAGCAGGAGCATTGTTATTCCCAGAGGAAGCAGATATCCTTTTCCTACACTTGCTAGAAAAGCAAAAGGCATGTTTGCCATAATTACCATGATACCGGTCAGGATGATTATCCAAAGTCCGTTCAAAATTAATGACAGAGGAACCGGGGGCATTTTTAAGATGAAACCTGCTGTGACACTAAAAATCACCACCTCAAGTGTGAACAAAAAGCAAATTGTCATTGTCACGATGAATTTTCCAAGAACAATCGCTAACCGAGGCACGGGAACTGCCAGCATATCTTTTAACGTCGCTTCAGTAAACTCTCTACCAAAAATCCAGCTTTCGATCAAACTGAACAAAAACATGCCAGCCATAGCCAACCCCATGGAAATAACGCCCAAAAAAGTTGACCAATCAGCAGTTCCGCCCATCAAGTTTGCCTTGGCACTTATAATGCCCATCTTGCGGGCTAGATCTGGATTTTGAAAGATAAATATCATTAATGACGACATTAATGGAACCAAGGTCAAGGCAATACCACAATACAATAGTAACTTCGAACGATAGATTTTTCTAAACTCAATCCATAAAATGTTCCTTAGATCAGTCATTTCCTCCTCCTTTGGAGAGACTCACCAGACGCAGGAAGTAGTCTTCAAGGTCCTCTTCATTCACAATGATCTGCAGAGGAGGAAGCCCGGCGTTTACTAACAGCACGGTAATAGTTTCTGGGTGTTCGACTGATAAAGCATCATGGAGGCTCAACCAGTCATGAGGCATTTTATTCACATTAAACCCCGCTTCATGTAGCACCGCAACCGAATTTTCGATATCCTGAACTTGTATCTTCAGTGACCGTTTACGATTTTTCTCCAGACTATCCAGGTCCAGTTCTTGAATCAGTTTTCCCTGCTGAATAATGCCAACTCGATCTGCCAGTCGGCTTACTTCACCAAGAATATGGCTGGACATGAATATGGTTACACCATCCTCACTTGCAAACTGGCGCAAAATTTCACGCACCTCCACAATCCCGGCTGGGTCAAGACCATTGGCGGGTTCATCCAGGATCAGGACGGATGGTTTGTGCAGGAACGCTTTGGCCAGACCCAGTCGTTGCGCATTACCCAGGGAAAGCGTACCGGTTTTACGGTTGGTATATTCACCCAAAGAAAGCAAGTCCACTACATTGCGTATGGCAGCCTTGTCAACACCTGGGTGCAGCCGGCGAGCTACCTCCAGATTTTCCGCTACAGTCAATTCCGGGTAGGCATGTGTTGTTTCCACTAGATATCCGACAGAAGCCCATGGCTCCGTATTCCCCAGTTTTATCTGTTTACCCAACATGGTGGCAATTCCTGCTGTGGGGCGTATCATCCCTAATAACATGCGGATAGTAGTTGTTTTTCCCGCCCCATTTAATCCTAAAAAAGCATATATTTCCCCTTCTTTCACTTTAAGTGTTAGCTCGCTTACAGCAGAAAGATTTCCGTATGTTTTTCCTAATCCTTGTGTTTCAATTGCATAAGTCATTCTAGCTCAGTTCTTTGACGAATTTAGTCAGGTCGATTGCCTCTAGAGATATTTCACCCAGGCTATATGCTGCAATTAATTCCAGCAGCACCATCTTGCCAGATTCCAATCCGCCTTCGCCCAGGTCATCGCCATGCAAGGTTACCAGGAACATGGCATACATCAGGTTCATGAATATCTCTGGAGAAATTTTGATCTGTATGCCGTTTTCAGCCAAATGCCGAAACATGGTGTACATAAACTTCATATCACTTTGCAGATGTTTCGCCATCGTACTATCTGGCATACCGCGCAGCAAGATCTGATAGTCGGCATTGCTGAAGAAATGCAATAAAGGAATCTCGCGCCAAATGTTAAACATGTCCATAAGCACATTTGTCAAGCGGACACGCGGTTCGCCATCCGACTTTTGTATGGATTCCAATGCATGTACCCGGAATTCATCCTCTACCAGCTCGACAATCTTCCAAAAGAGTTCTTCTTTGGAGTTAAAAAACAGGTAGAATGCGCCTTTGGAAATACCGGCTGCCCGAGCAATCTCTTCCACATTAGCCTTTTTCAGACCGTAAGCAGAAAACTGCTTCTTGCCCTGCTCCATCAGGGCTTGTATGATAATTTTTTTCTCATTTTCCGTGAAAGCTCTTGGCATAACCCTCCTGTTATTTTATGACCATATTATTTATATAGTCATATAGAATTATATCGCAGGCTTGATTTTTATTCCAGCCCAATTGCAGATTCGTACCAGGATTGCTTTGGAAACATTGACGGCTGGGTTTCCGCATGTTACGATAAAAATGTCAGGCTGGTCGGGTATGCGCGGCTATATAAGCAGAAAGCCGAGGAAAGTCCGCGCTCCAGAGAGCAGGTTGCCGGGTAATTCCCGGTGCGCCGTAAGGTGCAGGACAGGGCCACAGAAATAAACCGCCCGCCCGGGAAACCGGGTTGTGGTGAGGGTGAAAAGGTGGTGTAAGAGACCACCGGCGTCTGTAGTAATACGGGCGGCCAGGCAACCCCCTTCCGGAGCAAGGCCAAGCAGGGATACAACCGGTCCGCCGGTGGAGATGGCTCGTCTCCCGTAATCCCGGGTAGGCTGCATGAGACTGGCACGGTAACGTGTCAGCCAGATAGATGCATACCGCTTTGGGTGAAGTCCTTCGGGATACCCACTCAGAGTACAGAACGCGGCTTACAGATCAGCCTGGCAGCTTATTAATCCCATGACGTAAAGGCATCGTGCATATTTCTGAAACCAGTTTACCGCGTATAACTTACAGCAGCCCATTCGAAAATAAAATTTCTTCATTGGTCAAGATCGTTTTTGCTTCCCCATCTGCAACCAACAACCCCTGGTTTAAAATAATAATACGTGTAGTTAACCGCGCGGCCAGGTCCAGGTCATGTGTGGCAACCAGCGTAGTCTGCGGCAGGCTGCCCAGCAAGTCGATCAATTCGCGTCTTGCGCGCGGATCCAGCCCAGCGGTTGGTTCATCCAACACCAAGATGGACGGTTCCATCGCCAGTATCGTTGCGATGGCAACCCGTTTCTTTTCTCCCCCACTCAGGTGGAAGGGATGCCTGTCGGATAGTTGTGCCATCTGTACTGCCTCCAGTGCGTTCGCCACTTTCTCCTGGATTTCTGCTTCGGTTAGCCCCTGATAGATCGGTCCATAGGCAACATCGTCATACACGCTGGAGGAGAACAACTGGTCATCAGGGTCTTGAAATAAAATTCCCACCAGGGCACGAATTTTGCCGTAGTTTTCTTTGCACATCTCCAATCCATTTACCACGATCCTGCCTGTACCTCTCAGCACTCCATTCAAATGCATCAGCAGTGTGGATTTTCCCGCCCCATTGGCGCCCAGGATGGAGATTTTTTCTCCGTCATGGATACTCAACGAAATATTTCTGATTGCTTCTTTACCATCTGCATAGGTATGGGAAAGGTTTTCAATGGACAGCATCAATGTATTATCCTCCGATCAGCATACCAAATAACCACAAGGCAATCAACAGCATTCCGCCGGCGACAATTTGCAGTCTGGACGTTCTGCTGACCGGCTTGGAAAATACAGCCGGAAGTTTGCCATTATAACCTCGTGACTGCATGGCGGCATACACCCGTTCGCTTCGATCCATGGAGCGGATAAACAGACTCCCTGCCATTCCCCCGGTAACTTTTGCCCGCCAGAAAACCGTGCCGCCTGTCCGTCTATTTTTCAAAGCAACTCCGCTTCTGCTGGATCGGGCAGTCATCATAGCATTCACTTCATGGACTAATACACTCAAATAACGCCACATTAACATAGCAATTGTGATGAAAATCTGTGGCACGTTCAGATAATGCAATCCGTTTATCAGATCGGGAATCGCGGTGGATAACATTAGCAAACTTGCGGCTTGAACTGATATCCAGGCTTTGACAAATGTGGATGTAAATTTTTGAATTCCATCCAAACTGATGGGAATACTCCACCCCAGACCCTGAAACAGCATGAAGGTAGATGCATCGCGGGCGAAAATGAGAGGAAATGCAGAGATTACAAAGGGCAGTGCAACGAGAGAGCGATTGAGAAGTTCGCCGATTTTCACACCCAGGAAAAGCGAGGACGCATACAACAGGGAGAGGAACAGGATGTAAATTGGCCAGACTTGGAGGGGCAATGAATTCAACGATAACAGAAAAACAAGGGTGAGAACGATCTTCACCCTTGCATCTGTATTCGCGCGAATTTGTTGTTGATTGTTCGAATACAATGTTTAATGCCCTAAATAAATATTACTTTCTCTCCGCCCGGGCGACGCCAAAAGCCACAACAAATACGAGCAATACACCAATGATACCGGCAATGATCGTTGCCAGTGCGGGACTAGAAATACCCGGCATGGTGTAATCAGGAATGGTATTATAAAAAGAATCGCGCGCAACTTCAAGGAATCCGTGTTGTTCGGCTACCCATTCCAATCCATCTGGGTGGCTTGATGCAAGAGGGGAGAGAACCGCCAGCAGCAGAGCAATCAAACCGCCAACGACCAAAAGCCCTTTTCCACCTTGTTTCTCCGCTCCCAGTTTAGTGATCAATTCCTTCCTGGACGCCAAGATGAAACCCAGCGCACCTATTGTAATCAATCCTTCGCCAATACCGATAATGGCGTGGATAATCGCCATCGCCGGGATGGCAATGTTGGCTGGGGAAGTACCGGATAATGCCAGTTGTATTGCACAGGACAAGGATGCAATGAAGATGGATGTCCAGGCGGCAATAAAACCTGCAGCCAGTATTCCCCAGGTTTTTTTCGCTAGAACATTCTTAAGCAGGCTGTAAATGGTGTTTGCAACGAAGACACCTACAATCGCCATGTTGAACAAGTTCGCTCCCAGCACAATCAAGCCGCCATCTTGAAACACCAACGCCTGCACAGATACCACCGTTGTCATCACCAACACTGCCTGCCAGGGTCCAAGCAAAATGGTGGCAATGGCTGCCCCCAACAGGTGGCCGGAAGTTCCGCCGCTTACCGAAAAGTTGAGCATTTGCCCGGCAAAAATGGCTGCCGCGAGAATGCCCATCAGCGGCACATCTTTTTCGCTGATCTGTTTGTTGGCTTTCTTGAGGGCAATTCCGATTACGACAATGGATATCACCCAGAAAACCACCGAAACCGTGACGGACAGAAAGCCATCCGGGATGTGCATTGCACTTTGAGAGTTTACAGGCGAAAACAACATCGACGTCCTCCTAATAATTTGCTAAAATAAATTTGGTAACAATATAATTATAATGCGATTTATATTATATGCAATTAATTGCGTTATGGAGTTTCTATGAAAACCTCTTCCGCAGACCTGGTAATTGTGGAATTACTATCCACCGATCATCATCATTTGACATCACAGCAGATCTTTGAAAAAGTAAAAGATCGTTTGCCTGCCATCAACCCATCCACCGTATATCGCTCCCTCGAAAGGCTGGTAAAAAATGGCAAAGTGTCGGTTTCCGATATGGGGTTGGGTGCGGAAGTTTACGAAATTGTCGGTCAGGAAATTCACCACCATATTGTCTGTCAGAATTGTGGAAAGATACTTACCCTCGATGACCAAGAAGTCCGCAGTTTCCTGTCAAAGATCGAACTTGCCTCCAATTTCACGATAACCACCAACCATCTGGTGCTGTTTGGCATTTGCCAGGATTGTCAGGAATCTTAACCAACCGTACGGCAGGTATATAGCCGCACGGATTTGCCAGACTCCAAGAACTTCCTCTCCCCTTTATTCCGGCGTGGGTAACTGGGAAATAATTACATTCATTACACGTTGCAACGGAATATCCTTTTCGGCGGCGATGCGGGCACAATCTGCATATTCCGGGTAGGAATGAACCACCCTGCCATCCAGTATCTTGTCCTTTACTCGGATAATTCCCAGTGAAGTTTGCACCTCGCGGACGGTTCGTTCTGCTTCCATACGGTGCACAGGATGGATCCGCACCCCAAACGTGGACGTTTCGCGCAGCAGCATATCTGCCAGGCGGGTTTCGTCTGCCTGGCAGGCGATCACACTCAACTGGGTGCCCGGACGATTTTTCTTCATTTGGATCGCAGTGAAGTAAACATCCAACGCACCTGCATCCAACAGCTTTGGCATCAAATTGCCCAGTAACTGCGGAGTCATATCATCGAGATTGGTCTCAATTACGACATGCGTGGATTGCCTGCCGGTTAAGTCCCCAATAACCACCCTCAAAATATTAGCCCAAGGAAGATCACTCACTCCCGCCCCTACCCCCACCTGCTCAATGCTCATTTCCGGGCGGGCAAAATCGGCAAATTCTGCCAGAATCGCCATACCGGTTGGGGTAACCTGCTCTACCTGGGCAGAGGAAGGTACAGTCGGTGCGGAAACCATTTGCATCAACGCCAGCGTGGCAGGAGCTGGTACTGGGAGGACGCCGTGGCTGGTTTGCACTGTTCCACCACCCACCGGTAGCGGAGCAGAAAACACGCGATCGATCTGAAAATAATCCAGACCGATCATAATTCCACAAATGTCGAGGATTGAATCCACAGCTCCAACTTCATGGAAATGAACCTGTTCCAGCGGAGTGCCATGCACCCTGGCTTCCGCTTCAGCCAGCCGCTTAAACACACGTACTGAGGTTTGCTTCACCCGCTCTGACAGGTCACTGGTCTGTATAAGTGTTGTGATGTCCGACAGGTGGCGGCAATGTACATGATCTTGCCCATGATGGTGGTGATGTTCTTCATCATCACCATTCAGTTCAAAACGCAGCAATGCTGCGCGCATTCCCTGTTTGTTTACCTCGTCAACTTTCACCTGACTGTACTCAGCCAAGCCAAGTTTTGACAATTCTCCATGCAGCGTAGCCAGCGGTAAGCCTGCATCCACCATTGCGCCCAGCAGCATATCGCCGCTGACACCGGAAAAACAATCACAATATAATGCCCTCATTTGGTTATCCCTTCGTTCAAGCTCCCCTGTCGATACCCGCGCGGATCAACTTCTGCTTCAGGCAAGCCGATCTCTTGTAGTGTTTTTTTGATTTCTGCTTCCTCCACCCTGTACTTTGCAATTTCATTTTCGCCCACTTCAACGGAACATTTACCTGGAGTCCAGCGAATCCGCACCTGTTGAAAACCACGTTCACGCAAATATCTTTCTCCGGCATCGATCTGCACAAGCTTTCCTCTATCCAAGGGAAGGCCATATGGTATTCTGGTGGCAAGGCATGGGCTGCTGGGTATATTCCAGGTAGGCAAACCCAGAATCCTGGAAAGCAGCCGGATATCGCTCTTGGTAAAGCCGCACTCCATCAGCGGGCTGAGTGTGCCGCTTTGCCGGACTGCTTCCCTGCCCGGGCGGTAATCGCCCAGATCATCCACATTCTGTCCCTCCATGATCACTGCATACCCATGGTTATGGGCATACCCTCCGATCAGGGTCAGAATGCTCAATTTACAATGAAAGCAACGATCCACCGGATTGGAGCGGATCAGTGGATTTAACAGGCTGTCATACTCGAGCTGCATCTGCGGAATACGCAGCTGGCGGGCGGTCTGTTCTGCAAATTCCAGTTGATCTGGGCTTTCGATACTTGAACGGACAGTGACTGCCTGCATCCGTTCGCCCAGGTAGCAAAATACCCAATACGCCAGAAAAGTACTGTCCACCCCGCCGGAATACGCCACCAGCGCGGATGGATAACTGCAAGCCAGATCGGTCAGTATCTCTGCCTTTTTGAGTAAAGCATCTGACACGCCCACGTTAGTGATCTGCTCCAATATGGTGCGGCACGGATTATGATTCTGCATTATCCTGCTGCCACCTCAAGGCATTGATCTTGGCTGCCATACAACCAGCCCCAAAACCGTTATCGATGTTTACCGCGGCAATCCCCGGGGAACAACTATTCAACATCCCCAACAGGGCGGCAACACCACCAAAGCTTGCCCCGTACCCAATGCTGGTCGGTAGCGCAATAATGGGAGCGCTGACCAATCCGCCGACAACGGATGGCAATGCGCCTTCCATTCCCGCAGTTACGACAATGACATTCGCTTTTCGAAGATCATTCAATCGATGAAACAGACGATGAACACCGGCTACGCCGACATCAAAAATGCGCTCGACACTGTTCCCCATCAGTTCCGCAGTAATGGCTGCTTCTTCTGCCACGGGAATATCTGATGTTCCGGCAGTAATCACCGCGATCCCTGGATGCATTTCCGGCATTGCCGGTGGTCGTTGGATCAACAAGCGTGTTTCCGTATTGTATTCAGCATTCCCCAACAGGTGTTGAATTTCTGCGTACATGGCAGCGGGAACCCGGGTGGCTATCACTGCTGAATTTATCGCAGCGAGTTTTGTAAAAATTCCGGCAACCTGTCCGGCAGTCTTTCCTTCTGCATAGATTACTTCCGGAATTCCTGTCCGTTCCTGGCGATGATAGTCCAGATTGGCGTAGTCTTCTATGTTAACGTCCAGCAGTCTCTTTATCGCATCCTGAGCCTGGTCGACGTTCAAATTATTACTTTTGTAATCCTGTAATATGTTTAGTATTTGTTCCTGATACTCACTCTTCATTTGCATAACCTATTGTGATAAAGTAGCGTAATTATACCCATGAAAAAACCGCGCTGCTGGATAAGAAAAGAGGATGCCACAAAGAAACTGGCATCCTCTCGGGCTTCGCCTGATCACAGTCAGGGTAATTTGTCTATTTCAGCTTGCAAGGCTGTTTTGATGGTGGAAAATTCGAGACCTTTGCTGGATAGATAATCTTTGATGATTAAGTTGGATGCGGGCATTTGCTCTTGTAGTATCGCAGATATGGTCTCTGCAGAAAGGCCCCAATCCAATAATTCCTGGAAGGTAGTCTTGCCGGTGATGGAATGCTCTGTGGCAGCTGTAGTTGACTGGGTAGTATTTTCAACCGGGGTTGGTGCCGCAGCGGTCTGTACATCGTTCATTACCGGCGTAGCATCGACCTGTTGTGCGTCCATATTATCCAAAGATAATGTGTGATTCTCCAGATAGGCACTCTGCTCAGGCAACATCGATCCCTTCTCGCGCAGAATATCTGCAGCTTCCGGGAACAAACTGCTCTCTTCTGCCGAAGTCAGGTCGTAGGGTAAGCCGTTGTAGAATGCCGTGAACATCCTGACGGCACTGGTCCCCATCTCTACTGGCAAGTCAGTATACAGTTCTTCCAATGATTTTAATGAAAACGTAGCGACATCAGCCTCAGATGGTAACCGGAAGGCTACCTGCAAGTCTTCAAGCGGGATGTTGAATAAATCACTCACATCGCCAAAAGTATAAGAGCCACGAATATCTGCAGGATTGTATTGGCCAGCTGCTGCACCTTCTTCATATTTAACCGGAATTTTACTTGTTTCAGTTTGCCAGTAGTTCAAAGCGGTGCTCACACCAATACCACCAAATAAAATTACGAATACCGCAGTTGCCAACATAAATGAATTAAGTCGCATATTATTTACCTGCCTTTTGAATGTTTATTGAATTGCTTTGTGGGTGGCTTGAAGCAAATATAACCGTACCTGCCACGGGACAGTGTGCTTCGGATGTGCATTCCAGGCATGAGATGCATTGATGATCCCGAACAATCGATTTGGAACTGACATTTATGTTCATCGGACAGGTGATATCACAGGCGCCGTCCATCCGGCATGTAGCTGATACACGGCGAACACCAAACACGCGAATGAGATTACTTATTCCCAGCACCGCGCCATAAGGACAGGCATATTTACACCAGGGGCGTTCCACAAACAGCGAAGCCACCAGGGTGACACCCAGCACGATCAAACCGCCGATGGCAACCTCTCCGGTCCAAAAATTGAACAGCGCGAAATAAGGGTCATAATCTGCGAAAAACAACGTTGCCGAAGTTGCCGTCATGTAAAGAATCCACGCCAGAACCAGGTACCGCATATAGCGAAGAACTTTGTCAACCTTTTCCGGAATGAAATGATTGTATCGCTTCCGCCTGAACAGTTTTCTGCCCAGCCCGGCGAACCATTCTTGAATTGTTCCAAATGGGCACACCCAACCGCAAAACACCGGGCCAAATAATATAGCCAGAATAAAACCAATTATCATGAGTACAAATGAAGACTCATGGATTTTTTGTACGAAAGTGCCTGAAGTGATAAATTGATAAATTGACACTACGCCACCAAACGGGCAGAGCGCATGCAGCGATGCACTCGCCAGAAAAGGAATTCCCTTACCTGCTTCAACCAGCGTATGATTGATTGCAATGAAAGCGATCAGAATAAAGAAAAATGCCTGAACGATCTTCCGTATCCAAATCTGTCGTCTGAAAAAACGATTCGATAATATTTTTTTCACACCCATCCTCCAAAGTTTTGGTTTCAATAACAATTTGATTTTAATTACTGAATGTGTAGATAATTTGAACAAGATTTGAAGAAAATGTGAAGAGAGTTCCATAAAATGGTAACAAAAAATGCTTCCTCAGGAATGGTCTTGCTCCAATTTTTGATTGGATGCGCAGCGGATATAACAGACTGCCCCAAGTTTGCTTGGGGCAGTCTGTTTCTAAGGAGAAATAGGATGGCTGATTTCTTAAAGGCTCAGTCGTTCGCTTCGCTTTGCGAAATGATTTGTTCCAGAATATCTGTTGTCAGTGATTTTGGTCTTTCCAAAGGCTTCCCCATTGCTCTGGACCAGGTAACATGGGTGGTGATACCCAGAATACGACTAAAGCCAAATAAAACAGTGTAAAAATCGGATTCGGTTAGATCAAAGTAGCACTGCAAAGTTCCATTAATGGCATCCACATTGGGCCAGGGATTCTTTACTTTATTTGTGTTTTGCAGAATATTCGGCAAAATCTGGTAGACCATATCTACCAGTTTAAATAACTCGTATTCTGGCATGTACTTCTTGGCAAATTCATATTGTGCGGTAAATCGAGGGTCGGTAACCCGCAATACAGCATGTCCATAGCCAGGTATGATGCGTCCACTCTTCAAAAAGTTAACCAGGTAATCGGTCAACTCTTCCTGGGTGGGCAATCCGTCAAAATATGCCAGAACGTCCTGCAGCCAGCGCAGGCATTCCTGGTTTGCCAACCCATGCAACGGACCGGCTAAGCCTTCCATTCCCGCCGCACAGGAAAGGTAAATATCGGATAATGCGGAACCCACCAGATGGCTGGCATGCGCGCTGACATTGGCTCCTTCATGATCGGAATGCAATACGACAAATAGCCGCATCAGATCCATGTATGCCCGGTCATTCTTGCCGATCATATAAGCAAAATTCGCGCTCCAATCCAGCTTGGGATTAGGCTGCACAAAAATGCCACCCCGATACTTGAGATTGTAAATATTGGCAATAATGGTGGGGAGTTTCGCCGTTAAATTCAAGCTGTCTTCCAGATAGAATCCCCAGTAATCTTTTTTATCAATACCATAGTAGAAGCGCCGTGCAAATACCGATTCACTCTGTAGAGCCAGTATTGCCTGCGAAAATAAGGTCATCGGATGGGTATATGCCGGCATGGGCTGCAATGATTTAAAGACATGCTCAGGAACATTACTGCGGACTTTCCATTCGATTTCGACTTCGTTGGCTTCCTCTTTGGTGGGCATTTCGCCCGTCATCAGCAGGTAATACAGCCCACCCGCCAGAGGAAATTCGCCGTGATCCGCTTTTGGCAACAGTTCCAGCACTTCCTGAACGGTATAACCACGCAATTCCAGACCTTTCAAAGGATGGACATAAGATACATCACTGACCTGAATAGGCACACCTCGAATGCCACCATAGATTTGCTCGACGGTAACATCTGCAACATGGAAGGAGCCATTCTCCTGAATAAGCTGCCTCATCCTTTCCTTTTCAGCAGAAAGTTTGGAGGCAATTCTTTCTTCGATTTTCATTTGACTCTCCTTCCAAAACCCGACGAACTGTAATAGCTGAAACCCATTTGCCTGGAAATATCCTGTGCGGATGCAACCACTTCTCTGGCATACTTCTCAATCGTCTCTCGGGTAAAACGTTGTGATGGCCCTGATATGGTGAGCGCACCGATCACTTCCCGGTTTGGTCCAAAAATAGGCGCAGCTACCCCCGAAGCGTCTTGTATCCACTCACCATGAGAAAAGGCGTACCCTTTCTGACGAACCTTTTCAAGCTCTTCGTGCAACACCACTGGATCTGTAATCGTCCTTGCAGTGAATGGTGTCAGGCTGCTGGCTTCCACAATATCCTTGATCACTGTATCCGGTAGATACGCCAGGATCGCCTTTCCGGCTGATCCGGCATATAATGGCAGTCGCCTGCCCAGGCGGGCAACGATTCTCACCGTCTGGGGTGATTCAAGACGCTCCACGCAAACCCGATCATGCCCATCGCGCAGATATAAACTGATCGTTTCCTGTGTGACCTGTTGTAACTCACTCATGATCGGCTGCGCAATTGTCCGTATATCCAATGAGGTGAGATATACACCGGTCCAGGTCAGCAGTCGAATACCCAGTGAGTATCCGCGTGTGGCAGCATTTTGGTTGAGGATGCCCCGTTCTTTCATCGCCGTCATCAGCCGACCTACTGTACTGGTCGTTAAACCGGTCATCCGGGCAATTTCACGCACCCCGATTTCCGGTTTGTCCACGCTGAAACAGTCCAGTATTTCACACAGATGCGCCAGAACACCTTTATCTTCAGTTTCTTTCATAATATTCACCGTCTCATATATTGGTACATTGTCCCATATATTAATGTATAATAATATACAGAATTCTCGAATTCTTGTCAATAGAAAAGACTATCGAGTTTTAGGATGGCGGATGGAAAAGACAAACCTTGAATCGCAACGAATACACCTCGAAAATGGCAGTCTGATAGTACCCGAGTGTCCCATCATCCCTTACATTGAAGGGGATGGCATCGGTCCGGAAATCTGGCAATCAGCCCGTCGAGTACTGGATGTGGCAGTTGAGGTTGCATACCAGGGAAAACGAAGGATTGCCTGGAAAGAAGTCCTTGCCGGTGGGAAAGCATTCAACACCATGGGAACATGGCTACCCGAGGAAACAATTGGTGCCATTCGGGATTTTCATGTCGGTATCAAAGGCCCGCTTACCACGCCGATTGGAGAAGGCATCCGCTCCATCAATGTCGCGTTGCGCAAAGAATTGGATTTGTATGTTTGTCTGCGCCTGGTGCGATATTTTGAAGGCGCCCCTTCTCCGATGAAATATCCTGAAAAAGTAAATATTGTTTTGTTCAGGGAAAACGTGGAGGATGTATACGCGGGCATGGATTACCCGTTTGACAGCCCACAAGCCACTGCGTTGCGAAGCTGGCTGGCGCAAAACTATCCGACAGAGTTCGCCAAAATGCGTTTTCCAGACACCAGCGGACTGGGTATCAAACCCGTTTCAAGGGATGAAACTGCCCGGTTGGTCCGCGCAGCAATCGAATATGCCATCCAGAACAAGCGCAAGAAAATCACCCTGGTACATAAGGGCAATATCATGAAGTACACCGAAGGCGCTTTTGCCCGCTGGGCATATCAGCAGGCGAAAACAGAGTTCCCGGATTATACCCACACACAAAGCGATTACCAAAGTGCACAAAAAGAACTTGATCAACAGGCAGCGGATGCACAGTGGCAGGCAGCTCTGGCTGATGGGAAAATCTATATCAATGAGATCCTCACCGATGCCATGTTCGAAAGATCCATCTCCCACCCTGAGGAATTCGACATAGTGGTAACCACAAACCTGAATGGCGATTATTTGGCGGATGCACTGGCTGCTCTCGTTGGCGGGATTGGGATCGCACCTGGAGGAAATATCAATTATGAAACCGGGACAGCCATATTCGAGGCAACCCATGGCACAGCTCCATCCATCGCCGGTCAGGATAAAGCCAATCCCAGTTCGCTGCTATTATCCGGAGCCATAATGTTGGATTATCTTGGCTGGCAGGAAAGCGCCCAGTTAGTAGAAACTGCCATAGAAACAGCAATCCGGAATAAAGTAGTTACGTTCGACTTTTTTGAACAAATGAAAAGCGCCACGCTGGTTGGCACGCGTGAATTTGCAGACTACCTCATTCAAACATTGCGAGCGTGAAGATGAAACGGACATATGAATTTGAGATTGCCCATATCGAAATAAATGGAAATATTTACAGCTATTTTCCGTTACAACAAATCGAAAAGCTGTATCAAAAATCCATTCGCAACATGCCCTATTCCATCCGTATTCTGCTGGAAAACATGCTGCGCGCAAATGCCTGGGGGTCAAATAATTTGAACGATTTGGAAAAACTGGCTGCCTGGCAGCCCAATGGATCGCATGGCAGCGAAACCATTGGATTCACACCCGGTAGGGTGTTATTGCAGGATCTTACCGGTGTGCCGGTCATTGTTGATCTGGCATCTTTGAGGTCAGCACAAACCAGGAAAGGCAAAAACCCCGCCTCCATAAATCCGCTCATCCCTGTCGATCTGGTGGCGGATCATTCCCTTCAGGTGGATTATTACGGTGATTCAAAAGCACTGGCAATGAACCGGGATTTGGAATTCCAGCGCAATGGTGAAAGGTACAAACTACTCAAATGGGCGCAGCAAAGCTTTAATAATCTGAGAATTGTCCCACCGGGCAACGGCATAGTACATCAAGTGAACCTGGAATATCTCGCCAGCGGCGTCCTCACATCCCAACGCGAAGGAAGGACCTGGCTCTATCCCGATACACTGGTAGGCACCGATTCGCACTCCACCATGATCAACGGGTTGGGAGTATTGGGGTGGGGTGTCGGAGGTATTGAAGCCATCGCCGCCATGCTCGGGCAACCGGTCGAAGTCTTGATACCGGATGTGGTCGGTGTACACCTGACGGGAGAACTCCACCCCGCAGCCATGCCAACCGATATTGTCCTTACATTAACGCACCTGCTCAGAAAACAGGGCGTAGTAAATAAATTCGTGGAGTTTTTCGGCCCTTCGTTGGCAGCATTATCTGTACCGGATAGAGCCATGCTTGCCAATATGGCACCGGAATATGGTGCCACTGTAGGCTATTTCCCGGTGGACAGCCAGACGCTAAAATACCTGGAGGGGACACACCGTTCAGCCGAATTGGTTGAACTGGTGCAAAAGTATTATCAGGCGCAAGACCTGTACCGCTCCGATTTACGACCCGAACCTGAATATAGTGAAATCGTGGAGTTGGATTTATCGACCATTCAACCTTCCCTTGCCGGTCCCAAACGCCCCCAGGATTTGATATCACTGGAGAATGTGGCAGAAACATTTAATGCCATTTTATCCAAACCCCTCACAGAACGTGGATATGCAATCGCTCCAGACCAGGCAAAGCAGCCGGTTTCGCTCATCATCCAACAAAAGAACTACACTTTGGACCATGGGGCGGTTGTTCTGGCGGCGATTACATCATGTACCAACACTTCTAATCCAACCGCACTGATCGCCGCCGGGCTGGTGGCGAAAAAAGCCGTGGAAATGGGTTTGTCCAGCCAACCCTATGTCAAGACAAGCTTCACCCCTGGCTCCAAGGTTGTGGTGGAGTATCTACAGCTAGCAGGTCTGCTTCCATATTTGGAAGCCCTGGGTTTCTATGTAAATGGTTTTGGCTGTGCAACCTGCATCGGAAATTCAGGGCCTCTGACTGCGGAAGTAAGCAAAGCCATTGAAGACCACCATCTGATTGCGGCAGCCGTGATTAGTGGTAATCGTAATTTTGAAGGACGGGTTCACCCACAGGTACAGGCTAACTTCCTGGCCTCACCGGCGCTGGTAGTAGCTTATGCCCTCGCGGGAAATATTCGGATGAATTTGATATCCGACCCAATTGGTATGAGTTCGTCGGGTAAAGATGTATTTCTCAAAGATATCATGCCAACACTCGAAGATATCCGCCGGATTGAGCAGGAGGTCATCCAACCTGGCATCTTCCAAACCAAATACGCCGATCTGTTCGAAGGTGATGCACGATGGCAAAAAATGGACATAAAAGGTTCTAATCTGTATCCCTGGGATGGAACATCGACTTACCTAAAGGAAACGCCTTTTTGTGAGCCTGAAGCAGGGATAACTGATGATATCCTGAACGCCAGAGCGTTGGCGGTTTTCGGCGATTCCATTACCACCGATCATATCTCACCAGCCGGAGCAATCACCTACGGAACCCCGGCAGCAAAATATCTCCTGGAAAAAGGGATCAAACCCGTCGACTTCAACACCTATGGCACCCGGCGCGGAAATCACGAGGTGATGGTGCGTGGAACCTTTGCCAATATTCGCATCCAGAACTTGATGGTGCCCCGGTTCCAAGGTGGAAAAACAATCCATCTTCCAGATGGTGCAGAGATGGATATTTTCGACGCTGCCATGCGCTACTTACAGGAAGGCACACCACTTATTATTCTTGCCGGCAAGGAATATGGCACCGGATCCAGCCGCGATTGGGCAGCCAAAGGTCCCAAGCTTCTCGGCGTGAAGGCGGTAATTGCCGGATCTTTTGAACGAATTCACCGATCCAATTTGGTCGGGATGGGCATACTCCCCCTCCAATTTGATAATGGTGACTCCGTCTCATCACTTGGCTTGACCGGCAGGGAAACCTACTCGATCCAAAATATCAGTCGCCTTGCCCCGCATGCGCCCCTGATGGTTACCGCGGTGGATGCCAACCACGCCACCTCTTTCAAGGTCAGGGCATTGATGCAGTCGGAATATGAAGTGCAATGTATCCGCAAGGGCGGAGTTTTTCAGTTGCTGGAGTGAAAAGGTTTTACAAAATCGCAAATTATTACCTAATTCCTTGACAATCTTTATCTGCATGGTAACATCTATCCAAGTTATGCGAATAAACCATTCATTCACCCATTTACTTTGCATCTGTTCCGGGCGGGGAGGGAAATAGCCGTTCCGGTACTTTGACATACACAGCACCCCACCAGGACGGTCTCCTTACCCGCAGATTCGCCTGTCGATGGGGTGTTTTATTTTAAGATTTACCTTTCAAGGAGTAGATAATGAACATTGCCAATTCAGTTACCGACCTCATCGGTAATACACCACTCGTAAGATTAAATCGCCTGTCAAAAGGTATAGGCGCAGAAATTGTTGTTAAACTCGAATTCTATAATCCGGCACACAGTGTAAAAGATCGCATTGGATTTGCCATGATCGAGGCAGCCGAACAGGCCGGGCTGATCAAACCAGATACCATAATCCTGGAGCCGACCTCAGGCAATACAGGTATTGCCCTGGCTTTCGTCGCGGCTGCAAAAGGATACAAAGTCGCACTCACCATGCCCGAAACCATGAGCAGGGAACGCCGGTTGCTTCTCAGAGCTTACGGTGCTGAATTAATCCTGACCCCCGGCGCAGAAGGCATGGCTGGCGCCATTCGTGTGGCGGAAGAACTTGCCGCTTCAGATCCGCGGTATTTGATCCTGCAGCAATTTAAAAATCCCGCCAATCCTGAAATCCACCGCAAATCCACCGCAGAAGAGATATGGAGAGATACGGAAGGGAAAGTGGACATCTTCATTGCAGGCGTGGGCACCGGCGGCACCATCACCGGTGTTGGAGAAGTACTGAAACTACGCAAACCAACTGCAAAAGTGATCGCCGTCGAGCCTGACGCATCCCCGGTATTATCCGGAGGACAAAAAGGTCCCCACCCCATTCAGGGTATCGGCGCCGGATTCATTCCCGACGTGCTGAATACCCAAATTTACGATGAAGTTATTCGAGTGAAATCGGATGATGCCTTTGACGCTGCCCGCCGCATGGCACGGGAAGAGGGCATTTTGGTGGGTATTTCCAGCGGTGCGGCAGTCTGGTCTGCTTTACAGGTCGCAGCCCGTGCAGAGAATAAAGGAAAATTGATCGTGGTGATCATCCCCTCCTTTGGGGAGCGATATTTAAGCACACCATTATTTGCCAATTTGCAGGATGAAGGTTAACCCATGTTGCGAGTCATCAAACAGGACATCCAATCCATCTATGATCGGGACCCTGCCGCCCGCACCACGCTGGAAGTGCTGCTGTGCTACCCCGGCTTGCAGGCGGTATGGGGGCATCGTCTGGCGCATTGGTTCTGGCAGCACCAGTTGAAACTGATCGGGAGAAGCATTTCGCAAATCAACCGCTGGTGGACGGGGATCGAGATCCATCCGGCAGCCCGGATCGGGCCCAGGTTTTTTATTGATAACGGC
>DAIOEK010000028.1:0-36354 GCA_036746315.1 Anaerolineaceae bacterium | reverse complement strand
AGAACAAGCGGACGGGCGCCGTGCCCGGATAGGCTTCGCCCGTTGGGTTGAAGCATCGCCCGGATGTCGTCGTTGTGGTCGATAAATTGATCCCTGCCTGTTGCGGCTTGACGGCGGGCGCCAACCGGGAGGGTTATCACCTTCGCAACGTCCTGTATGGTCGTGACTACCAGGCGGATGTGGTTGGCGATATCACTGCCGCCCGTGAAGGCGATGGCTGCCCCGAGTGCGGTGCGCCTTTCCGTGCAGTCCGTGCGGTCGAGGTTGCCAATATCTTTCAACTGGGCACGCGTTACAGTGATGCTTTGAACTGCACATTCACCGATCCCGACGGAAAGCTGAAGCCGGTAATCATGGGGTCGTATGGCATTGGGGTTGGCAGGCTGCTGGGCTGTCTGGCGGAGCACTATCACGATGAGCGCGGGCTTACCCTGCCGGAGGCGGTCGCCCCGTACCCCGTGCATATGGTTATACTCCCGGGCAGGAACATGGATGTCATCGGCAGGGCGGAGGAGATTGCCCGGGAATTGGAAGCCGTCAACCTGGAGGTCATGCTGGATGACCGCACGGATTCGGCAGGCGTCAAATTCAACGATGCCGATCTGATCGGTGCGCCGTATCGGGTGACCGTCAGCGAAAGGACGCTGGCGCAGGAGGCGGTCGAGTTGAAAAAACGTCTGGAGTCTGCTCCGCGTGTGATACCTTTGGGTGATCTAAGGTATGAGTTCCATCAGAATGGAATGTGATTAAAAATTGCGTTTTAAATCCAAGCATGTTGTAAAATAAGCGGTATTGGCAGAAAGAAAATTATTATTTGTATCAGCCAATTTCCCTATTAATGGTCTTAGTCTGAACTTGCATGACACATCATCGCGAACAACGCCGCACTGATGTTTGTTTGTATTTCCAATCTTCGCAGGAGGTGCGTGTGGCTCAAACATTTGATGTCATCATCGTTGGAGGAGGGGTGGTCGGATGCATGACTGCCCGCTATTTATCCCGCTATCAATTGTCCACCTTGCTGATCGAAAAGGATGCCGATGTGGGAATGGGGGCGTCCAGCGCCAATTCAGCCATTGTGCATGCCGGCTATGACCCGCTGCCCGGAACGTTGAAAGCGGAAATGAATGTGAAGGCAAACGGCATGTGGGATACCCTGGCGGGTGAGTTGGGCTTTCCGTTTGAAAGGCGCGGTGACTATGTCGTAGCCGTAGGCGAGGAAGAACGAAAATCCCTCGACCAACTCTTGGATCAGGGAACGCAGAACGGTGTGCCTGGTATGCACTTTATTTCAGCGGATGAAATGCGCCGCCGGGAACCTAACATCAATCCTGATGTCAGTGGAGCGCTCTGGGCGCCGACCGGGGGCATCTGTGATCCTTTTGCGGTGACGATTGCCGCAGCCGAAAATGCCATCCAGAACGGAGTAACGGTGATGGTGGATACGGCGTTTGAGGATTTCATCATGGAAGGTCACCGTGTGGTCGGGGTTAAGACCAACCGCGGAGATTTTCTTTCCCGCTGGGTTGTCAATTGTGCTGGCATTAATGCCGATATGGTAATGCATAAGGCGAATTTGCATCCGGAATTTAAGATCACACCCCGCCGCGGAGAGTATTTTGTCCTTGATCGCGCGGAGATTACCATCAACAATGTGCTTTTCCCCTGCCCGACGGAAAAGGGCAAGGGAATTCTGGTAACCACCACGCTGCATGGCAACACTATCCTTGGTCCGAATGCCAGCAGGCAGGATGGACGGGATGCACGCCCCCTCACCCGTGAGGGGATGGATGAAGTCTGGCAGGGCGCGGCAAAGCTGGTGCCCACCCTGCAGCAAAAATATGTCATCGCCGGGTTTGCCGGTTTGCGGGCTACCGGAAATGCCCCCTGTCGCACGCCCGGGATAAACTACAGTGGTGATTTCATGATCGAGATCCCCGCAGAGGTGCAGGGGTTGGTTAACCTGGGCGGCATAGAATCCCCGGGGCTGACTTCCGCACCGGCGATTGCGCTGCGAGTGGTCGAGCTGTTGGAGGATGCCGGCGAAAAGCTGAAGCCCCGCAAGGATTGGAATCCCATTCGTCCGCCGCGACCGCATTTCAGGGAACTTTCCCGTGAAGACCAGATCAAGCTCATCAACTCTGACGCTGCCTACGGGCGGATCATTTGCCGCTGCGAAATGGTGACCGAGGGTGAGATACTGGCAGAGTTGCGCTCGCTTCTGCCGGCGCGCACCTACGATGCTTTGAAAAGACGCACCTGGCTGGGCACTGGGCGCTGCCTCGGCTCGTTCGATATGCCCCGCGTGGTGGATATCATGTCCAGAGAACTGGGCGTTTCTCCACTGGAAATTACCAAAAAGGGAAATGATTCCAATTTCCTCTTCCGAATGACCAAGGCTGTGGAGGAATAAAATGGCGCTCAAAGATAAATATGATGTGGTGGTCATTGGCAGCGGTCCGGGGGGATTGGCGGCTGCCATCTCGGCGAAGAAAAATGGGGCAAGGGATGTACTGGTCATCGAACGTGATGTGGAACCTGGGGGCATTCTCTTGCAGTGTATTCATAATGGCTTTGGGCTGGAACTGCTGGGCGTCGATCTTCCGGGACCGGCTTATGCGCAGAAATTTGTGGATGAAGCCAGGGAAGAAGGCGTGGAGATTCTCCTCGACACCATGGTGCTGGAGATTACCCCGCAGCGGCGGATTTTTGCTTCGGGCAAGTCATCCGGATTTGTGGATGTACAGGCGCGGGCGATTGTGCTTTCCATGGGCTGCCGTGAGCGGACCCGTTCGCAGATCCGCCTCCCGGGCAGTCGACCTGCCGGTGTGTACACCGCCGGGACGGCGCAGCGCTGGGTGAATGTGGAAGGTTATATGCCGGGAAAGCGCTTTGTGGTGCTCGGCTCCGGTGATATCGGAATGATAATGGCGCGCCGCCTCACACTGGAAGGCGCCAGGGTAGACCGTGTGCTGGAGGTGATGCCTTTCCTGACCGGGTTAACCCGCAATTATGTGCAGTGCTTGATGGATTTCGATATTCCGCTGCAATTGGGAAATACCGTCAATCGCATTTTAGGGAATGACCGCGTCGAGGCGATCGAGGCGGTGCGGGTGGATGAACGCTGGCAGCCCATACCGGGTACCGAAGAGGTCATCCCGTGTGATACCCTGCTTCTGTCGGTGGGGCTGATCCCCGAGAATGAGCTTTCCCGAAAAGCCGGTGTGCGCATCGATTCCGTGACCGGCGGTCCCTTTGTGGATGATCATTTCGAAACCTCTGTGCCGGGTGTTTTTGCCGCCGGAAATGTCGTTCATGTGTACGACCTGGTGGATTGGGTGACCGAGGCTGGCTATGGTGCCGGTAAGAGCGCCGCCCGGTTTGCGCGTGAACTGCGGCGGAAGGAAAATCGCCATATTCCGCTCCTGCCCGGAGAGAATGTGCGCTATGTCGTTCCTCACGAACTGGACAAGGAAAGCCTGGCGGAAGGTGAAGTGCGGTTGCAGTTGCGGGTAAAACAACCCATCGAAAAACCCTGCTGGATTGAAATTCACAATGGCGAAAACCTGGTGACTCGCAAGGTGGAGCCTTACGCGCGACCGGGTGAGATCCTTACCATGGAGATCACGCCAAAGTCGTATGACGAAGTATTCGAAGCAAAATCACTAACGGTGGATGTGGTTAAGCGCTAAAGCGAGGTGAATCATGGAAGAAACGAAGAATGTGATCTGCATCACCTGCCCCAAGGGATGCACGCTGGAAGTGACCCAGGATGGACAGACCCTTGTGAAGGTGAAAGGCGGCTGCAAACGAGGGCATGAATATGTGGAAAGAGAAATGACCGATCCCAGGCGTATGGTGGCTTCCACCGTGCGGATTGTCAACGCACTGCACCCGTTACTGCCGGTTTATACTTCGGCGCCGTTCCCCAAGCCGCGTATTCCCGAACTGCTGCTGGAACTTCGCCAGATTGAATTGAAGGCGCCTATCCGTGTGGGGCAGCCGGTGGTGAAAAATGTGCTGGGCACCGGGATTGATATCCTTGCCAGCCGGACGGCTGCCAGTATTGCTTCCGGGGTAAAGACCATCGAATAACGGGGCATTCTTACTGATGTGGAATAGAATCCTGAACTTTATGCTGCCCATCGGCTGCATCCTTGTGGCATGCCAGCCCGTGGAGTCTGTATTGCCCACCGCGAACGTGGCGGTGGAAAGTACCCTGGCGGCGCCGGCGGCTGCGCAGCCCCTCCCCACGCTCGAGCCGGCAGCGGATGTTACGGCTGTTGCCTCGCCCGACCCCGCATCGACACCTGTACCGGAAGAGGTATCAGTTCCGGCTCAGGATGGCGTCTCAATTTCGCCGGCTGAAGTTGCCGGTCTCGTTTTTGATATGGGTGAGTTGGTCAAAGTGGCGCCTGACGGCACGTTGATATCGTTGTACACCCGTCCGGTGGATATTCTTTCCACCAATGGCAGGTATGCCCTTACCAGCGGCTATGGCGATTATTGGATGTATGATTTGTTGACCGGGAATTTGGTCAAGCTCAATGATACCCCCACTCGCGAAGAATGCTGCGCAACCTGGTGGACCGTGCATGACGATGAAGTATTGATGCTCTCCGCAGTTGCCGGAGCATCGGTCGGGGTCGGCTCACAGGGTTACCTGACCGTGATCGGAGTGGACGGCACCGGGTATCGCGTGTTGGATGCCGATCATCCCTCTGCCGGGACGCCCGCCGTTTCTCCGGATGGAACCTGGATCGCTTATGGAATGGGTGAAACCGGCTGGCTGTTTGGCGGCGAACTGGGACCTCTCCCGTTCGACCCCGCCGATTATGGTTTGGTCTCCCTCAAAGGACAGCAGATTTCCCATCCCGCCTGGTCTCCGGATGGGACGAAGATTGCCTGGTACTGGCAGGGCACATTGAATGTGGGACCACGGCGTGGTGTGGTGATATTTGATCTGGTCAATAGAACCTACCGGATGAGTGCCTTGGTGGAACCGGGAACCGAATACCTGCCGGCTGCTTCCCCGCTGTGGAGTCCCGATGGCAAATGGCTGGCGTATTTGCTCGAAGCAAAGGATGCCGGTGATACCGGAGCATGGGTGATGCAGGCGGATGGCGCGGCAGACCTGGTAGTTCACCTGGGTACTGGAGCGCTATTACCCGGTGCGTGGAGTCCGGATGGGATGAAGCTGGCGCTCTCAGGTCGCTCCGGCACGGATGCGCCTGAAGGCATCTGGCTTGCCCGTACGGCGGATTGGAGTCTGTCACCGGTCGATTTGCTGGTCATCTATGGTGGAAAGATCTTCCAGTGGCAATAAGGATGCAATTGCAGTGAAACGCAAACTTGTTTTCTACAGTAACCAGGTCCTTCCCGATACTGAAGAAATCGACAGGCGGTTGTTGGCTCTGCTGGGGAAAGAAAAACCACGAATTGGCTACATCCCATCGGTAAGCGATCCAACAGGAATGTATTACCAGGCTCAGAAAGCTTATTACAGGCATTATGATATCAACCTCGAACCCTGTTTTGGACTTGACAACCGGTATACTTTGGATGATTTGGGTGCTTTATTGACTGCTGATGCCATTCACCTTTCTGGCGGCAACACTTTTTATTTTCTGCATTGGTTGAGAGTAAGGAATATGCTGGACACAATAAAGCAATATGTGGAACGCGGCGGGGTATTGATTGGTGTAAGTGCAGGTGCAATCTTGATGACTCCGGATATACGCACCACCTTGCTGTGTGGAGATGTACTCCCGCCACAAGAAATCGCCCCGCAAGGTTTGGGGTTGGTTGATTTTGCCTTTGTACCACACTGGGGAAGTTATGCGGCTATGGAGGAGATCAAATCCTATTCCCGAAAAAACAGCAATCAAGTGATATATGCTTGTTCTGATAATGGCGGCATAATCGTCGAAAACGAGCATGTGCAACTTGTTGGGGATGTCAGTGCAATTAAAAACGGTTCGGTTTATCCCCCTGCGTAAAGCGTCAGGTACGTACAGTCCGTTTGATACATTCACATCCGCCACACATACTGTGGCGGATGTGAATCTTTTTAGATTTAGTTTGCTGGATCATATGTGGATGCTGCAATGACAATCCACTGGAAGAATAATATCCGGCAGGTGGTTAGATCGCCAATTCCTTGCCCGCCTGCCCGTACAGATGAAAGCCTACCAGTGAAGTCCAGATGCTCACCAGGGCGGAGAATACCCAGAAAGCCACCTGCCCGATGCAGGGGATCCAACCCAACATCATGCCGCCAACGGAAACGATCGCTCCCCCGGCGAACCCTGCCAGCATGGCAAACAACCATGCGGTAATATAAAGGCCAAAATTTCGCTTGACCAGACCGAAGATGGCGCTCATTTCGAAACAGGAGCCAAAGGTGCCTTTGCGCGAATAATGGATGGCTATGGCGGGTGACAGGATGGAAAAAGCCACCAGATACAGGGTCATGACGCTGCAAAGCAGCAGGAATACCAGCCCCACGGTGCCAAATAATATCGCTTGCAGGTCTTGATTGTGCTGAACCACAGCCGGCACAATGAAGAGCAGTGCTCCCAGGGTGATTAAAATGGTTGCCGGCAGGGTGTAGAGAAAATAAGCAATAAATATTTTCAGTCCATCCATGAATTTCCCGCCGAAATCATCCCACTCGGGCAACAGTTTTTCATCGCTTTCCACACTGCGAAGAACCTTGAGCAGATAACCCATCCAGGCAAAATTGAGAATGGGCACCATGTTTACCACTGCACCGATAAGGGATTTCGATATCCAGCGTTCGTCCTCGAACATATATGAAAATGCTTTTCCAGCTTGCATGTTTCCTCCTTCCAAACATAAACCCGAATACAATTCAATGCGCTCATTATACAGGGCAACCTGGCCATTGGTTATAATTAATACGGAGCGAACGATGGGAGGTTGCATGTATCCCTGGCCAGTCAGGGCAATTGTGCTGTGTTGCCGCAGCAGTCACACCAATTTTGTTTCAAATGGATTTGACTCCCTAAAATCGTCCTTTTAAGGTCTATTTCGTTGTATAATGTTTCCGTATAGGGAATGTATATGACAACCATTAATGAACTTTCCGACGAACCAAAATTCACTATCAAGACAGTAACTACCCAAACGGGTATTCGTGCAGTGACCATCCGGGCATGGGAAAATCGTTACGGTTTATTGAAACCACAGCGCAGTCAGAACAGGTACCGGTTGTATTCTGAGCGGGATGTCGCCATACTGCGCTGGGTGAAGAGCCAGGTGGATCAGGGGATATCCATTTCCAATGTGGTGCGCGACCTGAAAGCCATGCTGACCCGGGGTGATTTTCCTGAAGTGTTGCCATCCATCACTTCTCGGGTTCGCTCTTATCAGCCTGTACCGCCGGAGAAAATGGCGCAAAGCTTGTTCGATGTGCTCTTTAAACACGATGAGACTGCCGCAACCGAAGTTTTGCGCCAGGCAAACGCCATGTATGATTTGACCACTGTATGCATGGAGGTGATCGGCGCGGCGTTGATCATGATTGGCGATGCCTGGCATCGCGGTGAAATGCGCATTACCGATGAGCATTTTGCCAGCCGTTTCTTGCAGGGGAAGCTGATCAATTTGCTGCAGGCATATCCGAACCGCCGTGGTGCGCCGCTCATCCTGATGGCGTGTGCCCCAGAAGAGCAGCACGAGATTGGCTGCCTGATGTTCTCGGTATTATTGCGCCATGACGGCTACCGGGTGGAATACCTGGGTCCCGACCTGCCCTTGGATGATATTGTCGATTATGCCAAGCAGGAAAAACCGGCAATGATTCTGATGAGCGCAACCATGGAAGAAAGCGCCGTCCGGCTGGCGCGGATGCAGGATAAAATGACCCGCGTTAAACCCAGACCTATTTTTGGCTTTGGCGGTCAGGCGTTCATCCGCAAGCCGGCGCTTCGCGAAACTGTGCCCGGCGTGTACATGGGGGATACTGTTGTAGAGGGCCGTGTGATCGTGGAAAAGCTGTTGGGGTGACGAAAGTTGTCTTGCATGGGTCTGCCGGGATTTATCCCGGCTTTTTTTTATTTATCCCTCCGCCAGGATGATTCCCGGCAGCTGTGCCAGCGTCTGGATTGTTTTCCAGGGGACCATTCCTGCCTGTGGATTGGCCGGGTCGGCATGTCGTGAACGCCTGGTTACCCACACGCAGCGCATGCCCAGCCGGTTTGCGCCGTACACATCCGTATCCAAACGGTCGCCCACCATCACGGCATTTTCGGCGCTCAGATCAAGCTGCCGCAATGCCTCCAGGTAAATGTTGCTACCGGGTTTGGCGTATCCGAAAACAGCGGAATTCAGAATGACATCGAAATATTCGCGGATGTGGGCCTTGTCTATAATGTGCTGGAAATTTTCATCGTCCTCGGCATTCGAAATGATGGCGAGGCTTTTCCCGGCTTTTTTGAGTGCTCGCAGTGTCGCCGGGGCATCCTCTTCTACGGTCCAGTATTTCTCAGCCACTTCGAACATCCGCCGCAGGCTGCTTTGAATCACATCCGGTTCAACGGATGAAAAGCCGAAATCGGCCAGCAATACTCTCAGGCTTTGTTCCGCAGTTGTCTGAAGGTAGTTGTTTGCTTCCTCTGGCTCGGAAACGAGCAGTCTGTTGAAATATTCCTGTGCAAACTTCTCTCGATCCTGGATGAAAATATCGTGCACCTGTAAATTCTTCAATAAGGCTTCGGACATTTCATGGAATGAATCCGGCCAGGGGGCATTGAAATACACCAGGGTGCTTCCCAGGTCGAATAGTACACTGTTGATTTTGGGTGTCGTCATCATGGTTTCCTTTGTAAATCTGCCGGTGGTTAGACAACTTGTTCAATGCTTGTCGCAGCAGTGCTAGACTGATTTTAGTATAAAAATTATTTATTTCGGGAGGTCGGATGGAGCTTTCTGTGGAGCAAAAACTGGATATGTTCTGGACGATGCTGCTTGCCCGCAAGGTGGATGAACGCGCTTGGGTTCTCCATCGTCAGGGGAAGATCGCCTTTCACATCTCCGGCATTGGTCAGGAGGCAGCCCAGGTGGGCGCTGCGTTTGCCCTGCGCAAGGGATACGACTGGATCGCGCCCTATTACCGTGACCTGGCATTGATGCTTGCGCTCGGTTATTCGGCTCGCGATTTTATGTTGAGCGCGATGGGCAAAAGAGAGGAACCCAACAGCGGCGGACGTCAAATGCCCAGCCACTGGGGCTTTCGCAAGGCAAATATTCTCAGCCATTCCGCGCCTGTGGCTACCCAGTGTGTGCATGCTGCCGGTGTTGGGCTGGCAATCAAGATGAAACGTCAGGATAAAGTCGTCTTTACCTCTTTGGGCGAGGGATCGACTTCGCAGGGGGAATGGTATGAGGCGGTCAATTGGGCTGCGGTCCATCAGTTGCCGGTGATTTTCATGGTCGAAAACAATATGTATGCCATCTCCGAAGGAGTCGAAAAACAGATGGCAGTTCCCAGTGCCGCAGATAAAGCCTGCGGGTTGGGGCTTCCCGGTATACAGGTGGATGGCACTGACTTGCTGGCGGTGTACCAGGTGATGCACGAAGCCGTGGAAAATGCGCGTGCTGGCAAAGGTCCAAAGCTGATCGAAGCACGCATGTACCGCATTACTCCGCACAGCTCGGATGATGACGATCGTTCTTATCGCAGCCGGGATGAAGTGGAGGAAAACAAGCAGCGCGATCCCATTCTGGTGAACACCAATCTGCTGATGAAAGCGAAGATTCTCAGTCAGAAAAAACTCGAGGAAATGCAAGCCCGCGCAGCGGAGATTGTGGATGAGGCGGTGGAGTACGCCGCCAATGCAGCCTACCCGGAGGTGCAGGAAGGGTCGTACCCGGTTTATGCGGAGGAGGTGCAGCATGCCTGAACTGACGCTGGTGGATGCCATCCGCACCGCCATGGAGGAGGAGCTTGCCCGTGATGAGGATGTGTTTATCGTCGGTGAAGATGTGGGCAAACGGGGTGGTGTATTCCGGGCTACCGTGGGGTTGTACGACCGTTTTGGCGAAGAGCGGGTGATCGATTCTCCGCTGGCAGAGCTATCCATCGTCGGCGTGGGCATCGGGGCTGCCCTGTATGGCATGCGTCCCATCTGCGAGATACAGTTTGCCGATTTCATCTACCCTGCCATGAACCAGATCGTCAGTGAAGCCGCCAAAATGTGCTACCGCTCCAATGGGGATTGGACCGTGCCGATGGTCATCCGTGCACCCTATGGCGGCGGAATCGGCGGCGGGTTGTATCATTCCCAGAGCGTTGAAGCCTTCTTTACCCACGTGCCTGGCTTGAAGGTGGTCGTTCCTTCCAACCCATACGATGCAAAGGGATTGTTGAAATCCGCCGTACGCGACCCCAATCCGGTGATCTTTCTGGAACCCAAAAAGGGTTATCGGCTGATCAAAGGGGAGGTGCCTCAGGAGGAATACACGGTTCCGATTGGTCCGGCTAAGGTCTCCCGCACGGGCGGTGATGTCAGCCTGTTCGCTTACGGCTTGATGCACCATCTCTCTTTGCAGGCTGCGGAAAAAGCCTCGCAGCAGGGGGTGTCGGTCGAAGTGGTGGACCTGCGCACCCTCTACCCGGTGGATCGCCAGACCATTCTGGAATCCGTGAAAAAAACAGGCAAGGCGCTCATCGTCCATGAGGATAACCTTACCGGCGGCTATGGCGCAGAGATTGCCGCCACCATCGCCGAGGGTGCATTTGAATACCTCGATGCCCCCGTTCGCAGGCTGGCGGGGCCCGATGTGCCGGGTGTGCCGTTCAGCCATCCGCTGCAGGAATGGTTCATGCCCGATGCGGAAAAGATCCACCAGGCGATCATGGACCTGGCAGCTTGGTAGGGAGGAAAAAATGGCAACCAGTGTGATCATGCCGCAGTTGGGCGAATCGGTGGTGGATGGAACCATTACCAAATGGTTGAAGCAGGAAGGTGAACGGGTGGAGGAGTTCGAATCCCTGCTCGAAGTGGAAACTGCCAAGGTGACCAGCGAAATCCCCAGTCCGGCAGCCGGTATCCTGCTGAAGATCGTAGTTCCGCAGGGACAGACCGTGCTTGCCAAAACTGTGCTGGGCTGGATAGGCAGGGAAGGCGAGTCCGTTCCTGATCAGCCTGCCGGATCGGCTGTTGTGCAGCAAAAGGCAGGTGAGGCGCCGGTGGATGCACCGCAGGAGACCCCGAAGGAAAAAGCCAGACCGCTCGGGTTTATTTCACCAGTGGTAAACAAGCTGGCGCAGGAGTATCATCTGGACCTGGCGCAGATCACCGGCACCGGTCAGGGTGGGCGCATCACCAGGCAGGATGTAATGGCGTATCTGGAAAAAGATTCGCCTGTCGGAGAACGAAAATCCGAACCTGCCGCCTGGGAAACACCCGGCTCGGGCGATCTTTTCAAACCCACCGGAATGCTGATGCCCGACCCGAAACAAAAAGAACCTCTGCATGCCGTGTCGCTGCCCCCCAAAACCGGTCAGACTCTGCCCATTACCCCCACGCGCAGGGCGATTGCCGATCACATGCTGCTCAGCAAGCGCACCTCCGCGCACGTCACCACGGTGATGGAAGCCGATCTTTCCAGGTTGGTTGCGGATCGCGCGGGGAACGCGGCGTTGTTAGCCGGAGATGGCGTCAAGCTCACTTATACCCCTTATTTTCTCATTGCCCTTGCCCGAGCGCTGCGTAAATATCCGTTGCTCAACTCATCCTGGACGGATCAGGGGATCATCCTTCATGCCGATGTCAACCTGGGGATGGCGGTATCCCTGAAGCAGGAAGGTCTGATCGTGCCCGTGATCCGGCAGGCGGATGGTTTGTCGCTGATGGGCATGGCGCGTAAAGTGAATGATCTGGCCGAGAGGGCGCGGAATAACCGGCTGAAGCCCGATGAAGTTACCGGCGGAACTTTTTCACTGACCAATCATGGCACTGCCGGTTCGCTCTTTGCCACCCCCATCATCAATCAACCGCAGGTTGGGATTCTTGGCGTCGGGATGATCCAGAAGCGGGTGGTGGTGATTCAGGATGCCATTGCGATCCGCCCCATGGTCTATCTCTCCCTGACGTTCGATCATCGTGTGATCGACGGCTCCACGGCAGATTTTTTCCTGGCGGAAGTCGTTCAACAGCTTCAGACCTGGTAACGTTTTTTTAAAACTTATTCGGCCCGGGTTGCTTGGTTGCCGATGTAAAAGTAGCAGTCGCACCTTCAATTTGCCGGTCTTGCCCCGCAGATTGTGTGATAAAGTATAAACACTGTTTAATTTATTTGTCACAGGAGAGTGGGAGAATATGACCGCATTACCCATGTCAGGCAGAAAGGTACTGATCACCGGCGCCACCTCCGGTATTGGAGAAATTACCGCATATGAACTGGCGGCGTTGGGGGCGGAGATTGTGGCGGTTTCGCGGAATGAAGCGAAAACACGCGCCGTCGCAGATCAGATCGTTTCCCGGGGTGGAAAGGCGCATGCGTATACCGCAGATCTGTCGAGCATGGCTGAAATCAGGCGGCTCTCCGGGGAAATTCATAACCGGTTCGATGCGCTGGATGTACTGGTCAACAATGCCGGTGCGATCTTCATGAAACGCATGGAGACGGTGGATGGCCTGGAAATGACCTTTGCGCTCAACCACATCAACTACTTCCTGCTGACGAACCTGTTGATGGATTTGCTCAAGCGGGGTGCCAGTCCGCGCATTGTCAACGTCTCATCCGCAGCCCATTTCGGCGGACGGGTGGATTTTTCTGACCTTCAAATGAAGAAGAACTTCACCGGCTGGAGGGCTTACAGCGCTAGCAAGTTGATGAACATCCTGTTTACGTATGAATTGGACCGCAAACTGAAGGTGGAGAATGTCGGTATCACGGTAAACACATTGCATCCGGGTTTTGTTGCTACCAATTTCGGGAAGAGCAACGGCGGATTATTCCATTCCCTCTTTGGTCTCTCGCAATTTGCCGCGATCAAGCCCGAAGATGGGGCAAGAACGAGTATTTATCTGGCTTCCTCGCCGGAGGTGGAAAATATCAGCGGCAGGTATTTTGCAAATTGTACAGAAACCCGTTCGTCGCCTGAATCGTATAATGAAAAGACTGCTGCGCAGTTATGGCGGGTGAGTGAACAGCTGACCGCTTTGTAATGAGCTTGTGATTTAGGGTGGAGTAATGATTCAGGTTGCCGCGGAATGGAACCCGATGCAATCCGCATTGAAGAGCCTGCTTCAGGATGAAGATCGCTTCGCTGAGGCGATTGCATTGTGCCTGCGGATGCACGCCCTTTTGCATTGTGCCGGGGTTTCAGGAAGTCAGACGCAGACCTGCATGGATGCAGTTTGGGATGGATTATCGCAAGATGCCTTTGCTGCCATGCCCGGCGCCGGCGGGCATTCCATTGCGTGGAATATCTGGCATATCACGCGTATCGAAGACATCACCGCCAATATCTTGATTGCCGAAATAAAACAGGTGCTGACCGCTGAATGGCTCGACCGGTTGAATGTGACGGTACGCGACACCGCTAATGCAATGGATGTGCATCAGATCAGCCGGTTTAGCCGGTCGATCTGTATGGAAGAATTGCGCAGCTATCGGAATGCAGTGGGTCAGCGCACCCGAGAGATGTTGCGCACCCTCGCGCCGGAGGATCTGCACAGGGTCATGCGATCCGGCAGTATGAATAGGGTACAGGCGGAGGGCGGCGTAATCGATCACCCCGAATCCATCTGGCTGCTGGATTTTTGGCGTAAAAAGACGGTGGCAGGCATACTGCTGATGCCGCTTACCCGCCATCAGGTGGTTCATCTGAATGAGTGTCTAAAAATCAAATTGAAGGTGGCGACGGCAAAATAATCGAGGAGCAGGCATATCTCGGCGCAGTCGTGCTCCATGCCTGTTTTTTATTCGGCGGAGGATTCAGAATCCTCTTTCGGCTTTAATGCCTCCTTGACGTGTTTCAACAGGGTGCTGAGGTCGAAAGGCTTGACCAAAAAACCGGTGGCGCCCTGGGTTACAGCCTGGGATACGATATCCGGTATCGACAAGGCGGTGACGAGAATGATCGGCACCTCTGCGAGCTCGGGTATCGAGTGGATGTCTTTCAGCAGGGTCAGACCGTCCTTGCCCGGCATGTTGTAATCCAGGAGGATCAAGGCGGGCGGATTGGAACACGCTTTTGCCATGCCGTCGCGTGCATTATATGCCGCTTCGGAGGTGTAACCTCCGCTCTGTAACGCCAGTTGCATTATCTGGACGATATTCTGATCATCATCGATGACAAGCACATGTTCAGCCATGCTTCCTCCCTTGTTTATTGCTCCGGTCCTTTGGGCAGATCGGAGAATAATTCATGAATGTATCCTTCCGGGTCGGCAAAAAAGGCGGTTCGCTGTCCCCACGGCATACTTGCCGGGGCTTTGATCGGCTTTGCGCCTTTTTCGATCACCTTTTCGTACATTTTGTCCACCTCTTCAGGTGATTCGCATGGGAAGGCGAGTTCCACCGCCTGTCCGGTTGCGCCTGTGGTGTAGCTTTCATGTCCGGTTGCTTCCAGCATCACGTTGCGGTCGCAAATGGCAAAGCGTACGCCCTCATTTTTAAGAGCAACGTATTCTCCCATGTTCACATCCACCTCGAAACCGAGCACATCCCTGTAAAAGGCGACCATGCCCGGTACGTAATCCGTTAACAATGTGATCAAAGCGATTTGCGGTTTCATTCGGGACCCTTCAATTTTTAATAATCATGCCAGAACCAGATCACCTCACGTCTACGGGATGCAATAAATACACCCGGTCCGTGAAAAATATCACTACCAAGTATACCTTGTGTATGCGTCATTCTGAGGGTGGTGAGTAATGGCGCGGGTGGAATCCCCACATCCAATTCAATGTCGCTGCCGGACACCCAGACCAGCACACGATGCAGCGGAGTGCTGCACCATCCTACGCCCGGGTAGAACAGGCGCTCCTCTCCCACCTGGGGGAATTGTGTAGCCAGCGAGGGTTCCAGCCAGCTGATGCGCGAGGCTGTGTTGAAAAAGACGGGTATTTCTTTCGGACCGATCCAGATGCTTACCACGGGCACACTGCGGTACAGTTCGAAATGCGCAGCATATCCGTACGGATGAACTTCATCCGTCGAGAAAGAGATGTCCTGCCGGAATGGGTTGATACGGTAATCGAACCGCGAGAGAATATCTGCGCCGATCAGTGCTTCCACCTCCACCTGGATCTGCTCGCTCAACTGCTGGGGGGTGATGCGCAGCGTCTGTTGTTTTGTCTGAAATGTTCTGCCTTCGATCTCTATTTCCCCGCAGGTGCACATGCTGTCCATGACACCTGTACCAATTAATGCCCTTATTCCATTGGTTTCAATTGTCAGGTAACCGTTTTGGTATTGGGCGGGGATAATCTCCATAGGCTGATCGGATCAATAAATGGGTAGCGTGCCTGATTATACCCGGAAGTTTTTGTCAGAGACCGCACTAACCACGACTTTCCCAGTCTCTCACGGCGGCTTTGATCATTTTTTTGGCATCGCCTTCCGGGACGGTGTCCACACCCTGGAAGGATTCTTTGCCGATCCACACCAGTACGCCCTGGGGTGTCTCCTGTAATTTGATGCCGATGCTTGCCATGGGCGAATTGGCGACATATTCCTGCAGAATATCGTCGATCTGTTGAACGATGCTCTTCGGACCGGGTTTTGGTTTGGGCTTGGATAGTATATCGATGCGCGCTTCCACCGGCTTGACCGGCTCCGGTTCGTCGGGTACCACGATCACCGGTGGCTTCAGAATGGGGACGGTCGGTTCCAATATCTTCGAAGGCACGTCCAATTCGCTGGCTGAGGTAAAGGCGGGGGCTTTCATCGGCGTGGGCGGCTCTGCCATTGCCGGTTGCGGAGTGACCTTGGGGGCTGGCAGCGGAATTTCCTCCGCAGCTATGGCTGCTGGTTCCACTGGCTCGGCTTTCACCGGTTCTGCTGTCTCTGCTGGTGCAGCAGCGGGCTCGGGTTTTCTTTTCGGCTTTTCTTTGCCGGGAGCTTCCGCTGCTGGAGTAACGACTTCAGCGGGTTCAGGTTGCTCCGGTTTCGTCGGTGTTTGCGCTTCTGCGGGCATACTCTCTGCGGATGGATGCACACCTTTGATCCCAAACCACGACTGCACCATTTGAATTTCCCGTGCCAGCCGGTTCTTTTCTGCAATGGAAACCTGATCTGCGGATGTGAAAGTCTTGCCGAAAAGGTCAGCGGAAAGTGGTCCGTCCGGGATTTTGCTCCAAAGCGTTACAGACAGCTTGGTAACTTCGTGTTGTCGAACGGTCTCTCCCGCTTCTTGTCTTTCTTCGCGTTGCCTTTTGTCAGCATTCATTTTGGTCAGGAAAAGCCCTGCCCCATAACCTATTGCAACGCTTACAAATGCAACAATCAGTACAATACCTGCGTCCATCCGCAAGCCTCCTGGTTCAGAGAACGTATTAATTATTGATTATGATACATTTGGCTTAAAAATCCAAATTAATCATGGGTATTTTGAGGAAGCAATTTTGTGCCGCCACCCTGTATCTGTTGCACGAATTTGCCTTGCAGCATAAGCTGTACTAAACTAGAGTATGCTCTTTGAAGAAGAGGTGTACGTGGGGGTGGAAGTAAATCCCAGTGGACGCAAGTTCACCTGGGCTGCACTCAACAATCGCAAGGAACTGCTGACTTATCAAAAAACTCCGCTTGACCGGCTGCTCATCTTCTGCAAGAACATTCCCAGAGTCACGATCGGCATCGAAACCCCGGCGGTGCGCTGCCGGAATGGCAAACCGGCTTTGCCCGGGTTGGAATATGCCGGTCACCCCAACGGGTGGACGCTGCCTGCCTGGCAGGAGGCGCTGCTGGCGAAGAATATACAACCGCCCGCCGGTGGCAGCCAGCCTGGCAGTCCTTATCTCCAGTCCCCCGGGCTGGTGGAGTTCTACCGGCAGGTCTTTGCGCTGGAGCATATCACCCTCACCCAGGTAAATGGATACGTCAGTTTATGCTGTCTGCTCGGGCAGCTTCCCTTGCCGAAAGCAAGCCTGGAAGGCAAAATCCAGCGCCAGCTTATTCTTGTCGAGCAGGGGCTGAATCTGCCCGATCCAATGAGCTATTTTGAAGAGTTGACCCGCTTTAAAATACTGCATGGCATGTTGCCGGAAAAAATCATCCTGCCGCTCGCATATTTGAATGTTATTTTGGCTGCGTACACTGTCTGGAAGGAACACAACGAGGCAGTCGATACGCTCCAGATCGGCAACCCGCCGGATGCAGCCATCGTTATTCCGGTACCTGCCCTGCGGGATCGTTATTAAATCCAATCCGCCGCTTTTCCCCTGAAATCGTTAACCGAATGTTAACCGCTTCTTTGCGGGTTATTAAACTCCCTGGGTTAGGATGAGTTTATGAATTGTTTAAGTCATCTTACCCTTCGAGGAGAAAAAATGAAAAACAAGTTGTATGTTGTATTGGCAGTGATCATTGTTGCAGTTACAGTTTTGTCAGCCTGTGCGCCATCACCTACGCCCGTTCCGGCGCCGGCAGCAACCGAAGTTCCCACTACTGCACCTGCACCAACAGATGTACCTGCCGCAGTTGTTCCCACTGAAGCGCCCGCAGCGGAATCTGCCACCGGGGTGGTATTGCCCGAGGTTGATCCCGGCAGCCTTTCCGGTGATATCTACAGCGCCGGAAGCTCCACGGTTTATCCGCTCTCCGAAGCCATCGCCCTGCAATTCAGCGACGAAGGTTTTGCCGGCGAGATCAAGGTCGATTCCATCGGTTCTGGTGCCGGTTTTGAACGTTTCTGCAAGACAGGTGAAACGGATATTTCAAACGCCAGCCGCGCCATCAAGGACTCTGAAGTGGAATCGTGCAAAGCCATCAATCGCACGCCCATCCAGTTCCGCGTCGGGACGGATGCACTGGCGGTTGTGGTATCCAAAGATAATGACTTCCTTACCGATGTGACCATGGAAGAGTTGGCGAAGATCTTCTCCAGCGAAGCTGAGTTGTGGTCTGATGTCAATCCTGCCTACCCCGCTGAACCCATTCAACGGTTTGTCCCCGGCACGGATTCGGGCACTTACGATTACTTCGTGGAAGCCGTCATGCTCCCGGTGTATGGTCAGGAAGACAAGGAAAACGCCAACAAGGTATTCCTCGAGGCCAAGAACCTCTCCCAGAGTGAAGACGATAATGTTCTGGTGCAGGGTGTGGAAGGCTCCAAATACGCCATCGGCTTCTTCGGATACGCGTACTATACCGAAAATCAGGATAAGCTCAACACGATCTCCCTCAATGGCATTGCTCCCTCCTTTGAAACCGCAGAATCCGGCGAATACCCCATTGCCCGCCCGCTCTACATCTACTCCGATGCCGCGATCATGAAATCCAAACCGCAGGTGGCTGCATTCATCAACTACTATCTTACCAACGTTGATGATGTGATCACCGGGGTCGGATACTTCCCCGCCAGCGACGAGGCTTTGAACCAAGCCAGACAGGCCTGGTTGGATGCAATGAAATAAACAAGACTACTTCCCTCCTTAAGGGGCTGGGTCAGTGAGCAATCGCTGACCCAGCCAGTTATCTAACTATGCAGAATATTCAAGAACGCTTACATACCCGAACCGGCATCATGAACGAATCGCGAAAGGTTTCGCTGACCACGGATATTTCAAAAAGATTGGCGCGTAAGTCCAGACCGGGCGAGAAGGTGATCAAATATCTTCTTTTTGCCTGCGGGATTCTTTCCATCTTCACTACGCTGGGGCTTGTCTTTGAACTGGGCAAGGAAAGCCTGCTCTTTTTTCGTTCGCCCGATGTCAGCCTGGTGGATTTTCTCACGCAAACCGTATGGCAGCCTGCCGTTGGCAAATTCGGTGTTCTCCCCCTGTTGAATGCCACCCTGATTACATCTGTGATCGCCATGCTGGTCGCCATCCCTTTGGGTCTGACCGCCGCGATTTATCTCAGCGAATACGCCGGTAATCGAGCACGGACCATCCTCAAGCCGGTCCTGGAGGTGCTTGCGGGTGTGCCCACCATTGTCTACGGCTATTTTGCCCTCACCTTCATCACGCCCATTCTGCGCAATCTCCTGGGCAAGGAAAATGTGGGGGTGTATAACATGCTTTCCGCCGGGGTGGTGATGGGGATAATGATTCTGCCTCTTATCAGCTCCATCTCGGAAGATGCCCTCCATGCCGTGCCGAATTCGCTGCGCGAGGCGGCTTTTGGTCTGGGCGCCACCCGTTTGGAAACCGCCATGCAGGTGGTTGTTCCGGCAGCCTTTTCAGGGATCATCGCTGCGGTTATTCTGGGTATTTCCAGGGCGATTGGCGAGACGATGATTGTGGCTGTGGCTGCCGGTTCCGGCCCCGCCTTTACTTTCAACCCGCTCAAGGCTGCCGAAACGATGACGGGTTACATTGCCCGCATCAGCGGCGGCGATCTGGGGTACGACACCCCCGATTACAACAGCATTTTTGCCATCGGGCTGCTCTTGTTCATGGTCACCATGGTGTTGAACCTGATCAGCAGACGGCTGGTTGCCCGTTTCCGGGAGGTATACGAATAACATGAACGAACAGGCAAACCCCGCCCCGCTGGGGATGGATAAAAGCGTCGCCCATCGGCACCGCATGGATATCCTCTGGCGCAGGGTATACCTCGGGGCAACCGTGATCGGTATTATTGCCCTGGCGGCATTGATCTATAACATCCTGAATGATTCGTTCGGATATGTCATCCTGGTGAATAAAGTGCAGCCGGCGGAATTGACCGCTACGCCTATGGATCAAATTACCCCGGCGGAACTGGTCAGTCTTTTGAAGCAGGAACTGTCCAAAGGGGAGATCAATCGTCTGGATAAGGAAAAGTCACTGGATAATCGTTCCCTCGACGATTTAATGGATCTGTTCACCGAAAAGGTGATCCAGCCCACCATCGAAGAAAGCTACACACTCACCGAATCCGTTTTTCAGCGGACGGAAATTCAAACCGCGCTTCAGAATACCCCGGATGGTTACCTGGTATTTCGATCCTGGTTCAACCGCACCCTGCTGACCCGCTCCATGTCGAGCCGTCCCGAAACAGCCGGTATTCGCACGGCATTGTTTGGCTCGCTCTGGATGATCCTCATTACCATTCTGTTTGCCTTTCCCGTGGGGGTTGGTGCGGCAATCTACCTGGAGGAATATGCCTCAAAGTCGCGGATCAACCGCGTCATTCAGGTCAACATTGACAACCTCGCCGGTGTGCCCTCCATTGTATATGGTATCCTGGGTCTGGCGATCTTTGTGCGCGCCCTGTCTGTTCTCACCAGCGGACAGATATTCGGGCAGGATGGCAGCAACGGACGTACGCTGCTTTCAGCCGGGTTGACTATGGGTCTGTTGGTCTTGCCGCTGATCATCATCAATACCCAGGAGGCGCTGCGCGCCGTACCGGTCAGCCTGAAACAGGCCAGTTTCGGGTTGGGCGCCACCCAATGGCAGACGATCTGGTCTCATGTGCTGCCGTATGCCATGCCCGGTATTCTCACCGGTACCATCCTGGCGATATCCCGAGCCATTGGTGAAACTGCTCCGTTGATCATTGTGGGCGCGGCTACCCTGATCACTAAGGATCCCGCCGGACCTTTTTCCCAGTTTACTGTACTGCCAATTCAGATATACAATTGGATAACCCGACCACAGCAGGAATATCATCACCTGGCGGCGGCAGCTATACTGGTATTATTGATCTCGTTGTTGTCCATCAATGCAGTTGCAATCCTGTTACGCAACAGGTATTCGAGGCGAAATTCATGATTGATTTTTCCAATTCCACCGACGAATCAACCCTGGCGATCGAAACCAGTGGCTTGAGCATTTTCTACAACACCTTCCGTGCCGTGAAAGATGTTGATCTGCCGGTCATCAGGCAAAAAATCACAGCCATCATTGGTCCCAGCGGCTGCGGAAAAAGCACGGTTCTGCGAACTTTCAACCGGATGAACGATTTTATCCGTGGCGCCCGGATCGAGGGTGGCGTGCTGTTCCACGGGCATAACCTGTATGATCCGCAGGTTGATCCGGTTCAGGTGCGCCGCTTGATTGGAATGGTTTTTCAAAAGCCCAACCCCTTTCCCAAGTCGATTTATGACAATGTTGCCTGGGGCGCCCGCATCAATGGCTACCAGGGTAGTTATGATGAGTTGGTTGAATCCACGCTCCGTGCTTCAGCCCTTTGGGATGAAGTCAAAGACCAGTTGCACAAGAGTGCTCTGGAACTTTCCGGTGGGCAGCAGCAGCGCCTTTGTATCGCCCGTGCACTGGCGGTAAAACCGGAGATCATTCTGATGGATGAACCCTGTTCAGCATTGGATCCTATCGCCACCTTGAAAATCGAAGACCTGATGCGTGAACTTTCCCGGAATTACACTATAATCATTGTGACGCACAATATGCAGCAGGCGGCTCGAGCTTCAGATTACACGGCATTTTTCACCATGGATACCGACCGGGCGGGCATTATGGTCGAGTACAGCGATACCAGCCACATCTTCACCAATCCGCAGGATAA
Source organism: Anaerolineaceae bacterium (assembly GCA_036746315.1). GTDB lineage: Bacteria > Chloroflexota > Anaerolineae > Anaerolineales > Anaerolineaceae > DAIOEK01. The sequence goes on along the minus strand of DAIOEK010000028.1, from coordinate 14,700 downwards.
ACGAACGGAAGACTACATTACAGGCAGATTTGGCTAATTTCTTATAATCAATAACAGGAGAAGGAACTTATGCCACGTGAAACGCTGGATCGCGAAATCAATCAGCTGCAGGATGAGATACTGACCCTCGGCAGCCTGGTGGAGCAAAACATGCTCGATGCCATGAAAGCCCTGCGCAATCGGCATAAGGAGCAAACCCAAAAAGTTTTCCAGGTTGACCAGGTGGTGAATCAGAAGCGCTTCGCCATAGAAAGCTCCACGCTGCTTGTCATCGCCACCCAGCAGCCCATGGCGCACGACCTGCGCCAGCTGGCAGCCATTTTGGAGGTTGCCAACGAGTTGGAGCGGATCGGCGATTATGCCAAGGGTATTGCAAAAATCAACATTTTGATTGATTATGAGATTATAGATGCCCCGCTGCGCGATCTGGAAAAAATGGCGGAAACGGCTGTCGGCATGCTCCACCGTTCCCTGACCGCCTTTATTGCCGAGGATATTGAGTTGGCACGCGCCATCCCGGCGGAAGATGACATCGTGGACGATTTGTATAAAACCGTTTACCGTAAGCTGGTGGCAAGCATGATCGCCAACCCCGAAGTCATCGATTACGCCAACTATTACCTGTGGGCTGCCCACAACCTGGAACGCTCGGCAGACCGGGTCAGCAACATTTGTGAGCGGACGATTTTTGTGGTCACTGGGGAATTACTCGAAGTGGCGTCCAACGACCAGGACCTTTTGGAAAGCGGAGCCATTAATTAACCCGGAAAGGGGGCAATATGCTACAACCCAATCCATACCCTGGCAAGCTGATTGTGGTGGAAGGGATTGACGGGTCAGGCAAGTCGACTCAGATCGATCTCCTCAGCAAATGGTTGCGTTCTCAGGGCAGGTCGGTGTATTTTTCGGAGTGGAATTCGTCTGATCTGGTCAAAAGCACCACCCGCCTGGGTAAGGATCAGAAAGTGTTCACCCCCACCACGTTTTCCCTGATTCAAGCCACCGATTTTGCCGATCGCTGGCAGAATAAAATACTGCCGATGCTGAAGGCAGGGGCAATTGTGCTGGCAGATCGTTTTGCGTTTACCGCCTTTGCCAGGGATGTCGCCCGTGGTGTGGATCGGGAATGGGTGCGCAATCTCTACAGTTTTGCCGTAATGCCCGACATCGCGTTGTATTTTGCCGTTCCCCTGGATGTGGCGGTCGACCGCATCACCTCTGCCAGGGCGAAGATCAAGTATTATGAAGCCGGCATGGATCTGGGCTTATCGGATAACAAGGTCACCAGTTTTCGCCTCTTTCAGCAGATGATCGTGGACGAATACGAAAAGATGGTCCCTGAATTCGGACTGTTCAAGGTCGATGGCACCTTGCCGGTGCAAAAGCAGCAGAAACAGGTACGTACGGTGGTGAAAGGCTTGTTGAAGAATCATGGCATTTTGGAGCCCGGCGTGATCGCCCAGGAGTTGCAAATTCCCAGCGATCTGGATTCTTCGGTTGGCGATGAGGGAGGTGCGGCATGAAAGAGAATCGCTTTTATGGTGCAGGCTTTCCATATTTGAGCGCCAAGAACCTTACCGGCAAATTGATCGTGCTGGAGGGTACGGATGGTGTGGGGCGTTCGACGCAGATTCAGCTTCTCCGCAAATGGCTGGAGGATGAGGGCTTTGCCGTCTCGGATACCGGCTTGCGCCGTTCGCCGTTAACCCAGCCCGGTCTGGACGCCGCCAAAACCGGACATACGCTCAGTCCGCTGACCATGAGCCTGTTTTATGCCACCGACTTTGCCGACCGGTTGGAAAACCAGATCATCCCGGCATTGAAGGCGGGTTTCTATGTTCTTTCCGACCGCTATTTTTTCTCCATCATGGCGCGCGATGTTGTGCGCGGAGCCGACCCGCAGTGGGCGAGATCGGTGTATGGCTTTGCTCTCAAGCCGGATCTTGTCTTTTATCTCAGGTGCGACCTGCCGCATATGATTGCCCGCATGGTCAACGGGCGCGGGTTCGACTACTGGGAATCGGGTATGGATATCCACTGCTCGGACAACCTGTATGACAGTTTCGTGATGTATCAGGGACAGTTGATCGAAGAGTACGATCGCATGTCTCAGGAATATGGCTTTATTACCGTGGATGGGAATAAGCCGGTTCCCGATGTGTTTGCTGACTTGAAAAAGGAACTGAAGGCGTTTATCAAACGCAACGACAAAAAATAAGGTTTCCAGTAATCATCATAGGGTCGGATCCGGGTTTTGTGCACCCCGGATCTTTTTTTATTGCCCCCATTTTGTAGCAGGTTTGCATCAGGTATTGCTTTTTGTCTCCGCATCCCGTTTAATTAGAGTACCATGGAAAATTCTCAGGATCAGATCACGCGCATTTATGGCGCGCAGATTATGCTTCGCCAGCTCCAGGCTATGTGGGGCGAAGTGAACGGAGTGCTTGAAGCAAACGATATCGAATGTATCCACCGTATGCGGGTCGCGTCGCGCCGTTTGAGGGCGGCGCAGGCGGTATTCGATCAATTGGTTTTTCGCAGGAACTATCGGAAGTGGGAGCGGGCGATCCGAGGTGTTACCCGCGCGCTGGGTGCGGCTCGTGATTTGGATATTCAATTGGAGACCATCCGCAGATTTCGGCTCACCGTGCTCGATCCACGTTGTAAGGCGGGTGCCAACCGGTTGTTCTTGCGCCTGTTGCAGCAGCGTGCCGAGGCGCAAAAGGGAGTCATCGCTGCGGTGAATCGTTTCAACCGCTCGAATGTGGTCAGCCAGGCACAGGTTCAACTGGAGAAGCTCATTCCCGTGCCGGACTTGACCGAGGTGGATGATCCCTATCTGCGTTATATGGCCGCTCAGGGCATTACCGAAAAACTGCAAATCCTCCTCTCTTTTGAGCCGTTTGTCGACAAGCCGGAAGCAAAAGCGGAGCTGCACGCCATGCGCATTGCTGCCAAGCATTTGCGTTACACTGTTGAGATATTTGCTCCCCTCTTTCCCCAATATCAGAAGAACTGGCTGAAGGTGCTTAAAGACATTCAGGATGCGCTCGGTTACATGCACGATTGTGATGTTTGGGCGGAGTTCATCCCGGCATTCATCGAAGATGAGAAGCAGTTAACCCGCGACTATTTTGGCAACCTGCGCGGTTTTCGCTCGCTCTTGCCCGGCATTGAAGTATTTCGCCAGAATCGGGAATCGGAACGGCAGCGTCGGTATCTGGAATTCTTTGGTATCTGGCAGCAATCTGTCCGCAAACAGACCTGGCGAAAGATGGATGCACAGATGCAGAAGGTGCTGAGTCTTTTGCAGGCTGAATTGTCGCCAGATCAGCCTGAGCTTCAAGAAGAGATAACGGAAGAAACACTTTCTCCCGCTGAAGTAAATGATGTATCGGAAATCGATCCGGAAAGCAATTATCCAGAGTTAATGAACCAGGAAACAGAGGAGGACTTGCAAGATGAAAATCGCAGTGATCAGTGACATTCATGCCAATATTTTTGCGCTGGAAGCTGTTTTGGCGCATGCGCAGACGCTGGGTATTAAATACTTTTGGTGCCTGGGAGATCAGGTGCAATTCAATGCCTTTCCCGACCAGGTGGTAAAGACCATCCGCAAGCTCGACCCGGTCGCCATCCAGGGGAACGTGGATCAGGCGATCCTCAAGATCGGCAAAAAGAAGCAGGCAAAAATTACCGAAGAAGAGCAGCCCTTTTATTGGACTTACAGGCAGCTCTCCCGCAAGAGTCGGGAATACCTTGCCGATCTGCCGTCCTCGATCAAGGTCAAGCTCAAGGGTTATCGATTTTTGCTGACCCACGGCAGCCCCAAGGGCATTGCGGATAATATCTACGCCGACACGCCCGATGAATACCTGCGTGAACTCACTACCTTGACCCGCGCCGATTTTATCCTTTGCGGGCACACCCACAAGCCCTTTATTCGTGAAGTGGATGGCATTTCCTTTATCAATCCGGGCTCTGTCGGCAAGCCGGTGGATGGTGACCCGCGCGCATCCTACTGCGTGATCCAGGTCAAGAAAGGTTTTGTTACCATCGATCATTTCCGGGTGGAATATGATCTTGCCACTGCGCTGGCGACGATGCGCGAAGCCGGACAGCCGGATATTTACATTCGCGCGCTGGAGGCTTCGGTATTGAACAGCCAGCTCACCGATCCGGCACCCACCCAGGGATAGTATTGATGGCCGACGATGCCGCGCTTCAGGCGGTGCGCCAGTTTGCACAGACCTGTCTCGATGACCTGACCCATACCAGGCAGGTGGCGGGCAGTGCCTTGCAATTGTTCGATGCGTTGGTCACGCTGCATCGCTGTGGCGAACAGGAACGGGATTGGTTGTGCTATGGTGCATGGTTGCATGACATTGGTTGGGCGCAGGGCTGGAAGGAACACCACAAGAAATCCCTCAAGATGATCCTGGATAATCAGATCCTGCCGTTCAGCAGCAAGGAAAAGCTCATTATCGGTTCGATAGCACGTTATCACCGCAAAGCGCTGCCGGATATAAAGCATGATCATTTCGCGGCGTTGCAGCCCGCAGAGCGCCGGGTGGTGTCGAAAATGGCTGCCCTGTTGCGCATTGCCGATGCACTGGATTACCAGCACAACAGCAATTTGCAGTCTGTGACTGCCGCCATAACCCCGCAGGATGTGATCCTCAACTGTTTTGTCTCGTCTTACGCTACGCAGGAGGAGAGTCAGGCTTATAAAAAGGCGGATTTGTTCGAGAAAATATACAAACGCAGGTTGTATCTGCGCTTTCAGGAGCAATAAAATAACAGCGCCGCTCGATAACGAACGGCGCTGATGTTTTGGTACAGCCGGATGGATTAACCGGCTTTGACTTCGATCCGTTTTCGGCTGCTGACGGTCTGCGTGGGTTTGGGGATAACCACTTCCAGGACACCTTTCTTGAAGGTGGCTTCCACCTTGTCAAAATCCACTTCTCCGGGCAGTTCGAAGCTGCGGCGGAAGGATCCATAACTGCGTTCCACGCGGTGGTAGGAACGTTCCTTTTCTTCCTTTTCCACTTTTTTCTCACCACTGATGGAGATCACTCCGTTTTCCAGGGTAATGTTGATGTCCTTTTCATCCATGCCCGGCAGGTCCACGGTAATGCGGATGTCCTTGTCGGTTTCGCTGATGTCCATGCGCGGAGAAAATTCCGCCTGCATTTCGCCCTTCCGCCGGAAGGGTGTCATCGCGAACGGCTCCTGGAAGAAATCCTCAATCATGCGGTTCATTTCGCGTTGAAAGTCGAGCGGATCGTACTCCTGCCTGCGTTGAACGGCATACTTATCCTTTTCCCTGTTCCAGGGTAATAAATCTGAGACTGGCATAGAACACCTCCCAACGAATTATTGATCTGTGCTGATCATGATTTGATGTGCTTTTGCCGGACCCGCCTTGGGCAGTACCAGTTTTAGTACACCATCGGTCACGGTTGCTTCGATCTTTTCCTGGTCTATGACTTCGGTCAGCACGAAGCTGCGAGCGTAATCGCCCAGCCCATATTCCGAAAGCACCATGCCATATTTTTCCGGATGGTTCAGGTCGGTCTCCGCCTGGATGCTGAGAATATTCTTTTCCAGCGTGATCTGCACATGATCCCGATCTGCACCGGGCACATCGACCAGGATGATGTAATGGTCTCCGTTTTCCAGGATGTCGGTCGGCGGAGTGAATACCCGTCGATTGCGTCGAGGCTGGTCTGCCATCTCTTCTTCTGCCATGGCTGTGCGCTGATTGGTTAAGTCTTTTTCAGTCATTTTTTTGCCTCCTGCAATTAACTGCGTACCTGAATGCGGCGGGGTTTGTCCTCTTCGGCGCGCGGAAGGGTAACGGAAAGGATGCCGTTGGTCATTTTAGCTTCCACCTTTTCGGGATTCACCGGAAAGGGCAGTTGGATGCTGCGATCGAATTTGCCGCAGCTTCTCTCCTGGCGATGGTAGGTAACCTCGCCGTCCATGTTCTCGCCCTGGCGTTCGCCGCGAATATTAAGCGTTTCGCCGATGACGCTGATCTCCACCTCTTCGGCTTTCACGCCGGGGAGTTCAGCCTGGATGATGGCATTTTCATCATTCGTGTAGACATTCATCAGCGGATTGCAGGATGGAGCGCCATAACGCGTTCCAACCGATTGGTCGAACATGCGGTTCATTTCCTGCTGAAAGCGCTGCATTTCCTGCAATCTTTCCGGTAACCAGTAACGTCTGTGGTACATCATATCAACCTCCTGTGATTGATCTGCAATATCTTTATTTACACCTTGTATGTTAGTCGGCGTTTGTTAGAAGAATGTCTACTCAAAATTAGAGAAATGTAAAAATTGTCTTCAACCGGGGGAATAAAGCGGGTGGTCGGAATATCTTGACATATCGCCGGGATGGATTATTATCTTTTGTATGAAATCGATGAACTTCGTTCAGCAGTCTCAGAGCCAGTGCCAGCAAATTTTGCTGGAGCTTTGCGTTTCCTGTTGAATGGAGGAGTGAGTTTTTAGTAAATCAACCGGGACGCAAAGGTCCCGGTTTTGTTTTATCTGAATGTATTGGCGATTCGTCTAGCGGCAGGACACGATGCTTTGGACATCGGGAGCGAGGTTCGAATCCTTGATCGCCAGCCTGGTATATTGGTGGTTCGTCTAACGGCAGGACACGATGCTCTGGACATCGAGATTGTGGTTCGAATCCACGACCACCAGCTTTCCCTTTGTGAATTGAAAACCCCGCACCGGGGTGTAGCATACTATCCCAGTCACTTGAGCAGGTGCAGGGATCGCAGCAGGGTATCAGCAAAGATGCCGCCCAAATACCACATGCCGAATTTGCGGTTATGCACGAAAGCCAGGGCAACGTAATACAGCGGCCAGACGTCCGCGCGGTAACCTTCGGGGATGCTTTCCGGCTTGGGGTTTTTATAGACTTTCCATACTTCTGGGAGGGTGTCAATTGCCAGGAAGGCGACCAGCAGGATCGGCGAAAATACCCGGCTCAGCACCAGCCCCGCCACCAGCACATATTGCAGCGCCATCATCACCACGGTGGTAAATCGGGAGAAGGTGTCTCCCAGGATGACCGGCAGGGTGTGAATGCCCTTTGCCTTGTCGGCTGCCCGTTTGTCGATGTGCTTGCCAAAAATAACCATGGTGGTGCCCAATGCATAGGGCAGGCTAACCACCACCGCTTCCCAACTCCACATGCCGGTGATGACGTAGTAACCGCCGCCCACCATCAATGGTCCCCACACCAGGATGACGGAGATCTCCCCCAGTCCGATATATTTCAGCGGAAAAGTGTAGAACAGCACAAAGAACGCACCGGCGGCAAGCAGTCCCCAGCCCGACGCGCCGGAAGTGAGCACCAGAGGCAGACCGGCTGCAATTGCCAGCACGCCGGTAATGCCCGCCATCAGATAAGCCTGTCTGCGGCTCATCAGTCCCGCTTCCAGCGGCTGGACGCCGTACTGTGTACGGAAGTAGTTCTCGTGGTCCACACCCTTCTGGTGGTCGGTGATATCGTTGAGAATGTTGTTGGTGGCGTGTGCCAGCATCAGCCCCAGCGCCAGCAGGAGCCAGCGCCACCACACGAAGCCTCCGTCGCGCCATGCCATCAAACCCGCCAATGCGGCGGAGATGAAAGTCATCACCAGTACCGCTGCCCGTACTGAGATCAGCCAGCGGGTAAAAGCACTCAATCCACGCCACTCTTCACCACTAATTCGCGGAATTCCCTGAATTGCCTGTTTCCACATGCTCGTTTTCATTGTCTTTCCTTTTCATACCTGCTAATATTATGGATAATATACTAGGTTATTTGCACTATTTCGAGAGGGAGGTAGAATGTCATGACACAGAAACCTGCTCCAGCCCCAAGCCCACAGGAAAAACTGAAAGCGGATATCAGCAGAGCGCAGAGTGATCTGAATAGCTTGCAAACCAGCGTCCGTCTCACCACCATCCGTGACCAGGTGGAGGATTTGCATACCACGGTCGGCGGACTTGACCAACGTGTCAAGGACCTGCGCGCCAAAGGCTATATATTCGATAAGGAATTGGAAAGCCGCGTGGCCGCTTTGTTGCAGCAGTGGACTCCTTTGCAGCCGACGGTGATCAACCTGGCAAATGAGCAGGCCGCCCGTTTGGATGCGGAAATGCGTGGCATTGAAAGCCTGATGATGCAGCTGACATCCCGCAGCAATAACCCGTCCCTGGCTGCTCCTTTCCTGGGGCAGGTGCAGTCTGCCATCACCACCATGGAGAACAAGGTGCGCAGTGCAGAAAGTGCTGTGCGCGGCGCCTATGATCAATTTCAGAGCAACCTCACCAAGGTAACCGCCCAGCTTCAGCGGATGGAAAAAATGTTGGCGTGGTTTGCCTCCGCCTCGTTCACCCTCGGTGCAGCGGAATACGCTGTGAACGCCGTGGAGGCGGTTTGGGCGCCAAACGGTAAGGAAGATCGGGATGATCCCAAGGGGCAGTTGTTCCTGACCGATCAGCGGATTTTGTTCGAGCAAAATCAGGAGATTGCCAAGAAGAAGGTGCTTTTCATTACCACCGAGAAGGAAAAGGTGCAAAAGTTGTTGTTTGAATTTCCGGTGGTGTTGGTAAATGATGTCACCACTTCGAAACAGGGCTTTCTCAAGAACGAAGACCATCTGGATATCAGACTGGATGCCGGTGGTCCCTTCCCCACCTGCCATTTGCATATCTTCAACCAGCCCTGCGAGGAATGGGACGCCCTGCTCGGCAAGGTGAAGGGGGGCGAACTGGATGCCGACCGCGTGGTGGCTGTTTCCGCCGAGGTTCTTGAAAAGGTGAAGAATGCGCCTGCCAAGTGCCCGACCTGCGGGGGAACGATCAACAAACCGGTCCTGCGCGGACAGGATACCATCAAATGCGACTACTGCGGTTCCATCATTCGTCTGTAAACCCGCTGTTTGATTAAATATTAAGGGTCCGACTGAATAACAGCCGGACCCTTTTTTTCTCGTCGGCAGTTCAAGCCGGGAATATCTTGGACATCAGCTCCGGTGTGTACTTTTCCACAATTTCAGTAGTAATACCGTTCTCCTTGCAGATGTCGGCGTACAGGTCCACGCTCTTGCGTCGGATGCGCTTTTGCGTCTTTTCATTCAGCCCCCACAGCCCGAAGCGCTGGGTCCATCCCCGCTCCCATTCAAAGTTGTCCACCAGCGACCAGTGGAAGTAGCCCTTGATCATCCAGTTGAAATTCACCCCCCGCCATACCTGATGAATGTGTTGCAGCGTGTAGCGCGGACGCATTTTGTCGTCCTGATCTTCCATGCCGTTCTCCGAGATGATCAGCGGCAGTTTGTATTTGAGCACCGATTTCATGATTTCGTAGAAATTCTCCGGGGTGTTGGCAATATACCCGGTGCCGCTCAATTCATCCTCCGGGCGGTAGAACAGGCGCATGAACATTTTGGAAGGCTGCAACGGCTGGAAAGCCACGTAATCGCGGCTGTAATAATTCACGCCGATGAAATCCTGCGTTCGTTTTGCCTGGGGAATATGCTGTCGGTAAGTGAGCATTTTGAGATTGCCGTCGAAGGCGGCATCCATGAAACTGCGGTTGAATGCCTGGTCGAGGATGCCGGCAGTGGCGCGATCAAACGGTGACCAGTTCACCGCGGGTTTGAAACCGCGGAAGTTGATCGCATATCCCACCCGCGCCTCCTTTTGGATTTCGTGGATTGCGTGGTAGGCAAGCGCGTGACCGGTGGTCATGTTGATCGCCACCTGCCAGGCTTCGGGCAGGGAGTGATGCCCCGGCGGAAAATCTCCGAACAGGTAGCCGACGAAAGTGTAGACGTTGGGTTCATTGATCGTTACCCACAGTGTCACGTATTCCTTCAGGGCTTCTGCCACCCTGCGGACGTATTTTTCGAACAGGAAGGGTGTTTGTAGGTTCAGCCAGCCGCCCATTTCTGTCAGCCAGATCGGGTCGGTAAAGTGGTGCAGGGTGACGAAGGGCGTCATATTGCGTTCGATCAAACCGCGGATGATCTGGCGGTAGTGATCGAGCGCATCGTCATCCCAGCGGTCTGCCGCGGGTTGAATGCGGCTCCATTCGATGGAAAGGCGGTGGGCGTTTTGTCCCGTCTCCTGTGCACGGTCGAAATCTTCCTTCCAGCGACCGCCCCACCAGTCGCATGCCAGTCCGCTTGTCTGCCCCTGAACGATCTTGCCGGGGGTCTGTTCCCACTGGTGCCAGTTGTTGAGCGTGTTTCCGCCTTCCACCTGGTGTGATGAGGTGGCGGTGCCCCATAAAAACCCTTTTGGAAAATGATATGCTGCTGAAAATTTAGCCATGTTGTCTCCCGGTTGTTTTATCGCCAGAGATCGAGGATCATGGGAGTGTAGCGGATCCCATCTGTTTCCTGCTCGGGCTCTTTGGTTTCGAAACCCAGTGTTTTGTAAAAGTCGACTGCATTGGGCGAGGCATGCACCGTGACGAAATCCAGGTCGGGATTTTCCGCCAGGTTGTGTTTCATCGCTGCCTCGAACAGGGCGCTGCCAACGCCTCGGCGCTGACAATCCTGCTCGACGAAGAGCATGGCAAGGTGCGTGGTTCCCCGCATCTCGAGCACGCCGATGATCTCCTCCTCCAGTATTGCCACCATCACTGTATGGTCTTTTCTGCGGGCTGATAACGCCCCTGCATCGGCGTAGCGGTGGAAGGTTTCGCTCCCTTCTGGCTTGTATCCCGGTGCAACCTGCTGGTCGAAAACTTGCCGTACCAGGCGAATGACTTCCTCTTCTTCACCGCTGTGCATGGGGCGGATCTGTATCATGGGCTACTCCAGCTCGAAAATGCGTACCATCTTGTCTGCCGAGCCGCACGCCAGGTGCTTTCCATCGGGTGAGAACGAAAGGGCATAGATTCCGGTGATCGGCATGGCGAAGTCTTCCGCAACAGTTTTGCCCGCCAGGTCGACCAGCACGATCTTGTGATCCGCGCCAATGGCAGCCAGCCTGCCATTCGGTGAGATTTGCATGGGCAGCATGCGCGGCGCATTGAGCGGAATGGCGGCTTCCTCTTGCCAGGTGTCGGTCGACCAGATGCGCAGCATGCCTTCATAGCCGATCGATGCCATCCGTTTGCCGTCCGGCAGCAATTTGATCGCAACCACTACTCCCTGGTGTCCTTTCACCCGCCGGGAGAGTTTCCCGCCCGGAATGTCCATCACCAGAATATCCCCGCCAATGCCGCCCGACGCCAGAAAGCGGTCGTCCTGGCGAAACGCAACTGCGGATACGTTTTTGAGATGCTCCTCGAAGGTGAAGATCAGGTCTCCGCTGGCAGCATCCCACAGTTTGACCTTGGTATCGTAGGAACAGCTTGCCAGATAGCGGTCATCGTGTGAAAAATCCATGTCTGCAATGGTGTTGCGGTGGCTGCGCAGAATGCGCAGTTCTTTGCGTGAGGGATATTCCCACAATCGGATGTCGTTATCCGTCGATCCGCTGGCGAGGATGTTTCCTTTGTTGGAAAAAGCCAGGCAGTTCACTGATTTTTCGTGCCCGCTCAATGTGGCGGTCTTCTGCCAAGTCGCGGCATCCCAGAAATGGATCAGCGCATCCATCCCCGCTGAGATCAATTGGCTGCCGTCGGGTGAATACCTCACCGCGCAGACCTTGTTATCATGTGCCTGAAATTCCAGAATTTGTTTCATACTGCCCCCTAAGGAATATATTGGATCGATTCCACCACTTTCTGAATATCGGCATAGTTCGGTGTGAAGCTGTCAGATGGTGCGTTGGTAAGTGTGTCTGAAATGACCGAAGTATACGTCTGATACTGGTTCATTAATTGGTCGAGGTCGCTGTACGGGTTGCCGTATTGGTCGGCTGGCAGTGAATTCTGGCTGATCGGCAGGATGATGCCGATCCAATACTTTTCGTCATTGGTGATGCCCTGAAAGGTGTAGATTAGTTCATTGTTGTTGATCACCGAGTAGGATTGTGCGAGCTGGGTCAGCCCTTCCACCCCGTGCAAATATTCGTTTTCTACGTAGCCAATGCGTGCCGTGAACACGGAACCGGCATTGATGATCGGCAGAATGGGCAGGCTGGATGGCTTGGGGTCTCGTGATGCCATCAATTCCATCAGGTAATTCTGGGTCATCAAGGCGCTTTCGGTCATAATGGCGTAATCCGCCGCCGGTATCACGTGGATGATCGGCTTGAGGAAGGTGTTGGTCAGCGGGTATCCGTTGGGCACAATTTGATAATGTTCGGGGATGATCTCCCACGGTCCCACCATGCCGTTATCTTCCACCTTGGGCATCTTGCTCGCGACCAACGCGGATGCCAGTTCTTGCGGCATGCAGATTTCAAAGGATGGAATGCTGGTGCAGGTCAGGTCGCTGACCGGTTCGGCGGTTGGTTCCGCAGTTTCCGTGGGCGCTGGCATCTCCTCTGTGGCTTGCGGAACGACCGGCACCTCCACCGGCGGTGCTGTCGTTGGTTCGTGATTGCCCAAACCGGGGATTCTACACGCCAGGCTGCTGACGGAAAGAACAAGCACAATCAGGAAAAACCGCATCGTTTTCATTTATCTCCCTCCCAAAACCGCTTATTCGCCCAGCCACTCCACGATGGTGGCCTCACCCTGTCCGACGCCTACGCACAGGGTTGCCAGACCGTAGAACGGACGCGGCATGGCTGCCGCCCGGCGCTTCATTTCATATAACAGCGTCACCAGAATGCGCGCCCCCGAGCATCCCAACGGATGCCCGAGCGCCACCGCGCCGCCGTTGACGTTGGTGATCTCGTGTGATAATCCCAATTCGCGCATGCAGGTAAGCGCCTGTACCGCGAATGCTTCGTTGATCTCCGCCAGGGCGATCCGCTCGATGGTCAGACCGGCTTTTGCCAGCGCCTTGCGGGTGGCAGGGATGGGACCCAGCCCCATGGTGCGCGGCTCCACGCCCACCGATGCCGAGGCGACGAAGCGCGCCAGCGGCTTGTAGCCTAATGCCTCCGCCTTTTCGCGGCTCATTACCAGCAGGGCTGCCGCTCCATCGTTCAGGCTGGATGCGTTTCCTGCGGTGACGGTTCCTTCTTTGCGGAAGGCGGCTCTGAGCTTTGCCAGCGATTCCAGGCTGCTGTCTTTGCGCGGACGTTCGTCGCGTTCCACCCACACCGTTTCACCCTTTTTGGCGGGCACTGGCACGGGGATGATCTCCTCGGCGAACTTGCCGCTTTCAGTGGCGGCAACCGCCCGCTGGTGGCTGGTGAGGGCAAAGGCATCCTGTTCTTGGCGGCTAACCTTGAACTGTTCGGCTATGTTCTCGGCGGTCTCGCCCATCGGCTCGGTGCCGTACATCTCGGCGAACTTGGGGTTTGGGAAACGCCATCCCAGGGTGGTGTCGAACACAGTGAGGTTGCCGAAGGGATAGGCTTGTTCCGCTTTGCCGAATACATACGGGGCGCGCGACATGCTTTCCACCCCGCCTGCAACGTACAGGTCGCCGTCGCCCGCGCGGATGGCGCGTGCTGCCAGATTGACGGCTGCCAGTCCTGAGGCACACAGCCGGTTGATGGTGAACGCAGGCACCGAAGTGGGATAGCCCGCCAGCAGAGTACTGATGCGCGCCACATTGCGGTTGTCTTCACCCGCCTGGTTGGCACAGCCCAACAGTACTTCGTCCACCTGTCCGGTGGGCAAATGGTTGCGCTCTGCCAGGGTCTTCAATATGAGCGCTGCCAGGTCGTCGGGTCGCACAGCTGCCAGCCCGCCTCCCAGGTTGCCGATGGGGGTACGAATGCCATCTACAATGACTGCTTCTGCCATAATCACCTCCGCAAAGTTGGATTAATTGTAGCATTATCTGCCTTCTATGCGGATATCTGGAAGATCACGGAATTGCCGCTTGCTAAAACGTAATAAATAATATATACTTATATCGTAGTTATTTAACTACGATAAGAGAGGCGAAACATGAAAAACCGCACCATTATTACGCTCGGCATTGCTGAATCGATCAGCGCCATTGGAGATTGGATCACCATGATGGCAATCTTTGCCCTGCTGGTTTTCCGCGGCGATGGCGGCGTGGCGCAGAGCAGCGGCATCTTTCTGGCGGGTCTGCTGCCCACCCTGCCCGCCAGCCTCGTTTCGGGCTGGCTGTGTGACCGTTACGACCGCAAATACCTGATGATGGGCAGCCTGATCCTTTCGGGCGCTATTGTCAGCGGATTGATCTTTACCGAGAATCTCATCCTCATCTATGCCCTGCTGGCATTGCAGGCGGTAACCGTCTCGGTGATGACCCCCGCCCGCGCGTCCATCCTGCCCGATATTCTCCCGCCCGAAGAGCTGACCCGCGCCAATGCTTTTTTGCAGCAGCTCTCGAGCCTGGTTAAAATTGGCGCCCCGATCCTGGCAGGTGGCATTCTGGCGGTGATGAATCCACACCAGGCAATCATCCTTGATTTGGTTTCCTTCTTTCTTGCGGCGGCGCTGCTTGTCCGCCTGCCCAAATTGCCGCCGCAGTCGTCCGGCGGGATGCAGGTGAAAAGCGAAGAGCAGCCCGCAACCGCAAAGGCATCTTTGCCGCTATTCAGCCTGCTGAGTGGAAACACCCGTCTGCAATTGGTTTACATTACCGGTTTCCTCAGTATTCTGGTTTTGATCTGCTTCGATGTGCTC
>DAIOEK010000027.1:0-37173 GCA_036746315.1 Anaerolineaceae bacterium | reverse complement strand
CATCATCACGGTTGCCCCAATATTTGATAAAGGCGATGTTGGGGTGGGAAATGGCTGTGGCAGTCTGCGTCATAAGTGAATCCAGAAGAGTAATATAACCTATTGTATCAATGAAACCGGATTTACAGGCAGCAACGGGTAAAACCGATGAAGGTGCCAACCGAACAGCATTTCGATAACAATTCTTAAATAAGGCTGCGATTACGAAACAACTATTGACAAGCTGCAATGAAATCACTATAGTAAAGATACTTGATATAACAACATAACAATATAACAAAGTCTTATGTCCCAACCCCAACTGCCACTTTATTTTAAGATCGAAAAAGATCTATTAGATTCCATACAAAACAACCAATTCAAGGCGGGGGACCAATTGCCGAGTGAAGCAGAAATTGCCCAGCAATACCAGGTCAGCCGGATCACAGCCAAAAGAGCATTGGACGACCTGGTCAACCAAGGCTGGGCTTACAGGCGACAGGGAAAAGGTACTTTTGCCGCATATGCACGCATCAAAGAAATGTCAGGGTTCCGCAGTTTCAGTGAAGATATTTTGTCCAAGGGGTTGAAACCAACCTCACGAATCATACGGTTCGAGCAAGTGACGGCAACAGACTATGTTGCCGGGCAATTGAAAATCAACCCTGGAGAGGCTGTATACATTCTGCAGCGCGTTCGACTGGCGGACGACCAACCGGTGGCATTTGAAACAGCTTATTTACCAGTCTCGCTGTTCCCGGGCATGCTGACATACGATTTGTCGAAATCCCTTTTTCAGGTTTTACGTGAAAAGTATCATACGGATCCGGTATGGGCAGATGCGGAGATTCAAGCAACCAGCGCGACCGAGGAGATTGCCCAGGCACTGGGGATGCGCATTGGTGAGCCAGTGCTAATCGCAAATCGCCTGACCTATTCCGAAACTTATGATGTAGTGGAGTTTGTGGTTTCTGTATACTGCGGAAGCCGCTTTACATTTTACATAGGACGACAGTCCATTCCATAAACCCAAACACTTATCAAGGAGGAAGCAATGTCAAAGTTGTACCGAATTAGTATGTTGGTTGTGCTGATTGCAATGGTATTCGGCATGACCGCGTGTGGTGCCAAGGCTGAGCCCACCATAAAATCCATCAAGGTATTGGCAATGCAGCAAGCTGGGTTAACACCGGAAGAGATGAATGAAATTGTTGCCAAGTTCAATGAGAACAACCCTGATATCAACGTAACCATTGATTATGTTTCCTATGATGCGTTACACGACAAGATTGCAACAGCCATGGCAACCAATCCGCCAGCGTATGATGTGGTGCTGGTGGACGACATCTGGTATGCCGAGTTTGCCAAGAATGGCTACCTGTGGGATGTGACGAGCAAAGTAAGCCAGGAGACCAAGGATGCGGTATTCCCGGCTGCCTGGGATATCACCACAGTAAACGGCGTGATCTACGGTATGCCCTGGATGCTGGATGAAAAGTATTTCTTCTACAATGAAAAAATGCTTGCAGATGCCGGCATCACCGCACCTCCGACCACCTGGGAAGAACTCGAAGCACAGTCCATGACATTGAAGGAAAAAGGGATTGTGGAATATCCGATCGTATGGTCGTGGGGACAGGCAGAAACATCCATTTGCGACTTTGTAGCTCTGCTGTACGGACATGGCGGACGGTTTGTTGATGAGAATGGAAAACCTGCGTTCAATGAACCTGCCGGTGTAGCGACCCTGCAATGGATGGTCGATTCCATTGATAAAGGCATTGTCAACCCCGCCTCCATTTCATACGTGGAAGAGGACGTTCGCAATACCTTCTCACAGGGTAAAGCAGCTTTTGCCATCAACTGGCTGTATATGTATGACCTTGCAGCTGTCAATGCGGATGAGTCTCAGGTGGTTGGTCAGGTAAAGATGAGCCTCATCCCTGTATTCGAGGGCAATGCTGAACCCAGCTCGAGCATCAATGGGTCCATGGGTTTCTCGGTGGTGGATAAATCCCCCAATCGTGAAGCAGCCTGGAAGTATGTGGAATTTCTGACCAGCGAAGATATCCAGAAGCAGTACTCCGCACACGTAATTCCGGTAAGAAGTGCCGAGTACGAAGGTGAAGCTCTCAACGCGCTGATGGCTCTCAATGAATCCAATCCGGTGACCATTCCGATGTTCAAAGAGCAATTCCCTTATTCACACGTTCGCCCCAAAGTACCCTATTACGCCGAAGGCTCGAAGGCTTTACAATTAGCCCTGCAGGAAGCGCTGACAAAGACAAAGACCCCGCAGCAAGCACTGGATGATGCCGCAGCCAAATGGGTTGAACTGGCAAAATAACCAATTGAATTAAATTTATCAGATGAGGATTGGGCGGGAGACCGCCCAATCCAGATCAGGAATTTGCCCGATGCGAAGATTATTTACTCTGCGCCAGCAAGAGGAGCGAGATGGATTTTGGATGCTGCTTCCCGCCATCGGTGTGATCGGTATCATTTCCCTCCTGCCGATCCTGTTCACGCTGGTATTGAGTTTCACGGATACGCCCCTTTCCAATCCATCGCCTCAGAATTTTGTCGGCTTCAGCAATTATTTTTCATTTATCACCAGCAAGGATTTCTGGGCGTCAATCTGGCGTACGTTTTACTTTACTTCCGTTTCCGTCGGTCTGGAATTGGTTCTGGGACTGGCTATTGCTCTTTTGATTCATGCCAAACCGTTCGGGTGGCAATTTCTGCGGGCGAGTTTGATCATCCCATGGGCTGTTCCCACAATTGTTAATGGCGCAATCTGGCGGTGGATATACAATGCAGATTACGGCGCCCTCAATGCACTGCTCTATTCCCTGGGAATCATCGGGAAATACCAGGCGTGGTTGACGAAGCCATTCCTGGCGATGAATTTGGTGATCGTTGCTGATGTGTGGCACAGCGTGCCTTTCATTGCGCTAATCCTACAGGCTGCCATGGCGACTATACCAAATGAAATAGAAGAAGCCGCCATGATCGATGGCGCAAGTGTCTGGCAGCGCTTTCAACATATCCGGCTGCCGTTGTTGCGCCCTGCCATCCTGGTGGCGCTGGTGGTCAGGACCGTTGAAGCTTTCCGGGTGTTCGACATCATTTATGTGATTACTCAGGGAGGACCGGCTTTCGGCACGGTGACCATCTCATACCTTACGTACCTGGAATCATTCACCTATGGACATTTGGGTTCCGGCGCAGCCTTATCATTCCTGATATCCGCCATCACATTGATCCTGGCTCTGATCTACATCCGCATCCTATACCGGCCGGAGGTGCAGAAATGAAGCGAATTCGCCGATTTTTTAAAAAAACCTGGCTGGTGGTTTTCATGGTTCCGGTATTGTTGTTTATTTATGCTCCCATCGCGTGGCTGGTGACTTCATCCATTTCGACACGCGCGGAGTTGCTGGCAATGCCGCCGAGGTTCTTCCCCGTACATCCCACGTTGAAGAATTACCTGGATATTCTTGTACCGGGCACCGCTGTTTCCGAGGTGGCAAGGACGTTCAAGACTACTCTGGGAAATTCACTTCTGGTGGCGTTAACAACGACAGCAATTTGTCTGATCATTGCTTCACTGGCGGCATATGCGCTGGCAAGGCTGCGATTACGATATAAAAACACCTTTATTATGGGTGTATTAAGCATCCGAATGATCCCTGAAATTTCGCTGGTGATTCCGCTTTTTATTGTTGCCGCCAAGCTCGGATGGCTTGATAAGCCAATCGTCTTGATCGTTACTTATCTCAGCTTTGCCTTACCGTTTGCCATCTGGATGTTGACGACATTTTTTGAAACCATTCCCATCGAGATGGAAGATGCAGCGTTGATCGACGGCTCTTCCAGGCTGAATACGCTCTTCCAGGTGATATTGCCGCTCGCTTCACCGGGAATTGTTTCAACCGCCCTGTTTATTTTTTTGCTTGCCTGGGATGAATTCTTCTTTGCCTTGATCTTTACCAGTACAACTGCCGCTAAAACCGTTCCGGTTGCAATCGCTGAATTTACCGGACGATATGCTGTGGATATTACTGCGATGATGACGGGTGGGGTACTGGCTGCATTGCCCCCAGTCATTCTTGCGCTGATCTTCCAAAGGTACATAGTCAGCGGACTTTCTGCCGGAGCTGTTAAAGGATGACACAGTCCGTTTTTGTTGGCATCGACCTTGGCGGGACGAATGTGCGCGTGGGGCTGATCTCTGTTGATGGCGAGACGCTGATCAGCAGGGATGAAAAAATCCATGCCCACATGGGCGCTGAACATGGAATTGCAAGGATAATCGGAATCATCACCGACTTAGTAGCGCGGGTGCAAATACAACCGCGGGCAATCGGCATCGGGGCAACCGGTCCGGTGGATCATATCCAGGGCATTATCCATAATCCATATACTTTACCCACGTGGGAAGATGTGGATATTATCCGCCCCATCTGTGAGAGGATTGGTGTGCCTGCATTCCTCGAAAATGATGCAGATGTGGCAGCCCTGGGCGAGACCTGGCTTGGCGCCGGACGAGGTTTTAGCAAGGTAGCCGTTGTCACCGTGGGTACGGGGATCGGGACAGCTTTTATTGAAAACGGCAAGATATTTCGTGGATTCGAGCAAATACACCCTGAAGGCGGGCATATTCCGATCGACCCCAACGGACCGGAATGTTATTGCGGCGCACATGGGTGCTGGGAAGCGCTGGCTTCAGGGAATGCGATTGTAGAAGCAGCCAGAAGAGAGATTTCCCTATTTCCCGAATCCAAATTGATTGCGCTTGAGCGCACCGACCAGTTGACTGCACAGACAATCATCGAGGCGGCTAACAACGGGGACGTTTTTGCGATGCAGGTTTTGCAGACATCGGCGCGATATCTCGGGCTAGGATTAGTGAGCCTGATCAATTTCTATATGCCGGAATGCATTATTTTCACCGGAGGTGTGATGCGGTCTTTTGCTACATTCAAGCCGACCCTGACCGAAGTCATTAAACAACACAGTGTGATGAATCCTATTGATAGGATTCCCCTGGTATTGGCAGAACTTGGACAAAATGCAGGTATGGTAGGCGCTGCGAGGGCAGCCATGCTTGAGTATCCTGAAAGCACAGAAAAGGAATAGTTTATATGCAGCAACCACAGTACATTCAAGATATCCTGGCGCAACCAGATGCGCTCAGAATCGCACTCCAACATTACCCCGCCCAGCAAATGGACTTGCTGCGAAAAAGAATGGCTGCCAACGAGTTCAGCAGGATCGTGCTTACGGGTATGGGTTCCTCTTACAACGGAGCGTATGCTGCCTTTTTGGAGTTACTCGGATTACCCATTCCGACATTGCTATTAAACTCAGCAGAATTACTTCATTACGGTTTATCTGCCGTGGATGGCAAATCCCTGCTGTGGATGAACTCGCAATCAGGGCAGAGCGCTGAAATCATCCGAATTATCGAGGCGCTGACTGATCGGCGCCCGGCGTTCCAATTGAGCATGACGAATTATGTCGACAGTCCATTGGCGCAACATGCCGATCTGGCTGTACCCATCCATGCCGGTAACGAAGCTACGGTGAGTACGAAGACTTACATCAACATGGCTGCATATCTGCTTCTGGCTGCCTGGCAACTGAGAGGTAAAGATTGGCAACAGTTACAACAGTACATGTTCGAGGCTGCTGATGCAATCGAGGCGTATTTAAAAAAATGGCTGGACGAGGTTGCGCAGTTGGACCATCTGCTACAGGATACAATGAAAATGATCATCATCGGCAGAGGTGCATCGATGGGTGCGGTGTGGAATGGCTCGCTGGTAAACAAAGAAGCCGCCAAATGCACTTTCGAAGGGATGAATGCAGCCGATTTCCGACACGGTCCACTGGAACTGGTAGCGCCCGATCTGACGGTTCTGGCTTTTGAAGGAGCAAGCCATACCGCAGGGCTAAACTATAATTTGGCACTGGAGATTAAAAAACTTGGCGGTAAAGCTTTGTGGATTGCCGCCCAGAACAGCGAGGAATTACCCACCATTCTTCTCCCGCATGTAACACATGAGGAAGTTCTACCATTGGTCGAAATCCTGCCAATGCAATTGCTCAGCATTGTCATGGCAAAAAGGAACGGTTACACGCCCGGCGAATTCAGGCATGTGGGAAAGATAACCTTGGTCGAATAGTAAAAGAAAGCTCCCGGAGATTGAACGGGAGCTTTCTTCAAAGCCGTTAACCTTTGACACCGCCCACAGCCAATCCGCTGACCAGGTAGCGCTGCAGGAAGGCAAAGATAATAATAGGCGGGATCGAAATCAGGATCGCCATTGCAGAAAACTGAGACCAGGGTGTGCCGGAAGCATATTGCCCAACCATCCCGCGTAACACCATAGGCAAGGTGAACGTCGATGGATTGGTCAGGAACGTCCAGGACAGGATAAATTCCGACCAACCGGTAAGAAAACCCCATAGTGCGGTTACTGCAATCCCCGGGACTGCCAGTGGCAGGATCACCTTGATAAATCCCTGTGCCCGATTGCAGCCATCGATTTGGGCTGCCTCTTCCAGATCATAGGGCAACGAGTCAATATAGCCCTTCATGTTCCAAATTGCAAAGGGGAGCGCAGTGGATGTAAAAGCGATGGCGAGACCGAGCAGCGAATTTCGCAGCCCAACTGAATTGAGCAGCACAAATAACGGGGCGAGCGTTCCACCGGGGGGAATCATCAACACCAGCACAAAACCCAGCATTCCGATCCTTCTACCTGGGAACACCAATCTTGAAAAAGCATATGCGGCGGTAATGCCAACAATCACCGAGCCAAAGGCAGTGCCACCTGCCACAAGCAGACTATTCCGCAACAGTTCGGGAAAAGTAACAGGATTGGGTGATGGTTTTGTTATGACCGTAATAAATGCATCCAGAGTGGCACCGGGAGGAATAATCGAAATGCCCTGGGGACGCGAAAAATCGCGCGGGTCCAATGACATGGAGACAATCCATAACACCGGGAATAAAACGGTTGCCAGAATGAGCAAAAGGATGATCTGCAACAGATCAATGCGCATGGTTTCACGGGCGCGCCTGTAGTCATGTGCATTACGGATGGCTCGAAGCAAGAAAAAATATCTTTTGAATATCAGAGCGCCAAAAGCAATCAGGAATATACCCAGGACGATCCTGGGGGCGATTTGCAGGTAATCGGAAGACGTGATGCCCGCGATCAGCGAATATATGCCAAGAATAATCAGCGCCACAGAAACGATGAAGACCAGATATGCCCAGAAAACAGCAATATTTGTTTTCAATTCCATTTTTGCGCGGGAGGTTTCAATTGTAGTCATATTCATTCTCCTCTACGCGTAATAAGGTTCGGTGGCTTTGGTGATTTTGTTGGTGATGAGGGTAATGATGGCCAGTATGATGAAGACGATGATGTTGAAGGCTGAAGCAACACCATACCACCCCTGGGGATTTACCAGTTTGAACCCCTGGGTAACCAGGATTTCCGTTAAACCAACCGGTCCGCCGCCGGTGACAAAATAAATAATATTGAATTGATTGAATGTCATCATGATGCCAATCATGACGGCAGGCACCATAGCCGGACGGATAAGCGGCAAGGTAATCAACCAAATTTTATTCATCCCAGAAATGCCATCCATCTCAGCAGCTTCATATACCTCTTTCGGAATGCTTTGAAGAGCGCCGGTGGCGATCACCATCATAAAGGGCCATCCCAGCCAGACGTTTGCAATTAAAACCGCGATAAAAGCCAACGGAAGAACCAGACCAATTTGGGGCAAATTTATAAAGGGTGTTGGTTCCAGGAGCCAACGGATATCACCTTTCAAGCCTATTTGCTGCAGTAGCAGGTTGATGGCACCAAATTTATCATGCCACATATTCGCCCACATCATGCCTGCAACCAGCGAGGGCAATGCCCAGGGAATAACAAAAAGGCTGCGATAGATTCGCTTGCCGGGCATATTTTCCTGGTTCAGAATTAAGGCAACCGCAATGCCAATCAAGACATGCAAGAATACGTTGATAAGAGTCCAGAAAAGATTGAAAACGAAGATACGCGGAAAATCGTAGTTGGTAACCGGCAAACCCCGAAATATGACATTGATGTAGTTGGTGAGTCCCACCAGATTTGGATCCATCAGGCGAAGATTTTTCAATTGAAAATCAGTGAAAGACATCCACACCTGATACAGAAGCGGATAAAAGGTAATAAAAAGCATTATCAAAAGAGCAGGCAGAATATACAAGTATGCCAATCCCATGTTGGGATAGCGATGCTTCATATTCTGTATCCAGTTTCTATTCTTTGCTGTAAGATCAGTGGGAGTTAATTCCATAGCCCCATCCTTCTGAAGAATGTTCTGCGTATCAGCGGAATAAATTTCCTCAGGTTATTCTCTTGCCAAAAAATACAGGTGGGTGGAGTTATCCACCCACCTGTAAAAGCCAATTCTATTTATTATTGGCTGTGTTGATCAGCGACGCAGCTTCAGCAAGCGCTTCGGCTGGCGTTTTTACGCCCTCCAGAATCTGGGTCATGGCGTTGCCCATCGGATCCCATGTTGCTCCCAGTTCAGAAGCGACCGGGAAAGGATCAGAAGAAGGCACCTGCTTGAGGAAACCGCCAACCACCGGGTTGGATGAAGTATCCACAGAGGCGTTGGCAGGAATCCAGTTGGCTTCATTCAAGAAGGACTTTTGGACATCGGCACTGGTGAAATACTCGAAGAATTTCAACGCCGCGGCCATTTGTTCGGGTGTGGCATTTACGTTAATCGAACCCATTTCGGATTGGTTCCACGGACGCGGGGAGGCTTTTCCGGGGATGGCGGGCACAGCCATTACACCCACATTGTCCGCACCCAAGTCTTTGATATAGTCACCGGAAGACCACGGCCCTTGAATGCGGAAGGCAACCTGACCCTGGCGGAACAGTGTATCCATATCGCCGTCATTGCCGTCGCAAGTTACACCTTCGGATTTGCAAACGGTATCAAAGTAGGCATATGCTTCGGCACCTTCAGCACTATCCAGTACCATCTTGTAGCTATCATCGAAGAATTTTGCGCCGAAAGCTGGCCCCCACATATAATTATGGAACCAGTCTGCTGTGACCGCCATGCCGTTATCCTTTGCCATGGCTAAAAGGCTGTCAAAATCTTTTGGCTCTTCCGTGACCTTGGTCTTGTTGTAGAAGAGAGCAACAACTTTGTTGTTGACCGGAATCCCAACCAGTTTTCCGCCGACTTTCCCGCCTTCAACAGAGGCAGGAACGAGTGATGAAAGGAAGGCTGTGTCTGATGGAATTTCAGCAAGCAATCCGGCAGCGGCATAGCCTGCCATACGATCCTGCGGTCCCATGGTGATGGTCGGACCGGTTCCCGCAGCAGCTTCAGTCTGGAACTTGTTTTGTAATTGATCGAAGGGGACAGCGAGCAATTCTACTTTAATGTCGGGATTGGCTGCCATGAAATCATTTACGGCTTTGGAAAATAACTGTTCTTCCGTTTCAATATAACCATGCCAGATTGAGATGGTTACCGGACCGGTGGTTTGAACAGGTTGCGCTTTAGGCGCACACGCAGTTAAAACCATTGCAAGGATGATGATCAAACTGAGCAAAAACAAAACCTTCTTCTTCATATGTATCCTCCTGAAAATTGTGAAAAGAGATTTTGATGATGTGTAAAATCATCTCTTAGACAAAAATACCTCCCTAATGTAGCTAGTATACCCCTATCAAATGGGTTTTACCAGTCGCGTCAAAATCCAAGGTATATACAGAAATATTTGGTTTCTATCTCCAGAAAATCAGCATGGATAGGATCAGACCGCCCAAGCAAACCAGGGTCAACCAGATACCAATTTTGAAGAAGTCTTTCATGCGATAACTTCCCGGTCCAATCATCATTATATTTACCGGGTGCGCCAGCGGAAGCAGGAAAGATGCGGAACAACCAATTGCAGTAGCCACCGCAATTGCGTGAGGGTTGATGCCCGCATTGACAGCCGCACCGAGGGTGATGGGGCCGGTAATAAATGCAGCCACCTGCCCGCCCACGAATTGCGTGATCACTCCACTCAGCAAGTATGAGACAACTGCAAAAACTACCAGATTGTTCTGATGAGAAAGTCCATTCAGGGTGGAGGTTATTCGATCCACCAGCCCTGTTTCGGTAATTGCAGTGCTGACAACAAACATTCCTGCAATTATAAAAATTGCCTGCCAATGGACGGAATGGTACAAATCATCCACGGAGATTTGTCTGGATAGGATCAATAAGATAGCGGCGGACATCATCAACAGGTAAACCGGAAGATTGAACAGCGATAAAACTATCACCAGCAGAAGCAAACCCAGCGAGAGTAATGCACCTTTTTTATTGATGGGTTGGTCAGCATGATGAGCCTTGATGATGATGAAGTCGTTGAATTTTTCTATATTTTCCAATTGATCTTTACTGCCAATGATCAAGAGCGAATCGCCGGAATTCAGGGGTAGCTTTCCAACATCCGTACGATAGCTTCGATCTGTTCTTCTGATTCCGATTACCGTACCTCCATAGCGATCTCGAAAGCGAATATCCGTGACGGTTTTGCCAACATAACGGGAATGTGGGGACAAGATTAATTCGATGATGCTGATGCCTTTAGAACTGAGGTAGGTCTTTTCCTTGTGCGCACCAATCAACAAGCCATGTGTACGCAATTCGCTTATTTTTTCTTCTCTGCCAATCAACAGCAAACGCATATCTGCTTTCAGGGTTGTAGTAGGGTAAGGAACGGAGTATCCATCCTCGTTTATTATGGCGGCGACCGATATCCCCCAGTTTTCTCCGATGCCGGACTGTGAAAGAGTGATGTTAGCGAATTCTCCGCCAGACTGAATTTTGGCTTCCCATACTCTTTCGCTGATTTGAAAGAAATCTTCCAATTCGCTGTCGGTCAGTTGATAAAAATAATGCTGGTTGCTGGGCTGGTGTTCAGGTAATAGCCTGTCACCCAAAAAGTAAAAGAAAACCAAACCTAAAATGACAATTATTATCCCGGAGAAAAAGTAATCGAGAAATCCGGTTGGCAACTGCGCCGGGTGCATTTTGGGCAGAAGATCACTAATGACCATATTCGCAGTTGTAAAATATGTTGCGCTGCCCCCCAACAAGCTGCCATACGCCACCGGAATGAGTAATTTGCTAGGGGTGATTTGGGTGCGGTAGGACACCTCGAGTGCACTGGGTAAGAGCAGCGCGCCCGCAGCGAAATTGTTCATAATTAGGGAGAGCGATGCTGCGCTTGCTGCGAAGATCAAAATGTAAATTGAAGTTTTTTGGCCACCCAAACGTAGAATTCGATTTGCTATCCAATAGTTGATCCCAGCCTTTTCCAGGGTGAGCGTAACTGCATACAGGGATATGATGGTAATGATCACAGGCTGACTGAATCCGGCAAGTGCATTGACTGCACTTGCCGGCGAATTCGCAGGTCCGAGCATTGGCAGCCCTGCCAGTTGAAGTAGCCCCAGAATCGTTGCAAGTGCCAGCGCCATAGTATCCATGCGGAGTCTGTTGGTTAATACACAAATGATCCCGATTGTGAAAATAAGAGCCAGTAAAATTTGTGCTATATCATGGGCTGACATCATTTTGATAATTTATGGTTTTCAGAACAGTTATCCTACCGATCGTATTTTGTCGATTTATTTATCATAGCACAGGTATGCGAACGGAAATGGCTGAAATAGAAAACTTTTGCAGAGCTTTTCCTTACCGTTGTCGCGTGCAACCGAAGTGGTTTTGATCACTACGCACATGCCATGAAGTCATCTATTTCACGGCGGGAGGATAAAACCCGCTCCACTTTTCCATCCATCATTTGGATGACTTTATCTACATAAATGCACATTCGCAGGTCGTGGGTGACGATAATGCCGGCTTTATTTTGTTCATGGATCAGATCGGAAAAGATCTTCACTACCTGATACGCTCGTTCGGTATCCAGGCTGGCGGTCGGCTCATCGGCAAGAACCAGACTGGGATTGTGCACCAGAGATCGGGCGATGGCTACCCGCTGTTTTTGTCCACCTGAAAGTTGTGAAGGAAGATTCGAACTTCGGTCCGCCAACCCGAGGCGGTCCAATAACTCTTCGGCATGGGTTTTACCCTGGGGGGTCAGCTTTCCATTCAAGCGAAGCATCATTTCCACATTTTCCCGAGCAGTCAGATAGGGTAACAAATTATTTGCCTGGAAGGTAAATCCAATCCGTTCACGCCGAAATTGCACTTTTTGATGATCTTTCAGGGTGGAAAGGCTGACTCCGTCAATGCTGACATTCCCCTGCGATGGGTTGAGCAACGCAGCCAGCATAGCGAGCATAGTCGTTTTACCTGAACCAGAAGGACCAACCAAGGCGACAAACTCGCCCTGATTGACTGAAAGATCCACTGCATCCACAGCCGTGACCTGAATTGGACCGCTTTTATAGACTTTGGTTAGCTGTTCCGCCTTTAATACTGTATTCATGCATCACCTATGATGTTAAACCCAGTGCAGTCAACGGTTCCACAGATACGGCAAGGCGAACCGAGACTAAGCCACCCAGCGGGCCGATGGCCAGCAAGGCAAGCATGGCTAGCGCAACTGAATTCCCAGAGAATATGATTGGTACCGATGCCGGTATGCCCAGTGAAAGAAGCAGTGTAAACAACCCTCCCAACAATACGCCAAAAGTACTTACCAGAACGATCTGCGAGACGACGGCAAGTGCCACCGTTTTGTTAGGCGTTCCAATGGCTTTTAGAACACCCATCAAAGGGATTTTTTGGAGCATTTGAATCTGGAAGAAACCGCCAATTACCAGTACACCAATTAACAAGGTAAAGCCCTGTTGGGTATTCAGGGTTTGCTGTTGTACCAGATAACCCGGGATGGCGAGGATTGCGGATTTCTTGTCAACCACTTCAAGGTCGGGAACCTGAGTTTCGATGCGGGCGGCGACCCATGCGGGGGTATAGTCTTCAGCAACTTTTATGGCAATAATATTCGTGGTGAATTCTGACTTATTGATCGTTGCTGGCTGTGGACGAATCTTATCCCATGTCAGGTAGGGTACAAATATGGACGGGCGATACAAATATTCCTGTCCATCCGTGATACCGATAATTTCAACCGGATAATATTCGTAATCCTTGCCCTGGAGCGATCTGATTTCAATGCGGTCGCCCACATTCAATCCAGTTTCATCGGCAAGGTTTTGATCGACTACAACTGTATTCTCATTATCCAGACGAAATACCGACCCAATCAGTACGGCGGGCATTCCAGGGCGCTGTGGTTCCACACCGATCAGCGAGATATCGATATCTTCGCCTGTGCGGGGATTCAGCACACTGGCAGAACTCAGCCCAATAGAACCCATATCCTTTACCCCCTGCACGCGCCGGACGTTATTGAAAATAGATTTACCGATCTGACTGGCAGCGGAAGATAGCTGGACTTTATCCTGAAATACAATCAATTCTGCGTTCAGCTTGGACAGATATTCCTTATTGGCGTTGGAAAGACCCTGGGCTAGCCCAGCGATGAATAAAACCAAGGTCGTTATCAAAGCGATCACCAGGCTAAAAAGGAAGAACCTGCCACGATTACGCCAGACCTCTTTGAATGCAAGATAAAAAGCCATTTAAACCTCAACGTATAAGAAGTGTACAAGGAAATTATAGATAAATTCGGTCAGATTTCGAATTATTGTATAAAGAATCCTGATGAAAATAACCCAATATTCCTGACATGACCCTACCTCATGCCTATGATAGAATATGCGTAGCTACAGGATACCATGTCGAACTTCATCGAAATCGCTGGCATCACCTTTAATTACCCGGATTTGATCCACGAAGAACGAAAAACACTGGATCAAATCCGACTTACTATTGAGATGGGCGAGTATATCGCCATATTGGGGGCAAATGGTTCAGGGAAATCCACTCTGGCGAAAATGATTAATGCCCTACTATTGCCTGATGAGGGCAGTGTTTTTATTTCAGGACTGGATACCCGGCAACCGGAAAATCTGGCGGCAGTAAGAAGAAAAATTGGGATGGTCTTTCAATCACCTGAGGAGCAGATATTTTCCTCCACCATCGAGGAGGATGTGGCTTTCGGGCTTGAAAACTTCGGCTGGGAATACGAGAAGATGCATGCGCGCGTGCAGGAAATCCTTACTAAAATGGACCTTTGGGAAGTGCGCCTGCGTCCTTCGTACCTTCTATCCGGCGGGCAAACACAACGATTGGCTCTGGCAGGTGTGCTGGCGATCCAGCCGGAATGTATCATCTTCGACGAAGCGACTTCCATGCTAGACCCCATGGGTCGGAGGGTTGTGCTGCAACAAATGCGGCAATTAAATGAGCAGGGAAAGACGATCCTGCACATCACCCATTCGATGGATGAAGCGTTGGAAGCCGGGCGGGTGGTGGTATTACAAAAGGGCAGCGTTGTCTTCGACGGTAATCCGAGAGATTTGTTTTCGGGTGAGTATGAACTGGAAGCGTGGAATCTGACATATCCAGCCGACAGAAAGCTGCTCAGGGAGTTAAAGAATGCGTTACCTAATTTTCCGCGGGAAACCCAATCGCTTGATGAAGCTGCGGAATGGTTTGTATCGCAAAATATTTTGCCGCCATTGCCAGACCGGAAGAGTAGAAAGTCGGACGAAACAGAGATTGCTGTACAGCAGTTGCGGCATGTTTATCTGGAAGGCACACCTTATCAAAGCCGCGCTTTGCTGGATGTTAATCTTAATATTTCAGCAGGAAACAGTCATGGATTGATCGGGGTGACCGGATCAGGGAAGAGCACCCTGTTGCAACATTTGAACGGATTGCTCCGTCCCCAGGAAGGGTCAGTTGTCGTAGGCACATATGATCTTGCTGATCGGAAATTATCCAGGCAGGAGCTTGTGCAATATGTTGGTCTGGTAATGCAAAACCCGGAAGTGCAGTTCTTCGAAGAGTATGTGGGTGATGAGATTGCCTATGGTCCCCGTACAGTGGAGATAAAAGAACCTCTCGCCGAGCGGGTTAAATGGGCAATGGAGAGAGTGGGACTGGATTTTTCCGCTTTTAAAGACAGGAAGGTCAATACGCTCTCCGGTGGAGAAAAGCGGAAAGCAGCGCTGGCATCCATTTTTGCACTGAAACCACATGTTCTATTGTTGGACGAACCGACAGCGGGCTTGGACCCGGTTGCACACGGTCAGATTATCCAGGTGTTCAAACAAATGCAGGAACAGGGCACCACCATGGTGGTCTCTTCCCACAATATGCAGGATATCTACACGTTATGCAGTGAAGTGACCGTTCTGGATAGAGGGAGAAGCATCGAGACCGGAAACACGGATGATGTGCTGTCGAATCAGGCAAGGTTAGACGGAATGCAACTGGTTCCGCCATCCCGCTTGAAGCTATTTCAGCTTTACCAGCAAAAAATCGCCAATGCAACCATCCATACAGAGGGAGAAGAGGCGTATGAGTGAATTTGAATTCCTGCGCTCCATGCCCTTTGCCGAATTTACTCCCCGCAATACCTGGCTGCAGCGCATCGAGCCCCGTACTTTTCTCATCTCTTTTTTTGTTTTTCTGGCTTGTATTCTGATCTCTTCCGGCATTATGCCGTTACTAGCAATTTTCGTGGTTATCGTCTTTGGGATGATTATCTCCCAGGTACCCATACGTGTGTTTCTGCGAGGTTTTCT
Organism: Anaerolineaceae bacterium; assembly: GCA_036746315.1. Lineage (GTDB taxonomy): Bacteria > Chloroflexota > Anaerolineae > Anaerolineales > Anaerolineaceae > DAIOEK01. Next base: position 21,409 of record DAIOEK010000027.1, on the reverse strand, counting down.
ATCGGCGTTGCCTTTTATCTTAATCATTGCTGTGATCAATATTTTCTTCAATACCGCGGTGGACAGTGGTAAAGTCTATTTCCACTGGCGATCCATTAATATTACGCAGGTGGACATCCAAGTAGCGGTTGTGTTAGTTTTGCGCTTTACTGCCATGATGCTGTTGATCAGTCTGGTAAGCAGCACGCTATCCACATCGCGGTTCATTCATGGCATGGAAAGAATTTTTTCCCCATTGAAATGGGTGAAAGTGCCCGTGTTGGAGTTCATCATTGCTGTTGAAATATCCATCCGCTTTATCCCCATTTTGACCATTTCGGCAGAGCGGATTGCAAAAGCACAAGCCTCGCGGGGAGCGGTTTGGGGGTCAGGCTCTGGAGGTATCCTGGCGCGGGTGAAGCAGGTTACCCCCTTAATTGTGCCATTATTCGTGCAGAGTCTGCATAAAGCTGAGTCTCTAGCCATGGCTATGGATGCACGAGGTTTTGGCGTTATTCCCAACCGAACGAGTTATATCCATTCCACGTTTACCTGGCGGGATGGGCTTTATCTGACCTGCTCAATTATTATTGCCACCGTCATTCTGCTCTACATCAAATAATAAAGCCGCTGTGTAATTCAGCGGCTTTGGGTAGTTTGGGGGAATAAAACTCTAGAGTTTCGAGCCCTTGTTTTTATTGAGGCTGATGCTGCGCCAAGCGGCGACGATAATCAAAACCAGAATGGCAGCAGCGATAGCCTCGGGGATACCGTTTGCCACAGCGATGGAGCCGATCAATGGCCAGGGCGCAAAACCGAAGATGCCTATCATTCCCAATACCAGAATGGTGTTCGTCAGGCTGCCGGCTATTCCGGATACTATCAGGGCAACAATAGGAAATTTATTTAATGCACGATAGACCAGCCAGCTGACCGGTCCGATCAGCAGGCGGGGAAGCACGGCAATGAGCGGGTTGGTGAACATGACATCCGAAGGTCCGGTGGGAGCAACCACGGCCTGGATCATGCTGAAAACGCCGAAGATCAGTCCAATCCCCACGCCCACGATGGGACCTTCCAAAATGGCACCGATGATGACCGGCACATGCATGATCGTGAGAGATGCTCCACTCAACCAGGGAATAAAACCGAGGCGGGTAATACCCAAAATGATGGCGATTGCACCGAGAATCCCGGTGATAACGATTTTGCGTGTACGAGAAGAGCGCATAACAACATTCTCCTGTTGTGTATATTGATTGGATTGTAGCACAGGATTACTGAAAAGAAAGCGCTTAGTTAATGTTGAAGAGACAGGAGTGGATACTCCTGTCTCGGGTATAAAACCTATTAATTATTATGGGGCGGTAATTGCAGATACGGTCAGGGTCGATGTATATATGCCAGCGTAAGTTTCAGCAGGAATGAAGATGTCAAAGTCGGGGTCAAATCGATATGTACCCATTCCTTCCCCTACTTCCGTTGTCATAAACTTGGTTGGGGTATCTGTTAGGGCGGTGATCGATGTAAAACCCGTTGCAGTTGGCATCAGGTCGCCATAATATACATCTTCTGTTACATCCAGATCGACATCCATATCCAACGCATCATCACAATCGGCTGGATCGCCGGCTGTGCAACTTCCGTAGCTACCATCCACCCAGTAGATGTCTGCATCAACTAATTGAAATCTGAACAAGCCCAATCCATTATGCTTATCAGTTAATACAAGAGGAATATTGTGACCGTCACATGTGGGGGTGGTGACTGAATCGCAGACAAATTCCGAAGCAGAAATGTCCATGTGCCAACCGGCGCCATTTCCGCGCGCATCGATCACCTGCCAATCGGTAGGAAAGTCAGTATATGTATCACTTTGGTCACTGCCATTCAATTGGACCGTGAAATCAAAATCCTGCGGCGTATTGTTCAGCGTCCCCCCCTGAACGGTAACCTCACCTTCTGGGGTCTGATCATCAGCAAAAACTGCTGGAACCAGAGCAAACAGTAAAGCAACCACAATTAGACCTACTGCAAATTTTTTCATCTGATCCTCCAATCACGAAACCCAAGGGAATGCGGTTTCTATGCTTTTACCTTATCGACCAAATCCAAGTACTGTATAGGAGGAAGAGAGGGAATTAACCCATTATTTATGTCTTCTTAATATAGATAAAGCATATATAACCAAACCAGCCCCAAACAAAAAGACAGTAATACTCACCCAGATAATCCATGTGGGTGTACCCGGCGTATTTGCCTGGTTGATCACTTCCTGCGCCTGGTTTGTCGGAACAGGCGTTGGCGTTGGGGTATGAATTGCCAGAGCCATTCTGGTAGATTGTGCTTGATATACTTCAACAATTTCTTCCCCTACCTGAATATCCTTTTTATGAGATAGAACACACGCCGGGTGGTCAGTGTCATTTACGTTTAGGGATACTTCATATACCCCATTTGTGGGTAAATCCATATGTAAGTCGTACTCAAAAGAAGTTGCTGGAACTACATAACCAAAATTGACTTTTTGACGTAGCAATTCAGTGTTTGTGGATTTATTTTTTATAAGTATTTCGCCTTTTCCATTAAAGTGGACGTTCGCGTTGTTTGTTAGTGTGTATCTTAAATTCCATTGCGCCGATTGGATCGAATCAATTAAATCGGTGACAATAAAATCACAGGTTGATTTTCCAGGTACTGTGATAATGATCGCAAGCCCCACCTGAGCAACCACTTTCACGCCAAACCCACTACCCGCCGAATTTTCTGTTGCAACTTGTGTTGGTTTTGATTCATCTGCCCTACTCAGAAATCCCAAAACATATTCGCCCGGAGGGGTACCTTGAGGTACTGTTATGCTGAATGGCAGCCTTTGAATATGTGTGCCCGCTAATTCATATGTTCCGTCACCATCCACAGTAATCCATTGACTGGATATTTTGTTTCGACCAAATTCGTAGGTTATTCCGCCTCCATTGGCGGTAAAACCATCTACCGGTTCCACTCGAATGTTTTGCTTTTTCTCACTATTATTAAGAATTATTATTGCGTCTTCTTTTGTCTCTCCTGGCTGCATTGTAAATTCAAAATATCCAATGAATGGATTTTCTGGCTTGATCCCAAACGAAATTGTTTGTGCCGAAACTATTGCCGGATTAAGAAATGAAAGAAAGAAAATTAATAAAAGTGTATAAATTTGAAAATGTTTTTTCATTTAGCTTGGTCCTGAGATGATTGTGATGGTGAGGGTGCTTTGATAGGCACCTTCGTAGGTTTCGGCCGGAATTTCGAGCTGAAAGCGAGGCCTGATGATAAATCTACCGCCGCTGGCGCCCTCCGACATGCTGATAATGTTCAATCCACCTTCAACAAAGGGGGTATGTTCTTTTACCAGGCTGTTTGGCGTTTCTGTGCCTGCTTCCCGCGTAATTGTATCCTGGGGGACTTGAACAGCGAAAAAGGATCTAGGGATGATCTGTCCATCGGGATTTTCAAAATCAGTGGCTTCTATCGTGACGTGCCAACCGGCATCGTTGTAACGAGCATCCAGGATTGTCCAGGGGCAGACGATGCTATCGACCGTTTGTTTGGTGCCAGACAAACGTACCTTTGGGAATTGAACCTGACAGAATTTTACCTGCAGGCGTTCATGTTCCGGTACCGGAGTGCCCATGACGATGAAATCTCCAAAAGAGTTAACGCCGGCTGTTACGGTGTTGTTTTCAATATCCACGACTGAATTTTTTATCACCTGCCATTCACCATCTACATATTTATAAATTGCCAAAGTGTCCTCCAGCAACGCCAACACACTTTCTTCAGGGTAATGAAATGTAATGGTGATCCCCTGGTCTAGGCTGGTGATGGTGGATAAATCGGAGACCTTGTCTGCATAAATGCGGAACGATCCGTGGTTTAAGGGCGGCGCTGGATTGTATTCGGGGACTGAAATTCCGGAAGGATAGACCAGGCGAAGATAATAATCTTCCGAGTAGGAATTTTCCGTGACAGTGAGGAAAACCGAAAGGGGCTCTGGCACAGAGGTCCCCATGGATCCTTCATCCGTGGGAGTGAAGGTTGCGACCTTGTCTCCATGGCAGAAAGCGAAGACAGTATTCCATGAAGAAGTGTTGCCCGCACTATCACGCACAGACAGGCGGAGATAATACTTTCCGCCATGCGGTACTGAAAGGGAGAGGGCTGGTTCGACTGTTGAGCCAGTAACCTCCATTCCGTCAGGTTCTTCACCCCAATAATAGTCATAGGCAGCAATCGGAGCGCCGCCGGGCGGGTCGGGCGCAAGCCACGTAAATGAGGCGTTCCTCGTGTCTGACTGGCATACTCCACCGGGCAAGCCATTTGTTTCCGTCACACCGGTAACACCGTCCGGCCCTTCGGCATCGAAACGATAGGTGAAAAGGGTCACAAATTGACTGCCAAGATTGCCGGCTTCATCCACCGACCGGACGCGAAGGTAATATGTGCCGGAAGATGCGAGGGGCGTCGATGGGACATATTCGGAAACATCAACCGTTTCAGTGATATCTACTCCGAGCGGATCCGATCCCCAATAAATCTGATAATGCGTGGCACCGTCAGCATCCAGCCAGTCGAAATGAGGTGAAGGGTCGTTATGGTATCCGGCTTCATCCATCTCAGGGATGGTGGCTGCCGGGTAGACTGGGTCAGCGGGAGAGAGTGTATCCAGCTTAAAGATGAAAAGCGTTCCCCAGGAAGAGGCATAGCCCAAGGAATCCACGCCGCTTGCGCGTAGGTAATATACATCGTCAACCTGTGTGCCGGGAGAAAAACTACCGGGCACTCCAGCAATCGGATCGCCGGATGTTCCCTCCGGGTCTGTGCCAAAATATAGATAATATTCGGTGATCCCGGAACCATGATCGGAAAAGATGATCGAGAAGTCGGGGGTAAAGACAGTATTCTGCCATACGTCGCTGGAAATTCCGGAGACTGTGGCGTAGGCGCTGGCAATATCGGGCGCTTCAGAATCGTACCAATCTTCAAAACAAGTCCAGACAGTGCCGGGATCACTGGATCGGGCAACCCGAAGGAAGTATTTGTTTGTGCCGGAGGAAGTCAACCCTGGATCCAAGGTGAAATCGGGAATTGGAGTGGCTGGTACTCCATCATTATCCGAACCAAAATAGTAGTTCAGGTCAGTGATATCGCCCAGAAAAGTAAAAGAAGCATTGGGAAAGGTGTTTTGCCAGGTTTGAGTGAGGATGCCATTATTTTCGGTGCAGGTGACAGGCGAGCTTTCCTGCTTGACGGCGTCAGATGACACATGTTTCAATCCTGAAAAGAAAAGCAGTATCAGGCATGTGCACAAGATAAGTAAATACACCAAAAAACGTTGATAAGATCTCATAAAAGCCCAGGGTACAATTGCACATGTATCCTGAGTTTAATTATATGGAATGTGTAGGAAATAGCGATAAAAAACCGATAAATTGTCAGATTGCTCTTATTCGGAAGATGACATTTTGTGGGAATCGGTAGCAAGCCTGTTTTGTTTTTTTTCCAAAAATTCATTCAATATCAATGAACCGATAATGACTGCACCACCGATCAAGAGATTCAACAGGCTGGTTTGCTCGCCAAAAACCAGGATGGAGACAATAATGCTCAGTGGAATTTTCAGGTCGTTGAAAATGGCTAACGCGCCAACACTTGTTCGCCTGGCACCGTAATTCCAAAGGAAGAAACTAAACCCTGAGGCTATGGCACCGAGGTAGACGAGAGTCCAGATCTGAATTGGTGAGATGCTAATCTGATTGAGGGGAACCAACAATACAGAGAGAAGTAGGGTAAGCGCTGCTCCCCCAAAGTAGAGAATGGCAAACACATGCTGATCCTTCACCTGCGGATATTCCTTCATCCACTTGCGGTAAAAAACCTGACCAACAGCAAAACTGAGATTGGATAATTGCAAGAGAACAAAACCAAGCAATAATCCGGGGCGGTTAAACCCAATTTGGACGATTATTGCCGTGCCGATGATCGCAAGAATTGATGTTATCCAGCGGAATGGGTTGATCTTGCGTTGATCAAGATCATTGACCATGGTTACATAAATGGGAGTGAATATGGTAAAAAGCGCGACCTCATACGCTTGCAAATACTGAAAAGAGATATTGTAGAAAATGTACATCAATCCATATTGCACAGCGCCCAAAAGTGCCAGTTTTGGTCTTAATTTTGAAGGAACTTTGGATAATCGAAAGAAGGGTAAAAAGACCAGCAAAGCAATGGATAATCGAATTGCCGAAATCATAACCGGATGAATCGAAGAGAGGTTGGTTTTGATCAAACCAAAGGAGAAGGCCCAGATTAGCGAAACCAAGAATAAATAGAGCATGCGCTTTCCTGTTTGATGGGTAGTTTAAAGGAAGTATTTTCCCTATAATGTATATCATAGTTCGGTTGCTGCAATCAGGTGAACAAAGTCACCAGTTTATACACCAATCCACCCCTGATTGCTTATTAGGAGGAAACCATGAAAAATTACCGAATTCTCCCAATCATCGTTGTGTTGTTATGCCTGGGTTTGGCTTGTAACTTTCCTGGCTACGACGGTGAAAGAACGCCGACACCGGCCGACCCGGACCTGGCGGCTACCATCCAAGCTATTGGTCTGGAATTAACAGCGACAGCTTTGGCGGGCAATGCGCCTTCCACTGCCGAACCGGTTCCATCCGCGACTGAAGCACCCACACAGACACTAGAAGCTGCCCCCACGAAAACCGTCATACCATCGATCACAGCAACAGCCAAGCCTTGCAATGCAGCCAGATTTATCGATGACGTTACCATACCCGATGATAAGAAAATTGCTCCCGGGGCTGGTTTCACAAAAACATGGCGATTGGAAAATGTTGGAACCTGTACCTGGACATCCAGTTACAGGTTGGTATTTTCTCATGGAGACAGGATGGGTGCACCCGATACCGTTCAGTTGACCAATTCTGCGATTGCTCCTGGTATGACTGTTGATGTCAGTGTGGATCTCGTTGCGCCAGACGAGAGCGGAACATACCAAGGATATTATCTACTACGCGATGGGGAAGGGACAAATTTCGGCATCAATACTTCAGCAAAAGAGCCTTTTTGGGTGAAAATCAGAGTGCCTGAACCCACCGCGGAACCAGAGCCAATCGCGGAAATAGAAATAACCGAATTCAAAATTTGTTCTTCACCAAAAGCGGATGTTCCATGCCAGATTTCCGTATCCGTTTATAACAGTGGAAATAAGAAAACCGGTCCCTATGTCATTCAGTTCTTCCAAAGCGATTCTGCTCCAGCTGGTTGTACGTGGAATATGAATAACAATGCACATGGCGGTCAAACTGTCACATGCCTTTATACATTCCCTAGCCCCTATGCAAACATAAAAACACGGGTTGTTGCTGATGTTGGAAATACAGTACCTGAAGAAGATGAGGATAACAATACCGTTTATAAAACGATCAATGTAGCCCCGTAAACATAGCAAAGTTGCCAACCAGCCCACAAAGTTTTTGTGGGCTGGTTGTGTATTTATACGTTATACAACTTGTAGCATCTTTTGCTTTGCGCATTGATAATAATGATAAATAAGATAAAAAAAGTATAAATACGGAGGACATTATGTCATTTGAATTAGTTGCTTTGAAATATAAATTTGACGCACTCGAACCGAATATCGATGCTCGGACTATGGAAATCCATCATGATAAACACCATGCGGCTTATGTTGCCAACCTGAATAAGGCTTTGGAAAGCGCTCCAGAATTGCAGGGTAAAAAGATCGAGAACATTCTAAAAGAAATGCAAAAAGTTCCGGAGAGCATTCGTACCGCGGTGAGGAACAATGGGGGTGGTCATTACAATCACAGCCTATTTTGGGAGTGGCTCACTCCCGGAGGAAGCAAATCTCCTATTGGATCTGTCGCCAAGGAAATCGATACCGTGTTTGGCGGTTTTGATCCTTTTGCAGAGAAATTTACCCAGTCTGGGATGACACGCTTTGGGTCCGGCTGGGCATGGCTGGTCGTGGATGGCCAAAAGAAGCTCCAGGTATACTCAACTGCCAATCAGGACAGCCCCGTTATGGAAGGGCATACTCCAATCCTTGGCATAGATGTGTGGGAACATGCTTATTATCTGAACTATCAAAATCGCAGAGCGGATTACATCAAAGCGTTCTGGAACGTAGTCAACTGGGATGTAGTGGAAAAAATGTTCCAGGCAGCAAAATAAGCATCACGCGAAACTGGAAATAAGAAAGGGTCTGGCCATTGCCAAACCCTTTTTGGTTATTATAGTAACAACCGGATTATCTAATTCCATTAAAGCCGAAAAAATAACCCACAGTCAGACCAGCTGCGGTCCAGGCAAGTATCAAACCGGCAAGCCAAAGAAATTCATGATCCTTAACCAATTCAAATGCTTTGCGGATCATCATCTGAAAGGTGGATGAGTTCGTCATCAAATTGATGATGGTTTCCCAAAAGGATGCTTCGATCTTTTTAATGTTTCCCAAGATGCTCATTTTGCCCTCACTATTTCGATGAACTCATTTTTACAATCTTCCCTTCACCGTTTACTACCACTCTAACTGTATGAGAGAGGCTTCCTCCGTTTTCGGTGGATGATTTACCAGAAAAGAGCAATACATGCTGTGTTGTGGTTCCTTTTGACAGCGGCTGCAATTTAGGGCGAGAACCTCTAACCTCTGGATACTTCCGATAAACCTGCTCACAAATACTGCTCAGAAGTTTTGCATCCATATCACACTCCCTGCCAATTTGGGCGAGATCTCTTTCTCAGAAATGCAGGCAAGTCCAAATTATTCGGCAACGAAGGCTGTGTATCCATGGACACCTGTGGTTGATTTGGATTACTGAAATCGATTTTCATATATGCTTCACGAACTGCGGGTTCTTCTGCATTTTCAATTGCAGCAGCTGGCGTCGGCTGTTGAGGTGTTGCTGCGCGGGAGGCAAACAATTCGTTATCAATTGCAGTACCCCCCAACCCGGTTACCACCAAAATTACCTGTGCCCTATCTGTCATGCGGTCATCGGTGATGAAGCCAGGAATGATTTCCGCCTGGTTTCCGGTCATTTCCTGAAGGTGATTCAGCGCTTCGGTCACTTCCATAAAGGTGAGATCGGCACCTCCGGTGAAGTTGGCAATAATTGCCCCGGCAGAATCAAGATTGGCAGATTCCAGGAAGGGATGATGAAGCGCTTGATCAATAGCGTTGCGGGCTTTTTCGTACCCTTCCGCCTGCCCCATGGAGAGGAGGGAACCACCACCCATTTTCATGACATTGCGAATATGTGCAAAATCAATGTTGATCGTTCCGGGCGTGGTGATCAATTCGGCTATACCCTGAATACCCTGGCGGAGAACATCATCCGCCAGACGGAAGGCAACTTCCATAGGCAGGTCGCGGGGAGCGACATACAAGAGCTTATCATTGGGGACGGTGATCAATGTATCGGAAAACGGACGAAGTTTTGCGAGACCTTCATTTGCATTTTTCTGTCTTTTCCCCATTTCAAATGAGAAGGGAGTGGTAACAATCGAAACAGTCACTGCACCCAACGCACGAGCTATCTTGGCAGCTACAGGAATGGATCCGGTTCCAGTTCCGCCACCCATACCTGCGGTGAGAAAAACCATATCTGCACCTTCCAAGGCGCGGGCAATTTCCCGGGCGCTTTCTTCAGCAGCAGCTTCGCCAATGGTTGGAGTGCCACCAGACCCCAACCCACGTGTTGCTTTGGGCCCCAGTTGAATGCGGGTTGGCGCGAGGCAGGCTTCCAATGCCTGATGATCGGTATTGGCACCAATGAATTCCACGCCCGGAATACCCAACTCAACCATACGGTTGATTGCATTGCACCCACCGCCCCCCATGCCAACAACCTTCAGAATCGGCATGCGGGCGGTAATTGGTGTGTGTTGTAATACTGGCTGGGTCATGTTCATATCTCACCTCTCTGCGAGTAATGATGCAATACTGGTGCCATCGCCGCTGATTCGTTCTACTACACAGCCTTTCTTTTCGAGATCGGCGAGATCATCATCGGTAAAGGTCTGTGGACCGCCGACCACAGTTACTCTGGCTGCCAAAGCCGCCTCAGCAAGTGAGAAACCGATGGTAGGCGCATGCTTTTTGATAAAGGGTTTGGCTGCTTCGAGGTGCCAGTCGGATATTCCCCATTCATAGCTGGGCAAAAGTAAATAATGGGCAATGGGGTGCGTTGCAGCATCCTGTTCTTGCAAGATCGTTTTGGTTGTGATCTTTCTTTTTTCTAACCAGGATTTGATTGCAACCACGTAGGATGCCGGTTCGGTTTCATTTTTATACCAGGCAAAGCTGTTTTCTTTCGAATTCGGTTCCGTGCAAAGTGTGTAAAAATTGCAACCGATAATCGGGTCAGGCATGGGGCCGAGTGTTTTTTCCACCGAACCCGGCTCGGTGACCTTCTCTTTATTCAGCAGCTGGTAAATTGCCAGATAGTTCTGCGCCTGCCAGGTGGCATCCAAAACCCGAGATACGTCTTTTGAGTGCTCTGATTTCGCCTGTGGTGCGACACCCAGCAGCAAGATAGGAACATCTTTGTGCAGGGTAGTGCGTGCAATTGCTTCGTACCAGTCAAAAATGTGAAAACCGCGTTGATCTTCGTTATCCGGTGAAGTGTGATACGGTTTTGCACCGATCCAGCGCTCAGGTCCACCTGCGCCCCAATTCAACCCTTTTTCAGTCAAATGGGCGTACGCGGAGAGTACCAGTGTATCCAGCATTTGTTGTTGACCCCGGCGAATTAAAGAATCAAGGGCGGATTTGAGGAATGTAGTATCCCAATAATCACCTCCCGGTTCAAGGGGAGGAAATACGGGCACCAACCCCTTTGAAATCACCTGCGTGGCGATTGGTACGAAGCGGTCCAGAAAGCGTTCCACAAGATCCTGTTGAGTCCATGCGGCTGACGACCAGGTCTTTTTCATGTTGGGACGGTCGAAAAGGACAAGATAATGCGCCCCCCATGATTTGTAAGCAGTGAAAAGCACATCCAAATCTGATGCCAACGGTGGGTTGGCAGGATTCAACTGGAATTGGAGAATTGGTTCGATGCCATTGGAAACCAATAACTTGATGAAATCCTCAGGAATGGCACGGTCAACCGGGGCCAGCAATACCAGCCAGGATGCGTTAAGCGATTTTAGAATCGGCAGCCAGTGATTTAGGTCGGCTTCGCGATAATGGTTTGCATCAGGATAATAGTGGAAACCCACACGGGAATTATTCATTGGTACAGGCAGTGTTTGCATGGACTTTGCCCTCATTTTTCTGTGGAATACTTACTGTACTTGGTGCAATATATTTGCCAGAGGTTTTAAAACAGGCTTCTGCTATAATCAACCGTATGATTCTCATTACCGGCGGCACCGGGTTTATCGGTCAATCATTGATCCGGCAACTAATTTCTCATGGATATCCCGTTCGCACATTAATCCGTCCAGCTCAGGCTTCGCCAAGGTTGCCCAAAGGCGTCCCCATCGATGCGGTTGTCTCAAGCTTGCTGGATGAGCGCGGCGTTCGAGCTGCCATGAAAGGTGTGGACTGCGTATTCCACCTGGTGACCGGTGAATTTCAAGGCAGCCAGTCTGATCTGCTAAAGACAGACATACAAACCACCCAGGTGGTGACGAAAGCAGCAGAAGAAACCGGTGTAGAGCATTTGGTCTTTATCAGCCACTTAGGTGCGGACAGGGCATCCGCTTACCCGGCATTGAAGACAAAGGGAATATGCGAGAATATCATTCGCACTTCACCGGTACCGCATACCATTTTGCGCAGCGGACTTGTGTATGGTGCGGGGGACCATTTTACCGAGGGAATTAAAACAATCCTGTCGATATTTCGTCCATTTGTGATTCTTCCCGATCACGGGGAGACACATTTCCAGCCGATCTGGCGCGATGATCTGGTGAGCTGCCTGCTTTGGGTGTTACAAACTGAGGAAATGAAAGGAAAAACACTGGAAGTAGGAGGACCTGAGGCAATTACTGTCAGGGAAGCGATCTTTGCGATTCGAGATCAATTGGGATTGAAGAATATGCCGATTGGCATGTCCTCTGCTTACCTACGTCTCTTGACAGTTACGCTGGAAAGCATGATAAAGGTATTTCCGTTTTCAACTTATTGGTTGGATTATTTTGCAGCAGATCGAACCTGTGCCATTGATTCTGTGCCGAAAAACTTTGGAATTATGCCTGCCAGATTCAATCAAAAGATCAACTATCTTCACCTTACAAAGCCGAGCAAACCATATGCCAGGAAAAGAAAATAAAAAATGACCGAGAAATACCTCAATATCCACGGTCATTTTTATCAGCCACCCCGCCAGGATGTGCTTAGCGGTGAAATCCCAGTTGAAACTGGCACACATCCGTATCAAAATTGGAATGAAAAAATTCATGCGGAATGCTATCGCCCCAATGCGGAATTGGGTAATTTTAGCCGCATCAGTTTCAATATCGGTCCGACGCTGCTGCAATGGATGGAGGAATATGATCCCGGAATTTACCACTCTATTATTCAGCAGGAAAACAGTAATTATCAGAAATACGGCGTGGGCAACGGTATGGCGCAGGCATACAATCACACCATCCTGCCACTGGCGACGCGCATGGATAAAATTACCCAGTTGGAATGGGGTATAGCGGATTTTATCCACCGTTTTGGGCATCACCCAGCCGGGTTGTGGCTGCCGGAAACCGCAGTAGACCTGGTTTCACTCAAGTTGATGGCAGAGCGAGGCATTCAATATACCATTCTTGCCCCGTGGCAGGCAGACGCACAACGCCTGGATGTTCGAAAACCGTACAGGGTCAAGCTGGGGAATGGACTATCGTTGGCTGTGTTCTTTTATCAGATGGATATCAGCACACGGTTGAGTTTCGACCCAGCCTCCACGGTAAACGCTGATCAGTTCCTGCTGCAATATATCCTGCCGAATTTTACCAATGGCAGGTCCCAGTTAAAAGAAGTGATCACACTAGCTTCTGACGGTGAACTCTACGGGCATCATCAGCCTTTCCGGGACAGATTCCTTGCACATCTCAGTAAAAACTCGGGTTCCATGCAGGGAGTTGAAGTCACTTATCCCGGTAGAATTTTGCAAGACTTTAGTTATTTACCAGAGATTCGAATCAGGGAGAATACGTCATGGAGCTGCCACCACGGTGTATTACGCTGGCGGGAAGAATGCCCATGCACGCCGGGGGCAAGCTGGAAAAGTCCGATGAGAGCGGGGTTGAATTCGATTGCGAGATTATTGGACCGCGCTTATCAGAAAATGATCAGCGAATTTGCCGGTGACCCATTGGCGGTACGAAATGCTTATATTTATGTCATGCTGAATGACCAGCCCTGGGATGACTTCAGCAAACAGTGGTTCGGTAATAAGATCAGCTCGGTGCAAAAAGAGCGGTTAAAAGCACTGATGAAAGCGCAAGTTGCCCGTCAGTGGATGTTTACCTCATGCGGGTGGTTTTTCGATGAGTTTGACCGCATTGAACCGCGCAATAATATTGGCTATGCTGCACAGGCTGTATACCTGACCGAGCTGGCAACTGAAGAAGAATTGTTTTCCCGTTCCATAAAAGCAATTTGCCCGGTGAAAAGCGAGCGAACCGGATTGCAGGCTCGTAATGTGTTTGAAGCAACCTACCTGAGATGCATCAAGGCATTGAATTCAGACTGAATTATTTTCTTTCCTCATTCAACAGCAAAAGTAATTTATCCACTTTGTACTCTGATGCGTCGATATTGGCGAGGGCTTTTTGAATAGCGCGGATCGCCAATATGCAATGCTCGAAAGATATTGTCCATTCCGGTGCATGAGCGTCTGCAAACAGGAGGATGCTACGTTCCAGTAGAAGCAGGTAAAACTGTGTTTTTTCGCGAACATACCAGCGCGTGCCTTGCGCCTCATTAATCCCCAGCAACTGACGCCGTGTTGTATTTTCAAACATGCCAATCCAGAATTGTACAGGTTGAGTTGCCAGGCCTTGCAGCAACGCGCAATCTTCGAAAATACTATTCATTTGCAATATCGCGCGATCGGCATCGAATTCCGTGAGACCACGGTTTTGAAGACCGCGTTTCAGCGTTATTTGCAGTGGAATCTGATACTGGCCACGTTCCGCGGTTAAATCTGGAGCAATCGCCGGAAGATGCGCGTACAGGATGAGCAGCCAATTCACCAAAAGCGAAACTTCATCCAACTGGCTGAATGCCATCCTTTTCAGGCTTTGCTGATATGTTTTCGACGCCTTAAAAAGGGCAGGTGGACGATTCAGGCACATTTCCCGATGGTGAAGAATTGACACTTTTACCGTTGAAATGACCTTTTCCTGCATATCCACAGAAATATTTTTCATCCAGCCGTATTCATTCAAGAAGGCCGCCAACCGACCGCTAAACACTTTCCATTGCGAGGGAAAATCGTTCCCGGAAGTCAGGATACGCAGGTTATCCGGCGCGATCATTTCTTCAAACTTTTTCAGAATAGAACGATACCTGATCAGATGATATTCTTCGCGAACATCTTTCACAGGGCGACCATTCAATTCATCGTGCAAGCGTCTCCAGTTTCCGTACGCATCCTCCTCCACCTGCTCGATATCCGTAAAGGCATATGCCTGATATGCATCCAACTGGAGGTACAAACCATCCCTATGCAGATCAGCAGCGTTCCTGAGATATTCCCTGCCGTTGTACCTGTCACGCAGAATGACGAAATGGCTGGTAGAGTTGTACAGTCCCAGATTGTCTGCGAGCGAAGTCTGCAACAGTTTGCCAGAATGCTTATCCAGATAGGCGGAGGATAATTTGACCCATCCGGATGTGGTGGCATACCGATTATGATAGATGACCAGACCTCTGTTACCACCGACCCCGTTGGAATAGGCGTAGACATCCTCATTTACCGTTCCTGAAGCAGCGTAGAAATCGTAAAGGCGGAATTGCTCAGCGCCGGCAAAAATTTCACGACGGTGAAGCAGAGGGAAGATCTGGTGCTGATGGCGAGTGATCAAATCCTGATCGGGGTATTCCTGCAAATATGCGCGGCGATATTCCATGCCATATTTTTCCGAGTAGCCTTCCACTTGTCCATGCCCGAACATGGGTAACCCCGGCAGGGTCGACATCATAAGACAAATGCCAAAGTATTTGTCTCCTTTGCCAAATTGATCCACCGCCGTCTTCTCATCAGGATTATTCATGAAGTTTACAAAGCGCTGCAATATCTCAGGATCAAACTCAAGCGTATTTTTAATCAACGCGCGGTAGTTGCTGTTATCTTCATTGCGCATCATATTCATGAAGGCGGAATTATAGACGCGGTGCATGCCCAGGGTGCGGACAAAGTATCCTTCCATCAGCCAGAAGGCTTCAGCGAGCAGAAGCGTATCGGGTACCTCGGCAGCAACCCTATCCACCACATCCCGCCAGAATTCACGCGGGAAGACCTCTTCGAATTTTTGCCGGGTCAGGGCAAATTGGGATCGGGAAGGGATGTCTCCGCCCGAACCGGGTTCAGGGAACCAAAGACGTTGGTAGTGTTTGCGCGCCAGGGTCATGGCGGCATCGAAACGGATGATCGGGAAGGTGCGCGCTACGTTAAGTATCTGCTGAATCACCTTCTCGCGGACCGCCTCGGAGAGGTAGTTCAATTGGGCAGTATCGTTCCAGGGCATGTTGGTGCCATCATTACCATGATAAATGTAGCGGGTGTGTCCCGAGGAAAACTCCGTCCACTTAAATACAACGGCGGCATCGGTCCGATCATAATAGTGGTCTTCTATATAGATGCCAATGCCCGGATCACGGGAAAGGTTGATGCCGTTAAAGGTATACGCCGGAAAAGGCGGATTATCCAGACCAACAAAATCATCCGGCTGATAGGTTACCCAACTGGAATCAATGCCCATGTGGTTGGGTACCATATCGCTCGCCAGGCGTATTCCCCGTTGCCAGGCCCGAAATTTTAGGTTTTGCAGGGCGGCATCTCCACCGAGATCCTGGGCGATATGATATTCGGAAATTGAATATGCCGATGCCACCGCCTCAGGGTTACCACACAGTTTTTTTATGTTCTCGGATGCGGGACTTCTTTCCCATAATCCGATCAACCATAAGCCGGAAAACCCAGCCTGGGCAAGTCGATCCAGTTCCGCATCAGGGATTTGATCCAAGGTGCGAATCTCGCGGTGATACTGCTGTGAGAGCTGGAACAGCCAGACATATGTGTTCTTCGCCATCAAGACGACCCGCGGCATCCAGTCGCTATCGGGACTGAAACGTTCCAATTCCAGATCGTAGAGGGAGGTAAGCTTTCGATAATCAGGGGGAAATGCAGGACCAGGTCCGGCGAAGATTGCCTTCAACTCCTCCTGAATGAGGTCTAGCCCGCCCAACAATTTCAAGAGCAGGTCTTTCAGCAGGTAGCTCCATCTTTCGCGGATGTACTTCAACTGATCTTGCAATGAATATGGCGCGGCAATAGCCGGGGAACGGAGCAAGGTAAGCAGATCCTGATGATCGGGACCATATACCGGCTGCATAGAGAAAAACGTTCTCAAATATTCGATGGCTGACAAATAGGAGGTTGTCTTTTGCAGGGTGGCATCATCAAAGAACTCGCCATATTGCATAAATGCCGGGTTGGCATTTGCCAGCCAGAGCAGGATGATCTCTTCCAACGTTTCCAACCGATTTTTGTCGGTACCCAGGTATTCGGCAACGCTGACCTTATGCAAATAAACGGCCACAGGCGGATACTCGTCGCAGAAGGATGATAAAAGCTGATACATTTTTTCCTGTCCGAGGTGTTTCAACAGGGAACTGTAGGCATCATAAAGTGCGTTTGGGTAAACATCTTTTCGATATTGGTGGAAAACAAAATGCAAGATCTCATCAATGAGACCCATAGCATAAATTTGACCGGAAGTATATTTTTTCTCTTCGCGAGCAGCCGGATCCAGTTTGCTGTTGAGCGTTTTTACGAATTTATGGACAGCCTGCACATTCAGGAAAATCAGGTTGCCATCGGTTTCAAAAAGAGATGAATCAAGTGCATATTGGTCCCGGATCTTTCGATGTATGTGGAATTCCTGCATCATTCCCTCTTTTCTCTGCCTGACTGCGTTAGTTGCTTAATTGTAGCACCACTGACGGCAACCCAATCCAATCTCCTGCGGGATGGTGCTCCACCGTAAAGTCAGCGGTAAGCTGCCGCTCATTTTCCAACTTTTGCAACATGTTTTTGGTGGATTGAGGCTGCCAGCGGAATAAGCTTTTAATGTATGACAGGCGAGTGATGCCACATGAGGCAAGGTAAGTCATGATAAGTTTTTCCTTTGCCTGGCTGATGGATATCTCGTGTGCTCGGATGGGTATTTCAGGATAATGACGGGCAACGATCTCGTAGACAAACGAATAATGCCAGGCTCCGCTTTCAGAAATGGAGACGGGTAGAATCTTCATATCCATTTGCAATTCGAGGATGGCTTTATTGAATTCTGAATCTCCGGCTCTGCCGGATAACCGGGCGGCTTTCTTCAGTTGCTGCGTATCGAGTGGACCGTTCTGCAGGATTGCCTCATAGATATTCTTTGCTGCAAATGTGAGGTTACCTTCTTCGTAACGAATAAGGTGATCTTCGTGGTAGTCGCCAAAATTTGCAGTGAGTGCATACAAGCAGGGAGCAATTTCCATCCTGATCATAAAATTACGCCGGCAAAGCAGCTTGGCGTAATACCACGCATCCTTACCAATCAAGGAATCTTTCCAAGACCAGGTTATATGGCCGGGGTCATCATGCTCATCAGCGACCGGGCGATCTCCGGCTACGGCTCCCCAAAGTGAAGCGATAGGAATGTTTTTCAAGGGCCAAAAAGCGACAATCCCATGCTGGCGCACAAAGTTTACCGCTTCGTGAATACTCGTGACACGCGAGCCGGGCAGCATGCAAAATGCCTTGCTGTGAAAATCCTGGATTTGTTGGAACCGGATGACGGTTATCGGCATGGTTCCATTTTATTCCAGGATGTGTGAAACGACAAAAAAAGCAGGTCAGGCATACATGCCTGACCTGCGAGTTGAGAATGTTGATTTTATCTGGTTGAGAAAATGTGGGTAACAATGTTGGATCCGCTACCGCCGATGTTCTGAGCCATGCCGATGCGGACACCTTCCAATTGATTGCCTTCCGCTTCGCCCCAGAGCTGTTGAACGACCTCGGTAATTTGATACAAACCTGTCGCTCCTACGGGGTGTCCACGCGCTTTCAATCCTCCACGGGTGGCAACAGGGATCTTTCCTCCGGGGAAGATCGTGCCTTCATTCGCCAGACGGGGGCCCTGCCCGGGTTCGGCAAAACCGCATGCCTCGAGGGACAAGGCTGCCATAATGGAGAAAGCGTCATGGGATTCGAAGAAATCAATATCCGTGGGAATAAGGCCTGCCTGTTTGTATGCTTTTTTGCTGGATTGCTCAGCGGCAGAAAGCCAGAGTGGTTTTCTGCGATGGTGTATGCCAATCGTATCCGTAGCGGCTGCGGAACCAATCACCCGCACCACAGGGCGGCGGGAAAGCTGAACCGAATCGGCAGGTACCAGTACGGCTGCGGCTGCTCCGTCGCCAACAGGAGAGGCATCCAACAGGTTGATAGGCGGGCAGATCATCCCTGCCCTGGCATACGCTTCAGCGCTGATCGAACTTTGGAAACGGGCTTTGGGATTTTTGGCTCCATTGGCATGGGCATTGATGGAAAAGGGTGCGAAATCCTCCTTTTTCCAGCCATACTCGTGCATGTAGCGGTTCATGATAAAAGCGTTTAACGCAACAAAAGATACCCCCATCCCGGCTTCGTAATCGGCATCGGCAGCGGTCGCTAATTCGGAAGTGATCTCGTGCAGGGGAGAGTCCGTCATCTTCTCGACGGCTGACACGATGACGCAATCCATTTCACCAGAAGAAACTGCCATCAGCCCCTGGCGAAAAGCAGAGGCAGCAGAGCCGCAGGCTGCTTCAATTTTCATTGCCTCGGTATAACGGAGCCCGACCCAGTCGGCGAGGAATGCACCCAGATGCTGTTGATGGTTGGCGGAACCCGACATCATATTGCCCACATACACAGCGTCTGCATAGTCACGTCCAGCATCACGCATCGCATCGATGATGGCTTCTCCCGCCAACTCTTTGAGCGATTTATCCCAATGCTCGTCAACTTTGGTTTGTCCAATGCCAATAACTGCTACTTCTCTCATTTCCTGTCCCTGTTGGTGTATGATTAATTAAAATTGATTATAGGCTGAAAGTCTGTCAGAACCTATCAACTACCATTCGTACAAGAATCACACAAACGATGGAGGATGAAAAATGCGAATCCATGATGTTTCACTTACTCTTTCGCCCGATTTACCGGTATGGCCAGGCGACCCGCAAGTATCACTGGAACGGGTGAGAAAAATCGAGGAAGGGGCGAATTCGAATGTCAGCAAGCTGACTTTACATGTTCATTCCGGAACGCACATCGATGCCCCGGTACATTTTATTAATGAGAGTCACACGGGCGTGGATAAAATTCCCGTTTCGCAAATGCTGGGACATTGCTGTGTGGTGGAAATTCCAGAAGATGCCACGCAGATCACGGCAGAAGTGCTCCAGCAAGTGCATATGCCGAACAGCATCAAAAAATTCCTATTCAAGACCAAGAATTCACAGTACTGGGCCAAAGCGGACAAGGAGTTCCACACCGATTTTGTGGGGATCAGCGAGGACGGCGCCAAATATTTAGTAGAGATGGGGGTGGAATTGGTGGGCGTGGACTATCTATCCGTGGCGCCTTACAAACAAAGCCGTCCCACGCATGAGGCATTTCTCAAAGCAGGTGTTTTGATCATCGAGGGGTTGGATTTGTCACAGGTTGGTGAGGGATATTACTCCCTGTTTTGTTTGCCGCTGAAACTAGCCGGATCGGATGGTGCCCCGGCCAGGGTAATTCTGGTGGAAGAGACATAGTTTATTGCGTGATGCGAAGCACAAGCCCGGGGAGCGTCTGGAGAGATTTCAGGTCCCCGGGCTGTATTTTTTGAAGTTGCGTCTGAACGATCAGAAGATCTCGGTATAGAGTGCGGATATCAACCGGATCAGTACAGTGTTTCCATCCGGATAAATGCTTTAGTGCGCGGCCGGCAGTTTTCATTGAGCCACTCAGATTGCCATTATGGGCGTGATAAATACTGATACCCGCCAGCAAAATGCCCTGGTAAAGAAAGCGAAGATCGCCCGGTTCATCCCGCCAGGCAGCTTCAAGGAACTCGTGCGCTTCAAAATACTCCCCCGAATTGAATAGTGCTATTCCTTTCCATGCATTGGCGGAAAGCTCATACGGGATGCGGTCTTCGTCAGGGACCATTTTTGATGATGGCACTGCTTGCATGCTCAATTTCGCCATTGGCTACCGAAGTAGCATAGACTACCAATCTACCGGTTTTCCATTTGCCATTTGGTATCTCGGCGCGGATGGAAAAGGTTCCGGGCTGCCCAACGTCAGGTGCATTCACCTGGACAACACCGGAGGTAATGACATTATCAGCACCGCCGCAGACAAAATCCGAAGTTCCGATACCACCTTCACCACAGAGTTTAAATTCCAGCGTATTCTCGAAGATGCCCACCGCAACTCCTTCCGCCTGCAATTCAAGACGAGTGTTGACCTGGCCAACACGCAGGTCGGTGATCAGGATTTTTTCCGTCTGGGGGAACAAGTCCTTCGGTGCATCCGGCTCCGCGTCAAAAGTGAGCATTCTGCTGTTCAAATGCTCCAAGCTACCATCCTTAACCGAATGTGAAAACACCTGTAGCATGGCGTTGGTGGAGAGCTTTTCGTTGAATTCCAGTTGTTGTGAAAATAGCCCCCTCATTCCGATATCCGCTTGAATGGTGGTAGGTCGAAGCAGAATTTCATTTCCGTCCATATCCACCAGGCGAATCACCAGATTTTGTTCAAACGTGGGGTCCGCCATCCCTTGGATCGTAAATCCGGTAGGGGGAACCTTTCCGGTAGTAAAAGGATATTGAATATCAATCACCTCTGGCTGTTCGATCACAACCGGTTGCGAAGTGCTTGTTGCAGTTGGCAGCATGGTAGGTGTGCTGGTGGGCAATATAGGTGCCGGCGTAGCACTTGGTGCAGTCGTTGGTGTTGGCGGGGGCGATGTAGGCATTTCTGTCGGGGGAGCGGAAGTGATTACACGGCAGCCACTCAATGAAATCAACAATAACCCTAAAACTATACCTTTCTTCATACTTCTTACCTCCAGTCATCAATGCGATTAT
>DAIOEK010000026.1:0-37268 GCA_036746315.1 Anaerolineaceae bacterium | reverse complement strand
TTTTCCAGCAGAAGGTTATCCAGCACCAGGCGCAGGTTGCAATACCCATCGATCCGGCGGATGGCGGCATCGCAGGCACTGATCCAGGCTTCCGCCTGCTGCGGTGTCATGCGGTTGGACAGGTTGTCGATCAAATCCACAAAATCAACGTTGCAGACCTGTGCGTCCGGGTTGGCGGAGCGCAGCAGCACATCGCGCAGAAAACTCTGCCAGGTCTGAATGGCATTTTTTGCCCGGGTGCGGTATTGTGCCATATCCCTGCCGCGCGGATATTCCTCCTCCACGTAGTGTAGTTTTTCCACAATACTCTGGTTCATCACCCGAATGAAATCCTGGATGTCCTGACGCCTGCGATCCTGGAAGGCGCCGTCATCCAGGTAGCGGATGGCAAAGCCCGGACGCCCCGCAGAAACGCGATCCGCTTCCAGTGCCTTCCCGGCATTCACACCCTGTTCCCGGATCAGATAATCCTCGATCATGCCGGGCGCCAGCGGGCGCAAACGGATCAATTCACAACGCGAAACAATGGTCGGCAGCAGGTTTTCGGGGATGTCTGCCGTGATGATTATCTTGGCCCGCTCCGGCGATTCTTCCAGCGTTTTCAGCAGCGCATTTTGCGCCTGCACAGTGGCACGCTGAAAGTTCAGGAGCAGCCCGATTTTAAAGGGACTCTCATACGGCGAGAGGGATAGGAACGCCTGCAGCTCGCGAATCAGATCGATGGGGATTTCGCTTTTTCCTTCCGGCACCTCGACCACTTTCAGGTCGGCATGCTGCATGGCTTCCACCTGCCGGCAAACGCGGCAGGTTGGCTGGAGGCATGGTTCACCGGTCGTCTTCGCCTGTGGACAGTTGACCGCCTGAATGAAACGAATTGCCAGGGAACGTTTGCCAACGCCATCCGCGCCGGTCAGGAGGTATGCGTGCCGGGAACTGCCGCGGCGAAGATGTTCTCGCAGCATTTCCACCGCCCAGTTGTGCCCCAGCAAGCCCCAGTTGGGCTTGCCTTTTTCTGTCTCTTGCTCAAAGGGGGTTTCGAAAAGAGTATCCATGTTATGGTTTATTTTAATGCACTTCCCGCATCCGGTGGGAGCCGGGCGGCAACCGGCATATAATAAACGTATGGCGGAACTTCAATCCGAACTTGATTTGATGACCACGGAAGGCACCCTGTTCGAATTGCAGGGAGATGGCAATGTTCGCTGCATTGCCTGTGCCCACCGCTGCCTGCTCCGTCCCGGCAAGCGTGGCATTTGCGGGGTGCGCTTCAATCAGCAGGGGATGCTCAAGGTGCCCTGGGGTTACACCACCGGGATCGCCATCGACCCGGTCGAGAAAAAACCGTTCTCCCACTTTCTGCCCGGCTCGCGCGTGCTGACCTTTGGCATGCTGGGATGCAATTTCCATTGTGATTTTTGCCAGAACTGGCACACCAGCCAGGTGCTGCGGGATCCGACCATCGAGAAATATACCAGCCTGGTTGAGCGGGTCTCCGCAGAAACGGTGGTAAAGACCGCTCTTTCCTATAACGCTCCCATCATCGCCAGCTCGTACAATGAACCGATTATCACCGCGGAGTGGTCCAAAGAGATCTTCCAGCTGGCAAAGATCAGGGGACTGCACACCGCCATGATCTCCAACGGATACGCCACCCCGGATGTGTTGGATTATCTCCGTCCGGTGATGGATGGATACAAGATCGACCTGAAATCCATGCGCGAGGCGAATTACCATGCCATGGGCGGGGTGCTGGCACATGTGCTGGATTCGATAGCCTACGCATATCAGATCGGTCTTTGGGTCGAGGTGGTCACTCTGGTCATTCCCGAATACAACAACAGCCCCGAAGAATTATGGGATCTCGCCCGGGCGGTCCGCAGTGTATCTGCGGATATCCCCTGGCATGTCACCGGCTTCCACCCGGATTATAAGATGTATGCAAGCCGCTCCACCCTTTCGCACGAATTGCAGCTTGCCGCCGATATCGGTCAGGAGGCTGGTCTGCACTACGTCTATGCCGGCAACCTGCCGGGAAAGGTTGGCAACCTGGAGAACACCTATTGTCCCAACTGCCAGGCGCTGCTCATTGAGCGCAAAGGATACACGATCACGGGGTATCATATTACCCGCCGGGGGACCTGTCCGCGCTGCAAAAAAGAAATTGCCGGAGTTTGGGGATATTCCGCAGCGACAGAGAGTTGAACGGATACTACGCTGAAAACGTAAAAATGAACTGGTCGATGAGCACGGTGGGGTCGCCATACGTTGCGCGGGTGCTCTGTCCCTTGCTTTCTTCATCGATTTCCAATAGACGCCGGTATGCCTCCAGCAGACGGGGCAGGCTGAACAGGTTCACCTGTCCGCTGATCTTGCGTGCCTGGAATTCCATGATCGACAGCTCGCGGATCAGGTCGGCGGTCGATCCACCGTGGGAGAGGATTTCCTTTGCCTGTAGCATGGTGCGGATGTGGGAAACGATCATCGGGAAAATTTCCGTGCGAACATCCAGCGTTTCCAGCAGTTGGTGGAAGATCAGCGACGCCTTGCGGGCATCCTTGCCGCCGATGGCATCGGTCAGATCCCAAATCCGCGCGGAAACGACCGAGGTGGAAAGCTGCATCACATCCTCTGCGGTGATCTCCCGGCCGTTGGCATAGAGGATCAGCTTTTCTAATTCCTTCTCTGCCAGCAGTGTATCCCTGCCAACGGCAGCAGCCAGTTCCACCGCCGCCGGAGGGGCGATCTTTCCACCCATCTCCTGTGTTTTTCGCGCCAGCCATCCCGGCATTTCCCGTTCCTGCGGCAGGGAGACTTCCACCACCTTTGCAACATCGGCGTGGTCTGCCAGCCATTTGATCAGAAAGTGTCGTTCGCCTAGTCCCTCCCAGCGTAATCCGCCCGCCTTCCATTTCTGGTGATCCTCGATCACCAGCACCAGCAGGGTCGTTTCGGGTAGGTTGCCCAGCACATTCAGGAACTTTTCCCGCAGGTCTTTTTGTCTGGCGCTCTCGCCGCCGCCATCCCTGCTGCGTTTGCCTTCCAGTCCGGCAAGTGGATTCGTGTAGATGACCAGCCTTCGGGGCACAAAGAACGGCACAGCCATCACTGTGTTGACCAAATCGTCATGGCTGTGGGTCTTCCCGTCCAGACGGGTGATGTTCAGCTCGACCATATCCGAAGGTCCCAGAGTCTGGATGAATTCCTCGATCCGGGTATGAATGGCGGTCTCATCATCCCCGCGCAGGATGATGATGCGGGGTTCTGTTTTTGTCATAGGATATTCGGTCTAGTCCCTCAACAATACCACCGTGCCGGCGATCATGTCGTGAAGCGCCTGTTTTTTCGCGGTAAACGCTGCCATCAGGTAGCCGATACCAAGCAGCAGGGATGAGATTACCTTGCCCAGAAACCTGCCGGTCGCCGTGCCAAACCCGACCGGATCGCCGTCCAGATCCGCCACCCGCAAGCCGAATACACGCTTGCCGGGGGTAGCCTGCATTCCGGAGCTTTCGAAACCGGCGAAATACAACCAGGTGATCAGGAAGTTGACGACCACCAACACAAATAGAATGTCGCCAAAAGTGGAAATAAGTTCCGGCGGCAGCACGGGATTATTGGGATCGATGGTTGTGCTGTTCACCCACACCATCAGATTGCCGCCCATGAACATAAAGACCACCTGTGAGATGATCCCGCCGATGATGGCCAGCAGCGCATAATCCACCAGGTAGGCGCCAAAGCGGCGGAAGAATCCGGCATATTCCATTTCGTGTGTCGGTTCCGGCTGCATGGTGGCGGAATCTTGTGCGTAAAACGGCGAATCAAAATTATCCATTCGTTTTTCTCCTATGCGGCTTTCGTGTGAACACGATAAGCTTGAATTTCCCCCCGGCTGACATCTTCAATGCGCAGGACGGCGTATTCTCCTCCGATCAGGGGCGAAGTGGTCACCTTTGCCTGGATGGTGTATGCGAACGGCTGCGAGAAGATCAGTGCCAGTGTAGCCAGCATCATCACCCCCGGCAGGCGATCGAGCTTGTCATTCCATTTTTTACCCGCGCCCAGCATCCCCAGCCACGCAGCCAGCCCGGCAGCGGATCCCATCACCGCGTAGTTGGTGCCGCAGTTGGGGTGGAACGCCAGTT
Source organism: Anaerolineaceae bacterium (assembly GCA_036746315.1). Classification (GTDB taxonomy): domain Bacteria; phylum Chloroflexota; class Anaerolineae; order Anaerolineales; family Anaerolineaceae; genus DAIOEK01. The sequence goes on along the minus strand of DAIOEK010000026.1, from coordinate 33,123 downwards.
GCGGTTCCCCCGCTTTCAACCGCGCCACGGCTTCATCCACCGCCTGGCGGATGCTCTCCGCGGGCAGTCTCCCCATCAGCCAGAATCCGCCGGCATTGGAGTATCCCGAAATCGACCTGGCGGGGAATTGTTTGCTGAGAATGTTTATGGTGGCATGTTCCACCGCGTGGTTGCGGCGGATGGATAATATCTGTTGCTGGTTCAAAATGGGTGTCAGGAAACGCATTTTTACTCCTCGGTTTTCTTGCGGCTGGCAAACACATCGGAAAGCAACGCGAACCCCAGCGCTTCGCGCAACGAGCGGGCTTCCAACACCTGTATGCCCTCCGGGTATGGCTCAACGGATTTCATCCGCTTGGGCACCACGGCTGTTTTGAAGCCCAGTTTGGCTGCCTCGCGCAAGCGCGCGGTCATCTGGCTGGCATGGCGCAGCTCACCCGAAAGACCGATCTCGCCGATCAGTACACTATCCGCCTTCACCGGGATGTCGCGGTAAGAGGAGGCAATGGCAGCCGCCATCGCCAGGTCGGCAGCCGGTTCATCGATATGCAGCCCGCCGATCACGTTGGCAAACACATCCTGTTCCATCAGGTTCATCCCTGCCCGGCGGGTCAGTACTGCCACCACCAGCAGCAGGCGGTTGAAATCGATGCCATTGGGCGTCCGGCGCGGATTACCGTAATTGGTATGGTTGGTGAGCGCCTGCACCTCCACCAGCAGCGGACGGGTGCCTTCCATCGTCACGGCAATTGCCGAGCCGGGCGTATTCACCATGCGCTCCACCAGAAAGGCTTCGGATGGATTGGTCACCTCCACCATGCCCCGCTCTGCCATCTCGAACACCCCCACTTCGGAGGTTGCCCCAAAACGGTTCTTGACACAGCGCAGTAGCCGGTAACTCTGAAAACGGTCGCCCTCCAGGTAGAGGACGGTATCCACAATATGTTCGAGCACCCGCGGACCGGCGATCAATCCTTCCTTGGTGACATGCCCGATGACGAACACGGTAATGCCGCTGGTCTTTGCCAACTCGCGCAGTCGGGATGCGCATTCGCGCACCTGCGAAACCGACCCCGCAGATGAACGCATATCCGCCAGGAACATGGTCTGAATGGAATCGACAATCAAAATGGCGGGTTTCACCTGGCTGGCATGATCGAAAATTGCTTGCAGGCTGGTCTCCGTCACCAGGTACAGATCCTTGAGCGCCTCCGCACGGACGGATTTTTCATCCAGCAGCCGCGTCGCCCGCATGTGGATCTGCTTTTCGGATTCTTCACCGGAAACATACAGCACCCGTGCGGTGTGCGACATGGCAATCGCCATTTGCAGCAACAGCGTGGATTTGCCGATACCCGGATCGCCGCCCACCAGCACGATCGAACCGGGGACGATGCCGCCGCCCAATACGCGAGAGAACTCGCCGATGGGCAGATGCCAGCGGGTTTCCGTCTCCTGGTTGATCTCCGCCAGGCGCCGCGGTTTGGATTGGGAAGACAACCCGCCCGGCAGGCGGGCAGGCGCCGCCGTTTCCGCTTGGATGATCTCTTCCACCTGGGTATTCCAGGCACCGCACTGCGGACAGCGCCCCATCGGTTGTGCGGTCACTCTTCCGCACTCCTGGCAAACGTAACGATGCTGTGGTTTTGGCATGACCTTATTATACCGGGAGAAAAGTGGAAGAATCGGGGCAGAATTAAAAGTACGAGGATGGAGAGATACCTCTCCATCCTCGTTTCTCAACTGAATTTCTCAGGCGGCAGCCTGTTCCAGTTCGGCTTCCGGCTGGTCGTAATTATCCTTCTTGAGCACGATCTCCTCGCCCTCCGCCAGATCCACCAAAACCGTATCGCCATCCTCGAATTCACCGGCGAGTAGCGCATCCGACAGCGGATCTTCCACATATTGCTGGATCACCCGGCGCAGTGGACGCGCCCCCATATCGGGGTCGTAGCCCATCTCGCCCATCCGGGTCAGGGCGTCCGGCGTGGCGTGCAGCACGATCTCGTGTTCCTGCAAACGCAGGGCAACCTTGTCCAGCTCCAGTTTGACGATCTGCTGGATGTTCTCACGGTTGAGTGCGCGGAAGACGATCACCGCATCCAGGCGGTTGATGAATTCGGGTCGGAAGACCCGCTTGAGCGAATCCATCAGCTTTTTGCGCATCTCATCGTACTCTTCACGCTCTTCCACCAGCTCGTCGCGCTGGATGGAGAAGCCGAAGGCTCCCTGGCGCTTGATCATATCCGCGCCGATGTTGGAAGTCATCACGATAATGGCATTGCGGAAGTCCACCTTGTGCCCGCGGGCATCGGAAAGCTGACCTTCTTCCATAATTTGCAGCAGCATATTGTGCGCCTCGGGATGCGCTTTTTCGATCTCGTCGAAAACAACGATGGAGTAGGGGCGCCGGCGCAGCGCTTCGGTGAGTTGACCAGCTTCCTCGTAGCCCACGTATCCCGGAGGGGCGCCCACCAGCCGGCTGACCGAATGGCGCTCCATGAATTCCGACATGTCGAGCTGGATCAGCGCCTCTTCGCTGCCAAACAAAAAGCGCGCCAGCGACTTGGTCAGCTCGGTCTTGCCCACCCCGGTCGGACCCAGGAAGATGAACGAACCGATCGGTCGGCGAGGATCTTTCAACCCGGCGCGCGCCCGTCGTACCGCCTTCGAAATGGCGGCAATGGCTTCATCCTGTCCGATGATATGCTTGCGTAGGTCTTCTTCCATTTGCAGCAGCCGCGCAGATTCCTCCTGCGCAATCTGCATCACCGGCACGCCGGTCCACATCGAGATCACCTCGGCAATATCCTGTTCGGATACCACCGGCGATGTCTCGGGGTCCCAGGTTGTCTTCTGTTTCTCCACCTGCTGCACCAGCGCGTCTTCGCGCTCGGAAAGTTCCAAAATATCGTCGTTCTGACCGTTTTCTTCCGCCAGGGTACGCTGCCGGCGGATTTCCTTGATCTGGCTGATCAGTTCCTTGAATATCTGCGCGGATTCGCTCTTGTACATGCGTACCCGTGAGGATGATTCGTCCACCAGGTCAATGGCTTTATCGGGTAGAAAACGCTCGGTGACGTATCGCGATGACAGCCGTGCGGCAGCTTCGAGAGCATCATCGCTGATGCGCAGTTTGTGATGCTCCTCGTATTTGCTGCGGATCCCGCGCAATATCTGGATGGTCTCATCCACCGAAGGCTCGTTCACCACAATCGGCTGGAAGCGTCGTTCCAATGCGGCATCGCTTTCAATGTGTTTGCGGTACTCCTCCAGCGTGGTCGCCCCGATCACCTGCAATTCCCCACGTGAGAGGGCGGGCTTGAGAATGTTGGCGGCATCCACCGAAGAACCGGCGGAGCCGGCTCCCACCAGCATATGCACCTCGTCGATGAAAAGGATCGCGCCGCTGGCTTTCAGTTCGTCGATCACCCGCTTCAATCGCTCCTCGAATTGCCCGCGGTACATGGTGCCCGCCACCAGCGAACCCACGTCCAGTTGCAGCACGCGCTTGTCGAGTAGCAGCGCCGGAACATCGCCTGATATGATGCGCTGGGCAAGCCCCTCCACAATGGCGGTCTTGCCCACCCCCGGTTCGCCAATCAATGCGGGGTTGTTTTTGTTGCGTCTGGCAAGGATCTGAATGACCCGTTCGATCTCCATCTGCCTGCCGATGACCGGGTCCAGCTTGCCCTCTTCCGCCTTGGAGGTCAGGTCCACCGCCAGTTGATCAACCAGCGGGGTCTTGGATTTCGAGCTTTTTTCCTCTTCCTTGCGGGATGCCGGGCTGCGTGCCGGTTGACCGGCGCCTACGGCAGCCGAGTTGCCTTCCTGCAGCACGCGGCGTGTCTGACGCCGGATCTGCTCGGGGGTTACCCCCAGCCGCTTCAAAACTTCCATCGCCAGCCCGTTGTTGGCATTCACCAGACCGAGCAGCAGGTGCTCGGTGCCGATATAATGATGCCCCATGCGGCGCGCTTCCTCGATCGCCGCTTCCAACACCATCTGGGTGTCGTCGCCCAGTTCGATCTGTCCGCTGTAGCTCGGTGCTCCGCTGGATAACTTCGCCAGCACGTCGCGAACCCGCTCTTCTTCCAATCCCAGGTCGCGTAACACCCGGCTGGCAACGCCGCCATCTTCCAGCATCAATCCGAACAGCAGATGCTCGGTGCCGATTTTATCTTGTGAAGCCTTTTCGGCTTCCTGATGCGCCAGGCTTAAGACACGTCTTGCCCGCGCCGTAAACCTTTCCATACCAGCCATTTTTACCTCCAATACCCGACCGCGCGTGCGGTCGGGCGAACAAGTCGCCAATCATGTCGATGCAGCAGGAGAGCATTTTCCAGCCCCCCTGCTGATGCTTAACTCACCACCATTCTACCCTAAATCGGGGGGCATTGTCGGGAATTGAAAAGCGTGTATAACAAAACGGCAGATCAGTCTGGCAGACTCTTCAGATTCTGTAGCATATCCCCCATCGCCACGATCTCACGCTGTACCCAGCGTGGCGGGACCCTGGATTTTGAAGCCGCCACCGCCCGGTTTGCCGCCAGTGCCTCTTCCAGCCTCATCCACACCGGATGGATGCCCAGCGCCAGCTCGTAAGCATCCAGCTTCTGCGGTAAAAAAGGTTTGTTGGGATCGATTTTACACAGGTAATAATAGGATTCCATGCGGAAAAGGTCGCAGTCGTCTTCCTGCGCCAGGTCATATTCGATGATCATGCCGTAATCGGCGCTGATCTCAGTCAATTCCACACCGCACTCTTCGCGCAATTCGCGCAGCAATGCGGTGCGTGGTTGTTCACCGGGTTGCAGTCCGCCTCCGGGGAACTTGTAATCGCCATCCACCGGAGAGTGGATCAATAGAAATTTTCCGTCCTGCCGGATGATCCCCCGTGCCGCTTCACGATGAAAGACCTTGCCGTGCAGGGGCAGGTTGGGTTTGTAATGAATCTCGCGGATCAGTCGCATGCCGTTGAAATGGGTTCGTAAAAAATCAGATCAGCTTTGTCGCCCAGGCTGCTGCCCGTTCCAGTTCGCCTTCGGATAGTGGACCTTCGCTATCTTCCACATAAAATCCTTCCGGCGGCAGGGCCAGTTCGGCGCCTTTGCTGCCCATCGCCTTGCCGATCTTCTCGGCGCCGTAACCGAAGATGCCGATCATGAACCGCACAAACCCGGGAACCCGCTTCATGGCTTCTACCGAAAGGCGGGTATCGAAAGCCGCACCTGTCTTTCCGCGCAGGGTGCCCGCCGGCAGTTCTTTGATGGCGTTCATCACCGCCGGGGTTGCCTGAAAGCCGCGGGTGGGGGAACCGATCACCACCCGATCCGCGTCCTGCCAGTCATTCGCCTGCAGATCGGCTACCCGCACCACTTTCACATATCCTGGTTCGCCCAGCACCGTGCCGATTGCCATGGCAACCTTTTCGGTGTTGCCGAAAAATGATTCAAAAATTACCAGTGATTTCATATGTCCCTCCCTGTGAATAGCTCCGATCAAGCTATCGAAGCAGATAACCCATCACCAGCCGCGTGGTCGCCAGCAGTGCATCCAGGTGACTGCGCTCGTAATTATGCGAGGCATCTACGCCCGGACCAATGAGCGCCACCGCCGCCGTACCGCCCGCTGCCCAGAACGCCGACCCGTCCGAGCCGTAATGCGGGTAGATGTCTGTCATAACAGCGATCTTCTCTTCTTCGGCAATCCTGCGCAAACGGCTGGAAAGCCCCTTGTGGTACGGACCGGTGCTGTCAAGCGTGCAGATGGTGGTGTGGAATTCATCCGAAGCCTGCCCTTCCCCCACGGCAGCCATATCCACCGAGATCATCTCCACCACCTCAGTCGGAATGCCGCTGGCGGCGCCATGCCCGACCTCCTCAAAATTGCTGATCAGAAAATGGGTGGTCTGTTCCGGCTGCAATCCGGCAGCCGCCATCGAGCGGATGGCGCTGACCAGGCAGGCGACCCCCGCCTTGTCGTCCAGGTGGCGCGAACGGATAAACCCGTTGATCCATTCCGCGCGCGGATCGAATGCCACGAAGTCCCCCACCCGAATGCCCAGCGCTATGGTTTCTTCGCTGCTCTTCACCCGCTCGTCCAGGCGCACTTCCATGTTCTCGGCGGTGCGCTTCGTCTCGGTCACCTGTTCGCCGTACACGTGCACCGATGCCTTGTTAATTAGCAGCGTACCGCGAACCTGCCTGCCGTCTTCGGTGAAGATGGTGCAGTTCTCGCCTTCCACGCTGTTCCAGGTCAGCCCGCCGATGCGTATCAGCCGCAGCCTGCCCGATGGCAGGATCTCCTTGACCATCGCGCCCAGCGTATCCACGTGCGCCGAGAGCGCCCGCGGTGCGGAGCTGTGTTTGCCCTGCCAGGTGACCAGCAGCGCACCCTTGACGTTCACCTGCATGGTAATGCCGGGCAGTCCCTCCAGCGCGGCGCGGGTATATTCCACCGCCCGCTCTGAAAAACCCGTCGGGCTGGGCGTATTCAACAACCCCAGCAGAAATTGCTGCAACTCATCGCTATTGATCTCGGGCAGGCTCATCTCACACCTCTATTTTTTCGGTTCGAACGCGGGAATGCCCTCATAAGCGGAAATGATTTTCCGCCATTCATCCGGCACGGGGATCGAAACGGACTTGTGATAATCGTAACAAACCATGGGGGTAAGCCCGGTCGCCATCACCTGCCCGGTTTGGGCATCTTCGATCTGGTAATCGAAATCCATGCTCTTGCTGCCCATGCGCGAGACACGCGCTCCCACCCGGATGGATTGCTCCAGTTTGATGGGCGCCAGGTAGTCCAGTTCCACGCGGGCAACGATCAACCCCAGTTTGAAGAAGTCGACGCCATCCCACAGCTTCAACTCGATCAGGTATTGCATGCGCGCCGTCTCGAGGAACGAAAGAAAGCGGCTGTTGTTAACGTGCCACTGTGGGTCCAGATCCATGTAGCGGATCAACACGGGTGTATAAAATTTAAATGGTGTCATAAAAGTATTATAGCCGGAGAGTGCCCGCGCACGCTAAACCTGTTCCCTTCCGCAATAAATCACGCGGATCGTTGAGGTGCAAGTTTAACTACCAGGCTTGGATGTCTTGCAGATACTCCCGGATTTGCCGGCCGATTTCGGTGCGCACACGCTCTGCGCGTTCATCGTGTTCCAAACGGATGTTATCCACATAGTAAGAAAGTTGCAGGCGGGCATTGGTATCTGAAAAATCCTTGAAGACCACCGCCGGGTTCTTCCAGAATGCCGGGAGGATTTTGAACTCCTCCTGGATCCACACCAGCATGTCGCGCACAATATCATCCAGCCGCATTTCCGAGCGATCGTTGGGGTGATGGATGGCTTTCTTTACCCTCTCCCACATGTTGCGAAGCTCCAGATTCTTTTCTTCCCAGGTTTTGCGCAGTTTCCAGGTGTCCCGGTCGTCCAGCCATGGATCCCCCTCCTCCGCCCAGGTTTGCGATGCTTCGAGAGTGTGCTGGATCTGCTCGTCGACCGGGGCGATATACTGGCAGAAGATTTCCTGCTTCTCCGTCTCCGTCAGCCCCCGGTCTTCCCGTGCGCGGATTCCACGGATCAGGTTGCGGCAGCCTTCCTGCAGGGTTGCCAGCGCCGCATTCATCAGTGCTTCTTTTTGCAGGCGCACCACACCCTTCTCGTTACGCTCGGCTTCCAGCAGCAAACGTTGTGCCGCCGGTTCTCCGGGTTCCAGACGCTGTGCCCGATCGCGCGTCTTGCTGATCTGCTCCTGCAGCAGGGGAATTTTCGAATTGACATCCACCACCAGGGTGGCGGGGTGGGCGGCGGCGATCCGGCGCAGTCCCTCCTCCACCTGCATCCAATCGCGCGCCCCGTCGATCTGAACATCCACCACAAATTTCTGGTCCACCGTCGGCTTGGTAATATTGGTCAGCGTGGTATTGACGAAGGTCTTGTTCGGCACGTAGATGGTGGCATGTTCGGTGATCGAATACAACTGGGTCGAGCGGATGCCAATTCGCTGCACCTCGCCGATGCGCCCGTCCTCCAGTGTGATCAGGTCGCCGGTGCGAAAAGGCGCCTCGATCAGCAGGCTCAATCCGCTAAATACATTGCTCAGCGTGTCCTGCAGCGCCAAACCCAGCACCAGTCCGATCACGCCTGCGCCCACCAGTACAGAGGTTACGTTCAACCCCCACATGGGCAGGATGATCAGCGATGCTGCCAGTACCAGAACCATGGGACCGAACAAATTGATCACCGGGATGAGCACATCGTCCACCCGGCTGGCAGTCTGACGCGCCCATTTTTCGCCATAATACACAAAAATATCGCGGATGGACCTGCCCAGGATGTGTGTCACCACCAGGGTCACCAGGGTGTAGGTGATTAATTTGATGATCCGGTCCGCATCCGCGGTCAGTGGCAGAAAAGCCAGGGAGCGGACTAATCCCAGCAGCAGGATCAGCAGGATGATCGGACCGCGCAGGATGCCGAAAACGATATCCTCCAGGTCTCCGGGGAGCAAGCGGGTGATGAAACGGACGAATCGCATTAAAATGAGATTCACCGCCACGGCGATGATGATCCAGGCAGCCAGGTTAACCGTAAACTCTGCGAGCGGATTGATCAGAAAAGCCAGTGTATCTGGCAAGGGGATGTCGAACCACAATAGCTGGAACATGGGCAGATTCTCCAACTCGAGATAAATAAGACTATATTAGTCTTATTTATCATAGGCGGAATCCACCGGAATCCAACCATGATTCCGGCAAAACATTGCACAACCGGAACAAATAAAATGAACAGGAGAGCAGCATGTCCAGGATAACTTTCCAGAGCGATCAGGCGCCCAAAGCCATCGGACCTTATTCCCCGGCGGTGCAGGGTGCCAACTTCATCTATCTTTCCGGGCAAACGCCCATAGACCCCGTCACCGGCAAACTGGTGGAAGGCGGGATCGGCGAACAGACCCGGCAGGCGTTTCAAAATCTGAAAGCGGTTTTGCTCGCGGGTGGATTGAGCCTGGAAGATGTGGTGAAGGTGAATGTGTATCTCGTCGATATGGCGGATTTTGCGGGGATGAATGCCGTCTATCAGGAGCAGTTTGCCGCTCCCTACCCCGCGCGGACGACAGTGGCGGTTGCCGGTCTGCCTCTGGGTGCCCGGGTGGAGATTGAAATGGTGGCGCTGCGACCGGTATCCAATTAGCCGATCAGCACGCAGCGCATCGAGATCGATCCGCCCCAAATGTGCTCGGCAAAATAATTCACCGGTTCGCCCGGTTCGGATGCTCCCAGTACGTACAGCAGGGGCAGGTAATGCTCGGCGGAATTGGTGGCAAGGTCGGCCGATGTGCCTTGTTGCTGGTACGCGATCAGTGGCGCATGTTCGCCCGTGCTGATCTTTTCCTTAACGAATGAATCGAACTCAATCGCCCAATCGAAGGCGGTGTCTTCCCACACCATCCGGCGCAGGTTGTGCACGATGTTGCCGCTGCCCAGGATCAGGATGCCCTCCTCCCGTAAAGCAGCCAGCTCTTTGCCCAGCTGGTAATGCACTTTGCCCTCCCGGCTGTATTGCAGGCTGAGTTGCAGCACCGGAATATCCGCCTGCGGGAACATACGGCACAACACCGACCACGAGCCGTGATCCAGCCCCCAGGCGTAATCCTTTTCCACCCTGGCGGATTGCACTCGTTGAATGATCTGCTCGGCGAGGTCGGGCGATCCGGGTGCCGGATACTGCACCTGGTACAGCGCAGGAGGAAAACCATAGAAATCATAGATCATGCGCGGTGCCACGGCCGCCGTCACTGCCGTCGATTCGCTCTCCCAATGCGCCGAAACGCACAGGATGGCGGCTGGTCGCGGCAGGCTGCGTCCCAGCTTTTCCCATGTACTGCTGAATTCATTCTTCTCAATCGCATTCATCGGACTGCCGTGTCCGACGAATAAGACTGGCATTTTCGACATATCGTCCTCCTGTGGGATCGCGTTCCTCCGCCTGCATCAGGCAAACGGACATGTTCTCTTGCTCATACCCATTCTATGGCAATTTTGTTATCCCGGTATGGTTGCATATCCACGGAATCGTCGCGGTTGGTGATGAGCACATCCAGCGAGTCGAGCGGAGCCACCTGGAAGGCGGCAGCCGTGCCCAGTTTATCTGCCGAAGCCAGTGCAATCACCCGGTTTGCCCGTTCGATCAGCGCCCGTTTCAGTGAGGCTTCCTCCAGATTAGGTACCGTGATGCCCGCCTGTGGATGTAGACTGCACACACCCAGCAGCAGCACGTCCAATTGAAGTGAGCGTACAAACCCTTCTGCCACCGCGCCGGTCACCACCTGGTCGGTCTTGTCCAACCTGCCACCCACGCAGATCACCTCTGCCTGCGGCAGACAGCACAGCGCCGCAGCAATGGCGGGGCTGTTGGTTACCAGTGTGCCAACAAATTCGGCGGGGATCAGACGGGCGGCTTGCAGGTTGGTCGTGCCGCCATCCAGAAAGATCACCTGTCCCGGCGTCAGATGTTTCACCGCCGCCGCGGCAATGGCGCTCTTGACCGCCGTATTCTGCTCCATGCGCATACGGTAATCCGTCGAGGCGGGTGAGTGTGGCAGCCCTCCACCGTGAACCCGTTGCAGGCTGCCTTTTTGCGCCAGTTCGTCCAGGTCCCTGCGGATCGTATCTTCCGATACCCCCAGTTCGTGGCTCAATTCGGTTGCCACCACCTTGCCATTTTGCCGCAGGATGTTGAGAATGTTTTGCTGGCGTTCCTCTTTCAGCATGCTAACCTCGTCAGAATGTTGTCCTCCGCGCCTTGACAAGACGCAGACCTGCTGTTATATTCGTGTTGTTGCATTATATTGCGTTTTTATGCGTTTGTCAATTTTATCCGGAGCAAACATGTTACCCGCCAAACAAAAACAAACCTTCGTCACCGCCTGCTTTATATTTATCTTCCTGGGCATTTTTACCGCCGGGGTTGGACCTATTTTGCCTGAATTCGCCGCCAATACGCAAGCCAGTTTGGCGATGATGGGCGGCGTGTACACCTGTATATTCCTCGGAGCGTTGATCGCCCAGGTCATTTCCGGGCCGCTCACCGATAAACTCGGGCAGCGGGTGGTGCTGGCGGTGTCGCTGCTGGTCATCGCGGCGGGAACCGTGGGGATGATATTCGCCCGCTCGGTCTGGGGATTGTTCATCATCACCTTTCTTACCGGGCTCGGTCATGGCGCCGTGGATTTGAGCACCAATGTGATGGTCTCACGCACCTTTACCGAAAAGAACAGTTCGATGATGAACCTGCTGCATTTCTTTTTCGGACTGGGTGCGTTTATCGGTCCCGCCTTTGTCAGCCTGATGCTGCGCCTCTTCGATCAGGGTATTATCACCCTCTGGCTCGTCGTGGCAGCCATGCTCATCCTCTCCCTGGCGGTTACCCATCTGCAGAATCCTCCAAAGGTGGAAGCCGCCCCGGGTATATCCGCCAATGTGTACCAATCGCTGGTTTTATGGCTGTTGAGTGTCGTCATCCTGTTGTACGTGGGCCTCGAAAACGGTCTGGGCGGATGGGTCACCACCTTTATGAACCAGACAACTGCGCTGAACCTGGGGGATGCGGCTTTGGTTTCTTCCGGATTCTGGGGCGCGCTGACGATTGGACGCCTTCTCGGTGCGGTCATTGGAAGCAAGGTCTCGCAGAAAGCTCTCCTGACCTTCAGCCTCGGAACGGCGGCGGTGATGGGTTTCGTGTTTGCCCTCACGGTGGGGATTTTGGTGCCGTCGGCCGCTAGTGTACTGTTGATCGGTTTTCTCACCGGTTCCGTATATCCGACGGTAATGTCCCTCGTGACCACCACTTTTCCCGGATCGCCGGGCAAGGCAGCCAGCGTCATGGCTGCCATGGGCAGCGTGGGCGGGATGTTGATTCCCCTGGCTCAGGGCTACCTGCAGGAACGGGTCAGCCCGGTTGCCAGCGCCTGGTTCATCGCCATCGGGCTGGCGATCACCTTCCTGGCGTTGGTGGCGGCACGTACCCGCATGAAGGAAAAGGCTTAACCACAATAACAATCTGATGGATGCCGTAAAACACTCCATCAAGGGGGCACAAGATGGCCCCCTTTTTTATTCAACCGCAAAGCACACCCTCCCATCACCGTCTTTCTCTGCCGCTCCCTGGCGGCCCTGGCCAGGGAGCGGCACCCTCTTGGAGGAAGAATCTCTACGCCTTTCCGCCCACCACATTCGCAATATTCCCTCGCTTGACTTAATAGAATATACGTTCTATAATCTTATAAACTAAGGGAGGGTTACGATGGACCTTAAATACGAAGTCTTTGAAACGACGGATCAGCCCACCATGTGCATGCGTACACGTGCGCGCGTGGAAGACCTGCCCCGCGTGATCGGTCAAGCCTATGGCGCCATTGGCGAATACGTTGCTGCCAATGGTCTGGAGATGTCCGACGCGCCGTACGTGGCATATTTCAACCTGGATATGCAGGATCTGGATATCGAACTCGGCTTCCCGATCACCAAAACCAACGAAGGGAATGGCATCGTTGTCCCGGGTGTCATCCCCGCCGGGCGCAAAGTCTCTGCGCTCTACACCGGACCCTATTCCGAGATGGCGCCGGCATACGATGGTATGCAGGAATTCATCAAGAATAACAATTGGCAGTCGTCCGGCGTGGTATACGAGCACTATCTCAACGGACCGGAAACACCGCCCGCCGGGCAGCAAACACTGATTGTGTTCCTGCTCAAATAGCCGAGTCAGATTATCTGCGCGGTCAATCCACCAGCGCCTGCTCAGCCGGATTATCGGCGAACTGGGGGATATTTTTCATCTTGGCATGCAGCAGGAGGTACCCGCCAATGGCGACCGCGCAGATAATTCCACCTGCATACCATACCCAGTTGGGGTTGTAATTATCCAAAATCAAGCCTGCGGCTGCCGGTCCGACCGTGGACGGGATCGACCACGAAACGGATGAGACCGCCATATAACGCCCGCGCATTTCCTCTGGCGCAAAACGCGCCACCAGCGCCTGGCTCACCGGCACCACGATCATCTCCCCGATGGTGATGATGAGGATGGATGCCACGAACAGCCAGAAGGCATGGATGAAGCCGATCATACCAAAGCCGACCATGTAGAACGCACAACCAAATGCCATCATCATCATGGGTGGGAACTTCTTGGTCTGTCCCGTCACCCAGAACTGCGTTAACACCACCAGGATGGCGCTTGCGCTGAGCAGATATCCGTATTGGGTGGTGGGTATCTCGTGCACATCACGCAGATAAACCGACAGCGTGCTGTACATCTGCTGGTACACCAGCAGCATCAGGATCGACACCACAATGAAACCGACAAACAATTTATCCATCAGCGGAACCTTGTAACCAGCCAGGGTTCGCCAGATGGATTCTTCTTGATCGGTTTTGGCTTCCGGTCTGGTCTCGGGTATCAGGCGGATGACAATGACCGCTGTTGTCAGGCTGAAGACCGCATCCAGGATGAACAGGAGCAGATACGAGTGCGCGGCAATAAACCCGCCGATGGTGGGACCGATGATCCAGGAAAGGTTGGCAACCACGCGGATGATGCCGAAGCCTTCATTCCGCTGTTCCTCGGGCAGCATATCCGCCACCATGGCGTTATGTGCCGGACCGGAGACATTTCCCAGTATCCCGATCACTGCGATCAACGGATACAGGATCAAATACTGATTCACGAACCCGAGCCCAAGTGCGCTCAAAGCGCTGAAGATCAATCCGAATAGGATGATCTTTTTTCGCCCGAACTTATCGGTCAGCGCGCCGCCGATGGTATTACCCAGCAAGCCAAAGAGCGACATCATCCCCAGCAGAACGCCTGCTTCCGTCATGCCCACGTGGAACTTCTGGGTAATATACAGTGCGAAGAATGGATAAAGCAGCGTACCACCGATCATGTCGATAAAGACGGTGGCAACCAACACCCAGAATTTTCCGGGAAAACGGCGATAGATGGATTGAATGTTTTGGATCATGTCAGATGCAATCTGCCCGGCGGCATAAATTCGCCCGGTTTTTCGGACAACCGGGAATTATACTCCCATACAACAAAATACCGTGGCAGCGACCCTGAAAAAACATGACCGGATATATGTCTCTGCTCATTATACAATTGCATATTCTGCCGTTATGATAAAAGCTTGAGTAAAATATCTGCATCCATGGAGATAACATGCAAATAGTCACCGATCGGGGCTGCGACATCAGCCAGGAACAACTGGAAGGTTTGGATATTCACTTCGCGCCCATGCGCCTGACACTGGATGGCAAGACCTATTCCAGCGGTGAAGACCTGTCATCGGCTGAATTCTACGATCTTTTGGAAAAAACGGAGGGCATGCCGGTGACCTCCCAGGCGACTACCGGTGATTTTGCGGCACTGTATCGGAAACTTGCCGAGAAGGACCCGGATATTCTCTCCATCCATATTTCCTCCGGGTTGAGCGGCACACTGCAATCCGCCATCGCAGGCGCGCAGATGGTTCCAGAAGCCAGGGTCACCCATTGGGACACAATGACCCTTTCCTGTCCGCAAGCCTGGCAGGTGGAACTGGCTGCCCGTGCGGTTAAAAAAGGCTGGAGCAAGGATGCCATCCTTGCAATGCTGGCGCGCATACGTTCGATCACGGAGGGCATATTCACCGTGGAAGACCTGAAATATCTCATTCACGGCGGACGGATCAGCCACATCACCGGCTTGCTGGCATCCCTGCTGCGCATCCGCCCTGTGATCGCCGTCGGCAAGGAAGATGGCAAATATTACACCCTCGCCAAGGAAAGGACCACCCGGCACGCTCTGCAAAAGATTGCAGAAAGCCTGCTGAAGTTCTACCCCGAAGGCGCCCCGCTGAGGGTGCAATTACTGCACGGCAAGAATCAACCCGCCGTGGATATCCTCAAAGCTGAGGTGGAAAAACGCTTTACCTGTCACTGGCTGCCCACCACCAATGTGGGTCCCATACTGGGTGCGCATACCGGTGGCAGCCTGGTGGGGCTTTCTGTTGCCCCGGAACAGTGGATCAATCAGGCGATTTCCCTTTGATTTCTTTGCAAAAAAACAAAAGCGGTGTGATCATAACTCACACCGCTTCTTGCTTTAAATCGCTGTCTGATTACGGGTTGAAGAACTTCACCGTCCAGGATCCGTCTGCATCCTGTTGCGCCTGGTTGATATTGCTGATTACCTCGTAAAAAGTGTTTCCAGGCTTGTAGGGAAAGGGGGTGCCGTCTTCATAAAAGAAACGGAACGGTCCCAGCGGAATGGACGTCCAGAACACCTTGTAGGCTTTGCCATCCCGGAAGAAAATGGCGGGCATCTTCTTGACGTACAACATTTCCATGTCGATGATCGTCGGGCTCTCATACGTGTGGGGCGCGTAGAGCAGCACCACGTTGTTGAATGCCAGTTGTTCACCGGTCAGCTTGTCGGTGGCAGGATAGTAAGTTCCCTTGCCGTCGGATTTATCCTGTTCGCGCAGGTATGCACCCTGGGTGGCATCGTATGTCCAGCGCACCCGGTTGAGGTAGCTCCAGATAATCTCAAGGTTCTCACCGTTCACCCCGCCTGCCGGCATCGCCGGATCAAAGTTCAGATCCGTAAACTGCGGAGCACCCCGTTTTTCACTGCGCTCTTCTGCCAGGTTTTGGATATCCGCGAAATCCACCTTCTGGCGGAATACGGTGGCGTTGAGTTGCTTTGCCACCTTGGGGTCGGCGCCTGCCATTACAATCATGCCGTCGTACATCGTTCGCAGACCTTCATAGGGTACACGCCCGGAACGGATCGAAGCTAGATTTACATTGGTCTGATCCGGCGTTCCGTCACCGTAATTTCCGTAGAACACAGCCAGAAAACGGGTCATACCCTCGCCGATGGTCATTTCAAACACATGCGGAGCAAAAGACAACCCGCCCTGTGGGCGTACGGAGATCGGGAAATTGGAGATGGAAACCATCACCGGAGAATAATTCAGCAGGGAAGGATCTTCGGCGGGCAATCCGGTTAATGGGTTGATAACCGTATCACCCGTACCGGGCTTGGGGGTCGGAGCTGCCGGGGTTGCCGTCGCAACCAGCACCGGTTGGGCATCATCGAAATCATCCTGTCCGGCATTCACGCTTTGCGGAAGAGCAAAAACCGTCCACGTAAGCACCAATACCATTATTGAATACACAGATTTTTTAATCATCTCACCACCATATCACTCTCTATCCATAACATTTCGGTCATTATAGCGAATTTTTTGGCAGAAGAGTCGCTGTTTTAAAAAATGTAAGGATGCTGTAATGTCTATTAAAACGGTCAATTCAACATGCCAAAGCGGCTTAGAAACTCTTCGATGTTCTTTCCGTACGCCTCGGCATCGACCACGTAGGCTTCAGCGTGCCTGGCGCCGGAGGCAACGTATAAATGGCGGATGCCGCGCAGCTTGGCGTTGAACATCTGTTTTGCCATTTCCAGGGGAACATATTTATCATCCGCACCATGAATAAAGCATACCGGCGCCTGGATATGGGGAATATCCCGTATGGGCGAAACGGCATCGAAAGACATTCCGCTGATGATGGTGCAGAAAAAGTCTGACAGCGGGAGGAACAACCACCCCGGCAGGTGATAATCATACTTCAGTCGATACGCCAGCAGTTCACGCAAATCCGAGTAGCCGCAATTGGCAACGATGAAGCCGGCGCGGTCATCCACCGCCGCATATTGGAGCGCAATGGATGCCCCCAGCGATTCACCATGCACCCCCACCACTCCCCCCATTCCCATCCGCTGGTAAACCCAGTCCACCGTTGCTTTGAGGTCGTATTTTTCATAATAGCCGTAAGTGCAGTTGCGCCCGCCGCTTTCCCCGTGCATGCGCAGATCCATCAATAGAACGTTGAAACCATGCCGTTGAAAGATATCCATGTATTTGATGGAGGTGCCAATACTGGCGGTAATGCCGTGCAGAATGATAACGGTCTTGTGCGAGCCGGGGAACGGAACGAAATATCCCGCCAGGGTGTAGCCATACGGAGATGGTACCTGCACGGCTTCCTTGGGCTGCTTTTCCCACGCTAGCGGGTCGATCAGCCCGGCGTCTTGATCCACCTGCATCCAGTATTGGCGAGATTGCACCCGCGGATACAATATTCGCGTGGAAAAGTAAAAACCGGCCAACAGTAAAATAACGACGAGTAAACCAACGATCCAGATTATCATGTGTGCTCAACTATCAATTCGGGTGCAGTACAATCCCATAACACCTGTTTTCGATTTTCCTGCCCAAAAACTTTGGCCACACCAGTGAAGGCCAGGCACAAAGCAGTCGGTAACCCATGCGCTCGTATAAATGACAGGCTGCAATATTGTAACTGGTTGTGTGTAAATGGATGCCCTGAATTCCCCTGGATTCCATTTGCCGCCGGTAAGCATCCAACAAGGCTTTCCCGGCGCCCTGCCCGCGAGTCTGTGAAAGTACATTGATGTGCAGATTTGCCGGGTATTGTGCATAATCGATCTGCGGGATCGGCTTCAGCATGCCCTGCCATAATAACAGCCAGACATAAGCCATCGTCTTGTGTCGGATGCGATACCCGCCCCGGAAAATTCCGCGCACAACCTGCGGCGCAATTACCTGCCGTGTGATCTTCATCTGGTTTGCATAATTTGCCGCGCCAGCCAGAAAACCGATGACCGCTCCCCCCGTCTCCGCCACCCAGCAGGTTTCCGCCTCATATTCAAAAAAATAATCGAAAAAAGCATCCCAGAAAAGGTTGCCGTCATCCATGAACGCATTTACCGGATCGCCGAAAAATGCGGTGGAGGTGGCAATTTCCTTCACAGCATCCTTATCGGAAGCAGTATATGGTCGAATGGAAATCAAAATGGCACCCTATGGATACTGATTCATCGGCACAATCGCCCAGGCGGTTCGATCGATGGTTGCCAGGTCTGCCGTTTTCGCGTCGAATTCAAGCATGAGTATTTCCGGGTTTCCCAGATCGCGCAGAGGCATGCTGCCGCAAACGTAGTTCCCCTTTCGTTTCAGTTTGCCGGCCACTCCGTCACGGTCGGTGGATAACAGGTTGTAATCGAATTCCCCGTGTTCATACACCCTGAATCGGAATGTGTACGTGTTGTAAGCGCGCGGGATGCCCCGCATCTGGGCACACAGGACCAGTTCCCGGTCTACGATCACTGAATAGATGCGGTCGATATCTCCCGAAGAGACATATTCACGGCGTATATTGTCTTTGATTGGGTCGAGCAGCAGCGGTGCAAGCTCGTTGCCCTGGCGGTCCAGCCAGGTCTGTGGATCGAGCCGATCCGGCGCCTGCCCCTCGCCGATCACCGGGTGCTGAGGCAGGGCAAACAATTCATTTTGCCGGATAAAACTGATCAACAGAGATTTCAAAGTGGGCAGCTGACTCTTGTATTCCCGCACGGCTTCATTTTTCAACGAAACCGCTTCCTCCGGCAGGTTCACCTTGACCCAATTGGGATCGATGTCGAACAGGCTGGGCGGCGGAACCAGCGCCTGGTTGGGATAGTAGCCTTCTGGGAGGGGGAAACCATATCGATGCACCAGGTACTGATACATGCCCGGGTCGAAACCACTGTCCTCGAGCTTTAGCACCTGCACGGTCAGGTTGACAAAATTTGCCAGCCCCCAGTGGTCGGGGTGCTCGTCGTCCACGCTGGGATAGAGGATCAGGTCTGGCTGATAATCGGAAATGATCTTCTTCAGATCGTGGAACAGATCGTTCCCGCAGTATTTCGCGTCCCGGTCGTAGGTGATCAGATAATGGCTGTAGGTTGAATTGGTAAACGGGGAGTGAAATGGGTGCTCACAACTCCAATAATTTTCCCACAAATACGAAGTGCCGCGATCGGGGTAACTCAGAAAATCCACATCGTCAGCCGCCAGACCCAGGTCTTGCAAGGCTGCCAGGGATTCCTGCTGGCGGATATTGCCGATCCAGATAAAATCTTTGGATGCGGGATAGACCTTTCTGAATTCGCTCAAAGCAGTAGACAAGCTGCCGTCGCCGTTTGTGGCGATCACCACGTGGATGCTGGCTCCGTTTTGCCGGGCAAGTTGAATAACCCCGGCCGCCCCCAGCGTTTCGTCATCATTGTGTGGAGCGAAAACCAATATGCGTTGATATTTGTCCAGCGATAACGCTTGCAGGTTGTCAGCAACCGGAAAGGCAATGGATGGCTGCAAATTGCTCGGCAACAGAACAAGGATCAGGATCGAGAGCAGGATCGAGAGTGGTCTCTGTTTAACGACATTGAAAAATGCACGAAGTTGTTTTTGATGAAAATTCATTCTGATCATTGAGGGCGGCATCCGCCCTGCAATCTATCATAACGCGTTTTTACAGACCCACTATCGGCAAATCACTCGGTTGGTGGAAATAGCTGCCGGTATTCAGGCAATCCCCTGAGTGTTTCCAGATCCGGGTCTTGGCTTGCCCAGGATGACAGTTCAGGGTTGATCGACAACGATTCCTTCAGGTAGTACATGGCTTTTTCTTTTTTATCCGCCAGGGCATAAGCGCAGGCGAGATTGTAGATATTCGTCCCCCGCCACCGGGGTGATTCGTCCAGCGATTGCATGTCGTCTAGAATCCGCTCCTGAATGGATACGGCTTTATCCGTATCCCCTGCGCCGCTGTACAGCATGCTTAGGTGGCTCAGTGCGTGAACAATGGTATTGCCCATGATCGTCCGCCAGAGCGGTCGATTGGAAATCGCCGTGATGATCTCAACGGAATTGAGGTCGTCTTCACTCATCGCCTTTACATGCCTGGTAAATCCCTGGCAGGCATCATCAACCATGTCCATCACTTCCTGCCACGACTTGTTCTTGTGCAGATTGTAGATCCGCAAATTTTCTTTATCCAGGTCGGTGATCGGGTCATCCGATTTTATCTTCCGGGATAACTGGTCATTGAAATGGATCTGCCAGTGAGCCAGATGTGCCAGGTGATCTTTTGCCGACCAGTCGTCAGGCAGGCTCTCTTTTTCCCTGTCGGCAGACGGAACGGTGGCTGTGAATTCCTGTACCTCATTCCAGGTGTAATTGATCAGACGGATAATGGTCTTTTTTCGTTCCATGTTTTTCCTCCGGTTTTTATCATTATCCAAGAAAGAACATTTCATTTCAATAGGTGCGCTGTGGGTCGAAAAAGCCGCCTGTCTCCAGGCGGCTCGTCAACTTGGCTGGTTTGTTTAGCGACCGAATTTTTTGAAATGCGGTGCGAACATTTCTTCAGGGTCGGGGATGACCGGCGGGATCGGGTACGCCACCCAGGTCACATTCATAAAATGTTTCCAACTGACGTTTTCCGTGGTGATGTTACCCCCCCAGGTACCGCAGCCGAGGGTTAAGCCAAATGGCATACCGTTCACCCAGTCGCCGCTGTTGCCGTAGCATTGCGGCTGACGTACCATCATGCGGCTGACCTTGGCTTTCGTTGCCAGCTCCAGGATGTGTTCGTCATTGGTGGAATGAATACCACAGGAGTGCCCGTAACCGCTGAAAGCGGTGATGTCGACCACCATCTGTACGGCTTTGCTGAAATCGGCGTACTTCCACAGGGTCAATACCAGAGAGAGCTTCTCCGCCGAGAACATGTCTTCAGGTCCGATCTTTTCTCCCATCACCATCAAGAAGGTGGTCCCTTCGGGCACGGTAATTCCGGCTTCCCCGGCAAGCACCTTCACGCTCTTGGCAACGATTTTCCCATTCAAGTGGGTGCCATCCGGCCACATGGTTGCTTTGAGCTTGGCGCGGTCTTCTCCGGTCACCAGGTAACCGCCATGTGATTTCAATCCGGCAAGTGTTTTCTCGAAAACGGATTCGTGAATAATGACGTTGTTCTCAGACGAACAGGAGGTGGCGTTATCAAAGGTCTTTCCGAGGAAGATCTTCTTGGCTGCATCGTCAATATCGGCCGTCTCATCCACAATCATGGTCACGTTACCCGCGCCCACACCATACGCTGGCTTCCCGCTGGAGTAAGCCACCTTGACCACACCGGCGCCGCCGGTTGCCAGCACCAGGTCAACAATGCTCATCAACTGCTGGGAAAGCTCCATGGTCGGTTCTTCAATATATTGGATCAGGTCCACCGGTGCGCCCACTTTGCGCAGACCATCGCGCATGTGTTCGCAGATGCTGGCGCAGGTCTTCTTGGCTTTGGGATGCGGGCAGAAGATGACCGCATTGCGGGTCTTCAAGATCGGCAGACCGTTGCAGGTCATGGTGGAGGATGCATTGGTCATGGGGGTGATGGCGCCGATTACGCCCACCGGTTTGGCGATCTTCACCAGACCTTTGGCTTCGTTGCGTTCGATCACGCCTACGGTCTTTGCCTCTTTTAGATCACGAAGCACCCCCAACGTTTTCTTCTGATGCTTTAGCAACTTATCCTGGTATACGCCCAGTCCGGTCTCATCCACTGCCAGGCGTGCAACTTCTTCAGCGGTTTCTTTTTTATAGCCTTCCCAACCGGCAGCCAAAACCATTTCGTCCACTTTTTCCTGATCCCAGAACTCAATCACTTTCTGGGCTGCTCTGGCTTTTGCCATCATTTCCTGTAAGTTATCAGTCATCTGATTCCTCCAATAGTTATTCAAATCTCTGCCTTATTTTACTGCTGCTTTCAAAGAATTTGGGGTGATAGCAATAAATTAAGATATAAAGTAAAGCCTTCTAGTCAGTGGAGGGCTTTATGCAAATGGAAGGGATCTGCCAGTGATGATCATCCTTGATGATGATGGGTACAAATGAGATGCGAGTCTTCCGAACGCCGTTGATCTTGCTAATCACATCCGTTACAAAGATATACAGTTCTTCGTTTGACCGCGCAAAGATTTGCACACGGATGTCTCTTTCCTCGGTTGCGCAAGCCACATAACTGACGGTTTCGAATTCGGCAATCTTTCGCGCCACATCCAAAATCAATCCGGGTTCAACCTCAATAAAGACATCGGCGAATACGCTGAACCCCAAATTGCGGGCGTTCACATTTCCCCGGATGTCGATAATTCCATTCTTGATCAGCCGGTTGATTCGATAACGAACCGCCCGCTCGGTAATATTACCGAGGCGGCGGGCAATTTCCACACAAGACATTCGTCCATCCTGAATTAATAAATCGGATATTTTTCTGTCAGTATTGTCTATTTTCGACATAATCATCCCATATACTTTCAAATACAACAATGATTATAGATATTTATGGTTTTTCTATAACGAGAATCGCGGAGTAGTTAAAATAAAAAGACCCTTTGAGAGGGTCTTCTTATTGCTGTTATACCTATTCCGGTTTGGGGTTTGCCATCAGGAACGAGAAAATGGCTTCGGATGCAGAGATGGAAGGTTTCTTTGATTCGGTCGCCTTTACACTCTGGAACCAGGTGTGCGTTCCGGTGTTGATCGAGATGGATTGCAGGCTGCTCCCGCCGTTGCACCCTTCCCAGGCGTGCCGGATGATGTGCTCGTTACGGGTGATCTTGACCTTGGGGCTGCCTTCACAGCCAAGCGCTTTCACCCAGTACGCTTCGCTCTGGTCGAAGGTCTGATATCCGGCGTCATTTTTCTTGGCATTCTTGCCCAGGCTGAACGGGATGACCTCGTCGCGCAGGCCGTGGATCATGATCACAGATACAGGAGCAATATTCGGCTGGATCATGGTCGGGTCTGCACCCTTTTCGGCGCGATAACCTACCGAGGCGCCCACCACGCCGACGCCCGCCACTTCATTTGCCATTGTTGCGGCAGCCTGATAGGCAAGGATTCCTCCCTGTCCGAATCCGATCAGGTATATCCGGTGCGGGTCGATGTTATGGATTTCTTGCAGCCTGGTGATCAGCGTCTGAATGAAAAGGATGTCGTTCGCGCCGCTGCCGGTCTGAATGCCGTTATTCCAGGCGAGCTTCTCGCCATACGCATCCGGCAAAACCAGAATGCTGCCCACTCCGCCATCCGTGTACTGGGTAAGAGCCGCCGCTTTTTCGAACTTCTTGCCGGTCATACCGCTGTCGGGGATAGCGATGAACAACGGCACCGGGTCGTCTCCGGTGTAAGAGACGGGAACATGCAGCGTATAACTGCGCGTCACTGCGGCTTCAATCGTTTCACCTTCCACATCGATGGTCATCACATAATCGCCGGGTGGGGTGGGGGTTGTCTTCGGTTTGAATAATCCTGCGCCAAACCAGCTTTTCTTTTCCTTTGTGGCTGACTTGTCCAGGCTGGAGTTCTCCGTCGGAACCGCCCGGGTGCAGCTGGAAAGAGCCAGCGCGGCGAGGATTAATCCAATAAAGAATTTTTTCAGTTTGCTTAACATAGTCATTCTCCCTGAGAGGGTAAAACAAAATAGAACTTGCATACGTTTCATATGCAAGTTCTCTGCCATTAACTGTGTTTTACAGACTCAGGCGTGGTTCAGTTTTGTAAATAGATCCCGGGCTGTACCATCGTGCGGAAACATCCGCCACTCTTCCACGTGCCTGGCACTCACTCCCGGATGCAGGGTATGTAATCCGCTCAGGGTTTCCAACTCGATAAATGTCCCGTTGGTGTAGACCTCGAGATTGCTGCCAAAATCAGGATATTGCTCCGCGGGGTCGAAGTTCGCCTTCTTCACGAAGCACACGCCCTCATGTAAATAAGCCAGCCATCCGGCGGGTATTCGGGCGCCCACTTTGAAGGGCGTATCTCCTTGGGCGGTATGAATAAAGATCACCTCATCGCTTAATTCCAGGCGGGCATCACCCAGGTGTGTGTAAGGCCACAGGGTGATCGCCCGGTCCGGCGTCAACCCGTCAGAACCATTCGTCCCCTGGAGCAGGGGAAGGACTGCCGTCCCGCCTGGCTTGAGCATGGTAATACCCCACAACGCGCAGGTGATGGGGGATTGGGCGTCATTCCTGAGCAGATGGGTCAGCCGCACTACGGGTTCGTTTTCTTGCAGTTCCACCAACAGCTCTTTGTGGAGATTCAACGGAGGGTCGCCCGCCCGTTCCAGCGTCACCCTGTGGCCTGCCGCGGATGCATGTGCGCCTTGGACGTCTGCGTGATAACATGTATCCCATGTTTCGGGAGCCACCCAGAAGCGATGTCCGCCCAGAACCTTATAGTCACCCAGTGGAGAATCCAGTTTGAAGTCGGGCAGTTCCGCAAGCAAATTGCAGCCGCTGGCTTTGTGCGTCAATCGCACGATGCGCGGTCCGGCTTCCTGCAAATACTCCAGCCGGTAAAACTGGTTCTCAATCGTAGCTGAGGGATTTCCAAAATAATTCATACAAGCTCCATCAAAGAGAAAAATCAGCCAATATTATCTGCCAGCGAGCCTGACCTCAGCCAGGCCGTGTTATCGACAAAGCCGCCAAAACGCCTGCTGCCGATAGATTTGATCCTCATGCGGGGATTGCGCGGGCCTGTGATCACATACTCGTGTTTTGCATCACGGTTAGCACGGGGGTACTGTCGTTCCAATGAGCTATCCCACTTCAACCAATACATTCACCACTTTTTGCGGTGATTTTGGAGCAGGGATTAGATTTCCCGACACTTCTGCACCGTCCACGGTCAGACGGATGTTGTTTTCGCTGCCGGTGCGCTTGAAGGCAATATCATATTGAACGCCACGGAAGGAGCGGGTTACCTTGTATTCCTGCCAGTCAGCCGGAATGCAGGGCTGAATGATCAAGCCGTCGTAATCTGGTCGCACACCCAGAATATGCTGGGTGATGGCAACCTGGTTCCAGGCTGCCGCGCCGGTAAGCCAGCTGTTCTTTGCCTCGCCGTGGGAGGGCGCGTCTTTTCCGGCGATCATCTGGGTATAAATATATGGTTCGCAGCGGTGAATTTCAGAAATATCCTCCCGATACGATGGGTTGATGCGCAGATAGTAATCCAAAGCGCGTTCGGCGTTCCCCAGGTTGGTTTCTGCGATCATTATCCAGGGATTGGTGTGGCAGAAGACGCTGGCGTTCTCCTTATACCCGGGCGGATAAGATGTGATCTCGCCTAGTTCAAGGCGGTAATGGGTATACGCCGGCTGGTGCAGCACCAGTCCGTGCCGCGAAAGCAGATGGGCAGCCACACTGTCCATGGCTTTCTGTGCCCGTCCGTTATCCATTCCCAGCCCCGCCATCACACAAATACCCTGCGGTTCGATGAAGATTTTGCCCTCATCGCACTCCTTTGATCCCACCAATTTGCCGTCATCCCGGTAAGCCCTGCGGAACCATTCGCCGTCCCAGCCTGCCTCCCAAATGACCTTCTCAAAGTTCGCCGCGTCGCGCAGGTACTTCTCCGCTGGGGCGCCATATTTTTGGGCGATGATATTCATCTCCTTGGCAGCGAGAATGAACAGACCGGCGATCACAACCGATTCTGCTATCTTACCTTCACGGTTCACCGTGGTCTGGAAGGACTGTCCCGGCTCACTGGAAAAGCAGTTCAAATTCAAACAATCGTTCCAATCTGCCCGCCCGATCAAAGGCAAACCGTGTGGTCCCCGGCGGGCGAGGGTGTATTGCAGGCTTCTTTCCAGGTGCTCGAAGAGTGGCGCGGTATTGTTCGGATCGCTGTCGAAGGGAACCATCTCTTTCAGAATATCCCAATCCGCCGTTTCCTTAAGATAAGCCGAGGCAGCCAGCACCAGCCACAGGGGGTCGTCGTTGAAATTGGAGCCGATGTCATTGTTGCCGCGCTTGGTGAGCGGCTGATATTGATGATAGGCGCCGCCGTTCTCCATCTGTGTGGATGCCAGGTCGAGTATCCGCTGGCGCGCCTTCTCCGGGATCATATGTACAAAGCCGTGCAGATCCTGATTGGAATCGCGGAATCCCATGCCGCGACCGATGCCCGTGTCGAATCCGCTTGCCGAACGCGAAAGATTGAACGTAGCCATGCACTGGTAAGCGTTCCAGATATTCACCATACGGTTGACGTGCACATCGGGGGTTTCCACGTGGCAGGTATCCAGTAAGCCGTCCCAGTATTTTTGCAGCTTCAGAAAAGCCTCTTCCACTGTTGCCGGGTGGGAGTATTGTTCGATCTTCGCCCGGGCGCCGTCCTTGCGTATGGTCTGGCTGCCCGGTGGAGAGAACTTATGATCACGCGGATTTTCCTGGTAGCCGAGCAGGAAGATGATTTTTTGTTTTGCCCCTGCCACCAGGTGGATCTTCACCTGGTGCACCCCCACCGGAGCCCAGCCTACTGCCAGGCTGTTGTTGCACTTTCCCGTCTCCACCGCCAGGGGGTGGTCCCATCCCCGGTATCCGCCCAGAAAATTCTCGCGCTGCGTATCGTATCCGACCACCGGCGCAGAAGAGGAGAAATAGGCATAATGATCGCGTCGCTCGCGGTATTCAGACTTGTGATAGATCACCCCCGGCTCAACCTCCACCTCGCCCACCGAATAATTCCGCTGGAAGTTGGTGGCATCGTCTAGGGCGTCCCACAGGCAGAATTCCACCGAGGCGAACAGGTCCAGATCCACGGCCGTGGATCTTTCGTTGGCAATTTCACATTCCCATATTTCCAGGTTCTCGCCCAACGGTACAAAATATTTCGTCTGTGCAGCAATGCCCTCTTTTTTGCCGCGAATAGTGGTATAGCCCATTCCGTGCCGGCATGTATATTCGTCCAACGGTTCACGGACGGGCTGCCAGGAGGGAGACCAGTATTTGCCGTTTTCGGCATCCCGCAGGTAGATGTAACGCCCACCCGCATCGAGCGGAGCATTGTTGTAACGGTAGCGCGTTAGCCGGCGCAGCCGGGCATCCTTGTAAAACGAATATCCCCCTGCGGTATTCGAAATCAACCCGAAATACGCTTCACAGCCCAGGTAATTCATCCAAGGCAGGGGTGTGTCTGGTCGGGTGATAATGTACTCGCGATGTTCGTCATCAAAATAACCGAATTTCATAAAATCTCCTCGTCTCTAGCTTCAGCAAGCTATACACTTGCACCCGATTCAAACAACCTGCCTTGCAGATTATGGCTCGGGAAGATCCCAATATTCGCCCCGGATAAACGCAAAACCCGTTTTATCCTAACCTGCTATTGATTGTCAAAAAACGCCAATTATCTGAAACCAACACAGGCTGTATGGATAGCTCCATTTTAAGGTATTTCCCATTCATTTAAACATCAATTTTTCCGGAATCATTCCCAGATTCGGATGATCCGGTAAGAAATATTTGGGGTTAAGAATGAAACGGCTGGCTGCTCTTCTATCAGGGCTTGATTACTTCCGGTAATGGCTACATGTAAAGTTTCAGCGCCGCCGATACGGTCACCACACTGGCATTTGCCAGGATGGACAAAATTATGGATTTCCTCAGCGGCAATTCAGAGTTGTAAAGGTTCTCTAACCTACATAGTTTCTTCATGAATTATTCATACATTCCTGCTATCTTATGTGTGAAGAATTGGAGGTTATGATGAGTCGAACGTGGAAGTGGATTATCGGTATTGGGCTTACCCTGAGCGTGATCGCCCTGGCTGTTTTGCCTTTTATTCTGCGTATTGGAATGCGGGCTGTGCCTGTGATTCAACAAGGCGCACGCGCCGGCCGTCAATTCCCCGGTAAAGTGCCGGAGTTTGGCAAGGTTGGTATGCCAGCCATGCGTGGCGGTTTTCCGCTCATGACCGGGCTGCATAACGTACTGCTGCCCCTCCTGGTTGTTGCCCTGGTACTGTTCGTCGGGTACCTGATCGGCAGCGCCAGAAAACCGGCAGTGGCTGCCGCACCGGTCGCACCCGCCCCGGCAGTACAGGCGCAAACGGTTGAAAAAGGTGAAATTACCTGTGAAAATTGCGGTAAGGGCATCCAGCAGGAATGGACCCACTGTCCGTTCTGTGGCAACAAAAGAGCCTGATCCCATATTCCAAAATCAACTCACAAATCCCCGCTTAAGCGGGGATTTGTCGTTTCGAAGGTGGGTTGCAATCCCGCCCCTTTGCTATAATGTTCGTATGATGACACCTTCCACCTCAGACAGGCTCGTTTCCACCATTCTCACCCTCCAGCAATATCCCACGCTGGCGGGACGCATCCGGCACAAGATGCGCAAAAAGTTATACCTGAAAAGCTTTGTTGCCCAGGATGCCTTCGAGGAGGAGGTTCGCCAGCGGGCGCTTGAATCTCAGAGGCGGGAGGGTATCCGCGATCCGCTCATCGAAGAAGCCACCGAAACATGGCAGCAGCGCATCTGCTCGATCCGCGACCACCTCACCGATTCCTACTTCAGCCTGCATTTCACCTACCAGGATTTGGATGGCATCATCCACGAGGTGTTGCAGGAAAAAGGGGTGGAAGCCCCCGAGCAATTGTTGTCGATCAATCCTGAACTGGCGCCCCTGGAATTAACCCTGCAGCAGGCAAAAACGATCGAACAGATGCCGGCGGAGGAGCGCACCCGTCTCGAGGCAAGACTGAGCGAATTGAAGGTCGTTCTCATCCGCAATCTTATCAGCGATCAGCTCCGCTACATTAACATCGCCAAGGAATGGTTTACCGCCGAGGATCTCGCCAATGTCCGCCGCCACAAAATAGGCACCGGTCGCATCGGCGGCAAAGCCGCCGGTATGCTGCTCGCTTACCGTATTGTCCAGCGCATCGATGATGATCCGCTTCGTCTGCACGTCCGCACACCCGAAACCTTCTTCCTTGGCTCGGATATTTTCTACGATTTCATGGAGCGTAACAATCTCGTCCACTGGAACGACCAGAAGTACAAAAAGGAGACCGAGATGCGCTCCGAGTATCCGTTCATTTTGGCGGATTTCGAGCGCGGTTCTTATGAGCCGGAGGTGATGAGTCGTCTGGCAGCTATGCTCCAGAAAGTGGATGGGCAGCCGCTCATCGTCCGTTCCTCCAGCCTGTTGGAGGATAATTTCGGCACGTCATTTGCCGGTAAATACGACAGCTGGTTCTGCGCCAACCAGTCCAGTCCCGAAGAGAACCTCAAAGACCTGGTAAAAGCCATTGCGCGCGTATATGCCTCCACCTTGAATCCGAATGCCCTGCTCTACCGCCGCAGCAAGGGATTGCAGGATTACGATGAGCGCATGGCAATTCTGATCCAGGTCGTGGAAGGTCAACGGGTCGGGGAGTATTTCTTCCCCACCGCCGCCGGTGTCGCCTTTAGTCGCAATCTCTACCGCTGGGCGCCGCAAATCCGCCGCGAAGATGGTTTTGTCCGCCTGGTCTGGGGGTTGGGCACGCGCGCCGTGGATCGCGTGGGGAATGATTACCCCCGTCTGGTCGCTCTCAGCCACCCCCTGCTGCGCCCCAATTCATCCCCTCAGGTCATCCGAAAATACTCGCAGCAGTATATTGATGTTATCGATATCCGTGAAAATGCTTTCAAGACCATCCCGCGCCAGGATGTGCTGGCCTCCGATTATGATGACCTGCGCTTTGTTGCCCAGCAGGATCAGGAAGACTATTTCAGCTCGCTGCGCAGCAATATCCTGGAGGGCGATCCCTCCACTCTGTGTGTCACCATGGAGGAATTTCTCAAGCGCACGCCTTTTGCCGAACGGATGCGCAGCATTCTGCATACGTTGGAAAAACAGTACCAGTCGCCGGTTGACCTGGAATTTACCGCCAGGGTAACCGCCCGCGAAGCCATCAAACCCGAGGTGGAGATCACCATCCTGCAGTGCCGTCCGCAAAGCCAGCTTGGCTTGTCCACCCGAGCGTCGATCCCGGTCAACCTCGACCCGCAGGATATCGTCTTTTCCACCCATTTTATGGTGCCGGATGGCCTGATTCCCGATATTCAGTACGTACTCTTCGTGCCCCCCGAAGCCTACTATGCCCTTGAAACTTCCGCCCTGCGCAGCGAATTGGGCCGGACCATCAGCAAAATGAACAATCTTCTCGCCCGTGAGACTTTCGTTTGCGTGGGTCCCGGCAGATGGGGCACATCCAATCCCGATTTGGGCGTGCACATCGATTACGGGGATATTTACAATTCCCGCGCCTTGATCGAATTAACCGGAGAAGGATTCGGACATGCCCCCGAACCCTCGCTGGGCACGCATTTCTTTCAGGATCTGCTCGAATCGCAAATCTACCCCCTGGCGATTAATCTCGATGACAAACGTTCCGTCTTAAACCGGGCATTCTTCTACGATTCCCCCAATCATCTGCTGGCGTTCTTGCCCGAAGAAGCACGGGTGGAAAACTGCCTGCGGATCATTAAAGTGGCGGACTTCCGTGCAGAAGCCCGTCTGGTGCTGGCTATGGATGATGAAAAGGGAAGGGCGGTGGCGTACTTTACGACGGATTCACAATCCGTTTGAGCGTACCCGTGGAAGGTAGTTTGGCTTCCGGCAGGTGGATCACCACCGTGGTACCGCTGTTCTCTCCGGCGCTTTCAGCCCGGATGTCGCCGCCGTGCAGGTGAACAATCCCCCGGGCAACACTTAAACCCAGCCCGAGCCCGCCGTATGTGCGGGTAAGATGCTGCTCCACCTGGTAGAACTCCTTGAAAATGTTGTCCAATTCCGTCGGTGGAATTCCGATCCCCGTGTCGGTGATGGTGATTTCGATCTCCCCCGATTTGCTCTCCACCAGCACGGTAATACGCCCACCATCCGGAGTAAAGCGGATGGCATTATCCAGCACCGCCGAGAACACCTGCGGCAGCTTTTCCGGATCTGCGTTCAGGGGTATCGCCTGCATGGGAACCAGCCACTCCAATTGATGCCCATGCAGCTTGATGCCCTGCAATTTCCCCTGCAATGCTTTTTCCAGCACAATCTGGATGGTTGTTTGCTGGAATTCGGAGTTCATCTCTCTCCGGCGGATCAGCTCCAGGTTGGTCATGGTATCGATGATGTCTTTCATATGATGTGCTGCATCCACCACCTTGGTGGCGGCATCGGTAACATGATCGTCCGTCGATTGTTTCAGGATGGTGCTGTATCCCAAAACGTGCTGGAGCGGGGTGCGCAGCTCGTGTGATGCCAGCGCCAGAAACCGGGTCTTCATTTCATCGGTGCGTTGTATTTCAGCATAGGCATTCTGCAGCGCCTGCATCTGCCGGGCATTGTAAATGGCAACCGCCGCCTGGTTGGCAATGATGCTCAAAATGTCGATATCATCGGAATCAAAATGACCTTTCGTTTTATTCAACGCTTCCAATACCCCGGTCACCCGTTCCCGGATGCGCATGGGCACTCCGATCAGATTTCGGGTGACGAAATGGGTCTGTTCGGATACCAGCTCATAATGGCGTGGGTCATCCTGAACATCCGCCACCAGAATGGGCATGTTCTCCCGAAAGACCGCTCCGGCTATCGATTTGTCGCGTGGGACGGGTATTTCCGCCAGCTTCTTGGGATCAACCCCGCTGCCGGCCGCAAAATGAAGCTCCTGGCTGGCTTCATCATAAAGCAAAATGGAGGCTGCTTCACACTCCAGCAGATCTGTTGCAGATTCAATAATCGACTGCAACAGTTGCTCCGGGTCCATGGTGGAGTTCAAACGCAAACTGATCTCCACAATACGAATCAAAGTACGCAACTGCTGCCGCAGTTCTTTTGCTCCGATTGGCAAAGATGCGGTGGTTGTCATAAAAACAGTGTAGCGCAATCAATTTAAAATGTCTAACTACAGCCTTATATATACCCCTGTCGCGGGATAAATGTAACCGATTGTAAGGTAACTGTAAGGTGGTTAGTCTCAAAATTGTAACCCAATGCGTCTTTAAGCCGCTTTCCTGTCGCTGGGTGGAATTTAGAAAAAAGCAGAGATATTGAGCGCAGTACGCTCATTATCTCTGAAAAAAACTTTTTTCTCCCCTTCCCACAAGGGAAGGGGTCGGGGGATGGGTAAAAAAAAGTCATAGTAAATTCAATAAAAAATAAGATGCGATCGCCCTGTTTTCTGTTGCCGGAAATTGGAAGGAACCCGTGCGGTAAGGTATAATTTACAGGCTGTTTTTCCCAAAAGGATATGAATATGGATCAAAGCACTATCCAGGCTGTAGATATCGACGAACAAATGCGCACTGCTTATCTCGATTACGCGATGAGCGTAATTGTGTCGCGTGCGCTTCCCGACGCGCGGGATGGCCTCAAGCCTGTCCACCGCCGCATCCTTTTTGCCATGGACGAGCTGTCCATGCACTCGAATTCCCCTTATAAAAAATCCGCCCGTATTGTGGGTGAGGTGTTGGGGAAGTATCACCCGCATGGCGATTCCTCGGTATACGAAGCCATGGCCCGCATGGTGCAGGATTTCTCCATGCGTTACCCGCTGGTGGATGGACAGGGCAACTTCGGTTCCGTGGATGGAGACGCGCCCGCCGCCATGCGCTATACCGAAGCCCGCATGGGAAAAATGGCGGAAGAAATGCTGGCGGATATCG
This sequence comes from Anaerolineaceae bacterium, assembly GCA_036746315.1. Classification (GTDB taxonomy): domain Bacteria; phylum Chloroflexota; class Anaerolineae; order Anaerolineales; family Anaerolineaceae; genus DAIOEK01. The sequence goes on along the minus strand of DAIOEK010000026.1, from coordinate 650 downwards.
ACAAAAATACGGTCGATTTCGTCGACAACTTCGACGGTTCGCTGAAAGAGCCCACCGTGCTGCCCGCCCGGCTGCCCAATCTGCTGCTGAACGGGTCCTCCGGTATTGCCGTCGGCATGGCAACCAACATCCCGCCCCATAACCTGAACGAACTGATCAATGCCATCGTCTATGTCATTGATAATTACGACAACATCGAAGAGATCACCATCGATCAACTCATGGAATACCTGCCCGGACCGGATTTTCCCACCGGAGGCATCATCGTCGGACGCGACAGCATCAAGCAAGCCTATACCACCGGACGCGGAAAACTGACCATTCGCGGTGTCGCCCATATCGAGGAAATGAAGGGCGGTCGCAATGCCATCGTCATCACCGAAATTCCCTACCAGGTGAATAAATCCGGGCTGATCGAACGTATTGCCGATCTCGCCCGTGAAGAAAAGATCGATGCCATCAGCGACCTGCGTGATGAATCGGACCGCCGCGGCATGAGCATTGTGATCGAACTGAAACGCGGCGCCCAGGCAAAGAAGGTGCTGAACCAGTTATATAAATACACCGCCCTGCAATCCACATATGGGGTCCACTTGCTGGCGCTGGTGGATAACGAGCCGCGCGTGCTCTCGCTGCGGCGTGCCCTGCAG
>DAIOEK010000025.1:0-38814 GCA_036746315.1 Anaerolineaceae bacterium | reverse complement strand
GTACGAGGGCTAACTCGTAAATATCCGTGCTGGAGCGCCAGTTTTGGAACACATCCAGGAAAGCGGTCTCGCGCGGCGCCTCCAATAATTGACGTGCCTGTTCGGGCTGCAAAATGCCTTCACTGCTGACCAAGCCATACGAGCGCATCAGCTCACCCAGAAAAGCGGAATAGGGTGGACGGATGAGCAGGTGTTGGTTTTGATAAGGCGCAATTCCGACGCGCAGGGCTGCCAGTGCAGTGCACAGATCATCCAACAGACGGGTGGAATAGGGTGGCTGGGCTGTCTGTTCGTGGGGCTGCGCCGTAGAAGCAAAACTGGAGCGCCCGTATTTTCGGGTCGGCGGGGGCACCAATGCCAGAAGATCTTCAGGCATATAAGCAAATTCCTGGGGCACGGCACCCTGTTTCAAAAATGCCCGGGCAATCAATCCGCGGTACAAAAGCAATTCGCTGGTGGATACCGGATTCAGATGGGGTTGTTCCCTGTCGCGCCAGGCGGGGCCAAAATCGCGCACTTCGCCGTATTTGCGGATGAAAACATTCCAAAGCATTTTGCCGTGCTGCTTTTGCAGATCGTGCATGGCCTGGTGGGCTTCTTCCGGCAAACTGGCGTACATTTCCTGAAAGCGGGAAATATCCGTCATTTGTGTAGCTAACCGGGTGAGCTCTGTGTTGGAATCGTCTTTTGGTGTGTCAGTATCCCATAGATTTGCAACAATTTGCAAAAAACCAATATCCTGCCCCTCGAGACTCTGTGATAAATCTGGCATATGTATATCCTTTTGCTGATTATTTGTGCAATTAATCTGTCTTACCGGTTTGAGAATGCCCAGTTTTCATCAGGAAGAAATATGCTTCTGGCATTCAAACGAACAATTGGGTGAGAGGCTTTATTAATATACGAAATGTAATTCCATCAGCCAACCACAATATCATCATATCATTTATCGCATGCTTATCTTACCACTTGTATGGCGTTTTGAATCATCTCCAGGGATAAGTAGTTGCAATGGATGGTAGGAGTGGCGTAGATCTCCCCATCGGCATGAACAAACAAGGGGCGGTCGGAATGTAATTCCATCTTGCGGAACTGTCCCAGGTGACAGTCTTTTAGCCTTTCCTGGGTGCCATTCATGACTTCCGGCAGAATCCGCAGCATGCGCAGTCGGTTTACACGTTCCACCATCAGGTAATCGAGCAAACCATCATCCGGCAGGGATTGCGGTGTGACGTGAAAACCGCCTCCTTCGCGCTTGCCGTTCATCAATACCAGCATTAAAAGTGTTTCTTCCACTTCTTTGCCATCGATCAGCATTTTCAAATGAAACGGTTCGTATTGGAACAAAATTGTTTGCAGCACGGCAATCAGGTAAACGCCAAATCCCTGCACGATGGGCACTTTGCGGGATTTAATGGTAACGATAGTGTCGAAACCGATCCCGATCGCGTTGGTCCAATACTCGGTATTGCCGGATGCGTCACGGACGATGCCGACATCCACGGGCTTGGGTGACCCCGAAAGAGCCTGGCGCAGCGCCTCTTCGGGGTTTGCGGAAATGCCGCAGGCATAGGCAAAATCATTACCGGAACCCACAGGGACGATCCCCATAAGCGGGCGCTTTTTCTGGGGAACCTGCATGAGCCCATTGAGAACTTCATGCATGGTGCCATCGCCTCCCATGGCAATAACGAGGTCGTAGCCATCTTCGGCTGCCTGCCTGGCAAGTTCGGTGGCGTGCGTCGGATATACCGTATCGGTCCATTCGGCGCCCCCAAACTCGTGAACGATGGGGCGTAGCGCAGAGGCTACCGACCAGGCTCTTCCCAGGTTGGCAATCGGGTTGAATATTAATTTGACTCGACGGGGCATGTTTCTTCTCCAATACAGTATTAAATATATATTAAATCTTAACCCCAAAAATTCTGCCAAGTTTCGAAAATGGAAATCTTGATTATATAATCAATGTATCTTTCTCAGGCGGGAGGTGACAATGAGGCGGTTGGCTGTGTTGACCGGGGGCGGTGATGCGCCAGGTTTGAATGCGGTAATACGTGCGGTGGTGAAAACTGCCATACTGCAATATGGAGCGGAAGTGCTGGGGGTCAAAGACGGCTTTGATGGTTTCGTTGAGGAGGATGGCATTTTTCCACTTGACCTCAATGCGGTGCGCGGAATTTTGCCTCGCGGCGGGACTATCCTGGGGACGGCAAACCGGGGGAATCCTTTCGCGCGCAAGGTGATGGTGGATGGAAAAGAGGTGGTTGAAGATATTTCCGGCAAAATCATCTACCGACTTCAATCCCTCGACCTGGACGGATTGATCGTCATTGGGGGTGATGGAACCCTGCGAATTGCACATGAACTGTCCCAGTTAGGTGTGCCGGTGGTGGGTGTGCCCAAGACCATTGACAATGATGTGGGGGGAACCGAGATATCCTTTGGTTTTGATACTGCTTTGAATACCGCCATGGAGGCTTTGGACCGGCTGCATACCACGGCGGAAGCGCACCACCGGGTGATGGTTCTCGAGTTGATGGGTCGGGATGCCGGCTTCATTACCCTGAATGCCGGTCTGGCGGGTGGTGCGGATGTGATCCTGATCCCGGAGATCCCTTTCCGGATCAATTCGATCTGCGAAAAGGTCATGGAACGCCAGAAGGGTGGAACCAAGTTCAGCATTGTTGCGGTTGCCGAAGGCGCACATCCGGTGAATGGTGAACAATTTTACGCCATCGAAGGGGATGAGGTTTCCGTTCCACGACTGGGTGGTGTGGGTGAGTATGTTGCCCAGGCGGTAATGAAAGTTACCGGGGTGGAGACCCGTTTGACCGTGCTCGGACATTTGCAGCGCGGCGGCAGTCCCAGCGCTTTTGACCGCTGGCTTGCCACCCGCTACGGCTCGGCTGCGGTGCGTTTGTGTGAGCACCGCAAGTTCGGCAGAATGGTCTCACTACAAAGGGGGGTGGTGTGTGATGTGGCGCTGGCGGAGGCAGTATCCAAATGCAAGCGGGTATGGCTGGATGGTGACGGCATATTAACCGCGAGGAGTATCGGCATCAGTTTTGGCGATTAAAGTGAAAACGCCGCCGGAAGGCGGCGCTTTCCGCGCTGCGGACCCCAAATCAACCGATGTTGAGGAGGGGTGCCGCAGCGCACTTACGATAACTATGACTATCGTTCATTTTGAGCACCACCTCCTCATCGATGGGATGGCATGAAGTACAAAAGTAGTATAGCATGGGTGTTATCCTGCGCAAGGGATTGTAGATTAGAACCGGATAAAAATATTGATTTCCGTACCAAATTGACGCTCCAACATTGCGCATGTATAATTCCAACATTGGTAGAGATTTCCAACTGAGCAGAGGTTATGGCATTACAGGGGAATTTACGGGATTTTTCCATCACTCAGCTCCTCAATCTGATCAATATTGCCTGTAAAACCGGCATGCTGATCATCGAGGGCCCAACGGAAGTTGCCCAACTGGCATTCCGGGATGGGAAACTATCCTATGCTCAGATTGGTCAGGATGACAGCAGCCTGCCGGCAGTCCTTTCCGCAACAAAGAAAATAACCGCCCAGCAATCCTCCTCCCTGAAGGCTCGCGCAGTGCAAATGACCGACAAGGAGTTGGGTTTGCTGTTGATCAACGCCGGTTTCTTCAGCCAGGAGGTGATCCTCGCCTGCATTCAGGATTATTACCTGGACCTGGTGCGCAGGCTTTTCACCTGGGTGGAAGGATATTTTCATTTCGAAACCGATAACGCTCCTGCCGATGGGAAGATCCTGGTTCGGGTAGATCTGGAAAACCTGATTATCGAGGGCGCACGTCAACTGAAGGAAATGGTCCAACTGCAGGAGGAAATCCCCAGCCTGGATATGGCTTTGAAATTCACCGACCGCCCCGGTGCCAACCTGCGCAATATCAATTTGAATGTGGAAGAGTGGCGGGTCGTCTCGTTTATCAACCCCAAGAATTCCATCCGCCAGATCGCACGTACGACCAAAATGGACGATCTGCAAATCCGGCGGGTGGTATACAGCCTGCTTCAAGCAGGCTTGATCGAAATCGTCCGTCCGGTCAGTTCCACCGCACCGATCGGGCGCAGCCAGTTCCCAACCCAGAACCGGGAGGAGCAGAAGTCGCTCATGAACCGACTAATCAACAGGATCAAGTCGTTATAATCAGTTAGTGAGGACGTTGCAAAATGCAAACCGTCAAAATGGTAGTGACCGGACCTTTCAATTCAGGGAAGACAGAGCTGATCAGTTCTGTCAGTGAAATTGACGTTGTTTCCACTGAAAAGAAAGTGTCTCTGGAAAGCGAACAGATCAAAGAAACCACCACCGTCGCAATGGATTTTGGACGCATTACCGTTGATGAAGATCTGGTACTTTATCTGTTTGGTACCCCGGGTCAAAAACGGTTTGATTTTATGTGGGAAATCCTTTCAGAAGGTATGCTGGGATTTATCGTGATGGTGGATAGTACCCGCCCTGAGACCTTCCGCGAGGCTCGCTCGATCCTTGAGACCTTCCGTGCATATGCGCCGACCCCTTATATTGTCGCTGCAAATAAGCAAGACCGCCCGGATGCCTGGGATGTGGAGGATGTTCGCCACGCCCTGCGCCTGGATCCAACCGTCAAGCTGTTGCCGTGTGTTGCCATTGACAAGGAATCGGTGAAGTCAGTATTGCTGGAACTGCTATACAGTATTCTGATGGAAATGGAAAAAGATCAATCGGAAAGCTAAATCCCTGGTGGTAAAATTCCGTTAGCATGAATACAATGAGGCTTCCCGTTGTCTGAAAATTTGATCGATACCGTGCAGCCCCTCCCGAAAAATATCGTGGAGGGTCTGATCTTTTCCGCCATGACCGAGATCCTTGGCGCGCAAGATGCGACTGAGGCAGTGCAACACTTTCACGGGAGAACACTGGACGATTTACACCAGGCATGCGGCGCGCTTTATGGTGTGGCCAGCGGATGTGGACTGGTGATGCGCATCGGAAGGGCTTTTTTCAGGCAGCTTGTGCTATCCGGCGAAGAAGTATCGCCGCTCTACAATCCGCAATTTCGCTTCCAGGGTCTGAGCAAGAAAGCACCGTTGGGGCTGACCATGCTGGCGAAAATGCTGGGCGATCTGCCGGGTGAATCCGTACAGGTCAGCACTGCGGCGGATGGGTACCACTGGCAGGTGGATGGATGCGCAGAAGCCCAAGAGACTGCCCCTGAACTCCCCGGCTGCGCCTTTCAAATGGGTGTTCTGCAAGAGTTCATGAGTTGGATCGGCAGCGGCAGAATGTATTTGGTGGAGCAGCTTGCCATGACCGCAGGCGCCCGCGCCACATGTACCATCTGCATTAATACCAGCGCGGTGGAATAGCGTAGCGACCATCCACAGCCTATTGACATCGCAGCGCTGAACACTTAAGATTAAGTCAGTCATTGGAACGGGGAGCCTGGTTTGGCAGGCTGAGAGGAGAGCACGAAGCTCTCGACCCGATGAACCTGATCCGGGTAATGCCGGCGGAGGGAGAACTTGCATCCACATTCAACCTCCCCGGCGGAGGTTGTTTTTATGTCCGAACAGACTTTGCATATCTTTTTGAACGGGGAAATGCATTTGCCGGAAGCTTTCCACGCTTTTCACCAGCCTGGGGACTTGATTTTTGCCGTTGACGGCGGCCTGCATTATGTACTGCGGCTGGGCTACCTCCCCGACCTGCTGTTGGGTGACCTGGATTCCGTGGAGAAAACTGATCTGGATGCAGCGGAAAAGCAGGGGGTGGAGATGCTCCGCTATCCGGTGCAGAAAGATGAGACTGACTTCGAACTGGCTTTGAACGAAGCAGTGCGCCGGTCCGCCCGGCGGGTGCGGATATTTGGCGGGCTGGGTGGCAGACTGGATCACACCCTGGTCAACCTGTCCATCTGCACGGCGCAGCGCTTCGAAGCGCTGGAGATATCCTTTCACGATGGCGGGCAGGAGGTCTTCTTCCTGCGGAAACAGCAGCGCATTGCCGGCAAAGCCGGAGACCTGCTTTCCCTGATCCCGTGGGGAACACCGGTTACCGGTGTGACGACAACCAATCTGGCTTATCCGCTCGATCATGAAACCCTGTTTGCCGAAGGCAGCCGGGGTATTTCCAACATTCTATTATCGGATTCGGCATCGGTGACCTACGAATCCGGGAGGTTGTTATGCATACACCAAAGCTAATACCGGCCCTGCTGGCTGGCATAATTTTGCTAACTGCCTGCGCTCCACAAACAGCCGCGCCGGCTTCCACCCCCGTGCTGCGGGTGATGGTGCACGATTCCTTTTCCCTTTCCGAACCGGTGGTGAAGGCATTTGAGGATGAAAACCAGGTCAAACTGGAGTTCATTAAAGCCGGCGACGCAGGTTCGGCGTTGAATCGTGCGATCCTGACCAAGAATGCACCGCAGGCGGATGTGTTCTACGGGGTGGATAACAGCTTTTTGTCCCGTGCGATCCGCGAGGGCATTTTCGAAAGCTACGATTCTCCCCTGTTGTCCGCCATCCCCGACGAGTTCGAGATGGATCCCTCGCATAATGCCCTGCCGGTGGATTATGGGGACGTGTGTATTAACTATGACCGTGCATATTTTGCCGGAAAGAATCTGCCTCTGCCGGAAAAGCTGGAAGACTTGACCGACCCGCAGTACAAGGGGCTGCTGGTGGTTGAGAACCCGGCCACTTCCTCACCGGGGCTGGCTTTTCTGCTGATGACGATCAAGGCGTTTGGCGAAGACCACTACCTGGATTACTGGAAGAGCCTTGTGGCAAATGGCACGGTGATTGCCAACGATTGGGAGGCTGCCTATTATACTCATTTCTCCGCTTCGAGCGGAAAAGGCGCCCAGCCAATGGTGCTTTCCTACAGCAGCAGTCCCGCTGCCGAGGTGGTGTTTGCAGAAACACCGCTGGATGAATCGCCCACGGCATCCATCCTTGCAGATGGAATGTGCTACCGCCAGGTGGAGTTCGTCGGCATTCTCAAGGGAACCGCCCAGCGGGCGCTGGCGGAAAAGTTTGTGGATGCCATGCTTTCCAAATCCGTGCAGGAGGATATACCGCTGCAGATGTTCGTGTACCCGGTGAATGCCGAGGCAACCCTGCCCGAGGCATTTGTGAAATATGCACAAACGGCACAGAATCCGGTGACCTTTGATCCGGCGCTGCTGGACAGCAACCGGGAGAAGTACCTTCAGGATTGGGCGAATAACATTCAGCCATGAGCGTATCCCCGCGCAGGTGGAGCGGCATTCGCCCATTGGCAGTCTGGGTATTGCCGCTCATCTTTATACTGCTGTTTTTCTTTTACCCGTTGGGGGTGATCCTCACCACCAGCGCGCAGCGCTTTACGGGAGAGTTGCCGGCAACATTGTGGCAGAACATCCTGCGGACGACCGGATTCACCTTCTGGCAGGCGATCCTGTCCACCGCGGCGACCATCCTGATCGGGCTGCCGGCAGCGTATGTTTTTTCGCGTTACCGTTTCCCCGGTTTGCAGACGGTCAGGATGCTGGTCAACCTGCCGTTCATCCTGCCGACGGTGGTGGTGGCAGCCGCTTTCAACGCGCTGATCGGTCCGCGCGGATTATTGAACCTGGGGCTGCAAAATCTGTTTCACCTTGAACAGCCGCCCATCCAATGGATCGGTACACTGACCGCCATTGTGCTGGCGCATGTCTTCTACAACCTGAGCATTGTGGTGCGTCTGGTGGGAGGCGCCTGGACGGCATTATCCCCCCATGCCGGGCAGACGGCGCGTACCCTGGGCGCGTCGCCCTGGCAAGAGTTCCGCTTGGTCACCTTCCCTCTGCTGAAACCGGCGTTCTATTCCGCGCTGGTGCTGGTCTTTCTGTATGACTTTACCAGTTTCGGGGTGGTGCTCTTGCTGGGCGGTATAGGCACCGCCACACTGGAAGTGGAAATTTACAAACAGGCGGTCAACCTGTTCAATTTACCCGTGGCGGCCATCCTTACCATGATCCAGATGATCTGCACCATCCTGCTTACCTGGGGATACCGTAAACTGAGTGGCAGACCGCTGCCGCTTGACCCGGCAGGGGAGGAAGATCGCAGGGTTCCCCCCCGAACGTGGTTTGCCCGCATCCAGGTGTGGCTGACCATGCTGGTGCTGGCAGTCCTGGTGGCGGCGCCCCTGGCGTCCCTGTTGGCGCGCTCTTTCCTGGTGCTGGAGGCTGACCGCGGATATCGCGGTGCAGTGCAAGTCGGGTTGACCCTGCGTTATTATGCGGCACTCTTCAAGGATCCGCAGCAGAGTATTTTCTACGTTTCGCCCATCACTGCCGTGTTCAATTCGCTGAAGGTTGCCCTGAGTGCTTCGTTGATTTCCTGCGTGGTCGGGCTTTTCACTGCTTATGGTTTGCGGCAGAAAACCGACTTTGCCCGCTGGATGGATCAGGTGTTCCTGCTGCCGTTGGGCGCTTCGGCGGTAACGCTGGGTTTGGGGTTGCTGCTGGCATACAGTCAGCCACCCTTCCTGTGGAGTTCCAGTTGGTTGATCCTGCCGGCGGTGCATGCACTGGCGGCGCTACCGTTTGTGATCCGTTCCCTGCAGCCGGCGTTGTCTTCCATCCCATCCCAAATTCAAGATAGCGCGGCAGTGCTGGGCGCTGCGCCCGGGCAGGTACTGTGGCGGGTGGAAATCCCGATCATCCGCCGGGCACTGCTTTCGAGCTTCATCTTCGCGTTTACCATCTCTCTGGGCGAGTTCGGCGCAACCGCCTTTCTCACCCGACCGGATTTTCCCACCATTCCGGTGGCAATCTTTCGCTATCTTTCCCAGCCGGGCGGGTTGAATTACGGACAGGCGCTTGCCATGTCGGTGATCCTGCTGATGATTTGCAGCACGGGCATTTTGCTGGTCGAACGCCTGCGCATGCCTGACATTCAAAAATTCTAGGTGCTTTATGCTTGAGATTCTTGATCTGTCGAAACAATATGAGGGGAAAGCGCTGCTGCACGAAATTAATTTCAAGGTCGCCTCCGGAGAAACGCTGGCACTTTTGGGAGCTTCCGGCAGCGGCAAGAGCACGCTATTGAGAATCATCGCCGGGCTGGAAACCCCCGAGAGCGGTGATGTGCACTGGAACGGCGAATCCATTCTGCCGTTACCGGCACATAAACGTCGTTTTGGATTGATGTTCCAGGATTATGCCCTGTTCCCGCATCTGTCGGTGCGGCAGAATGTGGCATTTGGTCTTGCCATGCAGCAGGTGGGTGCCGGAGAGATGGCGCGAAAGACCGCATCTGCCCTGGAACGGGTGAAAATGCTGTCTTTTGCAGATCGGGACGTGATGGACCTTTCCGGCGGCGAACAGCAGCGTGTTGCGCTGGCGCGCACACTTGCCAGTGAACCGCGCTTGTTCATGTTCGATGAACCTCTGGCAGCACTGGATCGCAGCCTGCGACAGGCACTGGTTACTGAACTGCGCGACATCCTGCACGAGACGGGCATTCCGGCAATCTACGTCACCCATGATCAGGAAGAAGCGTTCACCCTGGCAGACCGTCTGGCACTGCTGGTGGATGGGAAGATCATTCAGGAGGGGGCGCCCCAGCAGGTCTTTCAAGCCCCGGTTTCGGAAAAAGCCGCCCGTTTTCTGGGGCAGATCAATTTTTTGAGGGCGAAACCACGCCAGGAGGAAGGGAAAAGGCTCTTCAAGACCGTTTATGGCGATTTTGTGGTTCAAAATGCGCCGTCAGGTTTACCCGACAACGGACGAACGGATGTATTATTATGTTTACGCAAGGCACAAGCGACCGGCAGCAGTGAACCAGCCGGGAATGCCATCCCCTGCCGGGTTCAGGATTCGATCTTCTCTGAAACCGGTTTTATCACCACACTGACCGCAACGGATGGAAGTTTATACCGTTTTCTGCTCGACAAGGACTATGCGGCGGGCGATCAGGTAAAATTAATTATTCCACCCGAAGAGATTAATGTGTTCCCGGCGGAGGATCATGTCCAACCTGACAATTATTAAACAGAATCACCTTGGCGAAGAGGTGTGGCGCTATCCGGGTGAGCTGGTTGCCCGTGACAGTGATCAAATCATGATCCGTGCGAATTTCACTAAAAAGGATTTCGTTTTCGAAGGGATGCCGCTCAAATACCAGGATCCGTTTTACGAGATCTACTTCAGGGATAGATGGTACAACATCTTCGAAATCTACGACCGGGATGATGGTCGCCTGAAGGGCTGGTATTGCAATGTCACCTACCCCGCCCGCATCCGCCGCTGGGATGTGACTTATCGCGACCTGGCGCTGGATCTGCTGGTGTTCGCCGACGGCACCCGGAAGGTGCTGGATGAAGATGAATTTGCCGCGCTGGATATTTCCGACCATGACCGCGAGATGGCGCTGGCTGCATTGGTGGAACTGCAAAGCATCTATGCCCGTCCAGTGGACTTCAACCTCAGGCGGGATTCGGTGGTGAAGCGACATCTGGCGTAGGAGGAAAACGATGCGAGTGTTGATCGGATTGGAAAACAATAACGAAGGGCGTTCACTTGCCTGGATGCTGGAACATTTCGGTTGCATCGGATACGGCGACGATGGGCAATCGGCGGTGGTTTCCATGGCGAAAGCCATTCCCGATTACATTGCGTGGATCGAGAAGCATACCCCCCGCCCCTGGTTCTCACCGGCGGAAATCGATATCCGTCTGGTGGAAATTTTCGACGATTATTTCATCGACGAGCATCAGCGCGAAGTGGAAAAAGGCGGCCGGCTGATTAAAGCCTGGTTCAAAACGGACTGGATGGCTGTTTCGGAGGAAGACCTTGAACATGCCATGCAGGTATTAACCTGGGCGCGGATGGATATGTTGGACTTGATCTCTCCGCTGAGCGATAAAATGTTGGATGCCTGTTTTACAGGGGAGAACATGTCCATTCGGGAGATACTTGGGCATATTGGCCGCTCGGAGTGGTGGCTGATGGATCGCCTGGGCAGGTCGCATGCCGAAGAGCTGCTCCCAGCTGACCCCATGGAGCGCTATCAAAAAGAACGGGCGGAAATGATGGTGACGCTGCCCGAGTTGGTTAACCTGGATCAGGTGGTCGGGAAGGATGGCGAGTTCTGGTCACCGCGCAAGGTGCTGCGTCGTCTTTGCTGGCATGAAAGGGACCACTACCAGCATATTCAGCGGTTGATTAACGAAAACAGGCAGGCATAGATGATCTTGTTGAATTTTGGCTCCCGTTTGCAAAAAATTGCGTTTGAGCAGATTACCGCGATTTCCGGTTTGAAGATCACCGAGCAGGTCATGCTTCCCCTGGAAAGCAGCGGCGCGGATGTAATTGCCGAGATGGACAAGCTGTTCGCGAAGGTGAAACTGACCGGGGAAGAGCTGCGCAGTGACCGTCTGGTCGTTCTGCCTTCATCCAGTCCGGTGGTGACGACCCTGGTGATACTGGAGTTGAAGAAGCGAACCGGGCAATTTCCCTATCTGGTCATTACCCGCCCTACGCTGGTCAGTTTCAGGTTGGGGGCGGATATTTCGACGGTTCTCGACCTGGAAAAGGAATTCGGTATTTCGGAGTAACGATGAACCACACCTGTGATGTGATCATTGCAGGGGGCGGACCCGCGGGGGCGACGGCAGCATGTTTTCTGCAGCGGGGGGGAAAACGGGTGCTTGTATTGGAGAAGGAAAAACTGCCGCGCTATAAAGCATGCGGCGGAGGACTTTCTCAAACGTTTCTGGCTGAAGTATTCCCATTTTCTTTCGATGACGTGATCGACGCCAGGGTCGATACCATTTCCTATGAATACAATAACGGAGTGCAGTCCACCGTTCCGTGCCGTCCGGACGTGATGGCGATGGTGATGCGCGACAAGTTCGATGCCTACCTTTTACAGCAGAGCGGGGCGGAAGTGCAAACCGGCTGCCGGGTGACGGATGTCCGTGAAACCCCGGATGGCGTTACCGTTGAATTCGCAGACGGCGCCAGGCTGACTGCCGATTATCTGATCGGAGCAGATGGCGCCAATTCCATTGTGCGCAGAAAAGCCGGCTTGCATCAAAAGCAGGTATTGATCGGCGCAATCGAAGCGGAGGTACCCTTCAGTAATGAACTGCGGGCAGGTTATGGCAATACCCCGCTGTTTATTTTCGATCGTCCTCGGTCAGGGTACAGTTGGGTTTTCCCCAAAACGGATCACCTATCCGTTGGCATTGGTGCGCTTGGTCACGTTAGAGATTTGCGCGAGCACCTTGAACGGATCATGCAGGGTCATGGCATATCCCTGGCGGGAATACCCCTGCATGGGCACTCCATTCCGGTATACAACCCTGCTGCCCGTTTGAACACGGCACGCATCATCCTGGCTGGAGACGCGGCAGGGTTGGCGGACCCGTTCTCGGGCGAGGGCATCCGCCCGGCAATTCGCAGCGGTCAAATTGCCGCCGAGGCGATCTTGAACGATACCGTAAAGGCATATACGGCAAGAATCCGCGCCACCCTGGGTAAATACAACCTCTACAGCCTGCTTTTATGGAAAGTATTCAACCCGCTGCGCGATATCTGCCTGGCGTTGGGAGCGCCCAATCCATTTACTTCGGATGCAATTCTGGATCTGCTTTCCGGTCGGCAAAGCAGCCTTGATGTGGCGGTAAAATCATTCGTCACGTTGTGGACGAAATTCCTGCCCATCGAAATATCGGCGGCGTTTATCGAATTGTTTCAGGGAGAGAACGCAAAACAAATCTTTTACCGGAAGAAGTACCCCGGCAGGAAATCGGTTGATTGATTATTTGTGGTTAAGAGCCAGAACTTCATCCACCTTTTTCTGCAGCCCCTCGACGGAAAAAGGTTTGGCAATGTATTCGACGCCGTTGGCAATTTCTCCGGAAATAGCGGGGTCTTGATCTTTGGCGGTCATAAAGATGATGGGGATATCCCGGGTCTTGGGGTCTTTTTTGATTGCTTCGGCGGCTTCCCTGCCGGTCATCACCGGCATGCGTAAATCCATCAGGATCAGGTCAACCGGATCTTTTTTTAAAATATCAATCGCTTCCCGACCATTGCCTGCCAGAATTGCAGTATGTCCGGTTAACTTGAGGGTGAATCCAACCAATTCGCGAATATCTTTTTCGTCTTCCGCAATGAGAATCTGAGCCATGCTAACCCCTGTGTAATGCCATTATATCCCAAAACGTACCTGCAGAAGAGAACATCGCGCATTGACCAGATTGGGAACCATTTACTTCCTCATATCGTCAATCTTATCAGTGCCATCAAAAAACTGTGTATTTTATGTGTAGTATAATTTCGCAATTCAGGAATGGAGGGTATCATGACTGAACATATCGAGGCCACGGGGGAACCAAACCATACTACTGAAATTCAAGATGTAAAGCAGCTACAATGGCTTTACAAAATCTGGGCCCAACCACGTGCTGTTTTCGAGGTAATTGCACGGCTGGAGAAAGCCGTATGGCTGGCGCCCCTGGTGACTCTTTCTCTGTTTCAAGTGATAAAAAATGCCGTTGAAGGACCCATCCGAACAGCAGCGGCACAGGCTGCGCAGGCAACTGCCGATTTGTCTGCAACAAACATGGGGTACCTGACAGACAAGGAAGTTGCCCAGATACAGCAGGGCGCTGCCACAACCAGCGGACCGATCTTTACCATCTTGATCCCGGCGGTGTTGGCAGTGTTGGGCATTTGGTTGAGTTGGGTCATTCTGGGGAGCATTCTGCACCTGGGGTTGACCCTGGCGGGAAATCGTAATGGCGCTGTTTCCTCGTTGAATGTAAGCGCGTGGGCATCACTGCCGTTTGCCGTACGGCTCATTATCCAGATCATAGCCACGCTTGCCACAAGGCAGGTGATCTCAGCGCCGGGGCTTTCCGGCTTTTTTACCCCGCATGGAACCCTGGCTCAGTTTGCGGCGGTATTGCTTGGGCTGGTGGATATCTACCTGATCTGGCAGGTGGTGTATCTGGTTCTGGGCGCCCGTCAGATGGGTAATATTGCCCGCGGACGGGTGATCTCCACGGTGATCGTCTGTGTGTTCATTGTGCTGGCACTTCAAGCTGTGCCCGGAACGATCAGCAGAGTAATTTCCGGCATGTCTTTTTCAAGACCATATTTCTTCTAATGGATGAGACACCTTTCATTCGTACTGTCCAATTGCGGAAGACTTTTCGCATGGGAAAGCTTAACGTGCAGGCGCTTGCCGGTCTGGATCTGACCATCCCTCGCGGCAGTTTCACCGTGGTGATGGGGCCATCCGGCTCAGGCAAGAGCACGCTGTTGTATCTCATCGGCGGCTTGGACCGCCCTACCGCCGGCAAGATCATTGTAGATAACGCTCCTCTCGATGAAATGGATGAGAACGCGCTGGCAGTATACAGACGCAAAAAGGTTGGCTTTGTCTTCCAGTCTTTCAACCTGGTGCAAAGCATGAATGCTTTTGACAATGTTGCCTTCCCCATGCGCTTTGCCGGTATTCCGCGCAGGGAACGCAAAAATATCTCCAGCATATTGTTGCGGCAGGTGGGGCTGGAACAGCGCGCTGCGCACAAACCCACCGAGCTTTCCGGCGGTCAGCAACAGCGTGTGGCGATTGCCCGCTCGCTGGTGAATGACCCTGAATTGATTTTAGCGGATGAACCCACCGGCAACCTCGACAGCAGCAGTGGCTTGGGTATTATGCAATTGCTCTCGGAATTGCACCAGCAGGGTAAGACTGTGCTGGTGGTGACCCACGATCCGCGCATGCAGCACTTTGCCACCAACACCATCTACTTATTGGATGGTGTTGCGGTGGATGCTGCTACCTATGAAGCAAAATCGGAATCAGCATTTCAAAATATGGTGACATCATGAAAAAACTATCCATCGGAATCGTCGTTGTTTTGATCCTTTCCCTGTTGCTGGGCGCCGGACAATGGAGCCCGGTGTTGGCGCAGGATGAAACACCTGAAACCTCACCGGAGGCTTCACCCGAAGCAGACCCGACATCAACTCCAACCTTATCTCCTGATGCAAGACCGTTGGTAGTAGTGACCAGCTACAGCGGCGGGAATAAAACCATTATCGCCGGAAAAACGTTTGATGTCTCGGTAGCATTGGAGAACAAAGGTGCTGCAGCGGCATCCAATGTGACGATTGCATTTTCTTCCGGTGATTTTGTCACTCGTTCGTCGGGCGGTGTATTGTTCGTAGGTAATATGGGCGCCGGGGACAGCAAGAAAAAGAAGCAGACCCTTACTGCGGCAGATTCGGTGGAAGGAAAATCGGTTGCTTATATCACAGCCACCATCAGTTACACAGACCAAAACGGTACCAGTTACAGCGGTGATGCCACACTTGCATTCAAAGTATCGGGCGGAGAGGTGAGTTCGGGAAGTTGGTCTCCTTCAGCCACACCTACCGCGCAGAAACGACCGCAGCTGATCATCTCCGGTTACCAGACGGATGTGGATCCGCTGCAGCCGGGGACCACCTTCAATCTGGCGCTGGATGTAAAAAATGTAGGGCTGGCGACCGCCAGAGACATCACCAGCGTAATGGGCGGCGGTAGTGCAACAAATAGCAGCAGCGATAGCGGCACACCCGTGCCGGGTGGTGTGGCTGGCGCCAGTGGTGAGTTTACCAATTTTGCCCCGCTTGGTTCCTCCAACATTCAGGCGATCGGCGACCTGGCCCCCGGCGATTCAGGCAGTGTGTCACAGAAGCTGATCGTTAACGTCAGCACCAATCCGGGTACCTATCCGGTGAAGTTCTCCTACCTCTATCGGGATGAAGCCGGCAACAAATACCAGGACGACCAGGTGATCACCCTGCTGGTGTACCGGATGCCGCTCCTCGAGGTGAACTACTACCGTGCCGCAGACCCCATGACGGTGGGGATGATGGGCGTGCTGCCCATCCAGGTGGTCAACCTCAGCCGTTCTTCGATCATCCTGGGCAACATGACGGTCACTTCTCCGGCGGGACAAATGATGAACAACACCATGCTGATTGGAACGCTGGATGCCGGCGGTTATTATCCCATTGATGTCAGCTTTACGCCGGACGTGGCGGGACCGGCGGAGATTAATATCAAAATCCAGTATACGGATGATTTCAACCAGCCTCGTGAAGACGAATACACACTTACCATCGATGTCGGGGAACAGGTGATGGAAGAATTCCCCGCCAGTGACGGCATGGATATGCCCGTTGTGGAACAGCCGGAGACATTCTGGCAGAAAGTGGGGCGCTTCTTCAAGGGGTTGTTCGGTCTGGATAGTGCGAAAACAGAGCCGGAGACAAATGTCCAGTTTGAAGGAATGGATGGCATGTCCGGCGGAGGCGGCGGGGGAGCCGTTCCAGTGCCCTGATCCATACAGGAGTTCGAAATGCGTTTCCTAGATTTGATTCAGTTGGTATTGGAAAACATCAATCGCCGCAAGGGACGGGTTCTGCTGACTGCCATCGGTGTGACCATCGGTACGGCGGCAGTGGTGGTCCTCGTCTCTCTGGGGGTGGGTTTGCAACAGAACTTCACCAGTCAGTTGGGCGGCATTGGCGCTTTAACCCAGATCATGGTGTACCCATCGTATGGTGATTCCGGGGTGCGCTATGTCGGTGGTGGCGGGGGCGGCGTTGCCATAGCAGATTCCCCGCAGCAAACACAGCTGCTTACCCCGCAGACAATCAAAGATATTCAATCCATTTCGGGGGTAGTGAATGTCATCCCACGCGATTACTTGCAAACGGGTGCCACACTGAAAGCCGGCAGGTTGGAATCCTGGGCGAATATTGTGGGCGTAGGCACACGGGATCTCAGCGACCTGGAACTGAAAGTACAGGAAGGCACACAGACCCTTGAACCGGGAACGGCCATCATGGGCGCTCCCGTGGTGAATAATTTCTACGACCCCAACTGGCGTCCCGGTCAGCCAAATCCCACACCGCCCGACCCGATGGAAGAAAGCATGCAGCTGATCCTTTCCAAGTGGACCAGCGATGGACAGGAGATCAAAAAAACCGTTCCGCTGCGCGTGGTGGGCATCATCCCGGAATCGCGATCCGAATCAGATTACACCATCTATATGAATATCGACGACGTCACCAAGTTCAACGAGTGGAACCTGGGCCGCCGGGTGAACCGCACCAAAGATGGCTATCAGATGCTCACCGTAACCGTTTCGGATGTGAAGGTCGCGCTGGATGTTACCGAGAAAATCAAAGAGCTGGGATATCAGGCAAATACCCCCCAGGAATTCATTCAGGGGATCAACAGCTTTTTCGTGATCCTGCAGCTGGTCTTTGGCGGCGTCGGCGCGGTGGCGTTACTGGTGGCAGCCATCGGTATTGCCAATACCATGGCAATGGCCATCCTGGAGAGAACACGGGAGATCGGACTGATGAAGGCTGTGGGCGCCACCAACCGCGACGTGTTGAGCATCTTCCTGGGTGAAGCAGCAGGCATCGGATTGATCGGCGGTCTGGGTGGCGTAGCCATCGGCTGGGGAGGCAGTTATTTGCTCAACCTCGTGCTGGTGGCATATCTTAGCAGCCAATCCGCTGAGAGCGGCAGCCTGCCGCCAACTGCAGCTGTTTACACCCCAATCTGGCTTCCCATCTTTGGGCTGATCTTTGCCACGCTGGTGGGTTTGCTCTCGGGGTTGTACCCCGCGCTGCGGGCAGCAACGCTGCTGCCGGTAAATGCTCTCAAGTACGAATAAGACAAACATCCGCCCAATGGCGGATGTTTTCTTTTTGAGTATAAACAGGTGTCTCAGCAGATCGGAATGACGTTGAAGAGCTTTGGCAGGTACGTGGCTTCCAGCAGCGGCTGGTGTCTAGTAGGTTTCGATAATGCATTTAAAATGTATCGAGGCTTCGGTGTCAACAGTTATTGCCTGCCGGAGGATTAATCCATTGGAGTAGTGTTTTAGGATGTTCATTTCGTCGTCGAAGTTTAATTTTTATTTTCCCTATTTGCATGATGGGTTTGGATCATATACGTCGCTGAATATAAATCTTTCTTGGGAAGGAGATGCATAGCTTTTATCGGGAAGCAGATTGTATGAAGTTCCAAGGACTGAATTCAATACGACTCGGAAGGAATTTACTGGGGAAATTGACGGGTATAAACTGGCATTGAATCTATCAGCAGGGTAATATGAGTTCAGTATTAAAGACCGATTATTCATGTCCAGACCATGGTCTCCTTGAATAATAATAATGGGTTGATTTTTTGAATGGGACACAATTTCTTTTATTATGTTGGGTAATCGATTATTTAAAAACTTTATCTGGTCTACATATCCTTTGATTTCGTAGTCCATGTTTACAGCTCCGCCATCATTACCATAAAAACCAGGATCTGTTTGTAGTTTCCCATCTGGTTGAAAAATAAAAGGTCGATGTGGGATGTTCATGTGTACATAGACAAACTTAGGTCCATTCAGAGAGGTTAGGCTGGCGAGCGAATTCAATTGAAATAGTTGGTTGTTTGCGCGATCAGAATAGGGAAAGCTTATCTTCTCAACCCAATCAGTTATTGGGCCAAGCTCTAATCGGTACAAAGCTACTCCGGCTGTTGTTTTTATGAACATTTCTTCAAAAGGGGTAAGATATTCTGTCGCAGTTGCATTTGTGTATTTTCTATTGTCTCGTATATATAAATCAGCATCAGGTATTTGTGTGCCTATGTAGCTATTTTCAATGGTGATGAATTTATAACCAGCATCACTTAAAATCGTTCGAACTTTATTGTGCTTTATCAACTCAGTTAACAATGCGGATTGATAATTGTTGAAATCGATTCTCTTATCAATATTTGGCAAGTAATCCATGTTTAGCGTGGATGACAACGACAGTAATGTGTACTGATAATTGCTCATACTGCATTCAGCGATGTAAAAGCCCATTTCGTGTAATTGATTTAAGAACGATTGGTTATCATAATGATACACATTTTGTAACGCATCTTGCCGAGTGTATGAATCCAAAATGATGAAATAAATATCTGGCAAATTTGTTTCCGATTTTGCTTCTTCTTCTCTAGTTGGCAGTGAGGTATTCAATGCAGATTGATGAAAGTTAAAAATTAGGATATTGATTACTGGAAATACTACTAACACTAAGCTTACTACTATGAGCGTCAGGTTAAATTCTTTTGAAGGGGAGTGCGATTTTCTTATCAAGAAGAAACCCATCACAAGGATGAATAACACAATTATTCCAAGGATTCTGATGCGTCCCAATTCAATTCCCAGCAAACTGGCCCCTGATAAAATGGAAAGCAAATGTCCAAAAGAAAAAAAGGCTATGGTAAATACCAGAGTATATAAACCAGCCTTATTACTATCTCTAAACAGCAACCAATTCATAAGAAACACTATGGCCGAAAGGATAATTGAAAAAAGCAGTGGCCTGATGATCACTGTCAAGTGATCCTCTGATATATTATGTGACATCAACGCCAACGCAGGATACAATGAAAATACAAGAAAGTAATATGGAAATTTGGAAATGTTTTTCATTTTTGATGCTTTTCCTGTAGGATAAGCTATTATAACTTTGTTTCGAATTCATTTTTACAAAAATATTAGGAGAACTATTTTGGTCTATATTCTTTGTTTTTATATTTGTTACATCGCCTTATTTTGTGGAATTGGGCTAATTACTCTCTGGGCATTCAAGTTATGTTCTATGACTACGCC
Source organism: Anaerolineaceae bacterium (assembly GCA_036746315.1). Taxonomy (GTDB): domain Bacteria; phylum Chloroflexota; class Anaerolineae; order Anaerolineales; family Anaerolineaceae; genus DAIOEK01. The sequence continues at coordinate 19,076 of DAIOEK010000025.1, read as the reverse complement.
CCGATTCTCGGCGTTGTTTTGGCTTGGTTGGTCTGCAACGATCTTAATATTACAAATCTGGCATTTTTTTGCGCCAATTACCAAACTCTTATTTTTCCCCCTCATATCTCTTAGTCTGATAGGCTGGATGATTTCTTATAAATCTATTGTGGAAGATATCAAATCGGTTTCTTTACAAAAGATAATTGTTTTTTTGTTAATATTTATTAGCACAGGTGTTTGGATAGCCAGCTTGGCAACGGAATCTTCGGTCCCATACGATACTGGTTTATATCATATCCAAGTGATTAAATGGAATTCTGAATATGCGATTGTGCCCGGGTTGGGAAACCTGCACTCACGATTGGCATTTAATAATTCGAATTTTCTATATGCTTCATTATTGGACAATGGGTTTTGGGAGGGTAAGTCTTTTCATATTAGTAACAGTTTATTGATGTTTGTTCTGGTTTTCCAATTGCTCTATCAAATTTATAAAAAAATAATTGTTAAGCCTTTCCCAGTTTCAATCATCTTTGATATTTTATTGCTTAGCGCTGCTATAAGCTGGTCATACGGTTATCCGGTTAAGTATGGTTTAACCAGTTACAATCAGGATCTAGTTATTTTTGTGATTAGTTCCATTGTACTTAATGTATTATTGAATGCATTGCTTTCGCGGAAATCCGGAACAGAAAATAAGAGAAACTATTTATTTATAGCTGTTGTAGCTGTCTGCGGAATTACTGTTAAGCTTAGTTTTTTGCCATTGGCGATTTTATCTATTGTCGCCATTTCGGTTTCTTACTTTCGACAACGTATAATTTCCCTAGTAGACATGTTCCGATGTAATATCCTGCCAGTGCTATTAATATTTTTTTGGATAGTTCGAAACTTAATACTGTCTGGATACTTTTTATACCCTTCACCGGTAATCAGTCTGCCAGTGAAATGGAGGATTCCTGTTTCCCAGGTGGAACGTACTCAGCGTGGAATAGTGTCATGGGCGCGATATGGCACAAACGCTGACGGTTCTGACCTGGATAATGCCTGGCAAGCTCAGTGGTATGCACGCACCGATATAGGCATAAAATGGGCATTTTACCTGGGCATCGGGTTTTCGGGTTGTGCTCTTATTTTGTCCAAATTTAATAAGAAAAAACTAAACATTTCGCTAGCGATTTGGTTAGGCATAGTTATATTATCTATAATTGTTTGGTTTTTTACAGCTCCACATGTTCGTTTCTCGGCCGGTTTGTTCTCGGCGTGCATGGCAGGCGGATGCATGTTGCTTGCTGACCAGTTATCAGTTCTCAAGCAGAAAATATACCGATCGGGTGTTTTCCTGATCGTTATTACGTTTGCTGTGGCAAATGCTTACTTTTTGCGTACTCAATCTGTCTCACCTGTTTTCCGTATTGAACTCGGACCGGATCTAAAGCGAATGCAAGCAGATCCGACTAAATATACGGATTATTTAGTAGATGGAGTTGCTATTTATTATCCGGTAACCGGAGATCAATGTTGGAATACGCCTTTACCTTGTTCTCCTCAACCCAACAGCCGTTTACATCTAATAAGTTCACCTGATATACAATGCGGCTTTTGGATGGAAGAAAAAAATATCGACAATACCGATGTATTAATAACCCAATGAGAGGGAAATTGTTTAATCTATGCCAATTTCATCGGTAAATTATGACGAAGTCGTTGTTAGCCTGCAATCGACTTACGATGCTGCCGTGGGCGAACGCAGCAGATCGAAGATGGCGGGCTGGAAGCGCGTCGAACGAAAGCGCTTTCTGGATGCACTCCAGGCAGCGGGATGCAGATCGTTGATCGAACTGGGCGCAGGACATGGACGGGACAGCCTGTTTTTTGCCCGCAAGGGATTGGAGGTGACCAGCATCGATTTGTCTGCCGGAATGGCGGCGGCTTGCAGGCGGAAGGGGTTGACCGCCTTTCAAATGAATCTGCTGGATCTGACTTTCCCGGATGCCAGCTTTGATGCCGTATTTTCCATGAATGCACTCTTGCATGTGCCGGACGAAAAATTGCCGATTGCGTTCTCTCAAATCCGGCGTATTCTGAAGCCGGACGGGTTGTTTTATTACGGCACTTATGGCGGCGAACGTTTTGAAGGCGTGTGGGAGGAGGATCACAATAATCCCAGGCGGTTCTTCAACTATTACAGAGACCAGGAATTAATAACCCTGGTGGACAAATTCTTTGAACTAAAGTATTTCAGGCAGGTGGATGTTGGCGAGCGGAAGAGCTTTCATTTTCAATCGTTGATCCTGGCCCGTCCGGTCTGAGGTGCACAATCCGCTCTGAATAATTATCAGGGACTCGATAGATAGTTTAATGCGTACTGTGCATCCGTGTATTTATAATTTTCTTTCAATGCCTTTTTGAATTCAGATTCAGCCGTCTGCCGGTCGCCGTTGCGGAAATATGCCCAGCCGAGCCATAAATGGGCTTCCTCCGAGTTCGGTGTGATCGTTACGGCGTATTTGGCAACCGACATCAGGTCGTCGGTACGCAGTGCATTGAAATAAGCCAGGAAAGGTCCGAACTGGTAACGCAGCATGCGTTGCGGCAGACCCAAATTACGGGCTTCATCATACGCTGCGGCAGCATCTCCGTAGCGTTCGAAGTAAACCAGATTGGTGCCGATGTTGAACCAATGGAAGGCGTTATCCGGTTCCAGTTCCGCGTCTTTTTTTGCCTGCTCCAGGGCATTTTCCCTGTTCTTGTCCTGGTCCCAGTTTTCCCCCAGTACCTGTTTTACGGTCTCTTCCTGTTCCGGCAGGTAGATCACGATGTAGACATGGTTGAAGCTCTGCCAGTCTCTTTCCAGTTTGGAATAACTGACGGCCATATCTGGCCCATAATAGGTATCCTGGGTGACCACAGTTTGCGTGGCGTCATTGTAACCGTTGATGAACAGGTAATGCCCCACCCACTGGTCGTCGTTAGGCCAGTAGGTTTTATCTGCCTTCATGGAAGATTCGATCATCACCGGAATGCCATTTGCCAGTAGAGACTTGATCAGGTTGATGTTTCCGCCAACCCGATATTCCACCCTCAGCCAGCCGGCGTAATTCTTTACGTAATAATCCAGCTCTTCGACGTTAATGTTGCGATCTTCCGGTTTGGTCTTTAGAACGCCGGCAATATCCTCCTGGCTTCCCTGCCAGTTATAGAAACGCAAATAGGTGGATAATGATGCCGGTCCGCAGTTGTTCATGCCCTGCCGCTCATATTCAGGCGCCGGAAGGGAGGCTGAGGCGGGCAGTGATGTGGGCGTCGGTGTGGGTAACGGCGTTGGCTCATTGGTGGGTCTGGGCGTGGGGGTGCTGGTGCTTTGCCGCGTGGGGATGATTTCCGCCACCAGGGTTTGATCCTGTGGGACGGCTTCAGGGGTGGGCATATCCGAGATCGGATTCATCACCACCCGCACATAGGTGATCGCCTGATCCAGGCGCCAACGCAGGCGCATCTGGATGGAAGGAATGCTGACAAAAATCCCCAAAATAACCACCATGCTGAGCATCCCCAGCAGGGCGGAGGTCCATTTGTTTTTTAGCATGTCGTCCATTCTATCACGCAGGATTAAGAAGTAATTAAGAAAATTAGACAATTCCGGTGCGATTTACTCTGGTATAATCCCGCTGATGAAATACCATATCTGGACTGAAGGTTGTCAAATGAATGTGGCCGATTCACAGCGGATCTCTTCCGCGCTGGAAGAGATGGGGTATTCGGCTACCCGTTCCCCTGAAGATGCGGATGTAATCATTCTCAATACCTGTGTTGTCCGCCAATCGGCGGAGAACAAAGCCTATGGCAGGTTGAGTTCGTTGAAGCCGCTGAAGGATGAAAAACCTAACCTGGTGATCAACCTGATGGGGTGTTTGGTGGGCGTGCGCCCCGATCCACGGTTGATTGCCCGATTCCCTTATGTTGATGTTTTCTCTGCTCCGTCCGATCCCCTGCCGCTCATCGAACATCTGGTACAGAAGAATCATCATGCCGAGCATCAGTCGGAAACTGCCCGGCGCTTTGCCCTGATGGATGGCGACCTGGTGCTGCCTGGTTTTGATCACAGCAAGGAGGTTTGCGCCTATCTGCCGGTCGTGCTGGGCTGCTCGCATGCCTGTACGTACTGTGTCATTCCATACCGCAGAGGGGTGGAAGAGAGCCGTCCGTTCGAAGTGGTAATGCAGGAAGCCCGCAATCTGGTCGCCAATGGGGTGAAAGAAATTACGTTGCTGGGGCAGATCGTTGACCGCTATGGGCTGGATCTTGCCTCCGGGCAGCATCTGCCTGTTCTGTTACGAGAACTGAACCAATTGGAGGGGCTGGATCGAATTCGTTTTCTGACTTCCCATCCCAATTGGATGACGGAAGAGCTGCTGCAAACGGTGGCTGAATTGCCCAAAGTCTGTCCGCATATTGAAGTGCCGGTGCAGGCAGGCGATAACGCCGTTCTGGCGAATATGAAGCGCGGTTACACCCGTGAAGACTATATTCAATTGGTTGGCAAAATCCGGCAATATTTACCGGAAGGCTCGATAGCGACCGATATCATTGTGGGTTTTCCGGGTGAGACGGAGGAGCAGTTCCAGCAGACCTATGACCTGTTGGAAGAACTTCGCCTGGATGTGGTGCATCTGGCAAGATATTCCTCCCGCCCCAATACGGTTGCCACCCGCCGGATGAAAGACGACGTTCCCGAAGGTGAGAAAATGCGCCGTTTCCGCCTGTTGGAAAAACAGCAGGAATGCATCACGGGGGAGATCAATCAAAATTATCTCGATCAGACGGTGGAAGTATTGTTCGAGGCAAAATCGAAGAAACGCTGGCGCGGACGAACACCCACCAACAAGCTGGTTTTTGCGGAATCTTCGGAAAATCTATTGGGGAAGACAGTTCCGGTGAAAATCTTCTGGACAGGACCCTGGTCGATGATTGGCGAAATCGCACATCCCGGGGAAAACGACCCCCGCTTATAAATTCTTATCCGGATAGTCGCAAATATCATTGAGCGGACAAACCGCACAGCGGGGTTTCCTTGCCTGGCAAATTTCCCTGCCCAACCGGATGATGTTCAGATGACCGGCGTAGTAAGTTTCCGGGGGGAATATGGATTCCATCCACGGGTGGGCATCCTCGACCGTCATCTTTTCAGGGCGCAAGCCCAGCCTGCCGCTGACCCGGTAGATGTGCGTATCCACTGGAAAAGCCGGCCTGCCCAGCGAGAATTGCAAAACGATGGAAGCCGTTTTTGGACCCACGCCTTTGAATTTCAAAAGCCACTGTTTGGCTTCTTCCACCGGCATCCCATTCAGGAAGGATAAATCCAGGTTGCCCCGTTCAATCCGTATTTCACGAAGCACCTGCTGAATGCGAGGACCTTTTTGATTTGCCAGACCGGCAATTTGAATGGCGGTAATAATTTTCTCCACCGGTGCAGCCAGAACGTCTTTCCAGCGGGGAAATTCTTTTTTAAGCCGGTCAAATGCCATGTCGCGGTTGCGATCGTTGGTGTTCTGCGAAAGGATGGTCGAAACCAGTTCGTCAATGGGAGAAAGCGGCTGACGCCAGACCGGTTCGCCGAATACTTTCAGCAGCCGGCGATATACCTCCATTGCCTTTTGTCGAAGCAGTGCCTTGTCTGTCATTTTGTCAATGAAAACGAGGGACGGTATTCCCCAACCAGCAGATGGCGGAAATTGTAAATGGGGCGGGCGGCATGATCTTTCAATGCGGCTAAATCGCCTGCCGAAAGCACCCCCAGTTGTTTCAATATCTCCAACATCACCACCGGTCGGGCTCTGCCTTCCAGGTCGCCGTCGGAAATTTTCAACGCCACACCGAGCGCGGGTGACCCTTTCTGGATGGCGTCCGGAAAAACCGCCAGCGCCTGAAAACCTTCCGCGCCGGTTTTGGTCACCAGCCTGGATCCGGCGACTTCCATGATGCAGGTGTCGAATTTATCCGGTCCGGCAATGACCCATGGATGGGAAGTCATCTGGAGCGTAATCCGCCGGCAGGCTGAAGCGCGATCCGGTTCCAGGTCAGATGGATCGGCAAGCCGGGCATATGCCAGGGCGGCATTTTTTAGCGGGACGGCAAAGGTTGGCACGGAACAGCCGTCGATGCCGATTGCAATTTCAGCGGGGCTCATGCCCACCATTTCGCTGAATACGGCAAGTATTTTCTGCTGAACCGGATGATCGACCCGAATATAGTTTTCCAGATCGTATCCGTGCATGCGCGCATATGCCAGCATGCCGCTGTGCTTGCCGGAGCAGTTATGCCGGTTGGGTGATAACGCCTCATCGTTGTGGATCATCCGTTTTTTGGTGTCAGCGTCTGAGGGGGGATGTGTGCCGCATTGCAGCGCGGATTCCGGGATGCCGATCTTTTTCTGCAGTGCTTGCACCACCTGGACGTGCCTGTCCGTTCCCGAGTGGGATGCGCACAGGATGGCTGTCTCTTCGCCGGTCAGCTTGAATTTTTCGTCACCGCCTTCCTGCATGAAAGGCAGTGCCTGAAAGGGTTTTGCGCTGGAGCGCAGGTAGGTCACCAACCCCGGGTCGCCCAGACTGGCAACCAGTTCTCCCTTTGTATCTACAACTGCGGCGGCTCCGAATTGAACGGATTCTACAATTTTGCCGCGGGTGGCTTCAAAAACGGGTATATATCCTGCGGGTTCCATGATCAGTCTTCGTATTCCAGGGGTGCGGCTTGCGCTTCCTGGCAATGCATATGTGTCAGCCCCCAGCGAAGGCGTTGGATGTATTCCGTCTGCTTGGTCTGCGGAAAGTTTATGTGCTTTAACAGGTCATGGATCGTTTTTTCCACAATTTCGGGGGGTATCTTCCCATCGTGGAATTGATTGGTAATGTTGGATAGCCTTTCCAATATCTTAATCTGGGCGCGAACATCTTCCAGGGTTACCAATCCACTTCTGCCGCCGACCAGGAAGTAGTCGCGGTATCGTTTGGTGAGGAGTTCTTTTAAATTGGTGATCCAGATTGCCAGATCTGCATGGCTTAAGAAGGGCGGCTGGTCACGCAGAACGGCATCGCCGACGAAGAGCACCTTTTCTTCCGGGATATCCACCCAAATCGCGCTTTCGTTTGGACCGGGGCGATGCTCGAGATTGATGGGGAAGCTGCCCCAAAATATCTGCATCTTTTCACTGAATGAAATCTCCGGCGGATTCCAGCGAATGGGTCCCAGCGATGGGATCATCTCCCAGGCGGCACCGGTCTCGGAGTTTTGTGATTTGAATGTGGTCGGACGGTTGCGAAATGCCTGAATAAGCAGGTCGTGACCAACCACGGTACACTCCATGCCGCGCGTACCCAGGGTACGGTCGGGATGTGCATCCAGATTGATCAATAATCGCTCGACTCCGCCGCTTATGTTCAGCAGCGAAGCCCGCCAGGAGCGTATATCTTCGGGGCGAAGGGGGGAATCTATCAAAACCAAACCATGCGGAGCGTTTATCGCTCCAAGTACTACACCGTGATAATTCGTATCAATAAAAATTTGAGGGGTAATTTCCTGCATAAGACTCCATTCGGCTGCATTGTATCATCCACTGAACAGTTAGGCTATGTTTTGTTGTGGCAGGGTGAAGAAGAAAGTGCTGCCCTTGTTGAGCGTGCTTTCAACCCAAATCCTGCCTCGATGCCCATTGACAGCAAGACGGCAGAAGGTTAAACCCAGCCCAAGACCTTTCGACGCGGTGTTTGTTTTAAGGCGGGTGAATTTCTCAAAAATGGCGTCTTTCTCTTCGGCAGGAATACCGGGACCGTTGTCCTTTACCCAGAAAAGAACCATGTTGTCTTGGGGCGCAGCACCGATTTCAATATGGGCATCCTGGGGGGAGAACTTGCTGGCATTTTCGAGCAGGTTTACCAGCACTCTGCGGGTCATGTCTGCGTCAACCCAAATGGATGGGAGATCAGCCTGAATGTGTTGGGTCAGTTCCTGGTTCTTTGTTTCCAGCGTCGGCTGGATTATATCCATCACTTCTTTGACCAGTAAAACCGGGTCCACCTCTTTTCGATTGGCAATGGTTTGACCGGCTTCCAACCGGTATACATCCAGCAGTGAATTGAGCAGACGCTGTATGCGGTCGGAAGAACGCATGGCAATATTGAGCAGACTAACGGTGGTCTCATCCCTATCGGGCGGGGTTAGCGAACTGAGAATATCCAAACTGGCGGTGACGTTCGCCAGCGGCGACCGCAGATCGTGATAGACCATGGCAATTAGATCGTTGCGTAATGTGTCCAGGTCGATCCGTTCGCTGATATCCCTTAAAAGCCATTGAATGCTTTCCGCTCCGCTGAAATTGACCTGCCTGGCGGTCACCTCTGCAGGGATCTGCCGGCTATTGGTGATGCGCATCTCTGTTTCGAAAGTGATGGTCGCATTGGGCTTTACCAGGTGAAAGTTTTCGCCCAGCTTCTGTTCTTTCAATTCGATGATCTGGCTGATGTTTTGTTGAGCCAATTGTTGTTTGGCGTAACCCAAAATGGAAGATGCCTGACGATTGGATTCGAGGATTTTCCCCTTAAAATCGGTTATCAGAATTGGATCGATGTGATCGTCGAATAATTCTGCATAGCGCTGCTGCGAAGCTTGAAGCTGCTCGAAGTTTTGCGCATTGCGGATGGCGGTGCCAGCTACGCTGCAAATGGCGTTCAGAATGGTTACGGTATCGGGGTCGAATTCACCGTTCTTTGGGTTCATTGCCAAGAGCACCCCGATTATCTGTTCGTTCGCCCGGACGGGAGCGGCAGCCAGGCTGTATATGGAATATCCGGGGTACTGGTCGATCTCTTTCAAATCAGACAGACCGGCAATCACGGATTTTCCGGTGGCTGCAACCGTACCGGCTACTCCCTTTCCAACCGTCAGGCGGACCTGCTCGATGAACTGGGCATTTTCCCCCCAGGCGGTGCGGAATTCAATCTCTTTACCGTCGTTGACAATAAACCCCAGGGCGGCTACTTCCACTTCCAATGCCTGGGTGGTTTGTTCCATCAGCAGCTTGAGAACTTCATCCAGTTGAAGGGATGAATTTAAAGCCACGGCGTTGTCTATCAATGCCGACATGATGCGTGAACGCTGGTTGCTGTTGCCATACAACCTTGCATTCAGGGCTGCAATTCCGGCAATATCGGCAATGGATTGCAGCAGATTCAATTGATCCATCGAGAAGAAGTCGACCTGTGGATGTACGACGGTAAGCACTCCCACCAGTTTGTGGTGAGCCAACAGCGGAACGCAGAGGGCGCTTTTTGCCCCGCTGCGGTTGGTTTCATCATCGGGGCGGCGAACCCAGCGCTGGTCTTGCCGTGTATCGTTGACCATCACCGCTTTATGATGCCTGACGACCCAGCCGGCCATGCCCTTTTCCAGGGTTTCGCGTAGTTGTTGAACCGTATGGGTGTAGATTTTTTCGCCATACATGATGGCAGCATCGATCGGTTTATTTTGTTCGTTCAAAATTACGATACTGGCACGCTCCGCCCCCACATGAAATACTGACAACGCCAGTATCTTTTTCAGCAATGGGCGCAATTCAATTTCATTGGCCAGCTCTCGACTGACGTTATAAAGAAGCTCCAGAGAAGATCGAGTGATATCGTTTGACATACGCCCGCCTGCATCTTACAGATACTTCAAACCACTCGCAGTATTGAATAAAACAACACGTTGACTGTGTTTAATCATACCCTTTTTTAATAATTTCGCAAAACCCGCAAGCGTTGCTGCACCTTCAGGTGATGCCAATATCCCTTCCTTTCGATTGAATTCATCTTGCGCTTTTACGATTTCATTTTCGCTGACGGACAAAGCCAATCCCTGATTCTGCCGTAATATTTTCAGCACGGCCTTGCCCGCAAACATGGAGGGAATATTCAGTCCGGTGGCTATGGTGGAAGGGGATTGCCAGTCATCCACCTGAACGTTATTCTCGCGGAAAGCCTTCACCAGGGGGGCGCATCCGGTGGATTGCACGGCAGCGAACCTGGGAAAGCGATCCAATATCCAGCCCATTTCACGCAGTTCGAGAAATGCCTTGTACATGCCCACTATACCGGTTCCGCCGCCGGTGGGATAAATGATCCAATCCGGTAGCTGCCAGTCGAAGAACTCGGTGATTTCGAATCCCAGGGTCTTTTTCCCTTCCACACGGTATGGCTCGCGGAATGTGGCCAGATTGAACCAACTGTTCTGATTGCATTCAGACTGGCATAACTTCCCGGCTTGATGGATGTCGCCATCCACCAGGTGAAGATGTGCTCCAAAGTCGATCACTTCACTGCGGTTCGCCTGCGGTGACTGCTTGGGCATAAAGACATGCGCTTCCAGTCCGGCATGGGTGGCGTAGGCTGCCAGGGCGCCGCCGGCATTGCCCGCGGTCGGCAAACCGATCACGCGGATGCCCAATTCCCTGGCTTTGGAAACAGCAACGCACAAACCACGGGCTTTGAAAGAAGCACTTGCATTCCGTGATTCATCCTTGACGAATACCTGGTCAACACCCAGCTGGTGACCGATGTTTTTGAGGTGGACCATGGGAGTATCGCCTTCACCAAGGCTGAGCTGTGAGACCGGCTGGAGCACAGGCAACAGTTCCTCCCAGCGCCAGATTCCCCGCGGTCGTGAAGAGATTTCCTGGGGGGTGATTGCCTGGGATAGGTGGCACAGACCATAACTGGCAAAAAGCGGGGCATTGCAATCAGGACAGAAGGTGTTGAGGTTTCTAGCTGCAAAAATCCGGCTGCATTCCCAGCATTCAAGGTGGGTAAAGTAGCTGGTCATATAACCCCTCCATACCAGGTGCTGTCATGATGGTTATGAAGCAAAGAATACTCCAACCCGATCTCCCGTCTGATCTTATTTTTTATGATCGAAAAGCGATCCACCGCCTCAAGCAAAATAAAGCGCCGAGATTTGTTCGGCGCCCCCGTAAGTTCTTTTCCGATGCAAAACTGGCACGCACCCAAAATGGCACTGCTTAAAGCAATAATCAATTTCTGCAATCTCTTGGGTGATTCCAGAAATGCTTGCAGATGTGCCTCCAGAACAATGATTTAATTTATATAACTCTCATTTTCATTATAGGGGAATATGTGGTCAATTCGTTTGTTTAATTATTAAATGTTTCTTACGCTTTCGAGGTGGCAGCGATTATTATTCGGCAATGAATCCGTTGTATATTTGTCGACACTGGCTTGACGGAGGTTTTTATTAACATTATGATTAATTGGAGCATGGAGGGACCAATGAAAGAAAAAATCCTGTTGATTGAAGACGATGAGGGAATTCTTCGGTTTTTGCGGAGAGGTCTCTCGTATGAAGGCTACCAGGTGGAAACAGCCCTTGACGGCCAGGAAGGGTTAACCAAAGCCCGCGAGTGGCACCCCGACCTGGTGGTGCTGGATTGGATGCTTCCTGGAATGGATGGTCTGGAAGTGTGCCGGAGATTGCGGGCGACGGGTCCCCTGCCGATTTTGATGCTTACTGCCAAAGACATGGTCCAAGACCGGGTCCAGGGTTTGGATGCCGGCGCTGACGACTATATGGTTAAACCATTCGAACTCGATGAACTGCTGGCACGTATTCGCGCTTTATTGCGCAGGACCCAGCCTGAACGGATTCCTGTTCTTGTGTTTTCTGATCTAACCCTGGATACTTCGTCGCGGCAGGCTTTGCGCAGCGGCAGGGAAATCCAGTTGACCGCCAAAGAGTATGATCTGCTGGAACTGTTCATGCGTCATCCCAGGCAGGTTTTGACGCGTGAAATGATCTTCGACAGGGTTTGGGGTTACGATTTCGGTGGAGAATCAAATGTGCTCGATGTTTACATCCGCTATCTTCGACAGAAGCTGGTGGTTGGTGATGAAGCCCAATTGATTCACACTGTCCGTGGAGTAGGTTACGTGTTGCGTGAAATGCCCTAATGTCGCTTAGAACCAGATTGACAGTTTTATATGCTGTGCTAGCCGGGGCGATCCTGTTATTTTTCGGGGTCGCCATTTACGGTCTGGTGCGCGTGATGCTGGTCGACCAGATGGATCTTGCCCTGGATCAGACCGCCAGTCAAATCATTAGCAGCACTGAGGTGAACTCAATCGGCGACCTCGACGTCATCGCTTTACCTTCGCTGGATGTCACCTCCACCATTTTTGTGCAGGTGTGGGATGAGAATATGGCATTGAAGGTCACCTCTCCCAATATCAGCAGGTTGAGAACCCCGCTGGATTCAACCGGATTACGCTCCATCAAGCCTGCTTTTCGTGACAGCCGGGTAAACCAGGCTTCACTGCGCGTGTTGAGCGTCCCGCTTGAGGTGGCTGGAAAACGGGTGGGCGTGCTGCAAGTGGGACAAAACAGGTATTTTATCGATTTGACTTTGCGCACACTGCTGTTGGTGTTGGGCGGAGCGACGATATTGTTTATGTCCATTGCGGCGATTGCCGCCTGGTTGTTGACGGGGCAGGTGCTGGCTCCTTTGGAAAAAGTGACCGATGCCGCTTTAAGTATCACCAATGCCGATGACCTGTCGCGCAGGCTGCCCAACCCGGACCATACCCGTAATGAGATCGGGATATTGATCGATGCTTTTAACCAGACATTGAATCGCCTGGAGCAGCTGTTTGCCACGCAGAAGCGTTTCATTGCCGATGTCAGCCATGAACTGCGCACACCGCTCACCGTGATCAAAGGCAACGTGGGACTGCTGCGCAAGATGAAGAAACCGGATGAGGAATCGCTGCAGACCATCGAAAGCGAAGTGGACAGGCTTACCCGCATGGTCGGTGACCTGCTGCTGCTCGCCCAGGCAGAATCGGGGAAGATGACTTTGAATCTGACCGATGTCGAATTGGATAGTCTCTTGCTGGAGGTTTTTCAGCAGGTCAAGCTGATCGCCGGTGACAAAATCCATCTGCACATCAAGCAAATTGAACCGGTCATTGTCACCGCAGATAAGGATCGCATCCGGCAGGTATTCTTGAATCTGCTGGCAAATGCAGTGAAATACACTCCTGCCGGCGGGGAGGTGGATGTCGCCCTGTCGATCAGCGCTGATCGCGTGCTTGTTTCCTTCCGGGATACCGGTCCCGGTATTGCCGGGGAAGATCTGCCGCATATTTTCGAACGGTTCTATCGCGGTGATAAAGCCCGTACCCGTTCTTTGGAGGGCAGCAGTTTTGGACTGGGCTTATCCATTGCCTATTGGATCGTCAAGAATCACGGCGGAACGATCGATGTGCAGTCCGTGGAGGGCGAAGGCTCGGTGTTCACCGTCGATATTCCTCTTCGCCAGCCCGAGGAAAATCGCCCGGGTACTTGATTTTTTTTATACAATGGTTATCATAGAAGGTGCTGGTGGTATTACCACCAGCACCTTCAGCCATGAGCGAACCTGCCGATAAATCCCTCTCCCTTAAAGCCAAATGCGCTTCGCAAATCGAAGCATTGATCCTTTCCGGTGAGTTGAAAATTGGAGAACGATTGCCGGCGGAAAGGGATCTGGCTGCCCGCCTGGGCGTCAGCCGTCCGGTGGTTCATGAAGCCCTGTTGGAACTGGCTGCCAAAGGGCTGGTGGTCATCTCGCCGCGGCATGGGGTGCGGGTCACCGATTATCCTTCCACGGGCTCGCTGGCACTGCTCGACAGCTTGATCGCCTACCAGGAAGATGAGGCAGATGCTTCTCTGCGCAGCCACCTGTTTGCCTTCCGTCGTCTGATCGAAAAGGAAACAGCCTGTCTGGCGGCATCCAACCGTACGAAAGCACAGCTCTCGGCGATGCGCGATATTCTGCAGCAGGAAAAAAACGTGGATTGTTCCAATCCGTTCCTGTTGACAGAACTGGATTTCCAATACCATTTACTGATCGCCCAGGCTTCGGGCAACCTGGTCTATCCACTATTGTTAAATTCCTTCAAATCCGCTTATACCAGTTACACACAGGCGTTTTTTCGAGCGCATGCCTGTACGGCTGTAATCCAGGTGGTTTTTGATTTTCATACAAAACTGGTGCAAGCGATCGCGGATCAAAAGTCTGAACCTGCCGGCGGGATTATGCTGGCGATGCTGAAGCATGGTGAAGAAAGCTGGAAAGGAGCGTAAAAATGACTGAAAAGACTTACCTGGTAAAAGAACCCCGCAACCTCTCCCCCCGCATCCAATGGTTGCGGGATTACTATTTTCAAGGTGTCGGGCGGGCATGGAATAATGAGTTTACCTCGTGGACGACCGGCACGCCCTGGGATACGCAGTACCAGGAGACCAATTTTTATATTGTGCCCGAAACCTACACCTTCTTTCCCACCTTCTCTGCCGGTTTCAGACAAACAGCCCGCCCGGTCAAGCTGGATGCAAAGTTCTGGCAGTGGAGCCTGCCGGAGCGCCTCGCCTGGTTTGTACGCGAAGTGATGAGCAAATATCTGCCCAAGGAGGTCCTGCCCGGCGATCTGTTGGCGGGGGCGCGCTTCAACATTCAAACCTCGCGCTGCCTCACAAAAGAGCAGGCGAAAAAATACAGCGATCTGTTGTTGGGCAAACATGGTTCGCGCAAAGCACTGCTCTGGCTGCACAACCACGGGTATGGGAATGCCGGCGCCACCAGCGGGCATCTCATTCCGGATTACGCCAGAGTACTGCGGGAAGGCTGGAAAGGTATTCACGCGCAGCTGAAGTCCCACTACGACAACCAGACGCCTGCTGAGCAAAGCGGGAAGAAGGGCGCCCAGCTACGTGCGATGATGATCTCCGCTGAGATGCCGCGGGAAGTGGCTGCCGGTTACAGCCAGCTTTGCAAGGAGCTTGCGGAGCAGGAAGCGGATCCCGCGCGCAGGGATGAGTTGCTCAGCATGGCGAAAAACCTCGCACGTGTACCTTGGGAGCCGGCGGAAAACTTTTGGGAAGCGGTGCAATCCCTCTGGCTGACCCACATGTTGGTGATGAGCGACGAGAATTATCCCGGACCGGGGACTTCATTCGGTCGTATCGATCAATACCTGTATCCCTACTGGGAGAAATCCATCTCCGGGGGTATGGACAGGGAATTTGCCAAGGACATTCTCAAGTGTATGTGGGTGCACGCCAATACGGCGTACGATGCCATGATCCGTACCAATGGCAACCAGGGCATCACCGCCGGTTTTGGGCAGTTGATCACCCTTTCCGGTATGGGTGCCGATGGCGCGGATATGACTAACGACCTTACATTTGCCATGCTGGAAGTCATCGACGAGATGTCGCCCATTCTCGAACCCAAACCTAATGTCCGTTTGCATCTTGGGTCCCCCAACGCCCTGCTGGATAAGGTGACAGATATGATCTCGACCAGCCAGGGGGCGCCATTCCTGCTGAATTTCGACGAACGTTCGATGGCGGGGATGATGTTGGAAGCCCGCAAAGCCGGGCTGGAGAAACTGATCAATGAGAAGAATGTATACGACTATGCCCCGGTGGGATGTTTGGAAAACACCATGGCGGGGAATGACCGCTCGGGGACGGTGGATATCAACCTCAACTTGTATAAAGCGGTGGAACTGGCGCTGACCGGAGGATACGACCTGCATTCGTTCATCGATCCCATGACCGGGAAGGCGGAGCCCAACATCCGCATGGCGCCGGATACCGGGGATTCGCGCACTTTCACCCGGTGGGAACAATTCTGGGATGCATACGTCGAGCAGACCCGCTTCATTACCTGCAAGATTGCTGATGTGTATGATATGAGCGATCGTATTCGGGCGGAATTCACCCCCACGCCTTATTTATCCTGTCTGGTCAGGGGTTGTGCAGAATCCGGAGCGGATATTAACGATGGCGGTGCGGAGATCAAGATGGTAACCGTCGAGGCGGTCACCTATGCCACCACGGTGGATTCACTGCTGGCGATCAAATACCTGGTCTTCGATCAGAAAATTTGCAGCATGGAACAACTCATTCAGGCACTGCGCGACAACTGGGTGGGGCACGAGGTGCTGCAGGCGCAGGCTATGAATAAGGCGCCCAAATATGGTCGGGACGATGATGAAGCCGATGCCCTGGCGCTGGAAGTAATGAAGGTATGGACCGAAGAAAGCTGGAAGCACAGCACATCGCTTACCGGGCGCAAGTTCCGCCCGGGGATGTTAAGCTGGAACTACTGGATCGCCTACGGATACATTCTGCCCGCCAGCCCGGATGGGCGTCCCAAGGGCAGGTTCCTGTCGAACGCCATTTGTCCATCCAATGGCGCCGATATCCACGGACCGACAGCGAATGCCAATTCGGTGGGGAAGGTGCTGGGCGGCAAGACACCGGATGGTAAAGGTGACTGGGAAGATTACCTTAATCTGTTGCCTAACGGCGCCAGCCACACCATGACCTTCAACCCTTCCATCCTGCGCGACCCCGAGCACCGCGAAAAATTCAAAGCCTTCCTGCGCGGGTACACCGACAATGGCGGTACGGCGCTGCAAATAAACATGATCAACGCCGACATGCTTAAAGATGCGCAGAAACATCCTGAGAACTACCGTCACCTGCTGGTGAGGGTGACCGGCTATAACGCTTATTTCACTGCCATCGGCAAGGAATTGCAGGATGAGATCATCGCCCGTGAAAGCCATTTGATGGGGTGATTTCGTTGATCGCAGATACATCCACTCTGACCGGCACCATTCTCAATCTGCAGCGGCTTTCCACCGAAGATGGACCGGGGCTGCGCACAACTGTGTTTTTCAAGGGTTGTCCGCTTTCCTGTGCCTGGTGCCATAACCCGGAAAGCATTTCTCCGGCTTTGGAAATGCAGTGGCTCGAAAACCGTTGCATCGGCTGCAATACCTGTCTGCAAGTCTGCCGTGAACAGGCATTGCAAAAAACCGCCGATGGTCTGGTGATCGACCGCAGCGCCTGCACCCTGTGCGGATGTTGCAGTGAGGCATGCCCGTCCAATGCATTGGAGATGCTGGGCAGGGCAATTGGGGTGGATGAACTGATCCGTGAGTTGGAGAAGGATTCATCCTATTACGAAAGGTCAGGCGGAGGGATCACCCTTTCCGGTGGAGAGCCGACGCTTCAGCCCGGTTTTGCTGCCGACACCGCCCGCGCCCTGCATCAACACGGATATCATGTAGCTCTGGATACCTGCGGGCTGGCAGCCCGAACTACTTTCGAGCGGATATTGCCCTATGTTGACCTGGTATTGTTCGACCTCAAGTTGATGGATTCGCAGCAGCATATCCGCTGGACGGGGCAGGATAACTGCATCATCCTGAAGAATTTGCAATGGCTTGTGAGCTGGATCGATGAACATGGCGGTTCCCCTGCCCTGTGGATCCGTACACCATTGATCCCGGGCGCCACCGATACGGCTGAAAATCTCTGTGCCATTGCCGAATTTTTACAGCAGGGGCTGCTGCATTCCATTCAGCGATGGGAGCTGTGCGCTTTCAACAACCTGTGCCGGGATAAATACCGCCGCCTGGATAAGACCTGGGCGTTTGAGAATACCGGCATTTATGCCAGACAAGCGCTGGAAGATGTCGAACGGATCATCCAGCGTTCGGGATTTCCGAAAGAGAAGTTTCAGATCACGGGGTTAACCCGTGCGGAGGGATAGCTATGAAAACACTGACTGAATTCAGCCCGGAAGATATCCTGGCGCATGAACCTGAGATGAAGGTGGGCTTGCTGGCTACCGTCAACCCGCAGGGGAAACCGCACATCTCCCTGATCTCAACCCTGCGGGCGAATACCCCTACAGAGGTCATCTGGGGGCAGTTTGCCGAAGGCATGAGCAAGGATAATATTCTGCAGAATCCAAAGGCGGGTTGGCTGGTTTTGACGTTGGATAAGAATATCTGGCGGGGCAAGGCAAACTTTACCCATACCGCCATCACCGGACGGGAGTTCGAAATTTTCAATAATATGCAGTTGTTCCGCTACAATGCGTATTTCGGCATCCACAAGGTCTATTACATGGACCTGGTCTGCCAGTCGGGGAAGGAGCCGCTGCCCATGACGCAGGTGATCCTGGCGGCGGTGAAATCTGTGCTGGCCAAGACGTTTAGCCCGCAGAAAAAGACAAAACAGGTGCTGAACGTCTGGACACGCGCCCTGTTGGATAAGCTGGATAATCTGAAATTCCTGGCTTATGTGGGGGAGGATGGCTACCCGGTCATCATTCCGCTCATTCAGGCGCAGACCTCCGGTAACAGCGAAGTGATATTTGCCGTTGGCGCTTACCGGGATGAGATTGACAAGATCCCGACCGGGGCGACGGTTTCATTCTTCGGGATGTCCTTCTCCATGGAAGATGTGCTGCTGCGCGGGGAGTATCGGGGTCTCAAGCGGCGGGGCGGCATCCTGTGCGGGGCAATCGAGGTGGACTGGGTGTATTCTCCCATGCCGCCGGTAGCCGGGCAGGTGTATCCGCCGGTGGAGTTGAACGCGGTGCGGAATTTCCGCTAACAGCGGTGATAAGCGCCCGTAATCTTGACTCATGCCCTGAATCCTGATAGACTCGCTTTTCGTTGTATCCAACCCAAAAATCCCGGTTTGTGACACCTTGATGAGTGGGGGTGCTTTTGGTATAATACAACGCGCGATGAAGGCAGCTTAACAAGATATGCCGACGTAGCTCAATCGGCAGAGCAACCGCCTTGTAAGTGGTAGGTTACGAGTTCGATTCTCGTCGTCGGCTCTGCGCGAGGGCACGGGATCGCGATTAACAATTTATCTGGGCAGTTACCCAAGTGGCCAAAGGGGGCTGACTGTAAATCAGCTGTCGGACGACTTCGGAGGTTCAAATCCTTCACTGCCCACTGGTCTTACCAACCAAAACTGGATCGCCGTAATAGGTCAGATCCAAGGTTCAGCAAGCCCTCATAGCTCAGTAGGTAGAGCACGTTCTTGGTAAGAACGGGGTCATGGGTTCGAATCCCATTGAGGGCTCATGCTGCCGTAATCAAACAAATATGTCACGTAAGGAGAAGAAACGATGGCGAAGCAAAAGTTTGACCGGTCGAAGCCGCATCTGAATGTAGGGACCATGG
>DAIOEK010000024.1:0-40003 GCA_036746315.1 Anaerolineaceae bacterium | reverse complement strand
AGGGGCATAGCAGCGTAGGAAGTGCGGTTGGCACTTAATGTTTTGTGCTGATTTTTCGAGGTCGGCACCTCTCGGCTCGCAATCCGGGACCAGCCTCCCCCGTCGAAGCCTGTCATCCCCAATGCCTATATATTGTAGCATAGGGCGGGCTATTCTTGTAGATGTGCCCAAATTCACTGTATATACATACGAATTTATGCAAAAATGCCTTTAATCATACCGAATCCACTACAATGGTGTTAACCATGGTGAAATCGGCAGCTGATATGAATAGTACTGACATTACAGACGATATTGCATTGCAGCGGGCTGCTTCGGGCGATCAGGATGCGTTTGGGGTTTTATATGAGCGCTACGTTGCCCGAATCTATAACTACATTTATTACCGCACAGGTCAGGAAAACGAGGCAGAAGATCTGACCGCCAAGGTTTTTCATCGTGCGTATCAGCATATCGGAAGATATAAAAACACCGGCGTTCCGTTTTCAGCCTGGCTATATCGAATTGCCCATAACCTGGTCGCCAACTGGCATCGAGATAATAGCCGGAAAAAGGAAGTTCCGCTGGAGGACAACCCGGAAGCAGATCGGAAGCAGTCAGAATTCCCCGAAGCGGAAGTAATTCAATATCAGCAACTGGATTTATTAATGCGGAGACTGCGCAAATTAAACCCCGAACGACAACAGTTGATCATCTTGAAGTTCGTGGAGCAATTGTCCAATACTGAAATTGGCATCATCATGGGCAGAAGTGAAGGCGCCATCAAAAGTTTGTATCATCGAACACTCAATTCTTTACGAAACGATTTCGACGATATGGATTACGAATTATGAAGACGCTGAGAATAGTAACTGACAGTTCGATGGATTACCCGAGAGGGTGGGATGAGGAATATGAGATCAACATCCTGCCGATCAATATTGAATTAGGCGGAAGAAGCTACCGGCAGGGAATTGATCTCTCGCCAACCAAGTTTTATTCGTTGGTTCGTGAAAAGAAATTATTTCCCAAAACGTCGTTACCTTCCACCGGACAGATCGTGGATTTTTACAGGCATATTGCCCGCAAGGGGGATGATATCCTTTCGCTGCATGTAGCCAGCAAAATGAGCGGCACGTTTAACGCCGTTACGCTGGCTGCCAGAGAACTAATCAATGAATATAATATTTTCCCGTTCGATTCAGGCAATGGATCAGCCGGGTTGGCTTATATGGCCAAAGAGGCAAGGCTGCTGGATCGGGCTGGAAAATCAGTGCAAGAGATATTTGCGCGGCTGGAAAATATTCGAAAAAAAATAACCATCGTGTTGACCCTGGATACGTTGGAATTTGCCCGACGCAGCGGCAGAGTAAATGCTATGCAGGAGAGAATCAGCTCGATTCTGCAAATCAAGCCAATTATCATGCTTAAAGACGGAATGCTTGAAATTGCCGACCGGGTCCGCAGTCGAAAACGATCTGTGGAGCGGGTTTTGAAACTGGTGCGGCAGCGGGTGGGCGATAAGGTTCTGAATATGGCTGTTGTACATGCGGAGGATTTTTCCTCCGCAACTGACTTGCTTGAATTAGCGAGAGAAAAATTTTGTATTAAAGAAATGATCCTTACCGATCTTTCCATCTCTGTGGCTGCCAACCTGGGACCTGGAACAATCGGTATTGTTGCTTATCCGGCAGAAGAGGAAGAATAGGACATGGATACGGAAATCACTTATGTCGAGAATGCACTACGGAATCGCCTTCGTACGTATCAGCCAGATCCGGGATTTGTATCCAGCTTAAAACAGCGTTTAACCGCTGTTCCCAGTGTGGAATTGGAAAAGAACATCACCAGACCTCAAACCTTTTTACTGGTAGGTGGCGTAATTCTATTTTTTGCAACTTTTTTCTGGATTCTCAGCAAACTTGGCAGAAGAAAAGCATAGCATTATTTTTGCAGCAGATTAATTTTTTGTTCCAGTGTGCGCGGGTCGGGCTCGGTCAGTGTGCTGCCGTCAGGGAATATGATCGTAGGAACGCTGCAGTATCCACGATTTGTGTCTTTTACAAACTGTTTTGCTGACGCATCCTGGTCGATATCGATGTAATCGTAAACCACCTGCTTTTTATCGAGTATGAACTTTGCGCGTACGCAATCGGGGCACCAGCGCGTGCCATATACCACAATCCGTTTGTCTTCTGTCATGATCCATCCTGTGGGACATATATAGATAAGCTTGCAGCCAGACGATCCGCCGTTTCGAGTAAATTAACATCTGTTGGTAAATTGTAACTGTCATTGACGCGCATGACCAGGCAATGTAATGATTCTTTTGCAGCTTCGGGAATTTCCGGTAATTCCAGGGCAAACAACATTAGTCTGTAGCCATCCAATACTGGATAGGCAATGTGCCGATCATCCAACCACGCCTTCAACAGGATGGTTGCTGCTCTACGCGAGCATACCCTTGCCATACCCTTATTACCGGCGATTTTGCAGTTTTGAGCTTTTG
Source organism: Anaerolineaceae bacterium (assembly GCA_036746315.1). Taxonomy (GTDB): domain Bacteria; phylum Chloroflexota; class Anaerolineae; order Anaerolineales; family Anaerolineaceae; genus DAIOEK01. Next base: position 37,515 of record DAIOEK010000024.1, on the reverse strand, counting down.
AAATTTCCTGCTGATATTGCAACGATTGTATATGGTTTAGCGTAATCATTTGCATGATGGTTTGTTTGTGGATGATATAATTCGGTGTCCTAACGAATAGTAACGATATGACTGATAAATACGCTCTCGCTGCTGAAAAACTGATCCATATTATACCCAGAATAATGAGGGTCGTCTTATCCGGATTGAAGTCGGGGCCATGTCCGCTTCCCATGATCCATTATCGGATTTTGCGGGTATTACATGAGCGTCCGATGAGCTTAAGTGAGTTAGCCAGGGAAATGATGATATCCAAAGCCTCACTTAGCGACACCATTAAGTTGCTGATCGACAAGGGATGGATTGCGCGCAGTCCTGATAAAACTGATGCCAGAAAATTTGTGTTAAATACCACGGAGAGTGGTTTTTACCAGGTAATTGCGGTTGAAGATGAAATAAACCGGATCATCACAGAAAAATTGCGAAGGCTTGATGGAGATCTTTTCACTGCTTTTATGAAAGATCTTGATGTGATTGATTTGATTATGGAAAATAAAGAAAGTGATTTGAGAGAATGAAGGGAATTGGTCGCACTTTATTGCTTGCCCGGCACTACTGGTTGCCTGCTGCTGGAGCTTTTATTGCCCTACTGATCGTGAATGCTTCCAACTTGATCACCCCCCAGGTATTAAAATCCCTCATCGATCAAGGCATAGGTCAGATGCAGATGCATCTTGTGCTTTCCTTATCCGGCGCGTTAATTGGGCTTGCCGTGCTACGCGGCGTTTTTCAATTTCTGCAGGGCTATTGGTCAGAAACAGTCGCACAGAGCATCGCTTATGAGATGCGAAACCAGATTTTTTCCAAGCTACAGAATTTGAGCTTCACATACCATGACCAGTCGCAAACCGGAGCATTGATGACAAGAATGACCTCCGATGTGGAACTGGTGAAAACATTTACCGGGATCGGACTGTTTCAGTTGGCAGGCGGGTTGATTTCATTTATCGGTACGTTGATCATTCTTTTCAGCATGAATTGGAAATTAACCCTGATCTTTGTAGCAATGTTCCCCGTACTAATTGTCTTTTTCGGTATTTTTGTGCGGGGCTTAATGCCGCTTTCCAAAACGGTGCAGCAAAAACTTTCAGTCTTAAATACTGTCTTACAAGAAAATATTGCCGGCATCAGGATTGTCAAGGCATTTGCCCGGGAAGAATACGAGATCGACCGATTTTCTCTTAAGAACATTGATTTCAAAGCTGAAAACATCAAACTGATCCGGTTGTTTTCAAACTTTTTTCCAATTATCTTTTTAATTGCCAATATTGCCAGTGTCCTCGTGGTCTGGATTGGTGGCGTGATGGTAATGAAAGAAACAGTCACCATTGGCGAATTGGTCGCTTTCGTGAGTTACCAGGGCTCGCTTCTGTTTCCACTGTTTATGCTTGGCATGATCGGTTCCATGTTGTCACGAGCTGAAGCCTCGGCTGAACGAATCTACGAGGTAATTGATGCCAAATCAGACGTACTTGAGAAACCAGATGCGGTTGGATTAGGCACCATCCAGGGAAGAATAGAATTCCACGACGTCAGCTTTCGATATCAGGGATCAGAGTCTTATGTATTGCAGGATGTCAGCTTTACAGTTGAACCCAATCAGACTGTCGCCATTCTGGGGCAAACCGGATCGGGAAAGTCCTCGATCATCAATCTTGTTCCGCGATTCTATGATGTCACCAGCGGCAGTGTATGTCTGGACGGGATAGATGTAAGAGATGTAACAATTGATTCCCTGCGAAAACAGATAGGAATGGTCTTGCAGGAGACGACCTTGTTTGCCGGTACGCTCCGTGAAAATATTGCTTACGGGCGTCCAGATGCCAACGACGAGGAAATCCTTGAGGCAGCAAAAATTGCACAGGCGCATGAGTTCATCCGAGACCTGCCAGACGGTTTGGATACGCTGGTTGGCGAGCGGGGCGTTGGGTTATCCGGTGGGCAGAAACAACGTATTGCAATTGCCAGAGCGCTCATTCTACAGCCACGCATTCTCATCATGGATGATTCTACTTCTTCAGTGGATACGGAAACCGAATACTTGATCCAAAAGGCGTTGGAGGACCTACGCAAAGGAAGAACAACACTGGTCATTGCGCAAAGAATTAGCACCGTTCGAAACGCCGATAAGATACTGGTACTTGAGCAGGGGAAAATCGTCAGCCAGGGCAAGCACAAGGAATTGATGCAAACCAGTGAACTTTACGCGGATATCCTTGCGACACAATTCGGCGGTCAACAGGACCTGGTTAAGTCTGCCCAGGAGGTGACCCTATGATGCGAGGACACGGCGGAAGGGGAATGCAACTAAATTCTGACGATAAGGCGCAGAATACCGGCAAAGTATTGTTGCGGTTGATCAGTTATTTAAAGCCTTATACCCGGCAAATTGTTGCGGCTTTGATCCTGGTATTAATCTCTGCAGCAAGCCAGGGGCTTGGTCCCATGCTGACCGGGCAGGCAATCGATAAATTTATCACCCCTAAAAATACATCCGGGTTAGCACTTTTGATGGTCGTACTGATCGTCGTTTATGTTATCGGCGCATTTGCCACTCGTGGTCAGGTGCTAATTATGGCTACCATCGGGCAGGAATTGCTGGCTGACTTACGGGATAAGGTATTCGGCCACATTGAGAGCCTGTCATTGCAATATCTTGAAAGTAAAAATGCCGGTGATTTAATGAGCCGATTGGTAAACGATATTGATGCGCTCAATAGTTTCTTCACACAGAGTCTCAGCCAGTTAATTGGCGCCATCTTTTCCCTGGTGGGAATTGGCATTGCCATGATGCTGGTCAGTTGGAAGCTGGGACTTGCCGTGCTACTGATGCTGCCGGTCCTGTTACTGGTTACCAACCTTTTTTCCCGGCTGGCAAGAAGAGCATTTCGAAAGACGCGCGAAACTATTGGTGACGTATCTGCAAACATCCAGGAACAGATTTCTGGCGTCAAGGTTGCCCAGGCTTTCAATCGGACCGGTCAGAACATCCGCGAGTTCACGGAGAGAAATGCCGCCAACCGGGATGCAAATGTGAATGCGAATGCAATCACTTCGGCGTTCAATCCGGCTATGGAAGTGTTGATCTATGTGGATTTGGCGGTCGTTGCAGCCCTAGGCGGTTCAATGGTCATTGCAGGAAGTGCCACGGTCGGACTGGTGATTTCCTTCCTGCAATATGTTCAAAACTTCTTCAGACCTATTCAACAAATTGCCACATTATGGACACAGGCACAATCTGCCATTGCGGCGGCGGAGCGGATATTCCTTCTGCTGGATATCAAACCGGATATCGTAGACCTGTCGGATGCGGCAACCTTGCCTGCCATCATCGGTGATATTGAATTCAGGGATGTGGCATTTGCCTATGAGAGCGACCAACCGGTGCTTTGTGATATCGATTTGAAGGTAAAGGCAGGGCAGACGGTGGCCATTGTCGGACCTACCGGCGCGGGAAAATCCACACTGGTGAGTTTACTAGCCAGGTTTTACGACCCCAGCAAGGGATCGATTTGGGTGGATGACTATGATGTTGGGAAAGTGACGCAGAAGTCGCTGCGTGCACAACTGGGTATCGTTACCCAGGAGCCATTTCTCTTCTCCGGCACCATCATGGACAATATTCGTTATGGCAACCTGGACGAATCAGATGAGGCAGTCATTGCTGCAGCCAAAGCGTCTAATGCGCACCAATTCATTGAAAAACTTCCCAAGCAATATGAAACGGAAGTGGGGGAACGCGGGAAACTGCTGAGCCAGGGCCAACGGCAATTAATCGCCATTGCGCGAGCCATCCTGGCGGATCCAAGAATCGTGATCCTCGATGAAGCTACTGCAAGCATCGATACAAGAACGGAAGTACTGATACAAAAGGCGCTGGACTTACTGCTGAGAAAGCGCACATCGTTTGTGATTGCACACCGGTTGAGCACCATCCGAAACGCCGATATGGTGATTGTGATCGATGATGGGAAGATCGTCGAACGGGGCACACACACGGAATTATTGGGTCAGAAGGGCAAGTATGCCGAATTGTATGAAAAGCAGTACTATGATGCTAATTCAGCATCGGCTACGGCGCCAGCCTGACACGCATAATCATTTTGCGAACAAATAGGACCTTACAATTTTGTAAGGTCCTATTTGTTCGCGGAAGATTGACATAAAAACCGGGTGATTGTATGATGATGTATAGTGGTCCGACCAACATACAAGGTGTATATTATGCCAATTAATTTGTTATCCCACCGATCATTGACTGATGTGGTTGCCGGCAAGCTGGCCACTTCCATCTTAGATGGCACGTATCCAACGGGTACACAATTCCCCACAGAAAGGGAACTGGTTCAGACGTACGGGGTCAGTCGTTCCACCATTCGGGAGGCGTTAAAAATACTGGCTGAGCACCAACTTATCGAAGGCAGGCATGGAGTGGGCTGGTTCGTGATGAAGGTAAACCCATCCAACCTGGCAAAATCGCATGAGTTATCGAGCATTCATCGCGAAGCTACCCAACCTAGACCCAAGGTTAAAGAGGACACGGAGCCGAGTGGTCCACGGCGTTTGCCGGTAGCTCCAGAAAAGCCATTGCAGGTCAGCAATCCACAGGCAGATCGATTGGCAACCTTCAATCTTATTTCCTGGTGGGAGAGGGAAAAGGTTGAGAAAGCAAAAGTTCTTGTGGTCGGCGCTGGCGCCCTGGGAAATGAAGTCATCAAAAACCTGGTTTTGATGGGGATCGGTAATATTTTTATCGTCGATTTCGATACCATCGAAATGGCTAATCTGAGCAGGTCGGTGCTGTACCGCGAGACCGACACTGGACGTGAAAAAGCCGAAGTAGCTGCTGCACGAGCAAAAGATATTAACCCGAATGTCCACGTTCAGTACCTTAACGGAGATGTATCCACCCAGCTTGGAGCGGGCGTTTTCAGGCGAATGGATGTGGTGATAGGCTGCCTGGATAACCGTGAAGCCCGCCTGGCTGTCAACCGCTATTGTTACTGGATGAATGTACCCTGGGTAGATGGTGCAATTCAGGAACTGCTGGGGCTGGTGCGTGTGTTCAAACCTGGCGAAGGCGCGTGCTTTGAATGCACCCTTACCGAAGCCGCGCGAAGGGAATTATCCATGCGCTATTCCTGCCCACTGCTTGCGCGTGAAAATGTATTACTGGGCAAGGTGCCTACCACGCCCAGCATTGCATCCATTATTGGAGCCATGCAAGCGCAAGAAGCACTCAAGATTATTCATGATCTGCCAACTCAACCGGGTAAAGTCATTCGCTACAACGGGATGACCAATGAGATGTACATCAGCGCTTACCAGGCGCGGGAAGACTGTGACAGCCATTGGATTTATGGGGATATCAGTGAAATCCCGGCAAAAACCTCGCAGACTACAATTGCCGAATTATTGCAGATTGCCCAAAATGATCTTGGTCCAAATGCCGTTCTCGAACTGGATCAGGAACTGATTCTGTCGCTCTCCTGTGCAAAATGCCACACCACTGAAAATGTGTTGAAACCCATCTCTGAGGTGAGCTTTCAGGGTGCCCATTGTGCCATCTGCGGAACATTACGGGAAATCAGCATGGTGCATTTGATCACCGGTGAAGAAACTTTCCTGGATCGTACGCTTAGCAGCGTGGGAATACCTCCCCTGCACGTAATCCGGGCAAATAATGGCATGGAATATCGGTTTTATGAGTTGACCGGCGATCTGGAAGAAACACTTCATTTCAATCATTTCAGCAAGCCTGATTCAGGTTTTGCTTCACCCAATTTGCATATTCGGCTTGGGGAAGCTGTTGAAGAAGAAACCACTGAAGATAAAACTAATCACATGCGCGTAGTATTACGAGATGAGGAAGTATGAATTCGCAGGGTAGCTCAACATCCCTTGCTTCGGGGGGGACTTCCAATTTCATGAAAAAGCTACTTTTTCAGCTTGTTGTGGTGGTCATTGCAATTCAGCTTACCCTAGTAGCCAGTTGGGGATGGACCTGGGTGCTTTTTCTCCATCCGGGACTGGCTGACAGCTTTTTGAAGATTGCTGTGGTTCTCGGATCGGCACTGATCGCGGGGATCATTGCACGGACACTACTGAAGGAACATTTACGGGTAACGCGATGGATTTGCGCCAACGCCTCCATCATCTTCAGTCTGGTGGGGTTATCCTACCTCAGCGATCATCAAGTAGGGTTCCAAGTGTCGTTAATTGACAAATCGGTTACCCATTGGGATGGATTGCTACAGCTTTTGATAGGTGCGATTGTATCCTGGCTGGTTTTATATGCCTGGCGGAAACCTGTCAAAAGAGCAGCTGCCGTAGCCGACAACCATTCTGGGGATGACGAAATTAAGCAAAACACAAGTTTGCCCCAACAAACTCCTGCTGCGGTACGCTCCCCAAGTGGTCAACAAGCTCATAAAGGGATACGGGCCTGGGGAATTCGCACATTTATGGAAGATATCGCTGCGCAATTCCATGCGATTCCGTCACTGATTGTTGCCTGGGAGCAGAAACTTTTCCCACGCGAGAATGACGTTCGGTTGTTAAGACCCACAAAAAAGAAGGCGAAATTCAGGCAGACACACGGTATTTTGCCTGCCTCGCGTGCAGCAATCAAACTGGTAGGCGCTGAAGAACACCGTTGCCCGTATTGCCTGGAACTGGTTGACGAAACCCAAAAAGATGAAGTGGTAGTGTGTCCGATCTGTAATACAGTGCACCACAAGAGTTGCTGGGAAATCACCGGTACCTGCCAGGTGCCACATATTCATTCGTAATTCCGCATTTATTCGAGGAGAGTTGGAAATGCCAGATATCGCAGTCACAATCGTTTTGCCCAATGGCGGTGCACGCCGGGCTGATATTCCTGGCGATGTTGCCGTAGGTGAAATCATCGAAGAACTAACCGCGCTGTTAAAGCTGCCCACCATCGGTCCGGATGGACGGCCCATGGGTTACCGGTTGGACAGTAAAGCGCTTGGCAGAGAACTGACTGAAAAAGAGACACTTGCCGACGCCCGTGTACCGGCGGATGACCGTTTAATGATCACGGCCGACATTACCGCCGGAAGCGTCAATCCGATCGATGCCAGCCCCAGGGTCAGGCGCCTGCGCGCAGATTTTCAATTGATACAGGAACTGAATGCACGCAGCGACTTGATCCACGCAGAGCCGGTAATCGTTCGTCCGGGATTGCCACCGGAACATTACGTGGTCTCTTTTAAGTGCAAAAGTATTATCGGCGTGGATGAAAAGAAACGCCCGGTTTTCGGTGAACAGCACCAAGTAGATATCTATCTGCATAACCAATATCCGCAACGCTGGCCGGGCATGAAGTGGCTGACGCCCATCTGGCACCCAAACATCAATCACCTGAATGGCAGTGTGTGCATCGATGCCGCCTGGTGGACCGCATCCCGTTCACTGGACCGCTTGATCATCATGTTGGGCGAGATGCTGCAATACAAGAATTTTCATGATGATCCGACCAAACCGCCCTTTCCCTGGGATATGGAGGCTGCCCGCTGGTGTAAAGAATACCGGGAAAAGAGCCCAAATGTTTTTCCACTTGATAAAAGGGAACTGTTAAGACCGGAACGGATCAAAGTGCGGGCAGTTGAAAAGCCGAAATCATCCAGGATCCATTTGAAATGACCTGCAGTCTGGAGCGCTCAAAGATATAGTCTACCGTTCAAAAAAATAAGGAGAATAAACAATGTCTGATATCAACCTAACACTCATGCTGCCTTCCGGCGGAAGCCGGGTGGCTGAAGTGCCGGCAGAAATCGAAGTGAAAGATCTGATTCCTGAATTGGCTGCATCGCTAGAATTGCCAGCAATTGGTCCGGACGGTCGTCCGATCAACTATCGTCTGGACAGCAAGGCGCTGGGACGTGAACTTCAGGAGAACGAAACGCTGGCATCGGCAAATGTGCCTGAAGATGACCGGATCATGATTACAGCCGATATCACTGCCGGTTAAGGCAGAATCCATTCAAAAAGACAAATAATGTCAGAACTGGATGTTGTTTCTAAAACTGTAAAACTCACGCCTGTCGATGCGTTTTATCCCAAGGCGGCGCGGCTGCCTTCCGCTCACACTTTAAGCTGGATGTCTGCTGTTGAAGCCCAGGAAGAGCTCGAGCCATCCGTTATAGTGTTCATGACGCAGCCAGCCATCCTGGCCTGTGCATTTCATGCGGCCAGCGATCTGGCGAATGAAACCGGTGGGTGGTTGTTGGGAAAATGGCGAATGGATAACCGGCAAAACCAGCAGTATGTTGTTGTGGATACTGTTCTGTTCGCCGAATTCACCCGGAGCAGCAGCACGCATCTCACTTTTACACAGGACAGCCAGGTGGCAATGCGGAGAATACTTGATGAGCAGCATCCAGAGAAAGAACTGGTCGGATGGTTCCATACCCACCCACGGATGGGTGTATTCCTTTCGCAGTATGATCTCTGGCTGCATCAACATTTCTTTCCGGAAATGTGGCAAATTGCACTGGTGATCGAGCCTGTATCCAAAACCTGCGGGTTTTTCATCAGAACAACGGATGGAGAACTTGCCTCCCGACATTATTTCGGTTTTACCGAGCTTTTAGGGAAAGAGGGGCGAAGCGTTGTTGATTGGAACAATCTGCAACCTAGCCTGGACTTACCCGAAGGAGGAGAAACATGTCAAGAATAATGCGTTTGTATTATTACAGCGTTGCCGGAGCTATTGGCGGACTGGTAGCCTGGCAGATCAGCAACCTGGTTGGATTGTCCTTTACCCCCAGCCTGATCGTGAATGAAATACTGGTAGGTGCGTTGATCGGATTGTGCATCGGCGCCAGCATTGGCATTACAGAAGGCATCATCCGAAAGGATTTGCTTTACACACTCAAGAATGCAGCAATCAATGCCGGTTTGGGGGCAGCCGGCGGGGCAATCGGTCTGCCGATTGCAGAAGGGCTTTTCCAATTGAGCGGCGGAGAAGCTGCCGGACGCCTGGCTGGCTGGGCAATTTTTGGCTTGCTGGTTGGAATTGCCGCCGGTTTTATGAGCGGCGCCCAGGTGTGGAAAGGGGCATTGGGTGGCATTCTGGGAGGTATTTTCGGCGGAGTTTTGTTAAGCGCTGCTCAATATCTACTGGGGATAACCGCTTTTGGCAAAGCCCTCGGGTTAATGTTGTTGGGGGCAGCTGTCAGTCTGTTCATTGCACTTATCGTGTATGTGCTTTCCCGCGCCTGGGTTGAGGTAAAGAGCGGAAAAATGAAGGGCATGGAATTTGTTTTGGACAAGTTCCTGAACAAGAACAGCCCGGGAGCATTCATCGGAAGCGATGTGATCAAGGCAGACATTGTATTGACTGATCCTGACATTGCGCCACAACACGCCATGCTCAAGGGGCTGGGAACTCATTTCACCATCAAGGATATGAGTTTAGATGGTACCTACGTCAACGGTAAAAAGATCGAAATGGTACGCCTGAGCAATCATCAAACCATTCGAATGGGTAATACTGAACTTGAGTATTACGAAAAGAGGTAAAAATGAAAACGAGTCTACGCATTTTTCTTTCGGTGATTGCCGTTGCGTGCATGCTTTTCGGATCTGCCTTTCAAGTCAAGCAGGATAGCGGTGATATTACCCTGCACATTACCCAGGTGGATACGTCCAAGTTTCCGGATGTTGTGGTTTACGTGTCAGCCGAAGATCAATATGGCGAGCCTGCTGTGATCAACCCCAATTTCCTGGTTCTGCGCGAAGACGGGAAAAAAGTTCCGGTTGACCTGGTAGAAGGAGCAGAAGATAAGGGACCGATCACCACCATGCTGCTGATGGATGTATCAGGCAGCATGAATTATGGCAACAAGCTTACGATGGCCAAGAACGTAGCGACAACATATATTGATCAAATGCGTTCCAATGACCTGGCCGGGATCATCTCTTACAATACCCGCGTAAAAGTCGTTCAATCCGTAACGAAGAACAAGGAGTTGTTGAAGGGGGCTATTGAAGAGCTCAAGGCGGAAAAAGATACTGCCATGTACGACGCAATCAAGACGGCTGTGGAAGAAATGAATCCGTTGCCTGGCAGGAAGGCCATTCTGGTCATGACCGATGGACTGGACAATCGCAGCAAAGCTACTCCATCTGACGTACTGGATGGAATTGGCGAAAGCGGATTATCCATCGGGATCATTGGACTGGGAAAGGCTTCACAAAGCACAGGTAGCATCACTGCCCTGGATGAGGATACTCTCACGTCGATTGCCGAGAGGGCAGGAGGAGATTACAGTCGGGCTTCAGATGAGGAATCACTGTCCAAGATATATGAGCAGTATGGACGCACCCTGCAAAGCGAGTATGCGATCACATATACGTCCAACTCCGCGCTACACGATGGTATGAACCGACGGTTGACGGTTACACTGGAGGAAGGTGGAATTGCAGGATGGTCACAGGCTGCATCCACCAATGTGAACCCCGGTGGGCTCATTCCGGAAACAGGTGCTTCCAATAATTGGCTGATGTTCTACGGGCTGCTTGGAGCACTTGTGGTTCTGTTATTCCTGCCTGCTATGCTACGATTAACCAAAAAGAACACCATGCAAGCCGAAACGGCGCAGAAAGCCCCTGCCGCCAAGCCGAGCAGGGTTAAATTGAAGTAACTATTGTTGAGCTGAAAATACAAAAAGGATGACCAAAAAAATGGCCATCCTTTTTATTGATCAAAAAGCTTTATGCCCAGCCCTGATTCTTAACGAAATCGGTCAGCAGAGGAACTTTAACCATCTCACCCTGGTAGGATTTAATGCCCCAATAGATGGAGAAACCAAATCCAACCGCAAAAACACAAACGCCAACAACGACGAACGAAAGAATCGTTCCCAGAATATAAAAGACCAATGACCAAATGAGTCCATGTATGGCATGGTATTTGATAAAGGGGCGGTTTTTCTTATCTTCCATCAACAGTACAATAATTGGAACGACAGGGGCAATCAGCCAAGATAGTAAAGCCCAAAGCTTGTCATCGCTGGTAATTCCGCTAGTTGAAAACTGATCAGTCATTTTATCCTCCAAGTTTGTGAATATTAATTTATTGTAAGCCGTTTTGCCTTCTTTACAATAGAAACAAGAAGGTTTTTTGTATAGCGAAATTTCAGGTTGTGCTACAATTTTTATAATGCCTCCACGAATAGTTTTCATGGGATCACCAGATTTTGCGGCGACTGTGTTAGAAGCGCTCACAGCCAACAATTATGAAGTATATGGTGTTGTCACCCAACCAGACAAACCAGCTGGACGAGGCAAGGTTATTATGCCGCCGGCAGTAAAAGTGTTATCTGACAAGCTGAATATCCCGGTGATCCAACCCACACGGATGAAAGACCCGGGAGTGTTTGAGCGACTGACTGCCTGGAATCCAGACCTGATTGTAGTAGCGGCTTTTGGACAAATATTACGGAAGAATGTGTTGGAATTACCCCGACTTGGCTGCATTAATGTGCATGCCAGTTATCTGCCCCGCTGGAGGGGAGCTGCGCCCATCCAGGCTGCCCTGCTGGCAGGCGATAAAACATCAGGGGTAAGTATCATGCTGATGGATGAAGGCATTGATACCGGCGCAGTACTGCGTAAAAAGGAAATCGAGATCCAGGCGGAAGATACCACCCTTTCGTTGACTACAAGACTTGCTCGGCAGGGCGCCGATCTATTGATTGAGACTTTGCCTGATTTTCTGGAAGGAAAGATCGAACCTCAAAAACAGGATGATGTTTCTGCCACCTATGCAAGCATGATCAAAAAAGCAGAAGCTTTGCTGGATTTGACATTGCCAGCCTGCGTACTGGAGAGGAAAGTCCGCGCCTATATCCCGTGGCCAGTATCCCGTGTTTATCATCATGGGCAGGAAATTCAGGTATACAAAGCTCGGGTGGTGGAAAGCGTATACGCTTTACCAGGCGGGGAAAGCATTATCGATCGATATCCGGCGCTTGGTACAGGGCAAGGGTGGTTAATATTGGAGGAGGTCCAGTTACCAGGGAAAAAGAAAATCTCTGGAAAAGATTACTTGAACGGGCAAAAAGATTGGGGTACCCATAATCCGTAGTTGAAAGGGTATGCAAATGGAAAAATACATCGCTGCAATTGACCAGGGCACAACGAGTTCCCGGTGCATAATCTTTGACCACCAAAGCCAGATTATCAGCTTGGCACAATTGGAACATACGCAGATCTACCCCCAACCAGGGTGGGTCGAGCATGATCCAATGGAGATATGGAATAACACAGGGGCGGTGATTCAAATCGCGCTGGAAAAAGCCAATCTGACCAGTGATAACCTTGCCGGATTCGGCATAACTAACCAAAGAGAAACAACCGTATTATGGAATAGGAAGACCGGTAAGCCCTGCATGAATGCCGTTGTGTGGCAAGATACACGGACAGATGATATCTGTAAAACGCTTGCAGCGGATGGCGGATCAGATCGATTTAGGAAAAAAACAGGACTACCTCTGGCGACATATTTCGCAGGCCCTAAAATTCGCTGGATGTTGGATCACGATCCTGCTGCGAAAAAACTTGCCGAGGCGGGTGATATTTGTTTCGGCACGATTGACAGTTGGATCATCTGGAATCTGACCGGCGGACCGGATGGCGGGTTGCATGTGACCGATGTCAGCAACGCTTCGCGAACATTGTTGATGAACCTGGAAACGCTGCAATGGGATGAAGAAATTTTGAGTATTATGGATATTCCCCGCAGTATTTTGCCGAAAATTGCACCCTCTTCGCAGATTTATGGAAAATGTGCTGCTCCGTTCGATGGTGTGCCAGTGGCGAGCATTTTGGGCGACCAACAGGCTGCACTTTTCGGGCAGACCTGTTTTCAGCCCGGTGAAGCGAAAAGTACCTATGGGACCGGTTGTTTTATGCTGCTCAATACAGGCAACAAGCTGATCCACTCAAAACAGGGGCTTTTGACAACAGTGGGATATCAGATCGAGAACGCAAAGCCGGTTTATTGTCTGGAGGGCTCGATCGCAATTGCCGGGGCGCTCATCCAGTGGCTGCGGGACAATTTAAAAATCATCCAGCAGTCAGATGAAGTTGAGGTTCTGGCGCGCAGCGTGGAGGACAATGGGGGAGTATATTTTGTACCGGCGTTCTCAGGATTGTTTGCTCCCTACTGGCGAAGTGATGCACGTGGTGTTATTGTCGGGCTGACCCGGTTTGTCAATGGCGGTCATATTGCCAGAGCCAGTCTGGAAGCGACAGCCTTTCAGACACGTGAAGTGTTGGATGCCATGAACAAGGATTCCGGGGTGCCGCTCACCAGCCTGAAAGTGGATGGCGGCATGGTAAAAAATTCCCTGCTGATGCAATTCCAATCGGATATTTTGCAGCTTCCAGTAATCAGACCTAAAATCAGTGAAACAACTGCATTAGGTGCTGCTTATGCGGCTGGACTTGCGGTGGGATTCTGGAAAGATCAAACCGAATTGCTGCAATACTGGCAGGAGGATATCAGTTGGAAACCAGTGCTTGGTTTTGGTGAGAGCGAGAAGTTATATGCCACCTGGAAAAAGGCAGTAACACGCTCTTTTAATTGGGTCGAATAAAGGAGGGGCATGGACAAACCTCGTGTCATTATCATTGGTGCTGGTTTTACCGGGATGGCTACTGCATATGATCTCGCGCAGCGAGGTTGTGATGTGGAAGTCATTGAGCGCGGAGAAATCGCCTCCGGCACTTCCGGGAGAACACATGGGTTGTTGCATAGCGGCGGACGTTATTGTGTCAACGACCAGGAATCGGCGATCGAATGCATAGATGAGAATACCATTCTACGCAGGATTATTCCCTATTGCATTGAACCCAATGGCGGTTTCTTTGTGGCATTAAATGATTCAGATCTGGCATACGCAGAAAAGTTTATAGCCGGTGCAGAGAAATGCCACATCCCAGTGGAAAAATTCAGCGGCAAAGCGGTTCGCGAGATTGAACCGGCAGTTTCTGAACGCACCCTGCTGGCTTATTCCGTGCCGGATGGTACGTTCGACCCATTACGGCTCGCCTGGGGATTTGGCGCCGGGGCGCGGCAATATGGGGCAAAGTTTTTTACCTACCACCAGGTTGAGTCTGTAGAAGTTGATGGCCAGCAAAAACTCAGTCGATTGCATGTTACAGACCGCGCCACCGGCGAGAAGCGGATATTCGAAGGGGATATGGTGATCAATGCCACCGGAGCCTGGGCGGGAAGGATTGCATCCATGGCGGGCATTGAAGTCGATGTAAGACCCACCCCAGGAGTGATGATCGCCGTGGATCAACGTCTGACGCAAACAGTGATTAACCGCTTGAACGAACCGGACGATGGCGATATTGTCTTGCCGCAGCGCCGGATGGTGGTCATCGGGACAACATCGTTTGAAGCAAAAGATGTGGATTACATACCGCTTGACGATGAACAAACCGCTCTGATGATCGAGCGCGGCAGCGAGATGATCCCTGGAATCAGGAAAGCCAATGCCCGCGGCGTTTTTATGTCCAGCCGGCCACTGGTTGGGTCCAGCATGGCGGGGCGCAGCCTTACCCGCACCTTTAAGACCCTTGACCACGAAACATTGGATGGCATCCGAGGGTTCGTGAGTATTATCGGCGGGAAAGCGACCACATGCCGGGCAATGGCAGAACAGGTAAGTGATATGGTTTGTGCCAAGCTGGGTCTGAACAAAGAATGTCAGACGAAGGAATTTGTGCTGCCTTCATATCGGAAGTTCTTTACCAAACATGAAGGAGCTGTTCTATGAAAGAACTCTGGAAAGTGACTTTTTCCGTATTCAGAAAGAAAGGCAAAGCGGATGGTTATTTTCAGAGCTTTGCTCTTGAGATCGACCCGGACGAGTATGTGCTGGATGGTGTCGAAAAAATCTGGGCGTTTCATGACCGAAGCCTGATGTACCGGCATGCCTGCCACCACTCGACTTGCGGCGCCTGCGGGATGCGGGTGAATAATCGTGAATACCTTACCTGCATCACCAAGATACGTGATGTAACCCATAATGGCGGCACAATTAAAGTTGAGCCTTTGCGAAATTTCCCCATTGTTAGCGACCTGGTGGTCGATTTTGGCGATTTCTTTTCAAAATTGGATGAGGTCGATTGCAAGCATGTGCAACCGGTTGATTCGCAACCAGATAAAAAAGGGATCAAACCGTCGCATAGAAAAGCAAAGCCCGGCACAGCCCGGTTGGTCGATTGTCTGGAGTGCGGTTTATGTGTCAGCGCATGTCCGGCAAGTGCCACAAACGTGGAATATCTAGGTCCGGCAACTCTGGCATCCGCTCAACTTAAGATGATCGCGGAGAAGGAATCCACTGTGGATGTCGTTGATAACGAAAATGGGTTATGGCGATGTCATTCTGCTTATGAATGCAGTGAAGTTTGCCCATCATTTGTGGAACCCGGCTCGCGAATCATGGATTTACGCAAAATGACCGTATCAGCTAAGATCAATCACTGGTTGGGGAAAAAGTGAGGAGATATGGATAAAGATTCTTCACCCATTGTCAAGCGACATTGGTGGTACTGGTTCGATCCGCGGGGGAAATCGGCTGGCAGCTACGGTTTCATGGTCAATCGCATTGCCGGGCTGGGATTAACACTTTACCTCTTCCTACACCTGGTGATGTTGAGTAAGTTAATAGCGGGAGAGGTCGCTTTCACCGAGTTCATCGAATTGGCTCACACGCCTATCATCATTGCCGGTGAATTTTTAGTTGTTCTCGCAGTATTTCTTCACGGCTTCAACGGTTTGCGTATTGCCGCAACGAGCCTGGGTGTCGGCTCCGGGGTGCAAAAAACATTTCTGTTGATCGTGGCGTTAGTTGGATTTGCCGGTGCAGCCGTATTTGCTATCAGAATGTTTGGAGGTGGATAGTGGCATCTCAAACTATCGCACGTGAAAAGACAGGTTTATGGTTTTTGAAACAGTTCTCGGGTGTGCTGGTCTTTGTATTAATTCTGGTGCACCTGTTAGTCAACCATATGGTATCACCCAGCGGATTATTATCCTATCAGGAGGTCATCGCCTACCTGGGCAACCCGTTGATAGCAACGATGGAGATCATTTTCCTGATCGTTGTTACCGGGCATGCTTTAATAGGTGTGCGCAGCATTCTGCTGGATCTAAACCCATCTCAGCGTGTTATATCCGTAATCGATCCATTGCTGGTGGTCGTCGGTATTGGTGCTGCCGGTTACGGCATCTGGCTTACGATGATCATCGTCGGAAGGGCAATGTAAGTTTCTGAAGGATAGAACATGAGATATCTATTTATTGGGGCGGGAGCGATTGGCTCGTACCTGGGGGGGTCGTTGATTAAGGCGGGAAAGCAGGTTTTCTTTCTGGAGAAACCTGAATTCTATCAGCGTTTAAAAGATAACGGACTGCATTTGGTGCTGCGCAATGGGCAAAGATTCGATACGGAAATATCAGTATTCGGAAACCCTCAGGAAGCATTTCAGCAAAGCCCGGATATTGTGATTTTTGCGATGAAATCTTTCGATACTCAAGCGGCTGCCCAAACGATATCTCCTTACCTGGGCAACGTAAAGGCTATATTATGCTTTCAGAATGGCGTTGAGAACGAAGATACCATTCGTAAATACAGCAATGGAACGCCGGTTATTTCTGCAACACTAACCAGTGCCATTGGGAAAACGCCTAACGGCGAGATTGTGCTGGAAAGATTCCGCGGCGTGGGTATCGAAAAATCCGGTGAGTTGACCGAACGTGTATGGCAGGATTTTACAGATGCCGACGTCAACCCGGTCCTTTTTGATTCCGCTGCGGATATGAAGTGGTCGAAGATGATCAGCAATCTGTTGTTAAACTCCACCTGTGCCATTTTGGATATGACACCTGCGGAAGTGATGAATCACAAAGAGGTTTTTCGCCTTGAAGTTGAACAGATCCGCGAAACGTTAAGGGTGATGCGTGCGCTGAGCATCAGTCCGGTCAATCTGCCCAGAGTACCTGTTGCGCTCCTGGCTGGTGTCATCAGATTTGTTCCAGCAGACCTCTCTCGAATTATTCTACGGAAACCATTAGCGGGTGGGCGCGGCGCCAAGATGCCATCTTTTCATATTGATCTACATTTGGGTAAACGTGAATCGGAAGTTGAATACCTCAACGGTGCTGTTGTGCGGTATGGGGCAAAAGTAGGTTTGCAGACTCCGGTGAATCGGGCGTTATGTGATCTCCTAACCATGATCGCAAAGGACCCGGAGCTGGTCAGTGAGTATCGACATAGTATAACGAAACTCTTAACGCAGGTGAATTTGCTAAAACAGGAGATATAGATTATGGATGAGAAACGCATCTGGATGGAGAACTATATTGATGAGATCAACAGCGCATATCTTTACCGATTGATTGCAAAGCTGGAAAAAGATACCCCCTTGCGTGAGGTCTACCTAAAAATGGCAGAATCGGAGGAAAGACACGCTGGCATCTGGCGGGCACGACTAAAGAAAGCCAATATCACCCAACTGCCAACCGCACCCAATATGCGGTCGCGTATTCTGGCATTTATTGCAAAAGTATTTGGGCAACAAACCATTCTTTCAATTCTTATCGGTGGAGAAAAGAAGGCATCCAGCGGGTACCAGGCCATGCACGAAACCGATATTTCAGAAATGGCTGATGAAGAAAAATCGCACGAGCGGTTGATGCAACATATGGCGGGCAATAAGGGCGGCGGGCTACAGGGTGGATTTTTGGCTCAACTAGAAGGACGCCACCGTTCTGCCGGAGGAAATGCGCTGCGCGCGGCTGTTTTAGGCGCAAATGACGGTCTGGTATCCAATCTAAGCCTGGTGATGGGGGTCGCCGGAGCCGATCTTTCGGGGCGTTCCATCCTGATCACTGGCATGGCTGGCTTGCTGGCCGGTGCCGCTTCGATGGCGCTGGGTGAATGGCTTTCTGTACAAAGCTCCCGGGAGCTATATGAGCATCAAATAGAAATCGAGCGTTACGAAGTGGAAAATATCCCGGCGGAAGAAGAGACTGAATTGGCGCTGATCTACCAGGCGAAGGGACTATCAGAAGGACAATCCAAGCAGCTGGCAAAACAGATTATGGCAAACTCCGAAACCAGCCTGGATACGCTGGCACGCGAAGAATTAGGCATCGACCCCGAAGAACTGGGCGGATCGGCATGGGAAGCGGCAATTACCTCATTCTTTTTGTTCTCAATTGGCGCGATCATACCGGTGATTGCTTACTTTTTTACATCCGGATATCAAGCCATTATATGGAGTGTGATGGCCAGTGCAGTCGGGTTATTCATCATCGGTAGCAGTATTACCCTGATGACCGGCAAAAACTGGATCAAATCGGGCTTGCGACAGGTGGTATTCGGTCTGCTGGCTGCGGCATTAACTTTTGGTATTGGCAAACTGATCGGAGTCTCCATCGCGGGATGAAGCGCATTATTTGGATGAAGAAAAGGTCTTCTTCCATTCATAAAGCTTGTTCAATGCTTCAATTGGTGAGATCGCGTTGACATCCAGCCTGTCCAATTCATCCAATAGCGGATTGGTTTCAGGGAAAAATGCCATCTGCTGGGGAATGATGGACTTTTGCCGTTCCATCATCGATGAACTGGCTTCCATGTCCACCAATATCTGGCGGGCGCGAGAAACGACCGTGGGGGGCATTCCTGCTAACTGGGCAACGTGAATACCGTACGACTGATCCGCGCCACCGGGGACGATCTTATGCAGGAAGATGACCTCGCTATGATCTTCCGTAACCGCCACGTTATAGTTGCGAACTCCGGGAAAAATATCTGCCAGTTGGATCAACTCATGATAATGGGTGGCGAAGAAGGTTCGCGCACGCAATTCAGGATGATTGTGCAAATATTCAATCACTGCCCAAGCGATGGAAATGCCATCATAGGTACTGGTACCGCGACCAATTTCATCCAGGATGAGGAGACTGCGAGGGGTTGCATGGTGCAGGATGTTGGAGGTTTCCACCATCTCCACCATGAAGGTGGACTGTCCCGTGTGTATTTCATCCTGGGCACCGATACGGGTGAATATCCGATCAACAAGGCCAATTCTTGCTGAGGTTGCCGGCACAAAGCTGCCCATTTGCGCCATCAATACGATTAGCGCGACCTGCCTAAGATAAGTGCTTTTACCGCTCATATTTGGTCCGGTGATGATGCGGATGATTTCCCCATCCTCAAAGCAAATATCGTTTGGGATAAAGCTCTGCGCGGCCAGGCTCTTTTCGACCACGGGATGCCTGCCGTTTTGTATATCCAGCGCCTGCGAATTCTCCATGACAGGGCGGGTATAGCGATAGTGAACCGCGGTCTCTGCCAGCGAGCAAAAAACATCCAGTTCGGCGAGCGCTTTGGCACAATTCAGCAGGTCTTCCGATTGACCGCTGATCTTTGCGAGGATCTCTTTGTACAGGCGAAGCTCGATCTCATGGATGCGTTCTTCCGCGTTGATTACCAGCGTTTCATATTCCTTCAATTCGGGTGTGATGAAGCGTTCGGCATTCACCAGGGTCTGCTTGCGGATGTAATCCGCAGGTGCCTGGTGTGCATTTCCGCGGCTGATTTCTATGTAGTAGCCAAATACCTTGTTGAATCCAACTTTGAGAGTCTTAATTCCAGTCCGCGATTTTTCTGTCGCTTCGAGATTTGCAATCCACTCGCGGGCGTGGCGGGAGGCTTCAATGACACCATCCAAATCAGTGGAGTAACCAGCACGAATAATTCCGGTGGAGTTTACCGTGGCGGGCAAATCCTCTGCCAGGGCTTTCTCCAGCATGGTGGTAATTTCTGAAAATGACTGTAACTTACCATTCAACGTCAACTGCTGAGAGATCGGTTCCAGAATATGAATGATCTCAGGTAATACCAGGAGGGACTTTTGCAAGGCATACAACTCACGAGGCTGCGCTGTGCTGATGAGAATACGAGAAGTCAGGCGTTCAATATCGAGGATTTTTTTCAGCGTGTTTCGTATTTCCGCCCGGGTTACACCGCTCTGTTGGAATAGCTGTACATGATCAAGGCGTCTATTGATTTCCACCAGTTCCAGGAGCGGTTTGTTGATCCAGGAAGTTATCAACCGATGACCAAGCGGGGATTGTGTCTGATCCAAAACCGAAAGCAGCGTACCTTCTTTTTGTTCACCCCGCAGCGTTTCGGTCAGTTCCAGATTCCTTCTCGTGGAAGCATCCAAAACCATGAACTCGGACAACGAATAGGTTTTAATCTGAGTCAGCTGCCGCAAGGCTTCTGGCTGCGTGTTTTGGAGATATTGCAGCAAGGCACCTGCGGCTGAGACTGCCATAGGTTGTCCGCGCAGGCCAAAACCATCCAGCGTCACTGCTCCAAAATGTTCCAGCAGCGTATTCTGACAACGACCCGATTCAAATTGCCAGGAAGGTAGTTTGGAGATGTGTCCGGGTACCGCGGTAACCGGATCCAATGTTGCCGGAATAATTATTTCAGCCGGTTTAATGCGAATTAATTCAGCGCGGATGAGATTGGTGATTTCCAGGTCGTGAAATTCGGCGGCAAAGAACTCGCCCGTCGATATATCCACATACGACAGCCCGGCGTGTGCCTCATGGTAAATATAGGCAACCAGGTAATTATTCGAATCGCCAGGTAAGAGCGCAGGTTCCACCAGAGTACCGGGTGTAACCACACGAACCACTTCGCGCGGGAACAGTCCCCGGGCAGGCTGATCACCGATCTGTTCGCAGATAGCAACGTGATACCCCCGGTTTACCAGACGGGCGAGGTAATTTTCGACAGCATGATATGGAATACCCGCCAGGGGAACTTTTACCCCTTTGGCGACACTTCTGCTGGTAAGGACAATATCCAATTCGCGTGAGGTAATTTCAGCGTCCTGATCGAACGTTTCATAGAAATCACCAAGACGAAAAAAAAGAATGCTATCGGGATACTTCTTTTTGATTTCCAGATATTGCTGTCTGACTGGTGTGAGGTCTTCTGGCATGGAATAATTGTAAACCAAACCATGCAGATTGACAGGTCAGCAAAAGAGAGGAATTATTGTGGGTCAGCAGCGGACAGAGCCAGTTCCGTGGTACGGATCAGTTCATTCGTCCATGCAACCGCTTCCAGATAGGTTCGACGAATCACTTCAGTGGACAGCCCAAGCTCCATAAGTGCTTGAAAATTGCCACTCTCGGATGCCAAAACTGCTGAGAGCAGCATTCCGGCCGGGCCTTCTCGATTTAGCAGTGCCAGTGACACATCCGGTGCAATCGGCAAGGCGTTAAGAATCTGCTGCATTGGACGGTCGAAAAGCGCATCCAGAACCGAGAACAACCCTACCATAAACAGACTGTTCGTGTTTGGCAAACCAAGTCTTTTTCCGAGCAACTCGCAATACCGAGCGCGAAGCATGGCTATGTTGGTTAATTCATGGGGTTTATTATCCATGGAATCAATCAGCATCAACGTAAGCCAACCGCTCAACTGTGTGATACCAATGAGGCTGATCGTCTGGCTGATGGAATTTACTCTTTGCATCTGAGAATAATAAGCGGAATTGGAAAGTTTAAGCAGCTTATAAGAAAGTGTGACGTCTCTTTTTATGATGTCTTCGAGTGCATGAAAGTTGATGTTTTGATTTTGCAGTGTTGCCAGGGCATGCAGGATTACCATGCGGGATGCATCGACCTTACTACCCCGGATGATGCTGGGCTTACTAAAAAAATAGCCTTGAAAGTATTCAAATCCAATCGATCGGCAATAACGGAATTCTTCCTGTGTTTCAACTTTTTCTGCCAGCGGGTAAATTCCATTTTCGCGAAGCTGGCGGACAAACAAAGGAAGTTCATTCTGATTGGTTTTTGGCAGATCTATTTTTCCAATTTTGGCAATGTGTAGCAACGGCTGCATTCGTTCGAATGACGTGATGTCATCCATCGCGATTGTGTACCCTCTGTTTTTCATCTGATGGAGAGCATCTACAAAAGCGCGATCGATTTGGATATCTTCAAGCACCTCAATCACAGTTTGCTGAGGAGAGAAAGGGATGGGAAGTTGTCCGGTCAGAAAATTCCTGGTGAAGTTGATAAAGGCATAGTTGTTTTCAACCAGGTTCTGAATTCCGATCTCGGAAAATGCATTTAGAATCACTTGCGAGGTGGCTATATCTCCACCGACCGTATCTACACTGCCCGTAAGAGAACGGAAAAGCAATTCATAACCGATCACCACCTGATCTCGGTTAAAAATTGGTTGCCTGCCCAGCAGAAAGTCCTGAGCCAAAGATTGATTTTGGGAGTGGTTTGACTTATTCAATGGCACCCCAATTTATAAAAGATTTAACTAATTGCAGTATAAAGATTTGATAATGCTTGTCTGTAAGGATTGGGTAAATTTTACGTAATTGTTTTTATTTGGCGTTTCCATTTTAGTGCGATATAATAAAGCCACTATACACTAAAGAAACGGAGGAAGTTATGGCAAGCGTTACATTCAATCATGTGTTCAAGAAGTTTGGCGATTTTACTGCACTCAATGATTTGAACATCCAGGTGGAAGATAAAGAATTTCTGGTACTGGTTGGTCCATCGGGTTGTGGTAAAACTACTGCTCTTCGCTGCCTGGCTGGCTTGGAAGAAGTGACCAGCGGGGAGGTTCTGATCGGTGACACGGTCGTAAATGATGTGGCACCCAAAGATCGCGATATTGCCATGGTATTTCAGTCGTATGCTCTTTACCCGCATATGACTGTTTATGACAATATGGCTTTTGGTTTGAAGCTGCGCAAAGTCTCGAAGGAAGAGATCAAGCAAAGGGTTGAAGCAGCCGCGCAAACACTGGGCATTGAACTTTTGTTGAAGAGGCGCCCCCGTGAATTATCAGGCGGTCAACGCCAGCGTGTCGCAGTTGGACGTGCGATTGTGCGTGAGCCAAAAGTCTTCCTCTTCGATGAGCCGCTATCCAACCTGGATGCAAAGCTCAGGGTACAAACCCGGTCTGAGATCAGCAAGCTGCACCAACGTTTGCAGACAACTTTTATTTATGTTACACACGACCAGACAGAAGCCATGACCATGGCATCTCGGATCGCCGTGATGAACAAAGGTGTGTTGCAGCAGCTGGATACACCACAGGCGCTGTATGACCGCCCGGCAAATCTATTTGTAGCCGGTTTCATTGGCTCACCCGCGATGAACTTCTTCCCTGCGAAACTGCGCAAGCAGGATGGCAAGCTGATGGTGGATGCCAATACATTTGTTGTGCAAATCCCCGAAGAACGGGCCGCACCCTATATGGGATTGGTCGACAAGGATATCATTTTTGGTATTCGTCCTGAGAACATTCACAACCCCGAATATCTGCCCTCCAACATCAAGGGCGCTACCATGGAAGCCAAAGTGGATGTGACTGAGTTGATGGGTAATGAAATCTCAATGATCATGCTCACCGGCGATACCAACTTTGTTGCCCGTGTTGACCCACGCACTCGCTTCCACATTGGCGATACTGTTCAGCTCATGTTCGATATGGACAGCTTCCATATCTTTGACCCAAGCGCCAACCCGGAAAATCCGCAGGCTGTGCGATAATTTTGTAATTTTGTAAAAGGGAGTGGGAGCGAGGAATCGAAATAATCTCTTCGATTCAGCGCTCCGCTCTTTTTATTCGCTGATCTCACTCTCTGTGATGGAGGTTATATGGATACACAAGTATTGAAGAGTTTGCTTGCTCCCAACAAGACCAAGATCGTGCTTTTGGTGATGGACGGTCTGGGCGGTTTGGCAATGAATGCAGGCGGATTAACGGAGTTGGAAACAGCCAAAACACCCAACATGGATAAGCTCGCTGCAGCCGGTATTTTAGGACAGACAGTGCCGATTAGCGCCGGAGTTACACCTGGTTCAGGTCCGGCACACCTTTCATTATTTGGCTATGATCCGATCCAGCACGAGGTAGGCAGAGGCGTGTTGGAGTCAATTGGCGTTGGAATGCGCGTCAATAAAGGCGATGTCGCAGCCAGAGGTAATTTCTGCACCGTAGATGCCAACGGTTTGATCACCGACCGACGAGCCGGACGCATCCCAACGGAAGAAGCATCGGTAGTCGTCGAAAAGCTCAAGGGGATTGAACTGCCGGGCGTAAAGGTCGAAGTAAAACATGTAAAAGAGCATCGTTTTGCTGTCGTGTTACGCGGCGAAGGCTTGTTTGCCGAGATCGAGGATACCGACCCGCAAAAGACGGGAGTTGCTCCCTTGCAGGCGGTTGCGAAGAATGCTGAGTCCAAGAAAACTGCCGACCTTTACAACCAATGGATCGCTGAAGCACGTAAAATTCTGACGAAAGAACCTAAAGCAAATGCGCTGACTTTACGCGGTTTTGCCACTGACCCTGCTCTGGAAAGCTATGCGGATCGTTACCAGCTAAAGGCTGCCTGCGTGGCAGTTTATCCGATGTACAAGGGCGTGGCACAGTTGGTGGGTATGGATGTGATCCACTTTGATGGCGAGACTCCTGAAGATGAATTTGCTGCCGTAGCGAAGCACTGGGATGAGTACGATTTCTTCTTTGTGCACATTAAGAAGACCGACAGCTATGGCGAGGATGGGAATTTCGACGCAAAAGTTCACGTCATTGAAACGGTCGATGCGGCCATTCCCAGCCTGATGAAACTCAACCCGGATGTGTTGATCATTACCGGTGATCATTCTACACCGGCGAAGCTGAAGTCGCATTCATGGCACCCGGTGCCACTTTTACTGTCTGCACCGGAGACCGTGCGTTCCGATCACCAGGTGCAATTTGGCGAGCGAGCCTGCCTGCAGGGTGGGTTGGGCACGTTCAGCGCCCTGGAAGTCATGCCCCTGGCGTTGGGACATGCGCTTCGATTGAATAAATACGGCGCTTAATATATCAAGCAATGAAGAATAAAAGGTCCTGAATCAGGACCTTTTATTTTTGCCAGCGTAGATCAATGCCAGAGAAAAGATAACAGAAAGAACTGCGATCAGGATAAAAGCATCCTGCCAGAAGCGCAGGGGGAAAAGGCGGATGAAAGTATCGGAGTAGTAAAAGGTCCAGGTTCCGCTCTCGAAGAAAAGATTGTGGAACTGTGTAAACAAGGCATCGAAGCTGAGCAAAATGGTGACGCCCATCAAGCCCATCAGCCCAATAGTCAACCATCCACCCAGGCTGAGCGCTTTTTTTATCCCCGCCAGACTGTTTTTGAGATACAGGAAAAGCAGAATGGCAATCCAGACCACCAGGGTACCCAACCAGAATAATCTGCCATTGGTTACCACCACCTTCACATCATCCATATGGGATAATTCGCGGTCGTTGTAAAGCGGATCACCTGAATCCAGTTTATAGGAATTAAAATAACTGATGTCGGAATTGTTCAACAGGTAGGTGATCGAAATCTTCGACCACTTCAAACGTTCCTGCATGGTGAAGCCATACGGGTCATCTGGAAATCCGGGCATATGATACTCAGCCACCAGAAACGCAGGTGTCATCAACAAACGAACACTGGTCATGATGATGACCAGGGGGGTGAGAACAGCGAGTATAACCGTAAGGAGGCGGAAGAAGATATTCTTGGCGGGGTTCATATTATTCCTGTAGTGTGCTTACATCGTCTGAGAGGATAAAGTTAAGAACCATTGTATTCGTAACCCATTCTATGGGAGCGAGATCATCCGTGTAAACCGTTCCGGTGTCGGGGACTTCCTGCAGGTTGGCAATGCTGATCTGCATGGTTTCCAATAACAGGGAGGAAGTTTCCGGCTGTTGTGAAAGTTGAATAAAGTTTTGCAACAGGTTTGATTCACGGGTGGGCTTTCTCGTGGCAAAAATCATGGAATTAAAGGTATCAGGAAGATCCATAACATAGACCGAAGGGAAAACCTGCTTAATAGTTGCGGTCATATCGTCGATCAGTCGGCGGTCATTCAGGGAACGACCAACATTGATTACGACGCTGCCATTTTCATCCAAATGATCGTAAACGATGCGGAAGAATTCGACTGTGGTAAGGTGGGGCGGAATGTATGGGGGGCGGTAGGCATCAATCGCGATGAGAGAATATTTGCGGGAGCTCTTTTCCAAGCCCCAACGCCCATCCTGAGCATACACATGCAGGTTGGGTTCATTCATGGCGAAGTATTTTTGCCCGACGTTGATGATCTGCGGGTCGATTTCCCAGCCGTCGATGGGGATATCGCCAAAGACATGCGTAGCTGCACGGGCAGTGGTCCCTGCCGCCAACCCGACGATGCCGATCGATTTGACCTCCTGGACAGCGAAGGGTGGATCATTGAAGAAAGGACCAACCAGGAACTGCTCCCAGGGGCCGAAAAAATTATCCTGATCTGCCTTGTAAACCGAGTGCACCCCCTGTCCTTCATTCAAGCGCAACATGTAATAGCCATCCTGCTGTAGGACCTGAATGTAGTTGTACGCTGATTCCCCTTCAAAGACCTGCCCGGCGGATTGCTTGATTCTGCCGAGGGGTCCGACTATTAAAAGTACACTGCTGACAACAAAAATTGCCAGAAACAGCCAACTGCGGCGCCACCCCTGCAATTTCAGAAGAAAGAAAAGTGCAATGGCAATCAGGATCGTGCCGAAGAGTACGAAGGTGCGGTAGGTTCCAATGAGGGGAATCAGGATCAAGGACGGCAGGAATGTACCGATGAATGAGCCAAGAGTGGAAATCGCATAAATCTTGCCGGAGACCTGCCCGGCAGAGGCTGTATCGTCCATCGAGAGGCGGATGGCGAAGGGCGATGCGGTTCCCAACAGAATCATAGGAAGCAGCATAAGGACCATCACCGAGACGAAGGAGCCGGCCAGTACGCCCAGATTGAGCAGGTCAAAGGCATCGGCGGCAAATCGCAAGATGGGTTGGGCGATGACCGGAATTATGACTCCGCTGAACCCAGCAAAAATCAGGATTTTGCAGAATAACGCCGGATCGGGGTGCCGGTCTGCCAGCCGTCCGCCGACGAAATATCCCACCGTGAGGTAGATGAGTATCAGGCCGATGATGCTCGCCCAAACCAGGTTGCTGGAGCCAAAGACATTGCCCAGCAGCCGGGAGGCGGCCATCTCCAGGCCCAAGGAGGTCATTCCAGAGATGAAGACGACGAAGTAGAGGCTTTTGGGGGAGAGGATGCGAGAGGTCGATGTCATAGGGAAATTATAAACCAGTCCCCTGCGTACACAACATTCTTCGTGTTTTTAGTGGAGGGTATGGATGGTTTGAAAGTTTTTTGATTCAGAAAAATGAGGTGCTCAGGAACAAAAGGAAACAATTCCAGTGGTGCAGTTTATTGAGATTCCCCTTTTATTTTAATTAAAATGAGACGAGAATGCACCCTGTCACTAGTGACATGATTTTCTGAGGGCGCCGGCATGGGATGCCGCAGTGGATGTAGTTTCGAGGTTCGGGAGCAAGTATATGGCTTACATGGAGATTCTTCCCGCCTGCGGCGGTCAGAGTAACAACAGGCGGTTCAGGATGTCAAGAAGGGAAATCCTTCCAGACTTCGGGATCGCAAAGGTTTTTTGGATAAAAGGCGGTAAATTTTATCTATATGAGGGGGTTATCTTACCCTCTCAGACATAGGATGGTTTTGGGTGAACTGTATTAAATCCCACAGGTTTCCGTACAAATCCTTGAATACCGCAACCGTTCCATACTCCTGCGTCTTTGGTTCCCGGACAAACTCAATTCCAAGCTGCTTCATTTCTTGATAATCCCTCTCGAAGTCGTCCGTTGCCAAAAACAAGAATACTCTTCCTCCGGTCTGGTTTCCAATGAAGGCTTCCTGCGCAGGAGTGGACGCCCTGGCGAGCAGGATGGTGGCCCCGTTTGAACCCGGCGGGGAAACGACCACCCAACGTTTATCCTGTTCCGGTTGGTAAGTATCTTCCACCAATATGAAATGAAGCTTTTTTGTATAAAAGTCTATGGCTTCATCATAATCTTTTACCACCAAAGCCACATGCACCAAAGACTGTATCATCCGCGTTATCCTTCCATTCTTTGCAAAGTTATCAGGTCAACATCATTATGGGTGCAAGCCGATCTGAAAGCTGATCTCGGCGGTATCCTGACGGATGGAAGCATTGACGGATACGGTATCCTTCACCATATAAATCCGATCGCCGGTGTTCATGGAGGTAAAATCAGGGTCGGTTTCAAAACCCGCCGCAATGAGTGCCAGCCGATAATCCGCAATATCATCCGGTTTAACGCCGATGTAGGTCAGATGTACAGCATTGCCACCTTCCAATACCTGCTGAAGCGTGCCATACGGGAAGCGGGGCACCCAGGCGGGAATACTATCCGGCCACGACGACTTTTCCGGCTGCGGATATTTCCAGGCTTCGATCGTAACCGCGTTGGAATTCTCCCAACCCCAGACGGCGATCACCCAGGTATTATCGGTAAAAAGCCGGGCATCTGCGACCGTCCGGTTGACCTGGTTTGCCTCTTGACCTTCAACCGCTCGATAGCCTCTCGACTGCAACACATCGAAGTATCTGTCGACAATCTGTTTATGCTCATCCATGAGTTCATCTGTAAATCCGGGGTTTTCAAAGTGCCCGGTTGTGCGCAGGTAATCGTCTGACGACTGGATATCGCGACTATCCGTGTAATTGAGCCCTTCAGGTTTTGGGACGATCTCCGCCCACTGCGCGGGCCATACAGCACCATTCTCCAGTGTGTTTTGTGGCAGGCCATCCAGGTCGTATGTCGCGCTGCCTTCATCGCCGACCATGATGCGGAAAGAATAACCGCCCCTAGTCATGGAGACTCCTTCAAACGGCGTGGCACCGTCCACGGACGGGGTGACACTGGATTGCGAGTTGACATAGATCTCGTATTGCGCTTGAAAGCCAGCGGTTTCCATTTGGGAAACGTATGCTACGATATCGGCGCGGGTAACGCCAGAATAAAACAGACGGATGCGGTTACCGCCGGTCATCACGTTGGTAATTGTCCCCGACAGCGGCGGGATATCGGCGGGAATGCCAGATGGCCAGTTCTCGGGAATTGTTACGGTTTGCATCACAGTGGGTGTGTTTGTGCTTGGGGCAGGTTTACATGCGCAGAGGATGGATGCAGCGAGCAGTACCAGGATTATATTTTTCCATTTTTGCATTTTTGATGATGGTCCTCGCTTTTGCGGAGGTTTCAATATGCTTTGATTGTAGCAGGGTTGAAAAAAGCGTGGTGATGAAGTTGGGTTTGTGTTGAGAGGGTTTCCGCGGATTGGGTGTTGGTTGTGTCAAACCACCAGGACGAGGATGACAGAAACAGAGATTCTACCTGCCTTGGGCAGTCTGGACGACGGGAAAAGGGATTCTTCCTGCCTGTGGAGGGTTACAAACAGGATGAGGAGTATAAGACCCGTTGATACAAGCTAATTTGTAAACTATAATTAGGTTTCTATACTTTGACACCATCTTCCAGTAGAGGTTTGCATGAAGCCATTATCCGGTGCAGAAATTCGCCAATCATTCATCGACTTTTTCGTTCAGCACGGGCACACTTTTGTGCCATCCGCATCCGTGGTGCCAGGCGGTGATTCAACACTATTATTTACGAATGCAGGCATGGTGCAATTCAAGGATGTCTTTTTAGGGACAGACAACCGCCCATATACGCGTGCCACCAACTCGCAGAAATGTGTGCGGGTTGCCGGAAAGCATAACGATCTGGATGATGTTGGGCGGGATGATACGCACCATACGTTTTTCGAAATGCTGGGGAACTGGTCTTTCGGCGATTATTACAAAAAAGAGGCTATTGCCTGGGCGTGGGAACTGTTAACCGACATCTGGGGCATTCCGCGCGAGAAGCTGTGGGCAACTTACTTCCTGGACGACAAGGGCGATATTCCGATGGACGATGAAGCCCGTGACGAATGGAAAAAGCAACCGGGTATGCTGGCTGACCATGTGGTACCCGGCGGACGCAAAGATAACTTCTGGGAGATGGCGGATACCGGTCCGTGCGGGCCCTGCAGTGAAATCCATATCGACCTGGGGGAGGCAGCCTGCGACAAGAAGGATGACCCCACACATGTCTGCGAAGTAAACGGTGATTGCAAGCGGTATCTTGAATTGTGGAACCTGGTGTTCATTCAATATAACCGTTTGAACCCCAGCCAGCTCGAACCGCTCCCCGCGCGACACGTTGACACCGGCATGGGCATGGAACGGGTGGTATCCGTTTTACAGCACGTGACCTCGAATTACCGGACCGACCTGCTGTTTCCGCTGCTGCAAATCACCCAAAAGCTCACCGGTCACTCCGATGCAGAACGCGAAGCCAACCTGACACCCTACCGGGTGGTTGCAGACCACGTGCGCACCTCAAGCTTCTTGATTGCCGATGGCGTTGTTCCGGGCAATACCGGCAGGAATTATGTCTGCAGGATGATCATCCGTCGTGCGGCACGGTTTGGCGGCAAGATCGGGCTGCATGAGCCTTTCCTGGCGAAGGTTGCCGAAGGTGTGATTAAGATCTACGGCGATGCTTATCCAGAATTGAAGAAAAATCAACAGGTAATTTTCGATACATTGACGCGTGAGGAAAAGCGGTTTCATCGAACCCTCGAAACGGGGATCAGTCAACTGGAGGATTTCATCCAGGAATTGAAGGCTCAAAAATCCACTGTGCTGGACGGCGAAAAGGCATTCGAACTCTATGCCACGCATGGACTGCCACTGGAAATCACCCGCGACATACTGCGGGAAAAAGGGTATGAAGTCGACCAGGCGGGATTCCAGACAGCAATGAAGGAGCATCAGGTTGCTTCCGGCGCCGGGAAGGGTATGGGCGAGCTGGGCGGCGAGGACGTGGAAATCTACCGCGAGGTGCTCGACGATTTGCAGGCATCCGGCAAACTGCCCGCAACAGGTGTGAAATACGATCCTTATTCACGCCTGGAGGCCCAGGGAGAAGTGCTCGCGATGCTCCAGCAGGGGCAGGTGGTGAACAAACTGGAAGAAGGCATGACGGGCGAGATCATCCTGCCCGAAACCTGCCTATATATCGAATCCGGCGGGCAGGTCTCCGATACGGGCTGGATCGAGACGCCTTCCGGTACCTTTGAAGTAACTCGCATGCGCAAACCGGCAACCGGGGTGATCATCCATGAAGGGAAAGTGACCCAAGGCGTGATTTCAACAGCAGAAAAAGCGAATGTGCGCGTAGATAACGTCAGGCGACAGGACATCCGGCGCAACCATACCGCCACGCACCTGCTGCACGCCTGGCTGCACAAGATCCTGGGGCCACATGCGGTACAGGCTGGCTCCCTGGTGGCACCAGACCGACTGCGGTTCGATTTCAACCATCCCGAAGCGGTGACACCCGCCCAGTTGGAGGAGATCGAGGCTGGGGTGAATTCGGATGTTCTGATGAATTATCCGCTCACCATTCGCGAGAAATCCCTGCAGGATGCGCTTTCGGACGGCGCCACAGCGCTTTTCGGCGAGAAATATGGACAGAACGTGCGCACCATCTCCATTGGCGATGAAGAGCGAATTTCATACGAACTGTGCGGCGGAACGCATGTGGATGAGACGGGTGACATTGGGTTGTTCCTGATCACAAGCGAGGGAAGCGCGGCGGCAGGGGTAAGGCGCATCGAAGCGGTGACAGGCAGAAAGGCGTACGAAAACGTGAGTCACCAAAAACACCTGCTCAAACAGGCAGCCGGGATACTTTCCACCAGCGTGGAAGAACTACCTTCCAAATCTGAAACGGTGATGCACGAACTTGAAAGTGCCCGAAAGTTGATACAGGGATTACGACAACAAATTGCGAAGAACGAATTCGAGCGAACGCTTGGCGGCGTGAAAGTGGTCAATGGCGCTGCCATTCTGGGTACCGTGATCGAAGGAGTGGATGCAGATACCTTGCGCGGCTTGACGGACCTGTTCCGTGATCAATATCCGACGGGAGTGGTCATTTTGGGCAGCGCACTGGACGAGCGACCGATCATCATCTGTGCTGTATCCGACGACCTGGTAAAGAAAGGCTTCCATGCCGGTGAATTCGTCAAAGAAGCGGCGCAGGTTGTGGGCGGCAGCGGCGGCGGTAGACCCAACATGGCGCAAGCCGGCGGAAAGGATGCCAGCAAACTGGATCGCGCCATTGCACAAGCGCTGAAGATGATCCTGGAAAAAGCAAAGTAGACTGTTGAATAGCTAACAATCGATGCCCCTTCATGAATATGAAGGGGCTTTTGCCACTATAATGTAGTCATCTGCCAGACGGAGAGCACGCATGGAAAAATCAGGAAGAGAATTTCGCAGCGAAAAAGACAGCCTGGGCGAAGTACACGTTCCGCAAGAGGCCTACTACGGGGCTGAGACTCAAAGGGCACTGGAAAACTTCCAAATCAGCGGAGAGAGACCAGACCGGTTGATGGTATGGTCAATCCTGCAGATCAAAAAATGCGCCGCCTGGGTGAATGAAGAAACCGGCTGGTTGAACCCAAACAAGGCAGCTGCGATCAGAAGTGCGTGTGACGAAATGCTGGCAGGGAAATATGCCGACCAATTTCTGGTTGATCCCTTTCAAGCCGGAGCTGGGACGAGCCACCATATGAATATCAACGAGGTGGTAGCCAACCGGGCGAGCGAACTGCTGGGGGGCAAAAAGGGCGAGTATCTGGTGAATGCGCATAATGACGTGAACATGGCGCAATCGACCAATGATGTCATCCCCACCGCCATCCGCTTGAGTTGCTTGGAAAAGCACAAGGATGTGGAAAATTCTCTGCGCGATTGCAGCCTGGCATTTAAAAGATTGAAAAGCAATTATCAGCAGGTAAAAAAATCAGGCAGGACGCACCTACAGGATGCGGCTCCGATAAGCTTTGGTGCAGAGTTCGGTGCGTATGCCAGGATGCTGGAAAGGGATCTGGAGTGGCTGGAAGCAGCAAGAAAACGCCTACTCCGATTGGGAATCGGCGGCAGTGCCGTGGGCAGCGGGTTAAATACACCCCCCCAATATGCAGAGAAGATGGCGAAATATCTGAGCGAAGCAACCGGTTTTGAACTGTCGTGCGCGGATGATCACTATGAAAGCATGCAGTCGATGGCAGATTTTGTAAACTATTCCGCTGCATTGCGGACGGCCTCAGTGAGTGTAACCAAGATCTGCAATGATTTACGCCTGCTTGCCAGTGGACCGGAAACGGGCCTGGACGAGATCCAACTTTCGGCGGTTCAACCGGGGAGCAGCATCATGCCGGGCAAGGTTAACCCAGTCATCGCGGAGATGGTGAATATGGCTATGTACCACGTGATGGGGCTGGATCAGGCGGTGATGCTGGCTGGACAAGCAGGACAGCTGGAATTGAACGTAATGATGCCTTTAATTGCCCACGAATTGCTGGAAATGCAACGAATCATGGCGAACGCAATCCATGCGCTGAATGAAAAGTGCCTGGCGGGCATTACTGTCAACATCCCCAAAGCAAAACAATGGCTGGCAGCCAATCCGCTCTGGATCACGGGGTTGACCCGGTTGATCGGCTATGAAGCGGCTGCCGAAATTGTGAAACTATCCAGGGAAAATAGCACACCAGTGAGCAAGCTGCTGAAAGAAAAAATACGCAGACAGGAATTGATCGACAAGCGCAACGGGAAACCACTGACGTGGGACGAGTGCCAGAAATGGGTTGAAGAAACCTAGGCGGGTGTGTATTCCCGGACAATGCGGGTGGCAAGCTCCCTGGAACGGGTTACCGCAACGCCAAGATAACGGGAGATATCGAAAGTCTCTTCCACTTCCCGGTCATTCAGATATTTCTTTATTTCGACGTCAGAGCGAATCAAATCCACAAGGTTATTGGGTAGCTGGTCTTCCACCTGCTTCCAAGCTTGCATGGAGAGGGTGCGAAGATGTTCGTGCATCTGCTGGCGGTCGGCACCTTTCTTCACCGCCTGCAACAGAATGCGTTCGGTGGCTGCAAACGGCGCGAACTTTGCCAGATTTGCCTGAATGAACGGTTCTTTGATCTCAAGACCAGAAATCACCGCGGTAAACGAAAGCAAAATTTCATCAGCGGCAAGAAATATCTCAGGAAGCATTGCGCGGCGGTTGCCACTGTCATCGAGAGTGCGTTCAAGCAGGGAATGGGCATAATTCCCCCACGCCACCCCCGGATAGGCAGAGATCATACGGGCAAGCGAATCGATCTTTTCCAATTGGATCGGGTTGCGTTTAAAAGGCATGGCGGACGAACCAACCTGCTTTTTACCAAAAGGCTCTGCCGTCTCGGCAAATACGGATGACTGGAGCAAGCGCAAGTCCAATGCAGCTTTGTAGATCGTGCCGGCAAGGCTGGACAGCAGGTAGAAGAGGTCGAGATCCTGCTTGCGGGTGTAGGTTTGGGTGGTGACAGAGAAAAACGGCAGATTCAGGCGCTGGCTGACAATGCCTTCGAAGCGGTTATAGGGTTGTTCACCGCCGAGCAGTTCCACAAATGTCGCAGCATTGCCGACTGCGCCCTTGAAGCCTTTGCCTTTGAGGCTGCTGCGGAAAGATTGGATTTGACGGAAATCGGTTTCCAGGTCTTGCAGCATGGAGGCAAAGCGGTAACCGTAGGTGGTCGGTTCGGCAGGCTGCAGGTGGGTAAACGCCAGGCAGGGCAGGTCTGCGGTCAACAGGGCCTTTTCCGCCACCACCAGGAGCAACCGCCGCAATTTTGTGAGAAGGAAATCCAGGCTTTGCCGGATTTGCAGCACCTCCGCGTTATCCTTGATATCCATCGAAGTCGCTCCCAGATGGATAATTCTGCCACCCAAACTGCATTGCCCGGCGAAGACTTTCACCTCCGCCATGAGGTCGTGATGAATCTCATCCTCCACCGCAAGGGAAGAAGCCATATCCACATCATTCCGATGACTGCGCAAATCTTCCACCTGTTCGGGAGTAACCAACCCAAATTGCGAGAGGGCATCCGCCAGGTCGACCCACAGATTACGCCACAACAGCCGCTTGTTCTCCTCGCTCCAGATGCGGCGCACCTCGGGGGAACCATAGCGATACGAAAACGGACTTTGGTAAGAGGAATAATCCATCATCACTCCCGATAGATCACCGCACTGCGTTCCGGTCCGACCGATACCGCAGAAACCGGGATAGCGCAAAACTCTTCGATCCTGGCAATATAGTTGTGCGCCTGCTTCGGCAGCTGCCGCCAATGGCGCATCGCGCTTACATCTTCGTGCCAGCCTGTCATGGCAGTATAGACCGGTTTACAGCCAGCCAGGGTGGATGCACCCCCCGGCATGCTTAAAGCGGTGTAGGATTTACCCTGAAAAACATATTCATTGCAATACGAGATTTCATCAAATCCGGACAGGATATCCAGCTTGGTAAGGAACAGCTCGGTGGCGCCATTCAGTTCGATGGCATATTTCAAGAGGACGAGATCCAGCCAACCTACCCGGCGAGGACGACCGGTGGTGGTGCCAAACTCATCCCATGGATTGGCTCCGGTTCCGCGTAAACGGGCGGCAATTTCGCCCGCGCATTCGGTTGGGAATGGACCGGCGCCGACACGGGTCTGGAAAGCCTTGGTGATGCCGATCACCCTATCCACCGGTTGCAAGCCCAAGCCGAGACCGCTGAAAACACCACAAGCCGTGGTGCAGGAACTGGTTACGAAGGGATACGAACCATGATCGAGGTCAAGCAAAGTCCCCTGGGCGGCTTCGGCGAGGATGTTTTTTTTCTGCACGGCGGCCTGACGGATTTCGGAGCCCGTGTTGCGGATATAGGGCTGCAAGCGGGTGCAAAGACGCAGGTATTCCGCAGTCAGTTGTTCCACGTCCAATGCGGGCTGGCCATACAACCTGACGATAGTGTTGGAGACATCTGCGAAATGCATCTGCAGAACAGCAGCAAAATTTTCCTCCAGAATGCTTCCGGTTCGGAGGCCTTTGCGGGCAGATTTATCCACGTAGGCAGGACCAATGCCGCGCCCGGTGGTGCCAATTTGATTGGCGCCGCGCGCTGCTTCCTGAGCCTGATCCAGCAGGCGGTGAGCGGGTGTTATGAGGTGAGCAGAATCCGATATCCACAGCCTGTCGGGGCTGACATTCACACCGGCAGCAGTCAATTGATCGATCTCATCAAGCAGCGTTGCGGGATTGATAACCAATCCGTTGCCCAAAATGCCAGTGGTATGCGGATGGATAATTCCAGAGGGGATCAGATGAAGCTTGAAAATCTTTTCGCCGACCGTAACGGTATGCCCGGCGTTATCGCCGCCATTGAAGCGGGCAACCAAATCCGCTTTTTCCGACAGGAGATCAACGACCCGTCCCTTGCCTTCATCGCCCCATTGCATGCCAACCGCAATCGAAATACTCATTTTGTACTCCCAGTGTTTTGATATTTTTGCAGATCCACCGATGCGATGTAGGGCAAGTTTCTTCCTTTTTCGTCGATGTCTAATCCGTAGCCGACAACAAAGTAATCCGGGATCTTGAAGCCATAGTAATCGATTTCAATATCGACCTTATGCCGTTCCACCTTATCCAACAAGGCACACACCTTAAGGGACCTGGGGCGGCGATCGAGGAGCAGTTTGCGCACAGTGTGAATGGTGTAGCCGCTATCGACGATGTCATCGATCAGGATGACATCCCACCCGTGAATATTCGTTTTATGATCCGAATCGATACGCACGAAACCGCTGGAAACCGAACCGGCATAGGAGGAGACAGACATGAAATCCATGGTGATGGGGTGATGAATGTTGCGCATCAGGTCAGTGATGAAGACCACTGAACCACGCAATAACCCCAACAGAAGCAGATTTTCTGAATCCTGATAATCCTGTGCGATCATCTGCCCGAGTATCTTTACCCGGTTTTTGATCTCCTCCTCCGGGATAATTATTTTATCGATAAACGGATAGGGAAACTCATTTGGATCAGACATAAATTGTCCTTGATAGATAAAATGATCGGGAAACAACACAGCTATTTTACCAATAATCCCCGACCTGCACGCGGCAGATGATGGGCAGTTTATTCCTTCAGCCCAGACCGGGATTCGATCTCTTCCAATCGCGCACTAATCTTCTGCTCGACGCGGTTGCGAGAGAAAGGCGCCAGGTTGGCTGCGGCGACTTTTTCGCGAAGCAGCTTGATAGAATCCAATGCTTGCGCATAGCTGTTTTCCTTGATCTGGTTACCGATCATGGTCAAGGCGGTTTGGATTTCCTTTTGCGACAAGGTGTTGCGGCGAGGAGATCTGGCGGGTGCTGGCGGTGGAATGGGGTTACCAGACAGCATGGCAATAATACGCTCCCGCGCGGCGGGGTCGACCTGATGGATCGCATCGAAGCTTGGA
>DAIOEK010000023.1:0-43110 GCA_036746315.1 Anaerolineaceae bacterium | reverse complement strand
TTCACATCCGTGAGGTTCGTGGGTTCGAGCCCCTCCGCGCCCACTATTTATTTAAGCAGTATACAGGTTCGCGGGTACCCATCGAGGGTATGATATTCGAACCCTTCCGCGCCCACTATTTATTTAAGCAGTATACAGGTTCGCGGGTACCCATCGAGGATATGAAATTCGAACGCCTGCGTTTTCAATGAATGATATTTGTTACTTCACCAAGCTTACGGCTTGGGGGCGGTGGGGACGGGGGTTTTGGTCGGCGGGATGGTAGGTGCAACAGTGGGCAGGAAATCAGCACGAGTGACCTGATAGACCTGCAAATCCGAAAAGCTGACGGTTACGGCTGTGTCACCGGCAGACGAGGTAAAGAAGCCGATGCCGCCCGCTGGCGGGTTAACCGGGTATTCAAATTCAAACTGGTCGTTCAAATACAGGCGTATGACGCCATTGCCCGACCAGATGTGCACGCGCACCGGCACGCCAGGACCACGCACCGCCTGCGAGGAGCTTTGCCAGTCGGTAAGCGGGGTCACTCTTTGAAAATAAACTTTTTCCAGACGGTACAAGCCACCACAGGTAAACGCAACACGATGATACTCACGCGGGGTGACTGCTGCATAGATTAGACCAAAGGAATCCGACTGGCGGCACAACGAGGCAGTAAGCGTTGTCTCGAGGTAAAAATCGCGGGTGACAAAATCTTTTCGGGTCGTGGAAAGCGTCGCCCCGGGAGCAGCCAACGCAAGGGTCAATTCTGAATTTGAGACCACCATATTGCCGGCGGTTGTGTCTCCCGGTGTCCAATCGGCGTCGCTTTCGAACTGGTCATCCAGCAATAATTCGCCATAGCTGATGAACGATTCAGGGGTGGGAGTAGGCTGCACAATAAACGGCGCTGTGGGAGTGGCGGTCGGCGGAAACCAGACGATGGTCGGGGTTGAAGAGGGGGTAACGGCACTCAATTCTGTAGTCGGCTCCAATGGCTGATCATCCGCCGCCGCGCAGGAAGACAGCAGCAACATAATCAATCCGCTCAACATCAACCACTTCAATTTTCGCATGCAGGTCATTATAACGAAATGTGCACAGGTTGGGCAACCTTATCGGTAAAAAAACAAAACCAATTCAAAAATCCCGCGTATATAATGATGAACGAGAAAAAGGAGTAAAAATGACTGATCATCAGTATCGAACAGAAGAATTTCAGGTGGACGGTGACGCGCTGCTTTCCAAATTACGGGAGCTCATTCACGAGGGCAACATCCGCCGGATCACGATTAAAAATGAAGATGGCAAGGCACTGATGGATATTCCACTTACGTTTGGCGTGGTTGGCGCCTTATTGGCTCCACAGCTGGCAGCCATCGGCGCGATTGCCGCACTGGTGACCCGCTGCACCATCGTAGTTGAAAAAGAATCCAAAGATTAATCATTACCTTATCAGGGGGCAAACCAGCGAAAAACAGACCCGGCGCAAGTAGGGGGAAAAAGGCGCCGGAAGTGTTTTATTTTCCCGGCGTAACATTTAAATAATCCTAACATGCGGCACATCCCTTTACTGGATGGGATATAATTTTCACATTCGAATTTGTAAGAGGGTTTTATGTCTGTATTGGTGATGAAATTTGGCGGAACATCGGTGGGGTCTCCCGAGGCGCTCAACCAGTGTGCGGAGATCATCCGCAACACGCACAAGGAGCATCCCCAGCTGGTGGTGGTGATCTCCGCGCTGTCCGGCGTGACAGATATTCTGCTGCGTTGTGCCCGACAGGCGGCGGATGGGGATGAAGGCGGGTTGAAACGATCGCTCGCCGAACTTCGGGCAAGGCATCTCGACATGCTGCATGCCACCTGTACAGCAGAAAAACACTGCAAACAGGCAGAAAAAGACATCACCCAGTTGCTGGACCAGGCAAGCAGCCTGTGCTCTGCCATTCAAATTCTGGGGGAAGCCTCTCCGCGGGCACTGGACGCGATTGCCAGCCTGGGTGAACGGATGTCGATTTTGATCCTCGCGGAGATATTGCGGCAGAAAAATGTTGCCGCGGAACCCATTGCGGCCACCCAACTCATTCGCACGGATGCAACCCACCAATCAGCCAACCCGGATTACGCGACCACCGGCACACTCTGCCGGGAAATGCTCCTGCCGCTGCTGGAGAAGGGCACCGTGCCGGTGATCACCGGTTTCATCGGCGCCACCGAAAAAGGCGTGGTCACCACCCTGGGGAGAGGCGGCAGCGATTATTCGGCTGCCATCCTGGGGACAGCGCTGAAGGCAGAGGCAGTATGGATCTGGACAGATGTGGATGGGGTAATGACCGCCGACCCGCGCGTGGTTCCGGAAGCTCACACCATTCAAACGCTATCCTTCCGCGAGATCAGCGAACTGGCCTACTATGGCGCCAAGGTGCTGCATCCCAAGACCATCCGCCCGGTGATCGAGGCGGGGATCGATCTGCGGGTGTTGAATACCTTCGACCCGGGGAACCCCGGCACGCAGATCGTGCTGGATCAGTTTGCCCTGGCTGAGAACACCATTAAAGCAGTGACCATTATCAAGGGACTACGGTTGATCACGCTGGAAGGCAGGGGGATGCTGGGTGTACCCGGCGTGGCGGCGAGGACCTTCCGCTCCATCGCCTCAACCCAAACCAGCGTACCGCTCATCTCGCAGGCTTCCTCCGAACAATCCATCTGCTTTGCGGTGCCATCCGAATCCACAATACAGGTGATGGAAGCAATCCAGACGGAGTTCGAACGCGAGATTACTCATCGCGACATCGATTCGGTGTGGGCGACTGACGAGGTGGTGATCATCTCCGTGGTAGGCGCGGGCATGCGTAACATCCCTGGCGTTGCCGGAAAGGTGTTTTCGACTCTGGGAGAGGAAAAGGTGAATGTGATCGCCATTGCACAGGGTTCTTCAGAAGTCTCCATCAGCTTCATCGTCTCCGCACAGGATGGCACGAAAGCCGTTCGCGCGCTTCATCGATTGATACATTAATACAGGAGCATTCCGATGAAAGAAAAAATCCCCGTCGCGGTTCTGGCTGCCACTGGCAGCGTTGGGCAGCGATTCGTCTCTCTACTGGAAAATCACCCCTGGTTCGAAGTAAAAGCCGTCACCGGCTCCGAACGGACCACCGGCGGGACGTATGCCGAGGGCTGCCGCTGGTTGCTGCCGGGAGTCATTCCGGCAGGGGCAGCGAATCTGCCCGTGCTGCCTTCCGACCCGACGATGTTGAAAGGTGTTGGGGTGGTTTTTTCCGCTCTCCCCGCTGACATAGCCAGGACTGTTGAACCGGAATTTGCGCGCGCCGGGGTGTCTGTGTTTTCCAACGCATCCGCCTACCGGCGGGAAGCCGAAGTACCAATTTTGCTGCCCGAAGTCAACGCCGAACACGCCCAACTGGTGACAACACAACGCGCAGTGCGTGGATGGAGCGGCTGCATCGTTACCAACCCCAACTGCACCAGTACGGGACTGACGGTGGCGCTCAAAGCACTGCAAGACGCTTTTGGCATCCGCAAGGTCTTTGCCGTTTCGATGCAGGCACTCTCAGGGGCAGGCTACCCGGGCGTGGCATCACTGGATATTCTCGACAATATAATCCCCTACATCGGGGGTGAAGAAGAAAAGGTGGAATGGGAAACGCGCAAGATGCTGGGCAGCCTGAATAGTGAAGGCATTGCATTGGCGGATTTCATCCTTTCGGCGCATGCCAACCGGGTGGCAGTCAGCGACGGTCACATGGTATGTTTCTCGGTGGAACTGCAAAAAAAAGCCAGCCCGGAAGAAGCCGCAGAAGCATTGCGCCAGTACCAGGCTCCCACTGCCAGCCGGAGTCTGCCATCGGCACCGCAGCCGGTGATCGAAGTGAAGAGCGAAGACAACCGTCCGCAGCCCCGGCTGGACCGGATGACCGGCAAGGGTATGACCACGGTAGTGGGCAGAGTGCGCAAAGACCCGATCTTCGATCTGAAGATGGTGGTACTTTCTCACAATACCATCCGCGGAGCAGCGGGAGGGAGCATCTACAACGCCGAACTGCTGGTGGAACTGGGATTGGTGTAAGCAAATCAAAAGACAAGAAGAAATTAGTGTTGCCTGTTTTGGTTGACAAGGGGAATGCCAACAGGTATGATATTGCACGAGTGCCGGATGGGTCCGGCGCGGCGGAAACCTGCGAACCCCGCCAGGTCCGAGAGGAAGCAACGGTAAGGAGGTATTTCCGGGTGCCGCCGGGAAGCCTGTCCGGCACTCATCTTTAGCCATGACCAACACACCACCCGTCTGCAATTATGAAGGTTCCGATTACCAGACCAGCTTCTGGGATCAAGCCAACCGCGCCTACGAAGATGCCGCTGAAGCGGTGGCACTGCGGCGGATGCTGCCTGCATCCGGTGAATTAATGCTGGAGCTGGGTGCGGGGGCAGGCAGGAATACCCACCGCTATGCGGGATATAAAAAGATCGTGGTGCTGGATTATTCGCGCACCCAACTGGAACAGGCACAGAAACGCCTGGGCAGGGATGCGCGGCTGGTGTTCGTGGCGGCAGATATCTACAGGCTGCCGTTCGTGAACGGACTATTCGATGGCGCCACAATGATCCGCACGCTGCACCACATGGCAGATGCGCCGCTGGCATTACAACAGGTGGAACGGGTGATGCAGACCAACGGCACGTTTATTCTGGAATACGCCAGCAAACAGAACCTGAAGGCGATCGCACGCTGGCTGCTGGGCAGACAAAAGTGGAGCCCATTCACGCCCGAACCGGTGGAGTTTGCCGCATTGAACTTCGACTTTCACCCGAAAGCAATCCGCCAATGGTTGGGGGAACTGGATTTCAGGATCGAACGGACGCTGACCGTTTCGCACCTGCGCATGGACCTGTTCAAAAAGCTGATCCCGCTCAAGCTGCTGGTGGCAATGGATGCGTTGTTCAGCCAGACCGGCAACCTGTGGCAG
This sequence comes from Anaerolineaceae bacterium, assembly GCA_036746315.1. Classification (GTDB taxonomy): domain Bacteria; phylum Chloroflexota; class Anaerolineae; order Anaerolineales; family Anaerolineaceae; genus DAIOEK01. Next base: position 38,140 of record DAIOEK010000023.1, on the reverse strand, counting down.
TTGACACCGAGCGTGTTCGTCAAATCCACCGCCATGCAGCAGAAACCGGCGGCAGAGGGGTTCTTCCGCTGCCCGGTGTGTGAATCAGCCAGCCTGACCGAAGCGGGGGAAGTGGTGATCTGCGAGGTCTGCCACAGAACCTACAGCCGGGTGGATGGGATCTACGATTTCAGGGTGGATGGAAATTGATGATCAGGTCTTGATAACAGAAGTAAAAATTTGGCTCCCTGCGCGGGAGCATTTTATTTATTATCCAGAAAGCCGAACAAATCCATGTCCGATTCTGAGCCCTGCATATCCTGGTAATACTCCTCAAGCGCGGCGCGGGCAACGGGGTCATCCAAACCCTCGATTGCTTCGATGACGGCGGTGATGACCTCCACGTCCTCATCCTGCAATCCACGCAGCAAAGCGGGCAGTGCTGCCGGGGAATCGCTGAAGCTGAGGGCAACATAAGCATCGCGGCGCTCCTCCCAGGTATCTGATTCCAATTGATCCAGCCACTCCTGGACGGGGATGGCGGGAAGGTTGAGTTCGCGCATCATCTCTTCGAGGTTGGTGCGGGCTTCCGCCAGCAACGGGTCGTAGAGGGCTGCCTTACGGTAATCGTTCAACGCCGCAAAGGGCACACCCATCTCCTCATGGAGGATACCGCGTAAGTTGAGCGCATCCGCCCAGGCTGGATCAACCACCAGCACCTTGTCGATGGCGGTGAGCGCTTCAAGGGTGCGTCCCTCCTCCTGGTAACGGTTGGCGAGAATGAATTCCTCCTGTGCAGCAGTCTGCCGCATGGCGGGTTTCAATATCCTGCGCGCACCGGGCAGACGATTCGACCCCATCACATGATCATAGGCAAAGGTTTGCAGGTCGGCATCTGGTTCGGCTTTCGCGCGTTCCCACTCCGCCAGAGCCTGTTGCGCCTGAACTGTATCGATGGCGAGCAGTGCCTGCCACGCCGCCTGCTGCACTTTTTCAGATGGGTCTTCGAGGGTGATGGCGAGCGAATCGACAGCTTGGGTTGCCTTCAATTCGCCGAGCACTTCGGCTGCGGCGATGCGGGCGGATTCCCCGCCGGTGCCCAAAATTTCAACGATGTGGTCAAATCCGCGCCTGATGCCCAGGCGAATGAGCATTTCACCAGCAGTGATCTGTTCAGCTTCACTGCCGTCATCCAACACGCGGATCAAGCCCTGCACATCCGCACGGGCATACATGCCATCCAGATCGGGTCTGTCGAACCAGCCCATCACGAACCATCCCCGGTCTTTTCGACCACCCAATAATGGCTGAGACCAAACCAGCGCAGGGGGCTGCGTTCGAAAGCCTGCATCAATCCGCGGATCCATTTGCCCGGCAAACCGAGGCGGGCAATGAGATTGTCGTAACCGCCATAGATCACAGTACGGGTGATCTGCTTGACAGGCAAACCGGTGAACAATGCAACCAGATCACGGGAACGATAAATGCGTACATGCGGTGCGAGGCGGTTGCGCAACCCATCCGGCAGGTAGTTGACCAGGGGAATATTGCCAAAACGGTATTTTCCACGCCAATAGACGCCGTGTGTTTCAAAGGGATAGCCGCGGTTGGGGCAGAACAGCACCAATCGACCGCCGGGCTTTAACACGCGGACAATTTCCGACACCGCCAAAGCATCATCCTGCACATGCTCGATGACCTCGTTGCTGATGACCAGATCGAAGCGATTTGCGGGGTAGGGCAAATGTTCACCGGCAGCCTGAATGGCTATGAGACCCTGCGCAATGGTATCCTGCACACGTTCGAAATCGTAATCCAGACCGCTCACCCTGCCGCCGTACTCCTGCAGACGGCGCAGATATTCGCCCACACCACAGCCGTTTTCCAACACCTCGCCGGATACGCGCTCTCCCGCGGCATCGAGGATCATCTGAAGACGGCGTTGCTGTCCTGCGCGCCAGACCCAGGACGGTTCGCCGCGCAGGGCGGCTTTTTCCATATCGCGCGGCTCGGTCACTTATGCCTTCTCCTGCCTGACGGCAAGCACACGGGCAGAAGAAATCTGCGCCAGGGTTTGAGGATGGATGGGAAAGACCGCATGCGGAGTACCGGCGGCAGCCCAAACAAGCTGATACTGCAAGAGATCCTCATCCATAAAGGTTACCAATGCCTGATTGTGCCCGACGGGCGGAATGCCGCCAATGGCAAAACCGGTCTGCTCACGCACGAAATCCGCATCGGCGCGTTCAATGGGCTCACCCAAAGCCTGCCCCACGCGGGCAACATCCACACGGTTGGGTCCACTGGCAAGCACCAGAACCGCCTGTCCTGAGGTCTTTGCACGAAAGATCAGAGATTTCACGATCTGCCCCACCTGGCAATTTACCGCCGCGGCGGCTTCTTCCGCTGTGCGGGTGGAAGCGGGCAGTTCAACAACTTTTACCTGCACACCCAGCTTATCGAGGGCATTCTGGACGCGCTGCGCGCTGGCGGATAATCCTTCAGTATTAGCTTCCATCATCCTTCCTTTCCCTGACCGCCCGATGGATGGCTGCTGTGCCAAACAACATCAGTCGATATTGCGCCTGCGCAAAGCCCGCCTGCCGCAGGTGATCCGCCAGCAAAGGGGCGGGGGTAAACCGTTCCGTCGAACGAATCAAATATTCATAAGCACCAAACCTGCCGGTCACCAGCGCACCTATCAGCGGAATGGCAATGCGCATATAAAGGCGGATGAATGGGCGGAGGATTGCCAGCGCGGGCGGGGTGGTATCGAGGCTGACAAAAATGCCGCCGGGTTTCAATATGCGTAGAATCTCACCCAGCGCCGGACGGTAGTCCTCCAGATTGCGCAGCAAAAAGGCACAGATCACCCGATCCACCGAAGCATCGGCGTAAGGCAATGCCAGTGCATCCACCGCCGAAAAAGGCAGCCCCGTCTGCCGCCCCACCTGCATCATCCCCATGGTCAGGTCGGAAGGGAAAAAGCGGGAATCCGGGTGAACCTTTGCGGCAAGCTCGGTCAACTGCCCACCCCCGGCGCCCAAATCCACCACCGTTTGCCCGGGCTGGATATCCAGCATTTCAATTGCCAGTCTGCGCCAGTGATTGACCATGCCAAAGGTCATGATCTGGTTCATCAATTCATACCGGCTGGCTATTCCGGTAAATTCTTCCTTCACAAACTGTTCGCGGGGAATGTTGGTCAACTGCGACATGCGTTTATGCAATCCCATCCTTAAAAGGTACCCAGGCAAGGATGGTGGTGCCCTCATCCGGCTCGGAGCTAATCTCCACTTCGCCGCCAACATTGCGGGCGCGGGTGTTCATGTTCGCCAGACCGTGCCCGAGGGTGAGGGATGTATGCGTCTGATCAAATCCACTGCCGTTATCATGAATTTCGAGAAGCAGACGATCTGCAGAGCGCCAAAGGGTCACTTTCACCTGGGTGGCGTGGGCATGCTTGGCTATATTCGCCAGAGCCTCCTGACAGATGTGGAAGAGGGCAACGGCGTGCGACTGCGGCAAGGCTGAAAATCCGTCGTCGGGGCCATCCAAAACAATATCCAAAAGGGTGTTCTTCTTGAATTCAGCCACCAGACGCCGCAAGGCATCCATCAAATTTTCTTCGCTCATCTGGCGTGGACGTAAATCAAGGATGTAAGAACGAATATCACGGATAGTGTGATTCAAGTCGGCGATTGCCTGCTTGATCTTGTCCTCCGACTTTGCAGGGTCGGTGGGCATCAATAAACGGGCATGTTCCAATCCCAATCCCACAGCATAAATGGACTGGATGACACCATCGTGCAGGTCCATGCCAATGCGTTCGCGTTCTTCCAGAATGGCGATCTTCATCCCCTGATTGTACAGGCGGACGTTCTCGATCGCCGTCCCCACCCAGGCGCCGATGGCTGTAAAGAGCTGAATTTCATGTTCATCGAGGGTTTTATAGGGTACGGTTGCCAGACACAAAACGCCCAACGCTCCGCGGCGACCGGTAAGGGGAAAACAGGCAAATTGCGCCAGATCAGCCATTTTCACGTCGGGTTTGAGGTAACGCCCATATTCACCGGGAATATCGCTGACAATCGCGTTCCCGGTCGTGGCGGTTGTGCCAATGGGTCCCTCGCCATCGTTGAACGAATCCCGGATCCAAAGGTTGCCTTCCAATTCACCCAGGTGATGCATGAGTTGCAGATGATGGGTAAACTCATTACTGAGGAAGATTTCGGTGGCGGCGATTTGCGGATTTTCCATCACGCGGTTCAGAGCCGTGCGCAGGATATCATCCGTATCCAGGGATGTTGCCAGTGTGGAAGCCAGATCATTCAACAGCGCCAGATCCTGGTTGCGGCGGGTAAGCGCCTTATCGCGATTGTTCAGTTCCTGATACAAGCGGGCATTGCTGATGGCAATTGCTGCATAGGCTGCCATCATTTGAATCACCTGCTCATCTTCCAGAGTAAATTCAGGAGCGGTGGTCTTGTCAGTTAGATAAATCTGCCCCAGTGTTGCATCGCCCTGACGGATTGGCACCCCCAGAAAAGATTTCATCTGTGGATGATTGGCAGGATAACCCACCGAGTTGGGATAAGAGAGAATATCCTTCAATCGCAGCGGATGCGTGGCATGCATCAACTGACCGATCAAACCCAGCCCGGCAGGCGGGTGTTCTATATGATCGATCTCCTCTTGGGTCATCCCAACCGGGATAAACTTTTCCAGCCCGCCCTGGGAATTAATCACCCCCACCGCGGCATAGCGCGCATCCACCTGCTCGCAACAGAGTTCGGCAATGCGGTGCAAAAGGATATCCAGTGATGTCTCACGCACCATTTCCAGGCTGGCCTGGTGCAGCGTCACCAATCTGGCTTCCAATTGTTCGCGGGTCAGATTTTCCATAGGATCATGTTTATTTTAATCGATGCGCGTGAATATTTCACAGCATCACGCGCTTTGGTATACAAGCATTGCCAGACCTGCGGCACTCATCACCCGATGAAGCCCACTGCAGCAGATGCCTGAATCATGGTTTCCCGGCACGGTCTTGACGAATGATCTTGCGCAAACCCTCCACGGCCACGCGAATGACCCGATCTGCATCGAATTCCGCCATCTGTTTATTGACATCATCCTGCGAAAGTTCGGCCAGATCAGCATTATTGATAATGAGCATGGTGCCACCGGCGCGTTTGCGATAGAGTGACGCCAACACAAAAAGAACCGCCGATTCCATTTCCGAGCAGATGGCGCCACCCGCCACCCAGGCTTTCCAGCGGGCCTCAAGATGGTCTGCCAGCGGCATACGGGTCCGCTCGACTTCACCATAGAAAGAATCCTTGCATTGGGAGATACCCAAATGATATTTCAAGCCGAGTTCTTCAGCTGAGGTGCGCAAAGCCTGCACAATATCCACATCCGCCACCGCGGGGAATTCCAGCGGCAGGTAATGGCTGGTGGTACCTTCATCCCGAATGGCAGCGGTGACAATGGCAACATCGCCCATGCGAGCTTCAGGCTGCATGGCTCCCGAACTGCCCACGCGGATAAAGGTATCGGCGCCCACATCGACCAACTCTTCAATGGCAATGGCGGTCGAAGGGCAGCCAATACCGGTGGAGACCACTGACACCTTTTCCCCCAACAGGGACCCGGTCCAGGTGACATATTCACGGTTTTGAGCTACAAAATGGGCATCATCGAAGTAAGAAGCAATCTTCTCGCAGCGGGCTGGATCACCCGGAAGAAGAACATATCTGCCAATATCACCTTCTTTAATATGCAAATGGAAGGCTAAACCATCTTCATTCCGCATCGGTCACCTCGTTTTTGGGTTTGGAATTCGATTATAGCGCAAACCGGAAGGTTATGGCGAAGGAGTCGCAGCAGCGGCTGCCGTTGCGGTAAGCGTGAGGCATTGATCGCCCTTGCAGGGATAGAGGTAGAAATTCGCTTCCTGGATCCAGATGGGCAACACATCCGCTTCGGGCAGGTTCAACAGTTTCTTCCAGGCGGTGCGGGCAAAGCCATCCAGTTTTCCCGTAGTAGCCGTTTTTGCCTGCTGGTAAATAGCCTGCGCCTTTTGCTTGCCATCTTTGGCAAGGTCTTCGGCGCGCAGGAATTGGTTATAGGCATCGTGGTAGCGTTTCAGATAATGATATGCTGTTCCACGCTGAAACACAGCTTCATAGCTTTTATCATCAATGGCAATTGCCTTGGTCAAGTCATTCAATGCATCCATGTACTTGCCCAACTTGATATTGGTGACACCTCGGATGTAGTAAACATCGAAGCTGCTGGAGCTGAGGTTCATGGAACGCTCCAGATTTTCCACCGCCTTGGAATCGTCACCGGCCGCCCAGTATGCTTTTCCGACCAACTCATAGGCTTCGGCATCATAGGGCTTGAAAGACAGGTATGTTTCCAATGGCTCAATAGACTTTTCCCCTTCACCATTGGCGATATATGCCGCCCCCAATACCAGGTATACATCCAGCATGGTCCTATCCAACTCGTAGGCCTTCAACGCATTTTCAAGAGACAGGGAAGGTTGATCTTGATTCAGGTACAATTTTGCCAGGCCCAGGTAAGGCAGGGGGGATTCAGGACTTAACTCGATGGCGGTGTTGAAATCCTGCATTGCCAGTTCATACTTATCCTTCAGCAGAAAATACTCACCCCTGCGGATATAAGCCATTACATAATTGGGGTCGGCTTCCACTGCGGAGTTGAGGTTCTTGGTGAGGTCAATCTTGGGGTCGGTTTCCATGACGACTTCGGCATGCGAAACGATGGCAGGGGCAAACTTCTTATCCACCGCCATGGCTTTTTCGTAGTACACCAGAGCCTGGTTCAAGTTACCATTCTTTCGTTCCGCCTCACCCAACAGATAGTAAATATCCGCCGAATTGGGCTCGGCAACCAGCACCTGCTCCAGGTACTCTTTGAAAGCGCCCAAATCGCCCCGTTCATAGGCACGCATTGCCAGCAGATACGCTTCGCTCGGGTGTGGTGTATTTACATAAATGGGGGTGGGAGTGTAAGTTGCATCAAGCAGGGTGGTGAGATTCACCTGTCCGCGTGGGGTAGACGATGGCCGGTAACCAACCGGCGTATTGGTCGGCAGGTAAGTTGCCGTTGCTTTCGACGTGGGGCGAGAGATGATAATCGTCTCTTTGGGCTTGCGGGCGAGGTTGGGCAAGATCCACCAAACGCCAACCACCACCAGCAAGATCAAGCCGGCTGCCGCAAAGATCATCCCCAACGAGCGCTTGGGGCGTGTTTTTTTCTCCGGTTTGGGCGGCGGGGGAGGAATGAGACGTCGGGTTACCTCTCCCTGCCATTCAATTTTCTTTTGAAAGGGATTCTCGCCCGAATTCTTTTCCGCCTTCAACATGCCATAATTAACCAAACCCCGTTTCGCCGTCAGATTACCGGGATCATATTTCAGGGTCTCCTGAAGACAGTAGATAGCTTCTTTTGAGGTATCCACAACCGTGCTTAGCCAAAGCCAATAACGCGGATTTTTGGGATCCGCCTTGACCAAACGGGTAAGCAAGTCACGGGCCTGTTTGCGATCCTGCTGCCGGATCGCAGTCAAAGCCTGTTCGAGGAGTGGGTCATCGGGCATATAAATTAGTGTAGCAGATGCTAAATCCTATCGCAAGCACGCTCTGGTATAATTTTTTCATGAAACCAGGCAGGAAAAACCTGACGCTCACGATCCACACAGGGATTTTAGTCATATTGCTTGCTGCTTGTAATGCAATAAGTTTGCCAGTTGGCACTCCCACGCCCAAAGTCGGGGTAACACTTTCCCCGCTGCCATCGCGCACATCCACCCCACAGCCGGAAAACCTGAACCCCGGGGCGGAAATTCCCACCCCCACTCCCACACAACATCTATATGTGGTGCAAAAGGATGAACTTGGCTGGACCATTGCTGCCCGGTTCAAAGTCACCCTTCCCCTGCTCCAGGCTGCCAACCCCGAGGTGGATCTGAATTTTTTGCAAGAAGGCGCGCAGCTGATTATTCCGCCGCCGGTGGATACACCTTCCCCCATTTTATACACACCTACCCCGGTCGCACTGGAAATTTCAGCCGTACATTGTTATCCAACCATCGACCAGGACCTGTGGTGCCTGGTCAACATCAGTAACCATCAGAAAAATGACGCATACTACATCACCGGAGAATTTCGCCTTGCTTCCGGCGGACAGGTATTCAGCAAGACCGTTGCCGGACTGGCAGACCGCTTGCCAGCCGGAGGGCAACTGCCATTGATTGGCTTGATCCCGGGTCCGATCCACTACCCATTCGAGGCAGATTTTTCGCTGACCAGTGCTTTTACCGCAGAAGAAGTCAACGTAGCCCCACTCACAGTGGAGAACATCGCAACAGAGATCTCGCCGGCTGGCTTATGGGCAACGGTGCAAGGCGAAATTGTGAATTCCCTGCCCAACGCAGTTAAACCATCCGTGATCGTCAGCGCATACCAGGGTGACCTGCCGGCAGGCATCCGCAAGCTGGAAATAACCGAGGAAATCCAACCCGGCGGTAGAATGCCTTTCACCGTGGAAGTTTATTCTGCCGGCCTGCCGATCGAACGGGTGGATGTACTTGCAGAAGGCAAATAACAAAAACTTCCCATTCATCCTCATCAAAGCCGTGCAATTTCGTCAATTTTTCAATTAATTTTTCTGGAGGGATCACCATGAAGCCTGTATTCAAGCAATTGGAAACCAACCGGTTGATAGGAAAAATCCTGATCGGCGCGGCGGTCTTTGGCTGGTTGATCAGCCTGGCGGGCTTGATCATCCTCTGGTCGTTTAAACCCGCGGTTACACGGACGACAAACGCTTTTCTCTCCAGCGGGCTCGATGTGTTAAATGCCACCCAATCGCTGCTGGTGGTCGCGGATGATTCGCTCACGGCAGCATCCGAGAACCTGACTTTGATCAGCGACATCACCCGCCAGGTGGCGGAAACAATCGATAAAACCACTCCCATCGTGGAGGGAGTATCCAACCTGGTAGGCAACGATCTGACCAACGCCATTTCCGACCTGCGGCAAGCTTTAACCACACTCCAATCCACTGCAAAAGTTGTTGACAGTACACTCGGTTTTCTCTCCAAGATACCCTTGATCAATGCTCCGTATGATCCAGAAATTCCGCTGGAAACCTCGGTATCACAGATGTCGAACGGGATGAAAGACCTGCCCGACCAGCTATCCAACATCCAGAATGACATGCAAACAGCTACCGAGAGCATGACCGGTTTGCCGGGTACGATCAACAACCTGGCAGATGAACTGGATAAAGTGAACACCAGTACACAATCTGCCCTGCTGGTGGTGGAACAATATCAAACCATCGTAGATAAATTAATCATCCAGATCACCTGGTTGCAAAAAGCCCTGCCGGTGCTGATGGTGGTAGTTTGGGTCTTCTTCTCGCTCATTTTCGTGTGGATGGCTGCCGCCCAATTGGGGTTGTATGAGCAAGGTATGGAACGATTGAAGCAAAAATCTTCATAACACGATAAAAATTTCAGATTGCTGAGACGACACTGCCTGGTTGTTGCAAACCACCCGTCTGTGTCTATAATCAAATTAACTTATATTTGCAGCGAACAACGGACCAGATTTCATCAGGCGGGTTTCCCCGGGGATTTATGCAGGGACAGGAGATAAGGCGATGAAAACAAATCCAGGTGAGTTGTTGTTCAGGTTGCTGGTTAGCGAATTTTTCGGTATCACGGTGGTTGCCATCGGGTTGGGCGTGGTTATCACTCCACTATTGAAAATTGCAGCGCCTTTTGTTTGCCCAGGGGGGGATTTTTTACTTGAATCCGAAATGTATTCTTACAAGCCCGGGCAAACCGGGGTCATTCGCAATTGGTACTGTGTTACCAACCCAAGCGTTGAGCCAAAAGATGTAACCTTTATCGCCATGCTGGTTGCAGGCATCATCTACGGGTTGATCATCTTTATTCTGTGGACTCTTTTTTTCAGCAAGAAACCCAACCCCCAACAATTGGAAAGTATTCTGGCAATGAACAACGCCAGTGCCCAACAGGGGATGAAGCTTACCCAGATGAAAAATGCCAATCAAATGATGCAGCAAGCCGGAGAGATTGCACAGAGGCTAAAAGATTTGCAAGAACTCCTGGATGCCGGCTATATCACACAGCAGGAATTCGAAGAGAAGCGCGCAGAAATCATCAAACAGATATAAAGAAAGGATGGGCCGACCCCAAAAGAGATCGACCCATCCTCTGCGTATATTTATTAACTTGAGCTAGATGAAGAGCAATTGCGCGCCTTCAGAGATTTCCATGAATTCCATGGCGCCCAATACCTGACAACCATCCACCAGATCTGCCTGGGTCAGTTTCATCATGTCCATGGACATTTTGCAGCCGTACATATTGGCACCCGAATCCAGCAGCAGTTGAACGAACTCACCCACCGGCGGAAAATCCAACTTGGCGATTTCCTTATTCATCATCCAGGTGGCGGCAGCAGACATGCCGGGGATCGATCCCAACCAGGTGGGAATATGGAACCAGGGGTGCATGGATGGATTGCCGATGGTAGCCACATTGAGATGATCCATCTTCTTTTTGGTGATGATATCCAGACCCCAGAAAGTGTAGAAGATATGCGTCTCAATGCCGCTCATGCGCGCAGCGTTCCCCAGGATCAAGGGCGGATAAGCCATATCCAGCGAACCCTTGGAGGCGATAATTGCAAGCTTGCGGATATCTTTTTTAATCACATTAACGTCAGGTGTCATCGGGAGACCTCTCTTTTTGAATTAGATACAGCCAGTGGGTTTTTTGAGACCGGCAACTTTGGCTGCCAGTTTTCCAGGACCGCCAGGGAACAGTTGGTAGAGTTCCTTGGTGTCTACATCAGTATTCTTGGTGATGGCGCGCAGGCTGGGAGCTTCGCCCTTGGTTTTCCATTCATTGCGGGCATAATTGATCACAACCCAGTGGCGATCCGTCAACGTGATCCCCTCGCGGGCAGCCAATGCCTTGCCAATTTCTTCGGTCCAGGCATTCGCATCCACCATATAACCATCTGCGTCGAATGCTACTTTGGTTAAAATTTCTTCGGACATTGTATTCTCCTTGAATGAGATTGAATTTCACAAAATAATCGTTAGCCTTCTGCGGTGAGTTTGGCAGGAGCGACTTTATGCTTGCCCACCAGGCTAAACTTGCTGGGCAGCGGCACCTCAATTCCCTTGAGCATCAGATTCCAATACATTTCCTTGAAAGCCAGTTTACCCAGGTGATTAATTCCGGTTTCCTTCAACAGTGAAAACGGTCCAACACCTGGAAGGGGATAGGTACCAGGCAGGGGCTCCTGGTCGTAGCTGAAGTCAATCAGAATTGCCTTATTGAATCCAGATTCAATATAGCAAAGCGAATGCCCATCAAACGCGCCCGGCATGGGCTTCCCCTGTATGTGCGCCATGATGTTATGAAAGGCTGTTTCCATTTGGAAATGAATTACCGCACCTGCCTTGGAAGCCGGGATATTGGCGGCATCACCGAGGACAAAAATGTTCTCGTACTGCTTGGATTGCAATGTTTCCTTATTGGTGGGCACAAAATTCAATTCATCGCCCAATCCTGAGCGACCAATCACTTCCGCGCCCATATTGGTGGGAACGCTCACCAATACGTCGTAGCCAATTTCGCGTTCATCATACGAGCGGATCACGTTTTTACCGGCATCCACCTCACCAACAGCAAAATCCGGTTCGATATGAATATTCTTTTTCTCGAGCAGTTCCTTCAACATCGCAGAAGCAATCGGCTTGGTAAACGCACCCGAAAGCGGAGTGGCATAGATCAAATCCACCTTGGAGCGAATACCTTTTTTGGTGAAATAATCATCTGCCAGAAAGAGAAATTCGAGCGGGGCAACCGGGCATTTGATGGGGTTTTCCACCACATTGATAACCATGCGCCCACCCTGCCAGGTATCCAGGAATTTTTTCATTGCCAGGCCACCTTCGACCGTATAAAAATCGAAGATGTTCTGGCGCCAGCCACCATCCAACAGACCTTCGGTCTCCTGCGGATAAATATCCGCCCCGGTGGAGATTACCAGATAATCGTAATGGATCACTTCGCCGGAAGTCAGACGGACCTGATTATTTTTAGGTTCAATTATTTCCAGGTCAGAAGAGATATATTTCACCTGGGAGGGAATAAAGTTCTTCTTGGGTTTAATGACGTCTTTTTCTGTATAGTAACCAAAAGGCAGGAACAGATAACCAGGTTGATAGTAGTGGTTGGGGTCTTTATCCACAACCACAACCTGCCATTCATGCGGGTCGAGAGTTTTTACCATTTTGCGCGAAATCATCGTTCCTGCGGTGCCGGCGCCAAGGATAAGGAATGTTTTCATGAATGCTCCTTAAGAGATCTGAGTTAGATTCGCTATCTGTTGCAATCGAACCAAAAATCCGGTCCGTTCTTTTAAAATGCTTTGTATGGCGTGGCTGGCAGCTCTCACCCAGGTTTCCACCTGCGGATGCCTGTCGACCGGGATAACAGGGGTCTGGCGGACATCCTCGTGGAGTGCGGCAATATCGAGATTGTACTTTCGCGCCATTCTCTCCACACGGTCAGATTCTTCGTACGGGTCTGGTTTGAAGGCATAGAACTGACCGCTGATAAAGGCGCCAATATGTACATCCTGATCAAATACCGGCGCAATGGCAAAGTAAAAGCCATCGTTGGATTGGAGAACACCGCTGCTGGTGGATGATTGCTCCACCATTTCTTTCCACGTTGCGTGGCATACTTCTCTTCCCGGGATCGTACTGAGAATGCGAAGCATCAACCCGGAGGGCCTGCTGATTTCGGTCAGCAACTCACCATTGAGATCCACTGTAAAACCGGGCAATAAACTGATCTCAGAGAACAGGTTTTGAACCGCCTGCACACAATGCACGGGGAAAGTATTATCAGCAATTTGCGAATCCGGCGAAACGCCGGGGCCGAGGTTGTCGCCGGTCAAGAAGCGCTGCACCTCATCCGGTGAAAAGCGCCATTGCTGACCGATCTTAATACCCTTCAATCTGCCATCCTGGAGCATGCGGTAGATCGTGATCCGGTCGACTTTGAGAATATCCTGTACCTGACGTACTGTGTAAAGTGAATTCATATGTTATAAGTTGTTATAACTTTTTATTACTTGTTATACTATTGCAGAACGGGATGGCTCGCAAGTGACAAATGTCATGAAGACTCGATTTCAATTTACTTTACCAACGGAAGGCGCCTTTCCCTGACTTTTTATTGCCCGAACTCTTTCGCCAATCCATCCATTGACATATCAGAAAGCCTGGGGTAACATCGGGGACATGAAAGCAAGCTCATTCTCCTGGTACAAGATGTATTACTTTAGCAAAAGCCTGTCGCAAATTGCACCGGAGAAATAAACACGTACCCATTGAATTGAAATCCAAAATCCCCGGTTGCAACCGGGGATTTTTTATGAGGAGCAACGAACATGACAGCAACACTCTCCACAACGACCTCCAGCGAGGGCGCGCCACGGAAACAATTCTCCACCGGATTGGGGATTTTGATGGCAACCCTCGGATCCGCCGTTGGACTGGGCAACATTTGGAAGTTCCCCTACCTGACAGGCAGCAACGGGGGTGCAGCATTTTTAATTATTTATCTCATCTGCACACTGGTGATCGGTCTCCCGATCATGATCACCGAGCAAATGATCGGGCGGAGCGGACGGGGCGATGCGGTTACCGCCCTCAGGAAAGTGGCCCCGGGGAAGCTGTGGTGGCTGATCGGCGCCGGCGGCGTGCTGGCTGCTTTCATGATCATGGCTTTCTACACTGAGGTCGCCGGATGGGTGTTCGCCTACATATTCAAATCCGTTTCCGGAGGTATCCTTTCCACCGACCCGGAGGTCACCTCCCGGGCGTTCGGCGCCCTGGTCAGTGACCCGGGACAGTCCCTGTTATGGCAGTGGCTGGTGCTGATCCTTACCGGCGGCATCATTATGCTGGGCATCACCCGCGGAATTGAAGCCACCACCAAACGTTTGATGCCATTATTGTTCCTCCTGCTGGTCGTGGTGGGAATCCGCAGCATCACCCTGCCGGGGGCATCCGCCGGGTTGGCTTTCCTCTTCCGACCGGACTTTTCCAAGGTGACGTTCGAAACCATTCTGGTGGCAATGGGTCTCGCCTTCTTCAAGCTATCCATCGGCATGGGGTGCATGATCACCTATGGATCATATTACCGCGACGATCAGAACATCCCCTTGACGGCAAGCAGAGTCGTTTTTGCCGACCTGGCGGTCTCATTACTGGCAGGGATCGCGATCTTCCCGGCTGTGTTTGCCTTCGGCTTCGAGCCAACCGCCGGTCCATCACTGCTTTTTATCACCTCTCCGGCGGTTTTCTCCTCCATGCCTTTGGGCAATATCTTCATGGTGATCTTCTTTCTGCTCACGGCAATTGCCTCGATCGGTGCACAACTTTCCCTGCTGGAAGTGATCGCCGCCTTCCTGGAAGGACGCTTCAAATTATCCCGGGTGAAGGCGACCCTGCTGACCATAGTGCCCCTGGCGATCGTTGGGGTCCCGGCTGCGCTTTCCAACAACCTGATGGCGGATGTAAAAATCTTCGGGTTGACATTCTTTGACCTGTACGACTTCGGCTCATCGAACATCCTGCTGCCGCTGGGCGGGTTATTCCTTGCCATTTTTGCCGGCTGGGTATGGGGATTAAGCCGTTTCCAATCAGCACTATCCAACGAAGGAAAAATCCAGAATGGCCGGTTCACTCGAACCATCTTCTTCATTTTGAAGTTTATTACACCGGTGTTGGTGCTGGTCATCCTGCTGAGCGGATTGAAGCTCATTTAGAGGGTTCTCCCGGTATGGGAAAGCAATTTCCCATAATAAGCGAGCAGCCGCACTCCCGGGCGGCTGTTCGCATTTAAATCATCTGAATATCATTATGCTTTGTTGAGAATATTCTGGAGCTGTACCCGGTAGACTTCCAGGGCTGTGCGTCCTTGCCGGGTGAGTTGAATCAAGGTCAGCGGTAGTTTTCCCCGGTATGTTTTTTCAATATGGATGTAACCCGCCTCCTGCAACTTCGTCAGATGCGCCGAGAGGTTGCCCCGGGTCAGTTCCGCCTCCCGTTGGAGATAGAGAAAATCCGCCTTCTCCACGGAAGCCAGAATGGTGAGGATCGCCAGACGGGCAGGCTCATGCACCAGTTTGTCAACTTCCATCCATCCCTTCAACGGGCCGGTCATTTCTCCTCCGTCCGGGCATTGTGGCGAAGGTACCAAAGGAATGTTACCCCCCCAAGGACCGCCCAACATAATCCAAAAACACCGTAGAATACCGGCGCACGTAACTGATCCGCCAGACCAACCGTAGAGACGACCGCACCACACAGAGTGGCAACACCAGCCATCACCAGGTAGCGATACAATCCCGTTCGATAGGCAAGCACCGCCAGGAAAATCGCCAGCAGCACCCCGGCAATAAACCAGATGATGTTTTCCTTCAGCGAAGGCAAAATCAGGATCACCGACGCGGCCATCAAACCGCCCACAACACCCGCCCGGATCATCCGTTTTCGACGATCCGCCTGGGGTCTCGGCTTATATTCGACATATCCGGTACGGGGGTACACATAGCGATCCTTCCAGGCTGGCAGAATGCGCCGGCCGGCAAAAAAGGCAAGAAAAATAATCAATGGCTGTCCGACACCCACCAGGATGGCGGGCAAATAACCAGGCTTGAGCAATGTTCCACCGGCAAGCAACAATCCTAGGAGCAGGAAAACACCGCCAACGAACATATCCACCAGACCGTCTGCGAACCAGTATCCGACTGTCTTTCTTTCCAATTGTTGTAGATCGAATTTCATTTTCTCTCCATGTTGTTTGCTATACAAACTAGTTTGTAGTATACGGGTATTTTCGTTCCCTGTCAACCGGTAAGTTATAATCAAGACACCCGCAAGCGAAGGGCGGGGCAGTTGATGAAAACTCAGAAAAGCTCAGCGTTAGGTGTTATCCATGATTTCCACCCGGCGGCACGCGCGCAGGTGTACGCATTCGCCGGTTGGGTGGTGCTCTGGCTGGGCGGGAAAATTCTGCCTTCGGGATTGCTGTTCAACCTGCGCGACATTGTGTTTTTACTTTTCAGTCTGGCGACACTATGGATCGGATGGGTGCTTTGGCAAGGGAAAGAGTGGATGATCACCCCGATCTCGTGGCTATACCTGGAATTCCTGCGCCGGATCAGCGGCGCAAAAGCAGCTTCCGCCCACCAACGGTCGCTGAAGAACCGGGCATCCATGAAAACCATGGGATCGATTCACCTGGTGGTAGGCGGAATCTGCGCAGTAACCACACTGATCTACCTGATTTTTATCTAACGACGGGCTGAATTACAGAGCCGGACAGATAATCGGAATAATTTCCGGGATAGCCAGGCAAATTCCCTTCATCCAACACGACCACCCTATCCACAACCTGATCGAGAAAGTAGCGGTCGTGGGAGATCACCAAAACCGTACCTTCGAAATCGGAAAGGGCGGCTTCCAAGACTTCGGCGGAGGCGATATCCAGGTTGTTGGTCGGTTCATCCAGCAGCAAAAAGTTCGCCCCGGAGAGAACCACCAATGCCAGCTGTAAACGACTACGTTCCCCACCCGATAATTCCCTTACAGGTTGAGACGTCTGGCGGTAGGTAAAAAGAAAACGCTGAAGGAAGGATACGCCGCGTGACTCCGACAAGCCGCCCGCCAGGCGAACCACATCCAGCACCGTTTGATCAGGGTTCAACGTTTCATGTTCCTGGGCGTAATAGCCGGCGGCAATGTTGGGGCCGATCACGATCTCACCGGCATCCGGCTCCATTTCATGCAGGATCATTTTGAAGAGAACGGATTTTCCGCTGCCATTCCTGCCGATTACCCCAACCCTTTCACCATGGTGCAGGATCAGGTTCACATCCTGAAAAAGCGGCTGCGAATCAAACGCCTTATTCAGGTGGCTGCACTCCAACACTTTTTGCGAACCCCGCCAGCCGTTCAAGCGCAGGTCCATACGACGGCGTTCCAGCACCGGTTTTTCGACACGATCCATGTGATCCAGACGGTTTTGAATTGCCCGCGCCCGTTTGGCAAACTTCTCATTGTCGTATGTTTTCGCCCAGACCTGATAACGCTTGATGGCGGTTTCGATGCGGCTGATCTGACGCTGCTGGATATGATAAAGCTCATCCTGTCTGGCAAGCCGCTGCTCCTTATCCAGGATATAAGAAGAGTAATCCCCGGGGAAAACCGTCAAACAACCATCCTCCAATTCGGCAATGTGTGAAACCGCCGCATCCAGCAGGTAGCGATCATGAGAGATAATCACGACCGTCCCCTGATACTCCCGAATGGTCTTCTCAAGGAATTGCTTGGCGGCAAGATCCAGGTGGTTGTCCGGCTCATCCAGCAACAGGAGTTGCGGAGACAACAATAGAAGCCCCGCCAGACCGATCAACTTACGCTGTCCACCGCTGAGAAGCCCCACCGGTTTGCACAAATCGTCCTCCGGCAGCCCAAGTGAAAAGAGCAGTGCCTCCACCCGTTGTTCAAATTGGTCACCGCCAAGAGTTTGATATTCCTCCAACAGCAACATCTGACGATCAACCGTGCGGGCAAGCAACCGGTTGTCGCTGTAAACATTCGGGTCGGCAAATTGCCGTTCGATTTCCGACAATTCCGAACGGATCTCGCATATCCGGGGAGTGTACGCCAATACGCACTCCAGAGCAGTCAACTCAACGGGCAGTTCCGGCTGTTGAGCCAGATAGCCCACGGTCACCGCCCGGGCACGGGTAACAGAACCGCCGGGCTCGCAGGCAAATTCGCCGGTGATCAATTTAAACAGAGATGATTTTCCGGCTCCATTGGGACCAATCAAGCCAATTTTCTGGTCTTCTTGAATCTCCCAATCCAAATCCCGAAAGATCGAACGGGCGCCCATGGTCAGGCTGACTTTGCTAAATTGAATTTGTATCATAGCTCTCCAAAGAAAAACACCGCAGGCGGCGCCTGCGGTGTTGAAAGGGTCATTGTGCAATAGTTTACAAACCCGCAACAGGCGCAATACGATAAGGAACCCCACCCATGCCGCCGGTGGTGATACAAAAGAATGCGAGATCTTTCTTTTCATCTGCCATGGCGGAGATTATATCATGATGCAACTAAAAACGACCATCCTTGGATGGTCGTTTTTGTGCCCTCGCGGCGACTCGAACGCCGAACCTACTGCTCCGCAAGCAGGCGCTCTATCCAATTGAGCTACGGGGGCATGACGAAGCGGAAAGATTCTACTTCATTGAGGGACTTGTGTCAAGATTGCCCTGGAGCAGGCGCATGCGAATAATTTACACCAGACCCAATTCGCGGGCGCGCACTACGGCTTTTGTCCGGTCGGTAACATTAAGCTTATTGAAGATGCTGGTTACATGATTCTTGACCGTACCTTCAGCCACCACCAGCTTTTTGGCAATTTCGCGATTGGTATCACCGGCAGCCATAAGACGCAAGACATCCATTTCGCGCGCAGATAAAGGTTCAGCCAACTCCTGAGACCAGCGCGGCGCGGTTTCAGCCAGCCGGCTGAACTGCGCCACCAGACGGGCAGCCACCGAAGGCTGCAAAACGGATTCGCCGCGATGGGCAGCCCGGATCGCTTCGTACAATTTTTCGGTCGGGGCATCTTTCAGCAAGTAACCGATTGCCCCGGAGCGCATGGCATCGAATACCGCTGCATCTTCATCGAAGGTGGTGAGAACGATCACCCGACAATCCGGCAGGCGGCTTTTCAAATGACGGGTCGCGGTCGCGCCATCCATTACCGGCATACGCAAATCCATGAGGATTACATCTGGTTTGAGCTCCGCCGCTTTCTGCAAAGCTTCTTCACCATTTCCGGCTTCACCAATCACATCCAAATCCTGTTCGGCGCGCAGCAAAACCTTCATTCCATCCCGGAACATGGTCTGGTCATCCACCAATAGAACGCGAATTTTATCCATCATATCCTTGTCCTCTATCCGCCCACTCCGGGTATGGGAATACAGACCGTGAGGCTGACCCCTCTGCCCGGCGCAGTACTGGTTTCGACCCTGCCGCCATAAATCTGTACGCGCTCCTGCAAGCCAACCAGCCCATATCCGCCTTCCAGGTTTTCCGCGCCGACGCCATCATCCACAATTTGCATTTCAACCTCATCAGCCAGGTAACGTAACGTTACAGAGACATTTTTTGCCTCTGCGTGTTTCCGGATGTTGGTCAGCGCCTCCTGGGCTGCCCGATAGAGCACCCAAATCAAGGAAGGCGGCAAAGCCACCTCGGTTCCCTCCACTGATAAATCCACCTTTAATTCCTCTACATCCATATTCAACAGCGGACGAATTGCCGCCGAAGCGATCGTTTCAGAAGGTTGATCAGAGCGGAGCGCTGATACGCTCCGACGTACGTCATTCAACGCTTCCTGAGTAAGAAAGATGGCTTTGGCGAGTGCCTCGTCGGCAGCGGCAGTATCCTGGGGCATGATCGATTTCGCTGCCTTCAATTGAATGTTGACCGAAGTGAGGTAATGTCCCAGTCCATCATGAATTTCGCGCGCCATGCGGTTTCTTTCCTGAAGGATTGCGTTTTCTTCCATCTGGCGGGTATATTCACGTAACCTGTTGTTTGCCTCGGCAAGCTGGCGGCGCATTTTCTGCTCATTTACGGTAATCAGAGTGAACACAGCCACAAATACGACGGCGCTCAAATAACCCATCGCTGCCGACATGGTATTAGCCATATTCCCGCTCGTCACCACCGGTAGGATCTGCCCGACCCAGGCGAAGAAGGTGGTAAATATCGCCACCGGCAAACTCAAACGCTGGAACGCCTCACTGACCAGGGGCAGTAGTATCAACCATGTGGCACCGCTCGAGTAATAGTTGATGGCACTCCCCAACCCGAGGGCAATCATAAAATACAACGCCATTTGCGGTTTGCCCCAGGCATCCAAATGACGGGAACCCCAAATGTTCAGGGCAAGGTAAACCACACCCATCAAACAAAGCAGTATCGGAGAAAAAGCCGTAATGAGGTACGCTCCGGTGACAAAATAGATCGCATACCCCGCCAACAAGACCACCAGCGTAGCCAGATCACCGCTTTCGATTCCCTTGGGCAGCTTCATAAGCATCTCCTGCTAAATTCGACCAAGCCAACACCACCTGCCATACCCGTTTAATATCTTTCTTTTCAAAAGCTCATTTTATAATAGTATTAACCATCCGCCAACACAAAACTTTGATCATCCGGAAATATAAATCCAATACCTGGAGTTGTGAAATGAAAAGCCAACCTCTTGCCCATACCTTTTCCATCGTTGCCCGAGACCCCCAGAGCGGAGAGATGGGGGTTGCTGTCCAATCGCACTGGTTCTCCGTGGGGTCGGTAGTGCCCTGGGCGCAAGCCGGCATCGGCGCCATTGCCACCCAATCCATGGCAGAGATCAGCTACGGTCCATTAGGGCTGGAATTGCTGAAGGGCGGCAAAAGTGCACAACAAACTCTGGACGCGCTGTTGCTCGCCGACGAAAACCGCGAGGTACGCCAGGTGGCGATAGTGGATGCCCGGGGTGAAGTAGCGGTGCACACCGGCAAGCGCTGTATTGCAGAGGCTGGTCACATTATCGGAGCAGGCTTCAGCGTACAGGCAAACATGATGCTCAATGACCGTATTCCAACGGCGATGGCAAAAGCCTATGAAGCCGCAATACAAAACGGTATTGCCGATCTTTCAGAAAGGCTGTTGCTGGCATTGGAAGCCGCCCAGTCAGCGGGGGGCGACATCCGCGGAAAACAGAGCGCCGCCATCAAAGTGGTGGGTAAAGACCTCTCCAGCAAGACCTGGGAAGGCGTGCAGATGGAACTGCGCGTAGAAGACTGTCCGGAACCGATTCCAGAACTGCGCAGGGTGGTGAATATCCACCGGGCATATACCCACATGAACCAGGGAGATGAACGCCTGGCGGCAGGCGATGCTGCCGGCGCACTGCAAGCTTATGAAGCAGCAGCAAAACTTGCCCCACAGATTGTAGAGCTGCCCTTTTGGAATGCGGTTTCCCTTGCCGATACCGGAAGATTATCCGAAGCACTGCCCATTTTCAAGGATGTATTCACCCGTGAACCAATCTGGGCGGAACTGCTTATACGACTGGTTCCGGCAGGATTAATCAAAGACGACCCTGAAATGATCGCCGCCATCCTCAAGATGAAATCGTAACCAGGCTGCCCGTCTCCAAATCCAGGCTGCATTCCGCCAGCCGGGGCAAATTGACCACCCGAGCAGCAGGGAGCGTTTTTGCAACCAGCCTGGTGAAATTCTGTAACTTGAACCTGAGCACCGGCGCGCCGCGCAATGAAGGACGCAACTGTCCGCGCACCGGCTTTTCCAGGGAGGCGCTGAAGTCATCCCAATGGTTCGGAATCACGACGCGCGGCATAAAAGACCGCAACTGACGGGCTATGGTTTTTTCAGACATCAGGGGGTTGATAAACAACACGTCGACTTTGGATACGGCAGGCTGGCCAATACCGGGGTCGGTCAGAATGGTATGTCCATCCACTTGAATCTCAAAGCAGTGACAAACATCCATGCGAAGATCCCTGGCGCGCATCCGCCCGGGCTGCTTTCGGGGAAGCCTGCCGGGAAGATAAAACGGTATTGGCAGATGTTCGCCTGGCTGCACGACGATCCGAAAATCGCCTACCTGCACCACATCGGCAGGCTGCACCCGGTGCAGCAGAGATTCCCGCACCCCAAACAGGCGGGCAATCTGCAACGTATTTTCCGAACCATACAGTGGTATCCCCCACTTTGCGGCAATTTCCGGCACATCCAGAACATGATCGACGTGCGAATGGGAGACAAAAATCGCATCTCCACCCCGGATATACCTTTCCACCAGGGCAGGGTTCGAGCAGACGGTGCCAAAGAAAAGATGCCAGTTGGAGTAACGGGTAACGTATGGGTCGATTAGAATTTGTTTCCCGGCAAAGCCGATTTCATATCCGGCCACGCCCAACCAGCGGATGGCTATTGACATAAGCGTGTCAGCTCTGCATGGCGAAAACACGATGTGATGTGATCATTCACCACGCCGATGCCTTGCAGAAAGGCATAGACAATGGTGCTGCCACAGAATTTGTAGCCGCGCCGAATCATATCCTTGCTCACCCGGTCAGAAAGTTCCGTCCGGGCGGGAATCTGATCGAGAGACTCCCAGCGATTACAAATGGTCTCTCCATCGGTAAAATGCCACAAATAGGCATCAAGAGAACCAAATTCCTGCTGCACCTGCCGGGTGACCCGGGCGTTACCGATCGCTGCCCTGATTTTCGCCCGATTGCGAATGATACCCGAATTCTGTAAAAGCTCTTCCACTTTGGCATCAGAATAATCCGCCACCTGGTTGATATCGAAGCCATCGAAAGCTGCTCGAAAGTTTTCCCGCTTATTGAGAATGGTCATCCAACTCAGGCCAGCCTGCATGCCATCCAGCACAATCGCTTCAAAAAGAAAGCGATCGTCATGCTGCGGAAACCCCCATTCGACATCGTGATAGCGGGTAAGGATACCCTCGCCGCTATTCCAACCACAACGGGAAAGCGCCGGATCATAGATATAGGAATCCTTCATTTCTCCTCCAGTGCCATTTCCACTGCCGCCACGGCATGCACCAGGGTGGTATCAAAGACCGGCAGGGGGGTATCCGGCTGTTTGACCAACAACCCGATTTCTGTACAACCCAGGATAACGCCCTGCGCACCGCGCCCGGCAAGTTTTTGGATGATCGCCAGATATTTCTGCCGGGATTCGGGCAGTACTTTCCCCTGCACCAGTTCCTCGAATATCACTCGATGCACTTCATCTCGATCTGCCTTGTCGGGAACCAGAACTTCGAGTCCGAAATCCCTTTGCAATCTGCCAATGTAGAAATCCTCCTCCATGGTGTAGCGCGTCCCCAGGAGGGCGATGCTGGTAATACCGGCATCGCGGACTTTTCTGGCGGTTGCGTCGGCGATATGCAGAAAAGGGATATCGATGGCGGCAACTATTTTTTCGGCGGATTTGTGCATGGTGTTGGTACACAGAACAATGAAATCCGCTCCGCCTGCCTGCAATTTTCGAGCAGCATCCACGAGAATATTATCTGTCTCAGCCCAGCGGCCCTCGCGCTGCATCACCTCGATTTCAGCGAAATCCACAGTGTGCATCAGGCTGACAGCATTGTGCAGCCCACCCAGGCGCTTTTTTGTTTCTTCATTAATCACCCGGTAATATTCAATGGAGCTTTCCCAACTCATTCCGCCAATCAACCCAATCGTTTTCATCTTTTTCTCCAGATTTAATGTTGGCAATTCTGACAATAATACGAAGTGGAGCCCAGCAAGTTCTTTGTGGTAATGGCGCCTCCGCACTGTGGGCAGGGCTGATCTTTGCTGTGCTTCCCCAAAATACGCCGGTAGCCACCCGGCTGATCGAAGAAATCCAGTTCATCGAAATGTCCATGTGCTGCCGTAGCTGCCGAAATGACATCCACGCTACTGCGGTGCAGTTTCTCAAAATCCGCATCCGTCAGGCTGGCAGACTTTCGGATGGGTAACACCCCGGCTTTGAAAAGAACATCCTGCCAGTAACCGTTGCCGATGCCGCCGGCCTTGTATTGAATACCATAGATGTTGTTCTGCTTGGCAATTTTACGCTTTGATTCCGAAAAGACTTTTGCCATGTATGCGGGCGAAAAGGCCGGGTCCAAGGGGGAGATGCCCTGTTCGCGGATGAAGCGGTCGATCTCATCACGGGTGGTCAGCACCCGGGCATAACCATACAGCGAGATCAGGTAAGAGAATGCCGCGCCATCATCCAGGTAAAAGATGATCCGCGCCTTTGGGTGAACCTGCTGCCCGGGGGCATGGTACAACAGCCTGCCAATCAGATCGCCGAACATCAAATGCCGATCCCCCATTTGGATGTGAATCTCATCACCATAATGTAGAACCCCGGAGATTTCCTCTCCGGCGATATCGACTTTATCCAGGTTCGAAAAACCCCACTTGATCACATTCGCCGCTGACGGTCGGATTTCCACACGGGCAAATCTCCGACCTACCAGGCTGGTCTTCATCTGCGAAGCGATGGTGTACGCTTCGGGAAATTCAATCGCCATACTTCCCTCCCACTAGAATTCTATCCCACATTATAGTGTTTCCGACAGGAGAATGGGGGCCAGGCAAAGCAACCTTTCGATTTTACCCGGGCTATAATTAACCAGGACATTTAAATGAGGAGAACCTTACTATGAAAAACACCATCCCAGCCGGATGGCGTATCATCCATGCCGCGCGAGGAGACATCGAAAGGGTAACCCATTTTCTGGCGCGGTGTGATACCGCTTATTTCGGCGCACCGGATACGACGCTGGCAGATATGGAATACGAATGGAGCCGGCCCGGCTTCGATCCGACGAAGCATGCCATTCTGCTACTCACCGATTCGGATGTTCTTGCCGGTTATTCAGATATCCATTTCGATGGTGAGGAGATATACATCAGCCACAACACTGTCATCCATCCGGATTTCGCGGAGGGAATAGACTGCACAATTTTCTATGAGATCGCGGAAGAGGAAGCACGAAAGACAGGGGGCATTTGCAAAATCCGTACGATCAGCATAAGGGAAGAAAGCTCGCAAATCCTGATGCAATCAGGCTATTCCCCCATCCAAACGCAGTATCGTATGGTCAAGGATATAAGCGGTCCACTCGATTCGCCCAAACTTCAAGCGGAATATGCGTTTCTGCCTTTCAACAGGGAGCAAGACGCATACGAAGTCTTTGAGGTTATCGAAAACGCATTCCGCGAACTACCCCACCGTAAGGGCAATACATTCGAAGGCTGGCAGGAGCATATTCTCAATCGCAAGGACTTTGACCCGACCCTGTTGTGGACTGTCCGCAAGCAAGGTGAGATTGCCGGGGTGGGGATCGGCTTCGATGATCCGATTGGCGGATGGGTACGCCAGCTGGCAGTAAAAAAGCCGCATCGCGGAAAAGGCATCGCGCTGGCCATTTTGCAGAAGGCCTTTCTGGAATTCCGACAGCGCGGAAGGAGCACGGTAGGCCTGACCGTGGACAGTGAGAACGCCACCGGCGCTCCGCAACTCTATATACACGCAGGGATGAAACAGACCGAGAAATATGTTACGTTTGTAAAAACACTTTCCTAACGGTGTGCTGTACAAATTTAATGTATAGCAAGCTCCCCGAAATCACAGCCCCGGGGTTCCACGTTGCCAAATTCCTTTTCAAAGTACCTCCCAGGCAACCAGACCAACAACAAAACAAAAGCTCCTGACGGAGCTTTTTTAACGCATATTTCCCAGGATGATCCCGCCAATCATTGCCAGAATACATCCGATCAAGGTATAGGCAGCGGCACGGGTTTTAGGAGCAGGATCTTTCAATACATACACTCCCAGAAGTGCGTTCACCGCCACCGCCAATTGGGCAATCGAGAATCCCTTCCCTGCCCCGATGGCATCCGTTAACAAAAGCATGGTGTAGTTTCCGATTCCCCAGAGGACACCGGCGCCCATGACCCTGACATAATCCTGCTTCTTCTCCAGGCGAAACGAAACCCGCGCAGTCAAGACCATTCCAACCCCGGTCGCGAACATTCCCAGGGCAAAAGGCAAAGAGGATACCCAGGCTGAAGAATTGCTCAACTTCATGGGGATAAAATACGAACCCCACAGGATTCCGGCGCCAACGGCACCCATAAAACCGGAAAGAATGCTGCGCTTTTGCACCTCCGCAGTTCCGGAACCTTTGGCGAAGACGATCAGCAAAACGCCGCCAATCATCAGGATTAACGCGATCACGAACCAGACTACCAACATCCCGGAAAGGTTGATCAATTCTTTAAAGAGGACCGCGCCCCAGAACACACTGACCACAATATTGAGCGGAGCCCAAACGCCAATTGCCTTTGCCAGCCCCAGATTACGGGTGCCGATAAAAGCAAACAGCGAGGAAATTGACCAGAGAAATCCTCCGATAAAGGGCAGGAAAAAGCTGGTGAGCGTATAAGTGGGAACGCCCTGCGTGAAAGCTACGATGATTGCCAACAGGAGAAATGCCAGGCTGATATAAAAGGTCTTGACACCCTGATGCTGCATTTGGACGTTCTGGGTGGGCGCAAGCCACAATCCCCAACAGGCTACGGTGATGCCGGCAATGAGCAACACCATGATTATTTATTTGCCTCCGCATTTTTTGCCTGGTTGGGGGTCAATATTTCAGGGATGGCATCGGCGCCATCCGCAAAGGCATCAGTGATCCCGCGATAGACTTCCTGCCACCAATCCCGGGCAGCCTGCGTTTTGTCATCGACAAACCTTTGAATCCAATCCGATAGTTTTTCATCCTTCAAACCAAAACGCTCCCATTGCTGCAGGAAAGTTATGATCAAGTCAATAGTACGTTCGCTCTCCCAGAATACACTCTTGGGCGATTCGCTTTCATGGATATGTTTCGCCAGGGCAAACTGGTGGTCCTTATATTTTTTCTTCAAACCATAGTGGGCAGCAAGGATTTCATCGGTGACCGCTTCCGCCCATTTGCGGTGAAAACGACAGATGCCGCTGTTATCCACCAGCAACTCATATGTCATCCGCTCCACGTTCTTTCGCCCCAACTCATATGGCGGCATGAACTTGCCTTCGTAATACACATAATATTTGCCCATCAAGGGCATGGGGCTGATCATGCCCGGTACCCAATACTGATTGGGTACCATGTAACCCCGTTCGCCATGCGGAATATAGACAGCACGGTCCACCGTTTTGGTGTGATGTTGTTGATCCAATTGCAGTGCGGCACTGCGAATACCGGCACAAAATATGCCCGCGCGAGGATCCATCAGAATGGCTTCCAAAAGCCCCCGGGCATACGCGCCGTTCAAGGCGCTGTACTGCACAATATCAAATTCGGCGGGGTCGGAAGGGAAACCAAACTTCATCAGGTCAGCGGGTGGAAACCCATATTCTGCAGGGTCGATCATGCCCTCATGGATGATGTCCATGATCCAGGCAAGATACCCACCGGTCTGGATGGCATCGAACCCCATTGCATCGACAAAGTCGTTGATCTGCTCCGCTGCCCGCTGGTCGAAGACGCCGATCTGCGGACCCAAAGCGTGGTAGGGCTCGTAATCCTTTTTATAAATATCATTCATTTTTTTACAGGCGACCGGACAGGGTTCACCGCAATGTTGGAAGTTCTTGGTCTTGATGGTTTCTTCATTAAATTGAGCCAGGTAATGATTGAGGATCATCACCTCGTGCTGCTTCAGGCGCTCTTCATCGGTGTGGTAGATGGATGTGTAATTAAAACTCATCAGGCGTTCGTTCATTTCACGCATGTTGATGCCGAAGGTGCCACCGGTTTCGAATTGGGGTACATAACGATATTTTTCGGTGAGGGCAACATCCGTTTGGATGGTCTTCTGCCCAAAGTGTTCCATAAAATAGGCATCGATCTCGGTGGAATCGCGGAGGTCAGGATCCTCCCACTCCCCGCCAAAGATGATGGCTGCCACGCGATGATTTTGATATAAACGTGAACCCAATCCTCCCCGCCCGGCCCAATCGACCACTTTGCTCAAATCTCCCTTGCGCAGCGGACTGGAACCTATGGCTCCCTCGGAGGTATATTTGGCGGCGGGGCCAACTGCACAAATGCGCATTTTCCCCTCCGGGTACTCCCCTTTATAGCGTTCATACAATGCCTGCTGCAACGCAAAAAAGCCGACCAGCGGGCGCCCCTCACTATCCACCCCCCCATTCCAAAGCACTTCGGCGTTGACCGGCTCCAGACGGGCTTGAATTTCTCCCTGGCGATGATTAAGCAACAATACGCTTGTTTCCATCGCCTGCCCGCGCAGGGCGACATAATTCACACCCACATGGTGAAAAGTATAGGCGGCGCCGCCCATGCTGGAGACGTAAAACCCATCCCATTGCGGCGACCATGCACCAAAAACGAGCCGCCGCGACCCGGGAATGCTACTGGCTGCCAACAGACCTTCGCCAAAGGTAAAACTATCCGGGTAAAGGTGATAGCGATTCCAGGCATAATCGACCGGTCCCAGAATATCGGTGTTTTCAATAGGGCGAAGATACCAGTTGCCATTATGTAAATGGATCGTCAACTCACGCTGGATAATGGGATATTTCATAAACCAACCTCTACATCAGTCTCCATTGATTCTATCGCAATATAAAGATTATTAAAACAGAAAGGGAGACGAAAGCACATCGTCTCCCTTTCTCCGTACCTTTTTTCGAGAATTATTCTTCGTCTTTCAGTTCCTTGCGGCGCAGCAGAAGGTATAGCCCGATGGCGATCAAGACCACCGGCCACCCCTGTCCGATCCAGGTGAGCACGGTCAGCCCGGTACTGCCGGCGAAGAGCAGCCCGCCGATGGACGCCATGATACCACCGGGGATCAATGGCCACCACATAAACTCGCTGCCACCATCCTCTGAAGGGATGAACAGAGACATTACCGAGATCAATGCCCAGCCGAGGGAGAAGACCAACAGGAACAGTCCTCCCTTGCCAGGTTCAGACAGCAAAGCGCCAAACCTATCCATCACTACAATCCCTGCGCCAACACCGCTGACGACACCACCGGGGATGATCAACCCACGGTTGCGGCCGACGATCCCTGCCACGAGGAAGGTGACTCCAACCGCCAGGACCAGCCACAGCGTCCACTCGGTTTTCAGCACATTTGCCAGCAGGTTGATTACACCAATGGTGATGAGGATGGCGCCTGCCATAAAGCCACCGCGACGATGATTTCTTCCGGATTTCATATTTTCGTTCATTTGTTACTCTCCTTGATGCTCATTTGCTGAGTGAATTTATTGATCGTATGATACGCTCCCCGTACTGTTTACGCATGTAGTGGTAGTCATGATGCAGGGAAGATTATTTTCATGACGGTCATGTTTTTTCCATGACCCCCTGCTATAATTTTCTTATGAAAACCAACCCATTTTCTCCCTTCTTTTCTCCAAAAGGAATTGTACTGAGCGGTGTGTCGCAGGATCCAAACAAGCTGGGGTATGCACTGGCGCGCAACCTTTACCAGAGCGGGTACCCGGGGGCGATCCATTATGTGAACCCCAAAGGGGGCGAACTATTCGGACAAACAATCCACCCCACGATACTGGATGTTCCCGATCCGGTCGATCTGGCGGTGCTGCTCGTGCCGCCGCCAGCCGTACCACAGGCAATGAAGGAGACCGGACAACGGGGTATTCGCGCGGCCATTGTCGCCACCGGCGGCTTTAAAGAAACCGGCGCGGAAGGCGCAAAGCTGGAAGAGGAGGTGCTGCAAATCGCAGAATCTTTCGGAATCCGGTTTATCGGACCGAACTGCGTCGGCATCATCAACACCCATTACCCATTCGATACCTCATTTCTACAGCCGCCTGGTCCGCCGGCGGGGGATATGGCTTTTCTTTCACACTCGGGCGCCATCTGCGCCGCGGTGATCGATTGGATCCGCGGACAGGGTGGCGGGTTATCCCACCTGTTCAGCCTGGGGAACCAGACCAGTGTCAGCGAGGCTGATCTGCTCAACCAAATTGCAGATGACCCCAAAACGCGGGTAATCACTCTCTACCTGGAAGGGGTAAAGCAGGGAGATCAATTCATCCGCGCGGCAAGCGAGGCTGTGCGTAAAAAACCGATCGTTGCACTCAAGGTCGGCAGATTCGATAGCGGAAAACGGGCCGCGGCATCCCACACCGGTGCACTGGCCGGGCAGGAATCCGCTTTCGATGCAGCCTTCGAAAAAGCCGGCGTACTGCGTGCCAACACCACCGAAGAAATGTTCCAATGGGCCCGTGCCCTGGCATGGTGCCCCATTCCGCTCGGGAACCGGGTGGCAGTATTAACCAATTCCGGCGGTCCGGGAGTTACCGCGGCAGATGCTTTGGAATTGCATGGGATGAAATTGGCGGACTTAAGCGCAGAAACAACCGACGCGCTTTCCAGGCTGTTGCCGGCTGCGGCAAGTTTGCACAACCCGGTGGACATGCTGGCATCGGCTACACCCGATCAATTCAGCGGAAGCCTAAAACTGGTTCTGGATGACGATGGTGTGGATTCGGTTATTGTGATCTCGCCGCCTCCTCCACCTTCCACTACCGGAGCCGTAGTCAAATCCATGCTGCCTGTGATCCAATCGCAGCACAAACCCGTATTATTTGTATTGATGGGATCCGAGCAGATTGGTGAAGCAGTCTCCCTTGCCCGCGCCGCTGAAATCCCGGATTACCGCTTCCCTGAGGCAGCGGCATCCGCATTAGGCGCATTAACCCGGTATGCTGAATTTATCCATAAACCGGCAGCCAGTAAACCAATATTAAAAAATATTCAAACGAAGCAGGCGCATCAACTTGGAGAAAGCTTCCCCACAGATGGCTGGCTGAACCAGGAGCAAACCGTTCGGTTGCTTGAATTATTTGGCATTCGCACCAGTGGTTTGGCGCTGGCAGAGAATCAATTGGAAGCGGTCAGGATCGCCCGGAAAACTGGCTATCCAGTTGTGCTCAAACTTGCGTCAGCAGATATTTCACACAAATCGGATATTGGCGGTGTCTTGCTGAATCTGAAATCCGATTTCGAGGTGGAGCAGGCTTATGAATTGATCATAGAACGCGCAAGGAAGGCACATCCAAAGGCGCGGATCGAAGGCATACATGTGCAAAAAATGGCAAACGGGGGGCAGGAAGTGATCACCGGTTTTATTCGCGACCCTCAATTTGGGCCTTTGCTGATGTTCGGCTCCGGTGGTGTTGAGGTGGAGGGGTTGAAAGACGTTGCCTTTGACCTGGCGCCGTTGTCGCCCGAAGATGCAAAAAAAATGGTGCTGCGCACCTGGGCCGGCAAAAAATTGCGCGGCTTCCGCAGCATTGCAGCGGCAGACTTCAACGCAGTCATCGATGTACTTGTAAGGCTTTCACAACTGGCAATCAGTATGCCGCAAATTCAAGAGCTGGAAATCAATCCACTCAAAGTGTTGCCTCCCGGAGAAGGTAGTATCGCCATTGATATCCGGGCAAAAATAAAATAGGCGGCTAAAACACCAGTTTCAGCGCGAGGGTGATCCTCGCGCTTTTTGTTACAAAACTACATAATTTCTACACAATCTCATAAATACCTCTTCACACTCTTTCGATAATATCAGATTGTCGTATAAGGCATTATCCTGAAAGGAAGAAGTGAAGGTATGAAAAACCAAAACGGAAACAAGAAGAACAGAACCCGAAAAATTGTTGCGGGAACAACCATCGCTGCCATTCTTGTTGGTGGCGGGGCATATGCGTATTATCGTTTTGCCCCCCAGAAAACGGATGCCGCAGAACAGGCGACATTAAATACCACCATGGTCAAGAACGGTGATCTGATCCTGTATGCCAGCGGTACGGGAACGCTGACAGCTGCATCAACCGCCAGTCTGGGGTTTGAGAGCAGCGGCAAAGTATCAAAGGTGAACGTATCCGAAGGGGATAAGGTGGAAGCCGGGCAGGTTCTGGCCGAACTGGACAGCGCCGACCTGCAAACTGCATACAAGCAGGCGCAACGCACATTAAGTGAGATGACCTCACCAGCTGCAATAGCCCTGGCGGAAGAGACCCTGGCTGAAGCCAAAGTAACGGTAAATGATACAACCAACACTTTAACCAGCCTGATCAGTTCAGCCGTTTTCAACCGGCAGTTGAAGCTGGATGCAGCCCAGCAGGCGCTGGAAGATGCTCAGGCTCTGGCGGAAACCAACCCCAGCGAAGAGAATACACAGGCGGTAACCAAAGCGGAAGCGACAGTTACCCAGGCGGAAAGAAACCTGAAATCCGCCTGGTACTACTGGGAAACAGATTTTCTTAAAGAATATTTTACAGTTACCGAACGCACCAGAACGGGACGAAAAACTTATATAGCCAGACCAACAGAAGCATCCATTTCTTCAGCCTGGTACGCCTATCGTTATGCGGTTGAAGTGGTGAAAGAACAGACCAACTATGTGGCTGCCCTCAAAGGTGAAGAGATCCCTGAGGATGCGACTGGCGCCGATTTGACCGCGTATGAAGAAGCTCAGCAGGCAGTGGAGACCGCCAAGGAAGCGCTGGATAAGACCGTCATTGTGACACCGATCTCCGGTTTGGTAACATCAGTCTCCATCAGTGAAGGCGATTCTGTAAGCACGGATGCTGTGATCGAAGTCGCAGACAACACCAATCCGCAGGTTGAATTCTACTTGGATGAAGAAGATTGGGACAATGTGGCGGTCGGGTACCCGGTGGAAGTGGTATTCGATTCTCTCCCTGACAACACCTATACAGGGAAAGTGATCAATGTCAGCCCGACGCTGGTTTCCGAGAACAACACCACACTGGTAAAGGGCATTGCCCAACTGGATAATGTATCGGAAATACTAAAGTCGAACTTGATGCTCGGCTTGAACGGCTCGGTGGATGTGATCGGTGGGGAAGCGCGCAATGCCGCGCTGGTATCCGTCGATGCCCTCCACGAAGTTAGCCCCGGTGTATATGGTTTGTTCGTCCGCAACAATGGGGCGCTCACCTTCACCAGGGTTGAAATCGGCATTATGGATAGCATCAATGCCCAGGTGATCTCCGGGGTAAAGACAGGAGATGTCGTTTCTACCGGATTATTGGAGACAAATTAATGACTGCCAAAACAATTATTGAAGTCATCGATATCAAAAAGCACTACGGTATGGGTGACGCAACTGTGGCAGCTCTGGACGGTGTAAACCTGACAATCGACGAAGGCGAGTTCGTCGGCATTATGGGCCCATCCGGTTCGGGAAAAAGCACGCTGATGCACATTTTAGGCTGCTTATCCCGCCCGACTTCGGGAAATTACATTCTGGATGGTGAGGATGTCAGCGACATGAGCAAAGCCGAACTGGCAGCAATTCGAAATGAGAAGCTCGGCTTCATCTTCCAGGCGTACAACCTGCTGCCCCGTACCTCAGCTTTGCGAAATGTCATGTTAACACAACTCTACAACCGGTACAACCGCGTCAGTCATGAAGAAAGCGAAGAGACTGCCAGGCGAATGCTGGAGCTGGTCGGTCTGGCGGACCGAATGGATCACCAACCGCACGAACTATCCGGCGGTCAGCAACAGCGGGTGGCAATCGCCCGGGCATTGATCAACCGACCCAAGATGATCATTGCCGACGAGCCTACCGGCAACCTGGATAGCAAATCCGGCGTTGAGGTGATGAGCCTCCTCCATAAACTGCACGAGGATGGGGCAACCATTGTCATGGTGACCCACGATGCAAAAATCGCTGCCCACACAGAGCGCGTCATTCATCTAGCAGATGGCTTGATCAGCAAAATCACGTTGAATAAACAACCGAACAAGCAAACGCAGAAGGCGGTGAAAGATGCGATTCATTGAACTATTTCGAATTGCCGCGGAAGCACTACAGAAAAATAAGGTGCGCTCCCTGCTTACCATGTTGGGTATCATCATCGGTGTATCAGCCGTTATTATCATGATCTCCATCAGTGCAGGAACCGAGGCAACCATCAAGGAGCAAATTGAAGGCTTGGGGACAAACCTTTTGTACGTCCGCTCCAGCTTTTCACGAGGTGGAAGCCGATCCATGGGACCCACAGAAGGCGGACTGATATATGACGACGCCTGGGCAATCCAAGACCAGGTGGTCGGCGTCAGCGGCGTTGTGGTAGACCAAAGTTCCACAGCCACCGTTAAAACCGACGACACATCACTCGACGATGTCACATTGACCGGTACAACTCCAGATTTTCCTTCCGTACGCGATATTGACCTCTCCAGCGGTCGGTTCTTCAATATGAACGACCTGGAGCGAAAGAAAAAAGTCGCCGTGCTGGGATACGATCTGGCGCAGGAACTTTTCGGGTCCACCAACCCGGTAGGCTCAGTTGTGAATGTTGGAGGCACCCGTCTTTCGGTGATCGGTGTGATGGCAGAAAAAGGCACAGTGGGCAACGTGGATTATGACGCGCAGTTGTTTATGCCCATCACCGTACTTTTCCAGAAGTTTGTGCCCACTCAGTTTTCAAGGATTATCGGTGATCGCGTCAATCAGATCGTGGTGGAAATTGACAGCAGTACAACCCTGGAAAAGGTGCAGCAGCAGATTACCCTGTTGCTGGCAAAACGACATGATGTTACCACGGATACTGCAGATTTCAGCATTTCCACCCAACAGGACATCATCGAAACCAGAGAATCCACTACTGCTGCATTCCGTTCATTACTCTCCTGGGTGGCAGGTGTGTCTTTGATCGTGGGCGGAATTGGCATTATGAACATTATGATGGTCAGCGTAACCGAACGGACACGCGAGATTGGCATTCGTCAATCGGTGGGAGCAACACCCAATGATATCCGCCTGCAATTCCTGATGGAAGCGCTGCTGCTCAGTCTGTTTGGCGGACTGATCGGCATCCTAACCGGAGTGGGCGGCTCGGCTATTTTCGGTCATTTCAGTGAGATGCGTACTGTTGTGGTACCTTCATCCATTGTCCTGGCTTTTGCATCGTCTGCTGCGGTCGGAATTTTCTTCGGGTTTTTCCCTGCCAACCAGGCATCCCAATTGGATCCAATCGACGCGCTGCGTTATGAATAATACAGGAGATAGAAACATGAAATCAGCCTTTAAAATTATGTTCTTGGCGGTTCTGGCCCTCTCGATGACTGCCTGCACCGCAAACAATGCCAGCCAGGCTGCGGCAAAATCAACAACCGGAACCGCAGCCAGCACCGGCACAGCCAGTACGACAGCTCTGCCGGAATTATCCAAGCTCATTATTGGTACCTTCAAGCTGGAAGGAACTGAAAATGCCGTGACGGCATCCCAGGCACAGGATCTGCTCTTCCTCTGGGAAGGATACAAAGAATTGACAACCAGAGATTCCGCTGCAGATGAAGAGAAAGCAGCTCTGATCAGCCAAATCGGCAAAAGCATGACAACCGAACAGATGTCTGCCATTGAAGCCATGAACCTCACCCAGAAGGATGTAATGGAGACGGTGACGCAATATGGTGGGAGCCAGGCAATCAAAACCACCACGTCCAGCAGTTCGAGCAGCACCAGAACCGGTAGTGGCAACTTTCAGGGTGGAGGCGGTCCTGGCGGCGGTGGCATGCCCGGTGGCGGCGGCGGTGGTATGCCGATGGATGGCGGCGGCGGTGATGTGCCTCCGGACATGGCAGCTGGCAATCAAAGCAGTTCAAGCACCGGCAGCACCACAGAAAATTCCGGCGTACAAGTATCTGTCAGCCAACTGCTGGACCCATTGATTAAACTTCTGGAAGCACGTGTAAACGGGTAAGCAATACAACACCTCACCGGAGATGACATTCGATGGTGAGGTGATTTTTGAGTTGTACAATATTAGCAAGAGGAAAGCATGGCAAAAAAAATACTAGTCCTGGATGATGAAGAGCATATTACCAACCTGGTGAAAGCGTATTTGGATCGGGAAGGGTTTACTGTTTTTCAAGCCAACAACGGGTTGGATGGTCTGCAATTGGCGCAAAAAGAAAATCCGGACCTGGTAATTCTGGATATTATGATGCCCGAAATGGATGGGTATTCATTTCTCCGCGAATTTCGAAAAGGCAGTTCCGCCCCGGTGATTTTTTTGACAGCCAAGGTGGATGAGGATGAAAGGGTGGTGGGTTTGGAACTCGGGGCGGACGATTACATCACCAAACCATTTTACCCCCGTGAGTTGATGGCGCGGGTGCGGGCGGTATTGCGCAGAAACCAGCAAAAAGGTGGAGCCGAGACGGTATTTCAGGCGGCTGATGTTACCCTGGATACTGAATCACATACCGTTCTTGTTCGTGATCACTTTGTCGATCTTACCCCATCCGAGTTCAACATCCTTGCCACCCTGATGTCGGCGCCCGGCAAAGTCTTTACCAGGTTGGATCTGTTGGACGCCCTGCAAGGCATACGGTATGAAGGATATGAGAGGACCATCGATCTGCACATCAAGAATCTGCGGGCAAAACTGCGAAAAACAATCCAGGATCAGGCATACATCGAAACCATCTACGGTATTGGATATCGATTTGCCAGGAGCGCAATTGAGTGAAAAGCCTTACCGCTAAACTCATTCTGGCAATCGCATTAATCGGCATCATTGCAGTAGGGGTGGTGGTATTAATCAGCCAGCGCGGAGCCGATCGCGAATTCAACGAATACCTGTTGAACCTTGATCGAACTTCGATTACTTATCATTTCACTTCATATTATGAGAAAAACCATACCTGGGGTGGCGTCGAGGGATCCATTCAAGATCTGTATGACCGCTTAAAAATACCTGCCGATACAAAAACACCGCTCCCGTTCACCCTTGCAGATGCAGACCGCAAGGTAATTCTACCAAGCGGGTTTTACAAGGAAGGCGACTACCTGCTGCAGATCGATTTTGAGCACTCTTCTCCGATCATCATTGACGATAACGTGGTAGGCTATCTGGATATCCGCACACCGGTGCCCCGCCCGGACAATGGCGACCCGGGATTTTTAGATCGCGTCCGGTTTATTCTGCTGGGCAGCGGTGCGATCGGGTTGGTGATCACGTTGATCTTTGGCGTGTTGTTTTCCAGGTGGATCACCCGTTCTCTGCGAGAGATGACATCCGCCGCCCGACAGGTAGCCAATGGTGATCTAAGCCAGCAGGTAAAAGTACGCTCTGCCGATGAACTGGGGGAGCTTGCCAGGGTGTTCAATGAGATGACCGCCCAACTGCGCCAGTTAATGCAGGCGCGAAAACAGATGACCGCCGATATCGCCCATGAATTGCGTACTCCCATCAGCATCATCCTGGGCCACGCAGAAGGCATTCACGATGGTGTATTGCCAGCCAATCAGGAGACCGTGGAAATCATCCGCGGAGAAGCCATCCGCCTGGAGCACCTGGTCGCCGATCTGCGGACACTGGCGCTTTCCGATGCGGGGGAACTCAAACTGGATATCCGAAAGTCGTCGGTTGAGAAACTGCTTCAAGATGTTCGCGATCTGTTTTCTTATCAGGCGAAAACCCGGCAAATAGAACTTGACCTCGAAATAACAGAAAATCTGCCCGAGATTCAAATCGACCCCGACCGGATGATTCAGGTGTTAAGTAACCTGGTGGATAACGCCATGCACCACACACCCAAACGTGGAAAAATAACCCTGGGCGGGAAAAAGACGGCAGACAGGGTGGAGCTTTCCGTAACGGATACCGGGCATGGGATCGCCCAGGAAGACCTGAGCAGAATATTCGACCGCCTTTACCGGACGGATCATTCCCGTCAACGGGACCGTGGCGGTTCCGGTTTGGGGCTGGCAATTGCGAAAACCGTGGTGGAGCAACACGGCGGAAGTATACGAGCCGAGAGTGCCCCAGGGCAGGGAACATCCGTACACATACTGCTTCCCGTTGGGGAATAAAATAAAAACTTCCGGAAAAGTCAGCCGGAAGTTTTTGATTTTTGATTGATGAATTAAATAAATAAAAGCCTCTTGGCAATGACCTACTCTCCCGGGAAGTCGCCCTCCAAGTACCATCGGCGCTGACAAGCTTAACGACCGGGTTCGAGATGTTACCGGGTGTACCCTTGCCGCTCCAATCACCAAGAGACTTTATTTACAAAGTCAATTTGAATAGTGATGATATAGGTTTAGAACAATTGATGTTATGTAAGAAGGAGTACCGAGTTCTCCACATCACGTAGAAAGCACTCGATCATTAGTACGGTTTTGCTTAATCCATTGCTGAACTTACACATACCGCCTATCAAGCAAGTAGTCTACTTGCGATCTTACTCCCTTAAGGGAATATAGGGATCTAGTCTTGAGGCGAGTTTCCCACTTAGATGCTTTCAGCGGTTATCTCTGCCAGACGT